>NZ_VOGZ02000004.1:0-318511 GCF_008033395.2 Flavobacterium sp. XN-5
CAAAAGTAGCACCTTTATAGCGTTAAACAATACTTTTTATTGACTATTTTTTTATGTTTCCTTAACGCAGAGTTTAACTCGCTGGAAATAGGAATCTTGAAGTGGAAAGTTTTTTCCTCACCCCAGCCATCTCCAAAGGAGAGGGAGAATTTGTGGACGTGGTTCGCCCTGTTTCGTTGAGAATACAGCATTTTTTATTGACTCCGTAGTAGTGTCAAATAGCATAACTAGCCTTGATTCCCGAATAATTTAGTACTCTTGCTTTATATACTATTATATATAGGTGTTGTTTTTTGGAGATTTTATTACTAATATTTAAATCTCACTTCTAAAAGCGACTCACCTAGCCCCCATAGCAGTGGAAATCCTATCAAGCCAGTCCCGAAGCCTCGGAACGGCGAGGTAGATTGTAACGAATAGCGGGAAATAGCTCCTAAAAAAAATTATACACTCCTTATACATAGGTATACCTTCTTTTTTTTTATAATGAGGAACGCCCAAATACTATTTATGGTTTTGGTTGCTGTGCCTTCGCTTCCCAGAAATCATTCAGATTATCGATATCTACAGGATGTGCTGGTGGTTGGTTTTGTAATCTTCCCGATTCGAAGGCTCTTATAAGTATAGTTTCAATCAAAAAATCTTCATTAGAAACGTAGGGAGCATATTCTGTTTTTAAATTAATGTCAAACATGCTGGCCGCGGTGTTAGACCAAAACGCTTTCCAACCACTTTTCAATGTTTTCACCAGATCATACGTAGAAGTTCCCGTTTGACGATGGATTAACTTTACTAATATTCGGCCCTGACTGCGGGACAACTTTTTAAGCTTTGCTTCAAATTCGTCATTAAGGTAACTTTCCACGATCTTAAAATATTTCTTCTTTTCTCTATTTGTAGATAGCCTCTCCATTCCTTTATTTAAAAGCGTCAATCTTTCGGAAGCCAATTTGGCATAGGGATAGACTCTATAGACTCTGCTCTGCAAAATCAGAAACTGCTTCTTAGCTTCGGGATCCAACTTTTCTTTAGAAACAATAATTTCTTCCAATTGAATAGTGTCATTTAACGATTCATCTGTATCTCGCAAAACATACCCCATTTTAGTAGTGTCTTTAGAAATAATCTGAGCATGGCCTACTATCGTTAAAAAAAGAAAGAAAATCGTAAATCTAATAAACTGCATAAAGAAAAAATTTAGGGTAAAATTATACATTATATATGCAAGTGTAATGCCAATTCTATAATTTAGCAAAAAATATATTTTATGAGCACTAAATCGATATTAAAGAAATCCTCTATTACATTTTTAGAGAAATACTTAAACAACGCCTCCCCTACAGGATTCGAAGCCGAAGGACAAAAAATTTGGATGGATTACCTAAAACCTTATGTTGATACCTTTATAACGGACACATACGGAACTGCGGTAGGAATTATTAATCCTGATGCTCCTTATAAAGTAGTGATTGAAGGGCATGCTGACGAAATTTCATGGTATGTAAATTATATTACTGACGATGGTTTAATATATGTTATTCGCAATGGAGGTTCAGATCACCAGATTGCTCCTTCTAAACGCGTTAACATTCACACTAAAAAAGGAATTGTGAAAGGTGTTTTTGGATGGCCTGCGATACATACTAGAAAAGGTGAAAAAGAAGAAACTCCTAAAATCAGTAATTTGTTCATTGACATAGGTTGTGAAACAAAAGAAGAGGTGGATAAAATGGGCGTTCATGTGGGATGTGTAATTACTTACCCAGATGAATTCATGATTCTAAACGAAAATAAATTTGTTTGTCGTGCCATTGACAATCGCATGGGTGGTTTTATGATTGCCGAAGTAGCTCGTTTACTACATGAAAACAAAGTGAAATTACCATTTGGATTGTACATCACTAATTCAGTTCAAGAAGAAGTAGGTCTTCGCGGAGCAGAGATGATTACAAAAACAATCAAACCAAACGTAGCTATTGTAACTGATGTATGTCATGACTCTACCACTCCAATGATCGAGAAGAAAATTGAAGGAGAAACCAAAATAGGAAAAGGACCAGTTGTTACTTATGCTCCAGCCGTTCAGAATAACCTTAGGGAATTAATTCTGGATACTGCCGAGGAAAATAAAATTCCTTTCCAGCGCCTGGCTTCTTCAAGAGTTACTGGAACAGACACTGATGCATTTGCGTACAGCAATGGCGGTGTGGCTTCGGCTTTGATTTCGCTTCCATTACGCTACATGCATACCACTGTTGAAATGGTGCACCGCGATGATGTCGAAAATGTCATCAAATTAATATATGAAACGATATTGAAATTAGAGAACAACGAAACGTTTTCTTATTTTAAATAATAGTTTCAGGAGCTTTTCCCGTTCTCCGCTATATCTTTTGTCCCGAAACCCGGGACAAAAGGATACCGCTGCTACCGGGGCTAAAATAATACCTATATAATATTCATTTGGACTAAAATATAAATTTGTTTGGTACTAAAAGCCGTAATTCTAACTTAGAATTACGGCTTTTTCATTAAATTTACTTAACAAAAAAAACTATCAATGCAATCGAAAGCCAATAATGTCGAAGAATATTTAAAAGAACTCCCCGAAGATCGAAAAACACCAATAAACAAACTTCGAGAAATCATGCTTTCAAATATCCCTAAAGGCTTTAACGAGGAAATGAGTTATGGAATGATAGGGTACGTGGTTCCACACACGATATATCCAGAAGGATATCATTGTAATAAAGAATTGCCATTGCCTTTTATCAGTATAGCTTCACAGAAAAACTTTATTGCTTTATATCATATGGGTATTTATGCTAGTCCTGATTTATTGAAATGGTTTACTGACGAATATCCCAAACAGACCAATCTAAAATTAGACATGGGAAAAAGTTACATTCGATTCAAAAAAGTGGACCAGATCCCTTTTGACTTAATCGCGGAGCTTGTCCAGAAAATGTCAGTTGCTGAATGGATTGCAATTTATGAATATCAGATAAAGAAATCAACATATCCTTAAAATTCAAAATTATGAAGATTATCAAACGTATTTTATTTGCCATTCTTGGAATTATGGCACTAGCATTGATTGTAGCACTATTTCTCCCAAAAGATTATACAATACAAAGAGAGATTGTCATTAACCAACCTAGTGATAGTGTATATAATTATCTAAAATATTTAAAAAATCAAGATAACTTTAGTGTTTGGGCGAAAACAGATCCCAATATGAAAAAAACATTTATAGGTACTGACGGAACAGCGGGAGCGATATCAGCATGGAAAAGTACAAATGAAAATGTAGGTGTGGGAGAACAAGAAATAAAAAAACTAACTGAAGGAGAAAGAGTAGATTTTGAATTGCGTTTCAAAATTCCAATTGAGACAACCGATAAAGCTTATTTTTCAACTGAATCAATTTCTACAAATGAAACTAAAGTTCGCTGGGGCTATGACGGACACATGCCGTATCCAATGAATTTAATGATGCCTTTTATTGGAATGGACAAAATGATTGGCAAAGACCTACAGCAAGGACTTGATAATCTTAAAGTCATTCTAGAAAAATAACTAAATTTAAAACAAAAAGCAAAACCGCAATTCCTTCCAAGATTGCGGTTTTGCTTTATATAAAAATAATGCAGTTTTATCTTTTTTCTAAATAAGCCAACACATTTTTTTCTATTCTTTCATTGATATTTGAAATGTCAGCCTTAACGAATTTTTCACCAAGGATTTTTTCATATAATTCAATATATCTTTCGGAAACCGTTTCTATATATTCCTCAGTCATATCAGGAATTTGCTGTCCTTCTAAACCTTGAAAACCATTTTGGATTAACCATCGACGAACAAATTCTTTTGACAATTGTTTTTGCTCCTCTCCTTTGTCTTGTCTTTCTTGATATCCCTCTGAATAAAAATAGCGAGAAGAATCCGGTGTATGGATTTCATCAATTAAAACAATTACTCCATCTTTGGTTTTCCCAAATTCATATTTGGTATCCACCAAAATCAATCCACGGCTTACAGCAATTTCAGTTCCTCTTTGAAACAAAGCTCTAGTATATTTTTCTAAAATCAAATAATCTTCTTCAGAAACAATTTCTTTAGATAAAATGTTTTCTCTTGAAATATCGGCATCATGTTCGCCATTATCTGCTTTTGTTGTTGGCGTAATAATTGCTTCTGGAAATTTATCATTTTCCTTTAATCCTTCTGGCATTGCTACACCACAAATTTCTCTTTTGCCAAGAGCATATTCACGAGCCGCATGTCCAGATAGATATCCACGAATTACCATTTCTACTTTGAAAGGTGTGCATAAATGACCTACTGCTACACTAGGATCTGGAGTTGCAATCAACCAGTTAGGAACAATATCTTGCGTTAATTCCATAAATTTAGTAGCAATTTGGTTCAAAATCTGTCCTTTGTAAGGTATTCCTTTTGGTAATACGACATCAAAAGCAGATAACCTGTCTGTGGCTACCATTACTAAAAGATCGTAATTGATATTGTACACTTCCCTTACTTTACCTCGGTAAACCGATTTTTGATTTGGAAAATTAAAATTAGTAGTTGTAATTGTATTGCTCATTATAAAATGGTGTTGCGTTGTTGTTTTGCAAAAATAGGTTGTTTCAAAGAGATACACAAAATTGTTGAAACATTATTAAGTTAATAAAACACACTATTTTTCAAGAAGTGTATCATTAAATAAATTCAATATTCTGCTGTACTCATCAACCCAAGAATAGGTTTCTTTAAAACCATGAGCTTCAACAGGAAATGAGGATAAGCTCCAGTTTTTCTTTCCAAGTTCAATAAAACGTTGTGACAAACGCACCACATCTTTGTACTCCACATTATTATCTACCATTCCGTGAAGCATCAACAAGTTCCCTTGCAAATTATCAGCGAAATAAATTGGTGAGCTTTTTCTAAAAGCATTAGGATCTGTTTCTGGGAAATTAAGAATATTCCCTGTGTAGCCATGATTATAATGTGCCCAATCTGTTACTGAACGCAATGCCGCACCCGATTTAAATTCGTTTGGCGTAGTCAACATCGCCATTAGAGTAATAAAACCACCATAAGATCCACCATACATACCCACTTTTTCAGGGTTAATGCCTAAGTTTTCGACTAAGTACTTTTTTCCGTCAATTTGATCAGTTAAATCTTTTCCTCCCATAAAACGGTAAATACCAGTTCTAAAATCACGTCCGTAACCATCACTTCCTCTGTAATCAATATCTAAAACGGTGTAGCCTAGATCTGTCAATAAATTATGAAACATAAATTCTCTATGATACGTACTCCAATAATTATGGGCGTTCTGCAAATAGCCCGCTCCATGTACAAAGAGAATCGCTGCTTTATTTGATTTGGCTGCTTCCGGTTTATATAGTCTTGCGTTTACATTTGTTCCATCTTCTGCTTTAAAAGTGATTACTTCAGGAGTACGCCAAGAATAAGAATTAAATTCTTTTGAGGTCGAATGTGTTATTTGTGTCAAGTTCACCTCTTTTTTATTTGCAGCAGTATAAAATTCCCAAGGTTTGTTCTTAAACGAATAACGAACAAGCAAAGTGCTTTCATCAGGAGAAAGAGTTACTTCATGAGCTCCATCTTTGATTAGAATAGGTTGCAATTCTCCACCAGAAACAGGCAATTTATAGAAACCACGATTTCCAGGATGGGTTGTATTTGTAGTTAAATAAAAAGTCCTTTTATCTTTAGAAAGCGTTAGATCTCTCACTTCCCAATTGCCCTTTGTAAGTTGGTTTTTCTTATTTGTTCTTAAGTTATAACTGTAAAGATGTGAATATCCTGTCGCTTCTGACTGGAAATAAATCGTTTCGTTATCTCCCAAAAAATCTAAAGTTCCTGAGCCATAAGAATACGATGGAATTCCAGGTCCACCAATCCAAGCTTCGTCATGCTGATAATCAATTTCTTTGAAAGTACCTTTTTCCAAATTCAATTGTACAATCCATCTGTCTTTATTGTCCAGACTTCTTATCTCGCTAATCGCATAAACACCATCTTCACTAAACGTAGGTGCTTGCACGAAAACCAACTTGTCTTCCTTTTCTTTATTTTTTAAATTTTCATATTCGTTATAATAAACCGGTTTGTCCTGAATATGACTTAACGTAGAGAAATTAACATAGTAAACTGAATCTTGAGCCACAGAATAAATTCCGAATTTTGATTTAGTTAAATTTGAAACTGAAACTTTCTTCTTTGTGTTTACTGATTGATTGTATCCATCTTTTGTAATCACATTTTCCATTATTTCACTTTTAGTTTCAGCAGCAGTTACTACTCTAAAAGTGGCGTAATTCCCTTTTGGATCAATCTTTAAGCCTTCAAACGATTCTTTACCGTAATAATAAGGCCTAGGAAAATCAGATTTATTTTTATCGGCCTTAGCCTTATCCCAGTTTTTCTTTGCTTCTTGGTCACGAATAAATTGGAATAATTCTTTTTGCTGGCTTATTAAGAAACTGTCTTTCTCGCCTTCTTTATCCTTTTCTTTGCCTGATTTAAAATTTGTTATTTGGACAAGCGTTCCTTCTTTGGTGTCAAATTTTAGGACATTTTCATTTTGGGTAAAAAACAACACTCCGGCATCCTTTCCTAGTTGCAGGTTAGAAATTGAGCTGGATTGTTGCAGTAGTTTTTTAGTTTTTTTTGTTTGAATAGAATACGAATACAAAGCCCCTTTATCAATATAATACACGGTATCCGAGTTCGGTTTGCTTTTAAAATCTAATTTAGAAAATGCAGCTTCTGGATAAGAAACCAATTTAGCTTTTTCCATTCCTTTTTCCCAAAAATAAGTATTGGCTCCTAACTCATTATTGGGATTCCATTCAAAATATACTTTTTTACTATCTAAGGACCATCGACCAGAAAAAGGTTGTTCTCCAATGAAGGTATCTCCCTTCATGATGTCTTCTAACTGTAAACTTTGGCTTTGAACTGTAAAAGAGAAAGTTATAAATGCGGTAATAATAAAAATAGCTCTGGTCATTTTTGTATGGTTTAATTCACACAAAAATACACTTTGAAACGTATTAAAAAAACATATCGCTACTTTTAGGTTAGCTATACACTTAAAATAGGTTGCTTTAAGAGTTTTTCAAATAAATAGGTAGCTACTCCATTATCATAATTAGTTGCAATTACTTCAAGATGTGCTAACTTGCTTTTCAAACTGTCTGGTGCATTGCCCATTAGCAATCCTTTTGCTGTAGCATTCAACATTTTTTCATCATTATAGCCATCTCCAAAAGAAATAGTCTCTTGAAAACTCAAATTTTCTATTTCTAAAATCTTGGCAATAGCAACACTTTTATCGACAGTCTTGTCCATAAACTCTAAACAATGTGGCAAACTGAAAGCATGACTAAAATCATCTGAATATTTTTTAACTATTTTATCTCTAAGTTCTATCAGTTTAGAATGACGTTCGTGTGTAAAAAACATTTTTATAGCAGTTAAATCTTCGACCGAATCAAAATTTACAAGCTCTGGAACATATTTTAATTCAGGCTGAAAACTGTTTAATGCTTCATTGTGTTTATTAGTCAACCAACTATTTTCTTTAAATACTACAGTCGTGAACTCTTCATCTATTCCTAATGATAGTACAGATTTTATGGCCTCACTACTAATGTTGTGAGAAAAAAGAAGTTCGTTTTGTGGCGAGTGAATTCTAGCTCCATTTGAAGTTACTAAGTACGCCGGACAGCCTAAGCTCTCCACAATAGACATCGCATCGAGATGATGACGTCCTGTGGCAACAATTATAAGATATCCTTGACTGTGTAGTTCTTGAAAAACTGTTTTAGTATATTCTGAAATTTGGTGATGCTGATTTAGTAGTGTTCCGTCTAAGTCGCTTATTACTACTTTTATTTTCTCCTTTAACATTGTAATTTTCATATTCATTTGTAATAATTTCAAACTTATTGAATTTTGAAGATATTTCCAATAACAACTCAAAAGTTTACAAAATCTTTAATAGAAAACAAGAGCAAAGCTTCGTCAATTTGAACTTCAGTTCACTTTCCTTTTTAAATAAAAATCAAGTTTTAGCGTTAATTGTCGCACTTTTTACAAATTACAAAATCTATTATTATACAATCTTCGCTTATTATTATTTAATCAATTTTCCATTAAAAAAGTACGACCCCAAGCGGGATCGTACATAATATTCTTTTGACTATCTGTCAAAAATACAATTTCTATTTTTAGGCTGGATTCTCAGTATATTTATAAGCATCTAAGACTTTTTTCACTAATCTGTGTCTTACAATATCTTTATCGTCCAAATAAATAATTCCGATTCCTTCAATATCCTTTAAAACCAATAGCGCTTCTTTCAATCCTGAAATTGTTCTTCTCGGCAGATCGACTTGGCCGGGATCTCCAGTTACCATGAACTTGGCACTTTTCCCCATTCGAGTCAAGAACATTTTCATCTGGGAATGTGTGGTATTTTGAGCCTCGTCCAATATTACAAACGCATGATCCAATGTTCGCCCACGCATAAAGGCAAGCGGAGCAATTTGTATAATCCCTTTTAGAATGTAATCTTCCAGTTTTTCATTAGGTATCATATCCCGTAAGGCGTCATACAGCGGCTGCATGTACGGATCTAATTTTTCTTTCATGTCTCCAGGAAGAAATCCTAGGTTTTCCCCAGCTTCTACGGCTGGTCGAGTAAGGATAATACGTTTTACCTGTTTTTCTTTCAAAGCTTTTACGGCCATCGCAACACCTGTATAGGTTTTCCCAGTTCCTGCAGGTCCTACCGCAAAAACCATGTCGTTTTTATTTATGGTATCTACCAGCAATTGCTGATTAGGTGTCATCGCCTTGATGATTTTACCCGCCACTCCGTGTACCAGAATTTTATCATTCACCGTGTTTCTTCTATCATCCTGACCCTCGCCTAGAATAACACGTTCAATAACATTGTTATCGATATTATTATATCTAGAAAAATGCAGCATTAAACGTTGAAAACGTTTTTCGAACTCGTCTAAGATTTCTTTTTCTCCAAATGCCTTTAGAGTAGTTCCGCGGGCAACAATCTTTAATTTTGGATAATATTTTTTAATAGTTTCAAGATGAGTGTCTTGAGCACCCCAAAATTCTTTTGGAGCGATGTCTATGAGCTCTATTATTCTTTCGTTCAAAAGTTGTAGTTTTATATTAAATTAAATCAACTAAAAAATCCAATCCATTTTGGTCTTAAACCTGAATATTATTTGTCTTATTATTTAGAATTTGTTTTTCGTTTTTTGCTTTTTTGAATTTACTATTATTAGATTTGCATTTCTCAAATTTAATGAAAATTAGTTTTAGAATACACCAATTTTTATAAAAAATATATGTCAATAATTACCCTAACTACCGATTACGGCTTGAAAGATCACTTTGTTGGTGCGTTAAAAGGGAAAATATTATCTGAGTATCCTGAAGCTTCCATTGTAGACATTTCGCATCACATTGACCCATTCAACACAGTTGAAGCAAGTTACATTATTAGTGCTGCTTATTCGAGCTTTCCAAAAGGGACTGTTCACCTAATAGGAGTCGATATGGAACTCAATAAAGAGAATCGGCATATAGTGATGCAATGGAACGATTCTTACTTTATTGCTGCCGATAACGGAATTCTAAGCATGCTTTCGCAAAAAATTGTTCCTCAAAAAATGGTCGCTATAAATATTCACGATCGTTTGTCTAGCGAAGCAACCGGAATGGATGTTTTTGTTACGGTCGCTTGTCATATTGCAAAGGGTGGTTTGCTAAACGTTATTGGTAAAGAAATCAGTAGCATTAAACAAATAACCGAATTAAAAGCAGCGATTTCTGAGGACGGTAATACACTAAAAGGTAATGTTATTTATATCGATCATTTTGGAAATGTGGTTACCAATATTAGTAAAAGACAATTTATGGAGGTTGCTCGAGGAAGGCCTTATGAGATTGTCATGAAAACAAAAAACATCAAAACCATTTTGCCAAATTACTCTGCAATTGCGAGTTCTGATAAATATCCAATAAAGAATTATGAAGGAGAGAAACTAGCGATTTTTAATGAAGCTGGCTTTCTCGAAATTGCCATTTTTAGAAGTAACCCTTCCAAAGTAGGCTCTGCAAATAGCTTATTGGGTTTAAACTATAGAGATACGGTGTCTATTCAATTCAAGGATTAGAAGAACACCACATCCATAAAATCTCAAATCATCAATCGTTAATCATAAATCCTAGATCACATGTTGGTACGAATAGTAAAATTAAGTTTTCACGAAGAAAACATTCCTGCATTCCTAGAAAATTTCGAATCAATTAAAGAACGAATCAGGAATGCTCCAGGAAACCGTTTATTAGAGTTATATCAGGACAAAGACAACAAAAGCATCTTTTTCACGTATAGCTATTGGGATACCGAAGACGACTTAGAAAACTACAGAAATTCAGAGTTTTTCAATGAAGTTTGGACGTTTACCAAAAAATTATTCAATGACAAGCCAGAAGCCTGGAGCGTCGATAAGTTAGCTACTTTAATTTAAGTTTTTTAGTCTCAATTTAGACACTATTAAATCTTAAACTTTTAAACAAAAAATTAATGAAAGCCATATTATTACGAGAGATTAAATCCTTTTTTGGTTCGCCCATCGGTTACTTGGTTATTGCTTTATTTCTAATTCTCAACGGGTTATTTCTTTGGGTTTTCGAAGGGGACTATAATATTCTCAATACCGGTTTTGCCGATATGAGTCCGTTTTTCACCTTAGCTCCTTGGATTTTAATTTTCTTAATTCCGGCTGTAACGATGCGCAGTTTCTCGGATGAGAAAAAGCAAGGAACACTTGAATTGCTTTTAACAAAACCCTTGAGTCTGTGGCAAATCGTAAACGGAAAATTTCTTGGCGCAGTTTTACTGATTGTAATGGCCATTATTCCAACATTTATTTATGTCGAAGTAATCTCTAGTTTAGGAATGCCAGAAGGAAACCTCGATATGGGAAGCACCATTGGTTCTTACATTGGTCTACTATTCCTAATTAGTGCCTATTCTTCAATCGGGATTTTTACTTCTACCCTCTCCGATAATCAAATTGTGGCTTTTATTGTAGCTGTCTTTTTATGTTTCTTTTTCTATTTTGGTTTCGAAGGTCTCGCTTCATTAACACCGTCTTTTTCTATATTTATCTCTGCTTTTGGAATGCAAGATCACTTTAAAAGTATGGGGCGTGGCGTCATAGACACTAGAGATCTACTCTATTTTGCAAGTATAACGGTGCTGTTTCTTTCGTTTACTGTTTATAAACTTAAATCTTTTAAATTGTAATGGTACCAATTAAAAAAAGCAACCTGAAATCGGTTTTGATAACAATCGCACTATTACTGGTTATAAATGGTATTGGAAACTATTTCTTTCATCGTTTTGATTTAACAAAAGACAAAAGATATACCCTTTCTACTACTTCTTTGAATATAATCAAACAAGTAAAAGAACCGTTGTACATCAAAATTTACCTACAAGGTGATTTGCCTGGTGAATTTAAAAGACTGCAGTTAGAAACACAGCAGCTATTAGAAGAATTTCAGGCCTATAACAAGAATATAGTTTTCGAATTCATAAATCCATTGGAAAACGAAGATACCAGTATGGATAATATTAAGGAGCTGTATCGAAAAGGATTAACGCCTATAAACATAACAGTTGATGACAAAGGAAAACAATCGCAAGCAATGGTTTTCCCTTGGGCGATCGCAATTTACCAAAACAAAGAAGTCAATATTCCATTGTTGAAAAACAGAATGGGAGCTTCGACTACTGAGATGGTCATTGGTTCAGTGCAACATCTTGAATATTCGATATCTGATGCCTTCCACAAAGTATCAACAGCAAAGCAAAAAACGGTTGCTGTTATCAAAGGAAACGGCGAACTTCAAGATATTTTAATGGCTAAATTCTTGTTGCAAATAAGAGAAAGTTACCACATTGGTCCTTTTACCTTAGATTCGGTTGCCAAAGATCCTACTGGCAGTTTAAATGCTTTACAGAAATATGATTTGGCTATTATCGCCAAGCCTACTGAAACATTTTCTGATTCCGAAAAACAAGTTCTAGACCAATTCATCATCAACGGAGGAAAAACATTGTGGCTCATCGATCAAGTAAATGCAGAAATGGACAGTCTTTACAATCCTTCGGGATCGACGCTAGCCTTTCCTAGAGATTTGAATTTAAACGATATGTTCTTTAAATACGGCTTACGTATCAATCCAGATATTGTCAAAGACGAACAAGGAAGTCCTATAAAATTAGCGACAGGCGAACAAGGAAGTGCAACCCAGTTTCAAGAATTCAACTGGAAATTTGCTCCCTTGGTTTATCCAGAAAGCACGCATCCAATTGTGAAAAACTTAGGCGGAATTAAGTTTGATTTTGCGAATCCTATCGACACTTTGAAAAACGGAATTAAGAAAACTGTACTTCTAAAATCATCACCTTATTCTAAAAAAATAGGGGCTCCAGTAGAAATAAATTTAGACATTGTTGCCGAGGAAACCAGCCCAAATCATTATATAAAAACAGGAAATATTCCGCTTGCAGTATTGCTGGAAGGATCCTTCCATTCCATGTTTGAAAACAGAGTGTTGCCTTTTGAACAAGCCACATTTCAAGGAACTGGAAAGAAGAATAAAATGATTGTAATTTCTGATGGAGATGTGATAAAAAACCAACTAGATAAAAACTTTCAACCGGTAGAACTGGGTTACGATCAACGTTCTGGAAATCTATACGACAACAAGGATTTCATGCTGAATTGTGTCAATTATCTGTTAGACGATACTGGACTTATTAACATTCGAAGCAAGGATTTAGATTTACCCTTATTAGACAAGGAAAAAGTATTTGAAAACTACACCCAGACTCAAGTCATAACTATCGGGCTTCCACTGCTAATCTTAGTGTTATTTGGCGGATTATTTACCTATCTTAGAAAAAGAAAATACGGTCAATAGATGTTAATAAAAAAGTTTCAATACTAGAATAGTTTACGATATATTTGTAAAATGTATTCTATTTTGAAATCAAAAATAGATACCAAAAAAAATAAAATAAAACAGATGAAATTTATAGTATCGAGTTCGTACTTATTAAAACAATTACAAGTTTTAGGTAGTGTTATTAACAGTAGCAATACTTTGCCCATTTTGGACAACTTCCTATTTGAATTAGACAATAACGAATTAACGGTTTCGGCAAGTGATTTAGAGACTACCATGTCGGCTAACTTAGCTATTGATTCCACGAGTAAAGGTAGTGTCGCTGTACCGGCAAAATTACTGTTGGAAATCCTTAAAACTTTTCCAGAGCAACCTTTAACTTTTACTGTTGAAGAAAACAGCACGATAGAAATCAGTTCAAACTCTGGTAAATATGCGTTGGCGTATGCTCCTGGTGCTGAATTCCCAAAATCTGTTAACCTAGAAGAGCCTTCGGTAACTTTAGTTCCTGCAGATGTATTGGCAACAGCTATAAGTAAAACAATCTTTGCTGCTGGTAACGATGATTTACGTCCAGTTATGTCTGGTGTGTTTTTTCAGTTCTCTCCAGAAGGATTAACCTTTGTGGCAACTGATGCGCACAAACTGGTAAAATATGCACGAACAGATGTAAAAGCGTCTCAAGTAGCTGATTTTATTATGCCAAAGAAACCTTTGACCATTCTAAAAAATATTCTTTCGACTTCAGATGCTGAAGTAAAAATTGAATATAACGATTCGAATGCTACTTTTTCATTCGATAATTATATTTTAATGTGTCGTTTAATAGATGGAAAATATCCAAACTATGAAGCGGTTATCCCAAAAGAGAATCCAAATAAATTAATGATTGACCGTTCTCAGTTTTTGAGTTCAGTACGTCGTGTTGCTATTTTCTCTAATAAAACTACACACCAAATTCGTTTGAAAATCGCGGGTGCTGAATTGAATGTTTCGGCTGAAGATATTGATTACTCTAACAAAGCAGAGGAAAGATTGACTTGTGATTATCAAGGCGACGATATGCAAATAGGCTACAACTCGCGTTTTCTTACTGAAATGTTAACTAATTTACAATCAGATATGATCATGTTAGAAATGTCTTTGCCTAATAGAGCGGGAATACTAACTCCTGTTGACGGATTAGAAGATGGCGAGACCGTAACCATGCTGGTGATGCCGGTTATGCTGAATAGTTAATAAATTGTTAATGTTTTATGCCCATTTTTTTTGATAGTTAACATATTATACTTATCATTGTATTTCAAAATACGCTATTAACCAAACCATTTTTTTATATTGAAAAAAACCGCTATTTCCTTAAAGGATATGCGGTTTTTTTTTGTTTATCCTCCCCCGTCCCCCTCCGAAGGAGGGGGAGACGAAATGGAGTTTTATCGGTTTTTTAATTCCTGTATTTTTATCCTGGTTTTTATTTTCTAAAGTCTTCTAATTTTATTCCAACTTCTTTACTCTATCTTCTTTACTCTATCTTCTTTTCTCGATTTTCTAGCTTCTTTCTTCTTTTTCTTCTTTCTTCGTTTTCTTCTATTTTCTAACTTCTATCTTCTCCCGATTAAATCACTCCCATTTTTTTCATCAGGAACGTGGCGCTTTTATTTTTGCATATTCCATCGCGGAGTTTGTAATCAAAATGTAAATCATCATTTACAATTTCGACTTCAAAACATTTGTTAGTAAGAGTATCTGGATATTCATTTGTAGTTAGACAAACTTCTATATCGTGAGTTGCAATCGCTCCAATTGCTTTATTTGCAATTACTTTCTTAACGACTTCTATGGTTCCGTTTCTTTTGTCGTCAGAGTTCGTTCCTCTAAGGATTTCATCCAATAATACAAAAGCAGCATTTCCTTCTAATTCATTCATAATCTGTTTTAAGCGCTTTATTTCGGCAAAAAAATAAGACTCACTATCTGATAAGGAATCCGACAAACGCATGGAAACTAACACCGGTAAAGGATGTACATGAGCTTCCTTCGCACATACCACCGAACCCGCACCTGATAACACCATATTAATTCCTAGACTTCTTAGAAAAGTACTCTTACCTGACATATTCGATCCCGTTAAAATCATAAAAGATTGCGGGTGAAACTCAACAGTATTCCCTACTCTAGTATTGCGATTCAATAAGGGGTGACTCAAATCTGAGAAGTTGATTTTGAATTCGGTGTTTAAAGTAGGATAGACAAACTCAGTATTGTTGTAGGCAAAATTAGCCAAGCTATTTAGCATTTCGAATTCACCAACAACGTCTAGCCAATCTTCCAATACTTCAGCATGTTCTTTTTTCCAATGCAATAGTTTATTTAAAACATGAATATTGAATAGAAAGGTTCCATTAAACAAAGAAGCCGTTAATAGATTCCCAATCGTATCCATATTAGAAAATAATCCCGATAAGGTTTTAAGGTGAATGCTAGCATTTTCTGTTTTAAATTTCAACTTTTGTTGTAAATCAATCAGCTTTTGAGACTGGAAAGTTTCGTCTTCAATTTTTTTAAGTAATAAACTATATTGACTGATTACCTTATCGAGGTCTTCTGCATTGGCAATTTCGATTTGGATGCGTTTATAAAAAGCCCCCATAATAAATAAATTCAATAAAAACACATAAGAGAGATAAGACAATAAAAAAGTCTCAGCCATAACAATGTAGGAAATTAATACGCTTAAAAACAATAGTGGTGCAGCATAAGAAAGTATAACTGGTGCTGTAGACAATGGAGTACTTTGAAATTTGCTCCACTTCATTAATCCTTCAAAACTGGCTTTAGAATCTTGACTTATTTTGGCCAAAGCCAAAAAATTCTGGCGCCAATCTAATTTTTGCGAAAGCTCATTAACAGCCGATTGATTTTTAATGATTTCCTCATTTGGAGATAAAGTCAGCAATTGCTCAGCTAATCTTTTCTTTCCAATAAAAGTCGCAGTTCTATTTAAATTTTGAAAAAGGGAATGTTCTCCAAATATATCTAGGTCGTAGGCATAAGGATGATGAAAATCATTGAATTCTTGTCCGTTATCAAATGGAATCGATTTCTTCTCTAAATAAGAGATTTCATTGTCGTTGATTTCCTTTAACGCAGTATTAAGCTTCTTTTCGAAAAGTAATTTGGAGTGAATTTTCATAAAAATTATAAAACCCGCAAAAAATAAAACAGCTGAAACTATAAAGATAATTTCGCTGTTTTTTATGTAATAATAAAGAGAACCTAAAAAAAGAAAGATACACAAAAGTCTAAGTACGCTGATGGTATTGTATTTTTTATTGATTTTGCTTAACTCCTCCGAATAGCTATTACTCTTTGTACTGTATTGATCCATATTTCGATTAAATTGAAATACAAATATAGGTGTACGCGAATAAATAAGCTATTAGAATAGTAGGCAATATGGCAACACCTTCGAATAAAATAAAAACTGCCGCACTATTTTCAAAAATTAAACAAGCCTATTCTTCAATAGGGATTGCGAAAATCGGAACGTCAAAATTATTAGCAAATTTCTTAGTTAAGCTGGGATGGAATAAACCTTCAAAAAATGTTCTTTTGTACGTCAGCATAGTCAACATGTCTATTTCTTTTAGCAAGATAAAATCTAAAATAGTCTCTTTTACTTCATCACTTTCGATTACAAAAAACTCTATAGGTTCTTCTGCAAAATCCTCTTCCCAATTCTTAATTGTTGCTTTTTCAACATCTGTTTTGCTAGTTTTCACATAAAGACATTTTACCGCTGCACCAGCTATTTTAGCTAATTTTACCACTTTTTTAAGTGCTTTTTTATCTTTTGGTCTAAAGCGTGTCGTGAAACCAATCGTTTCTATTTTTTTGTATTTTGCATTGACAGGAATACTAAGAATTGGCACATTGATTTCCGCTAAAACGTTACCAGTATTGGTACCAGAAAAAAACTCTGACCAGCCAGAAGCTCCTTCAGTACCCATAACCACGTAATCTATTTTATCCTCTTTAATTGATTTATTAATATTATAGAGTAAACTTCCATCCATGAGACGATGCGTCATTTTAATTTTTCCTAGGCCTCGCTCTTGTGCTATGGAACGTAGTTTCGGAATTTCATCTTTAAACATTTCGAATTGCGATAACTCTACTGATTCATAAATCACCATATAGTTTTCCGGGAAAAACTGATTGTCGAATACAGGCAATTCAAATGCATGCAATAAGACCAGCTCGCCTTGAACTATATTTGCAAATTCTAAAGCATGAACAAAGGCATTGGTAGCAGCTTCAGAAAAATCGGTTGGAAATAAAATACGTTTCATTTTGAGATAGTTTAAGTAGTTAAAATTAAACCTAAAGTTACAATTATAACATGATAATAATCAGTTATTTAAATTTATTTTAACAATAAAAAGCTTTCTTAAATGTAATATTGATTCTTTTTTTAATATTTCTAAATACTTGATTATCAAATTACAAAATCATATGTTGTTTATTATTCTAACAAAACAACATCTATCTCTTTAGTCAATATGAATAGCCAAAATTGGAATGTGAAATTCAGGATGTTCCATTTTTGTATAGCTAGGTTGAAATAATCCTTTAAAAAAACCTCTTTTATACGTTAGCATTGTCAAGACATTCACGTTTTTAGTAATTATAAAATCCATAACGGCTTCATTAATTTCATCACTTTCGACAATCGAAAATTCGATTGGTTGTGTTTCAAATTCCGCATTCCACTCGGCAATTGTTTCTTTTGAGACATCAGAATTACTCGTTTTTACATAGAGACACTTCAGCTTTGCATTTAGATGTTTGGCTAAATTTAAAACCGTATGAATTGCTTGTTTATCCTTAGCTCTGTATCGCGTAGTAAAGCCAATTGTTTTGATCGTTTTGTATTTTGAGTCCAATGGCACGCATAAAACTGGCACCGTTATCCCAATGATCACTTCACCAGAATTAGATCCTATAAAAATGGCATCCCACTCTGTAACACCCGATGTTCCCATCACTACATAGTCAATTTTATCCTCTTCAACACTCTTTTTGATGTTATTGACCAAGTCGCCTTCCATTAACCGATGTGTCATTTTTATATTATCTAAATTGCAAGCAGTGGCAATGGCATGTAATTTAGGCACTTCTTCTTTAAATATATCAAACTGTGTTAACTCTACTGTGTCATAAACGGTTTTAAAATTTTCGGGAAAAAACTGGTCGTCAATAGACAATGTTGGGTAAGAATGTAATATTACAAGTTCCCCATGAAGTATTTTAGCAAATGCCAGAGCGTGTACAAAAGCATTTGTAGCTACCTCAGAAAAATCTGTTGGGAAAAGAATACGTTTCATATACTATCAATTTAAATTGGTTATCTGAACGAATGCAATCCTAAAGTTACGGAAATAAAATTAAAAAACTAAGTCAAATTCCACATGGGTGACGCTTAAAAAGCCAATTCAATAAACAAATAGATACTTATTTAGATTTAGTACCTTTGCCACTTAGAATATAAAAATATGTTATACAACGATTCGATAGTAGCCTTAGCAACACCTTCTGGAGCTGGAGCCATCGCAATAATCCGAATTTCCGGTCCCGAAGCAATTACCATTGGAAACAGTGTTTTTAAATCCATAAAAAACAAAGATTTAACCAAGCAAAAAACACACACCCTGCATTTAGGGCATATTATGGATGCTTCCAAAACTTTGGACGAAGTCCTAGTATCTCTATTTAAAGGTCCAAACTCCTATACAGGCGAAAATACGATTGAAATTTCTTGCCACGGCTCTACTTATATACAGCAACAAATTATACAGCTGTTGCTTAGAAAAGGCTGTCGCATGGCCGATCCTGGAGAATTTACGCTGAGAGCTTTCTTAAACGGAAAACTTGATTTGTCACAAGCGGAAGCAGTCGCAGATTTAATTTCGTCCGACAATGAGGCGTCTCACCAAATTGCCATGCAACAAATGCGTGGCGGTTTCTCGAATGAAATAGCCAAATTACGTGAGGAACTATTGAATTTTGCCTCGCTAATCGAACTCGAACTTGACTTTGCCGAAGAAGATGTAGAATTTGCTGATAGAACCCAATTTCATGAGTTATTAAACCGAATCGAATTCGTTTTAAAACGGTTAATCGATTCCTTTGCCGTAGGGAACGTCATTAAAAACGGAATTCCTGTAGCGATTGTAGGTGAACCCAATGTAGGAAAATCTACATTGTTGAATGCTTTATTGAACGAAGAACGCGCGATAGTTTCGGAGATTGCGGGAACAACCCGTGACACTGTTGAGGACGAACTAGTCATTGGCGGAATTGGATTTCGTTTTATCGATACGGCTGGAATTCGTGAAACTCAAGACGTAGTAGAAAGCATTGGAATTCGTAAAACTTTCGAAAAAATCGAACAAGCACAAGTCGTTTTATATTTGTTTGAAAGTTTAAAGTTTAAAGTTCAAAGTTCTGATTATATCGTAGAAATCGAGAAGATAAAAAATCAATTTCCGCTAAAACCATTAGTGGTGGTTATCAACAAAACCGAATTGCTAACAGATGAGGAAGTTGCCGAAATCAAAAAACAACTACAGCCACTGAATGTGATTCTCGAAATGATATCTGCCAAGCAAAACCTAGGTATCGAAGAATTAAAAAACCAGTTGCTATCATTTGTGAACACTGGAGCCTTGAGAAACAACGAAACAATCGTAACCAACACAAGACATTACGACTCACTACTCAAGGCCTTAGAAGAAATCACTAAAGTAAAATACGGCCTAGAAACTAATTTACCCAGTGACTTAATGGCGATCGATATAAAGGAGGCTTTGTACCATTTTGGGACGATCACAGGTCAGGTTACAAATGATGAATTGTTGGGAAATATCTTTGCTAATTTTTGTATCGGGAAATAAATTTCACAAAACATCAAAAAATAAAGCAAAGAATCCCAGTTAAAATGTCATAAAACGCCATTTTAACTGGGATTCTTCTTTCTGTTTATTTAGCTTTATTTGCAGATAGTATGTGGACATACTAAGTTAAAGTGGATGTCGAGTTAAGAATAAATTTAATGTTTTCATTGGCTCTATTAAATGAATGATAACATACTCAAAAACTTCAAATCTTGGAGAAAAAGGTGCGAAAATTGTCCCGACAGAGTCATCTCAGGTTCCTTGATGGTTCGAAAATCCTTTCGATATTTTTTTACTTTTAACAAAGTAAGTGTTTGTGGGTAATTTCGGTTCGAACTCCGTCAAGGATCTTCAATTTCTAGACCTAAGTTTTTGTTATAATAAAGAGAGGTACTATGATGCTTAACCTTTCCCCCACTTTTTGTTTGCATATCCACATTCAATCGCCTAAAGATTCGTACTGAGAGAAAACAGTAACTTTAGATCATTGTTGGGAAAAAATCGATATTTTCAAGTTATTTTTAACACAATAATCCTTGGCTATCTGTCGTAAAATTCTATTTTTGTCCCTTTAATTTAATAAAAAACACATGAAAGAATTAGTAGCAAAGATTAACGCTGAGTTTGAAACATTTACTGCAGAAACAGAATCTTTAATTGAAAAAGGAGTTAAAGCTGCTGGAGCAAGAGCGCGTAAATCAACTTTAGAGATGGAAAAAATGCTAAAGGAGTTTAGAAAACTTTCTATCGAAGAGTCTAAAAAATAATTCCCTTATTTTATACAAAAGTCTTTAGTTTTTCTAAGGACTTTTGTTTTTAGTGCAATTCATTAGTTTTTAATGTATTATTACTTCATACTTGCCCTTTTCATAATTACACAACAAAGAAGAAATGTTTTTGACGGTGATTCTTTTCTCTACACTAAACCACAAAGCCAAAATTTACTTATCCCTTTTTTGTATATTGCAATTTAAATTTCCATCAATACAAATATTCTATATTATCATATTCGAGAATTAAATCACGCTGGAAATAAAATCATCAATGGATTCATTAACACAAATCGCTTTAGGAATTGCCGTCGCTGAACTGTGTGCTGGCAAGCAACTAAAAAACAAAACCTTTTTGTATGGTGCCGTTTTAGGAACGCTCCCTGATTTAGATGTTATCGTTGGTTTATTCTTAGACCCAGTTGATGGGGTACTAATTCATCGCGGCATAAGCCATTCCTTATTACTATTCCTGTTTTTGTCACCACTCTTAGGTTGGTTAATTTCAAAAACTGAAAAGCATAAAATAAACTTTTCCCGAGCGGCTTCTATGGTCTTTTGGTGCTTATTTACCCATGTCCTACTCGATATCTTTACTTCATGGGGTACACAGATTTTATGGCCGCTTAGTAATCGTTTTGCTTTAAAAACCATATTTGTGATTGATCCATTATACACCGTTCCTTTATTGATTTCATTAGTGATGGTATGGAGGGCAAAGGACGCATTCATTAGAAGAAAATATATCATGAGAGGTTTGGTCATCAGCAGCGCTTATTTGCTCATATCCTGTTTTATAAAACTATATGCTCTAAATAAATTCGAAAAAGCATTACTAGAACAGGGAATTTCCTATTCTGAAATTATAGTAAAACCCACGGCTTTCAATCTTATTTTATGGAATGCAAATGTTTCAACTACTGATAACTATTTGTTAGGCGATTATTCCCTTTTTGATAGCCAAGCTGTTTCATTTATCGCTTATCCTAAAAATGTTGATTTAGAGTTGGAACTAATAGGGAATACTGATTTCGAAAAGTTAAAGAAAATTAGTGAGGGTTGGTATATCATTTCCAAACAAAATGAATCTTTATACTTTAATGATTTGCGTTTTGGACTTTTAAATAGCAACCCAGATCAGCCACAATTTGCTTTCAGTTATCAATTTATCAATACTACTTCCGGATTAAAAGCTATTGAAGTAGTCAAAGAAAAAAGAGATGGAAAACTATTGTTACAGAAAATTTTCACACGGCTAAAAGGGAATTAATCCTAAAAGGAATAACAACTATTTCTGCTTTTCAATAAGTCCATCAGTATTTTAGAAATATTTCTGAATCTTTTTTCGTAGATTAAAAATGTTTTTTCTTAGAAAACAAGTAATAAACATTTCCTATCTATGTAAATATTCCAATTAATACAAGTTAGTTTAACCCAATAAAAAAACACCCTTAAGAATTTGTACTAAATTCTTAAGGGTGTTTTTAATTTTTACAGAAAACGATTTAAAACAAATGTCTCCTTTTCTCTAGATTTACTATAGAGCAAATTCTAAACCTTTTAACTTGTTCCATCCTCCACGGGTAAAATCAGGAATTTCAACTGGTGCAGAATTATTGTCAAGAGAAATCTCAGTTAATGGAGCAAGACAAGACCATTCAGCTAAATCATAAACATCCATATCTAATGGAAGTCCTTTTTGAAGACAATAGATCAAACGGTAATCCATGATGAAATCCATTCCTCCGTGACCACCTACTTTTTTAGCTTGTTCTTCTATATCTTTAACAATAGGGTGCTTGTATTTTTCCATCAAAGCTTTTTTCACTTCAGCAGGAAGAAAACTATGCGCGTTTAAATTTTCGTGGTTTGGAGCTACATCTGTTCCTATCGATTTAGAATCTAATGCATATCCTTCAACTGGATATTTATTAGCAAAACCTTTAGTTCCACTTATTTGATACATACGGCTGTATGGACGAGGAGAAGTTACATCGTGTTGAATTTGGATCGTTTTTCCTTTTTCGGTACGAATCATAGTCATGGTGTGATCTCCATTTCTGAAGTCTTTTACGTCCTCTCCAGTTTTTTCTTTAATATAAGCTGGATTCCCCACTGCTTTAGTATCCATAGAAACTAAATAATTCATTTTATCTCCACGGTGAATATTTAATGCTTGAGCAGCTGGTCCCATCCCGTGCGTAGCATAAACGTCTCCACGATGTTTCCTGTTGTAATCCATTCTCCAGTTGCCTTGATACGCTCCCCAGAAAGGCTGCAAACCGTGAATATAAGCACCTTCAGCATGTAGGATTTCTCCAAACAAACCTTTTTGTGCCATATTTAAAGTAGTCAATTCGAAGAAATCGTACACACAGTTTTCTAACATCATACAGTGCTTACGCGTTTTTTCGGAAGTATTAATAAGATCCCAAATTTCCTTCATTGTCATAGCTCCAGGAACTTCTATCGCTACGTTTTTACCGTCTTTCATCGCTTGAACTCCCATTTCTGCATGGTGTTTCCAGTCTGTTGCAATGTAAACAAGATCAACATTAGGAAGCTTAGTTACTTGACGCCAACCCTCTTCTCCAAAAAATTCTTGTGCTTTTGGAAGACCTGCTTTTTCTAATATTTTATTAGCTGACTTTGCTCTGTCTTCTAATAAATCACAAAGTGCAACAATTTCGACACCTGGAATATGTGTCATACGTTCTACTGCACCTGGTCCACGCATTCCCAAACCTATAAATGCTACACGAACGGTAGGAATAGGGTCAAGTGCTAAACGCAACACATCTGTTTGCCCCTTTGCACGCTTCGGTGTTGGGGTTTTAATCATTTGGGCAGACATATCAGCCCATCCTACAAATAGACAAGCTATCAGGAAAAATTTAAAAATACTACTTCTCATGTTAAATTAATTTAGTTAAAATTATGGTGATGCTTTCAATAAGCATCTTTTTCTATATCGAACTATCTCTATTCTTTTCAAAAATATAAATAGTTTTTAAGGTAAGCTGTTAAAATCTATATTTGGTTTCTTATTTGTAAAAGGCCTCGTAAATATAGCTCCGGGAACTGTAAAATCATTATAAAAACCGCCATTTTTAAGATAAAATCCATCGGCATTTAAACCTCCTGAATAATCCATTCTATATCCTTGTTTGGCTGTATTATCTGCCGAAAATCGTGCAGTACTAAGTTCGTTCCAATTGCCTTTGTCATCACAATACCATTGGTTATTGAATGAAACCATTCGAGAGAAATCTCCTTGTTCTGGAATGAAATTTTCTAAAAACGAATGGAAATTCTTCAAATAAGTACTTGTTTGTGGACGATTGAAACTCGCAATTAATTGCCATTGTCCTGTTTCTGGAGCGAAAAAATAGGCGGTGTAATTGGTCGAGTTATTTCCTTCAGGCGCACCTCTAAGTAAAAACTTATAGGTATTTCCAGCAACCCAATTGTATTTTAAATAACTTTGTCCTCCGGAACCCTCGTTACCAAATTCTCCCGTTGTTACGTTTTTTCCTTTTCTCAATAACTTTATCTTATGTGATTCAGGAATACTGTTTGGATCATCAGTAGTAAATGGACTCCATACCGAAAATAAAACTCTTCTTTCATTGGCAGAATTTACTTGAATACCAAAATAACCTTCGCCAAAACCATTTGCCATAAAATAAGAACCAATTATATCCTCACCCACTGGAACTGTTAGTTCGTTATAGTACCACTCTGCATTTACATTTTCAGGAGCCTGATAATTTAAATGTACTGATGGTCCTCGTCTTCCCCAATGATAGAAACTACCTTCGTTATTAGGAACATATGCAATTTTACCGTCAAAATCAGTACTGCTTACGGTCAAACGGCTAATAGATGGAAAACTAGCACCTGATTTCTTAATCCCTTTAATTACAAGAGCAACATAACCTTCTTTAGCTATTTTCCAAGTACCAACTACAATCAATTTACTCGTAGAAGAAGGATCAAGCATTACTTTTTTAGAAACATTATCGATTGAAAATTCTAATTCAGATTTACCAGAAATCATAGGCAACTCTTCGATTGCAATTTGAAAAGTACCAGGCTTCGAAACTCTAAAATAAGTAGTGAAATACTCATCAGGATTCGTCCAGTTAACAATTCCATTGTTAGTGATAGTTCGATTTCCTTCAATATGTTTTGAACTATACGCATTCCCCGCTAAAGGTATAGAAATATGAAAATCAGATGCTTTAATAGACTCTGTTTTCGGAAGGCCATCACTTTTACTAGCGCAAGAAACGGATAGTAATAAAAGAGCAAAAAATAAATAAAATACTTTTTTCATTCTATAAGATTAAATAATTAATGGCATTTTAAAAAGCGTTTTGATTTTAGAATAACCCTTCTAATTCTAAAACTAGAAGGGTTAAAAAAACTAACTAAAAACTAACTAATTATGGGTTTTGTGTCAAAGTTCCAGGATAAGCATTAATTTCAGATTGGGGGATGTATTGCACCACTCTCAAACTTGTTGCTGGAAATTCAACTAATGGCATATGAGGTCCAGGATAAGGACGAGTCATCGTTTGTCCATTTCTATAAACATCGTAACCTCTATGTGCTTCAAAAGCCAACTCTAATTGACGTTCTTCATCTATTAATTGAGAAGCATTTGTCGCTGTAAGTGAAGTGTACCCTCCTCCTACAATTGCTCTTTCTCTAATTACGTTAACATTAATACGTGCATTGTTGTAATCTCCTTTTTTAGCATAAGCTTCTGCCATGTTCAAATACATTTCACCTAATCTTGAAATGATAGGAGAGTGTAAATGAGAGTCATTGTTTTGCAAAGAAGCCTTAGTTACATAAAACATCGGATATACACGATTCAATAACATCATAAAGTCTTTTTCCCCTACATATGTTTTGCCTTCATAGTTGATTGAATATTGATTTTCACTTGCGTCAACTACAGTTAAATTATATTTAACATTAGCAATCGTTATAAAAAAGGAACCATCAGTATTAGTCTCTAGTGGTTGCTGTAAGTAATTATAGCCCGTTTGTACACCACTATTGTCTTTTAAATCATAGATAAAACGGAATGCTTCCGTCTTTTTATTTGCTGCATCTACTACATACTGTGGATCAATAAATGCCCAACGTGCGTCATTCTTTTTACCTGCTTTACGCAATAAGTCTAAATATTCAGCACTTGCGTACATTTCACCCCAACCTTGTCCTTGTATGTTGGCATACATACCACCAATTCCATAGAAATGATCATATCCAGAAAATTCTGAAGCGACACGTTTTACGGCAAAGATAGTTTCGGTTTGTGCGGCATCATCAGGAGCATACGTATTGTACTTCATAAACTCTGATCGGTTCAACAAATTGTATCTTCCACTGTTGATTACTTTATTCGAATAAGTAATAGCTAGATCAGCATACTCTGTATTTGGATTTTCATAAGTACCACTCATGTATAAATATACTCTAGAAAGCATAGCTTGTGCAGCTTCTTTAGTAGCATAAGCAGCATTTCTATTTTCATTCATTAAGGCCTCTCCTTTTTTCAAATCACTGATTGCCTGCTCATAAGTCTCTTTCACAGTTGCACGATCCGGAAGTTGCAAGTTATCAATACTACCTGGCATACCATTTACAATTGGCACTCCTAAATTAGTTTCAGGAGATTGAGAATAAGGTCTACCATAAGCACGACTTAAATAAAAGTAAATCATCCCTCTTAAATAATAGGCTTCTCCTAACTTTTGATCAATTTGACTGCTTTCTCCTTCGGGGATAATTTTAATTAAATCACTTGATTGTGAAATAATTTTATAACTATTATTCCAAAAAACAGATAACCTCCCATTATTAGGAATGTGTTGGTAAGAGATAAAAGAATAAAATGAGTCAGTAGATGTACCTCTAATCATCATATTATCTCCAGGATACTCTCCAATGCGGTGCATAACATCAGACCAACCTTTAAGTTGTGCATAACAACCATTTAAAAGTACATCAATTGAAGCTTCTTTATCGGCTAGGATCTTATCTTCAGTATAAGAACTAAAGGGTTCTCTATCTAATTCACAAGAAGATAGAAATGAAACGGATAAAATTAATATAAATATTTTTTTCATGATTTTAGTTTAAAGTGTAACATTAAGACCGAACACAATTCTACGGGTTTGTGGGTATACTGAAGTAGCAACTCCTGTAACTTGACCATTTGCTGGTGGAATTTCAGGGTCAACTCCAGAGAAATCTGTAATTGTAAATAAGTTTTCACCAGACACAAACACTCTGATATTAGTAGAGCTTAATGCTTTAATAGTTGGCACATTATATCCTACAGTAAGGTTTCTCATCTTTAAGTAAGAACCATCTTCTAAGAAACGGGAAGATGCTTTATTAGAATTACTTGAATTGTTGTAAGTAGCCTGAGGATGCGTAGCAATATCTCCTGGTTTTTCCCAACGGCTCCATCCTTTATGTAAATTCATTTGGTTACGATCTGTATAAGCTCCATCAGAATCGAATTCTGCTCTTGCATAATTATAAATTTCACCACCAACAGAGTAACTAAAAACAGCTCCTAAGTCAAAATTTCTATAAGTTACACTAGTTGAAAAACCTCCAAAGAAATCAGGGGTATAAGCTCCTTTTACAATTTGATCTTTGGCCGCTTCACTGTAGCTAAAAGTTTTTACGCGTTCTCCGGCCGTATTCGTTTCAAACCATTGTGGCTTTCCTGTCTCAGGGTCAACTCCTGCCCATTCTGGCAAATACCAACTATCTACATCCAATCCTGGTTTCAATAATTTATTAGCCGATCCTGCAATGCCACTACCGTCTCCAACAATTATTTCAGTTCTTGTACCATACAAGCTTGTCACTTTGTTTTTATTGAATCCAATATTAGCATCTACTGTCCAATACCAATCATCGTTGTCAATAATATCAATATTAAGAGCTGCTTCAAAACCTTTATTTCTTACTGCTCCAATATTTTTCCAAATACTTGTTACCCCAATTACACCTGGTAAAGGAACTTGGTATAATAAATCGGAAGTGTTTTTATCGTAGTAATCTAAAGTCAAATTAAAACGTCTTAAAAACGAAACATCTAGCCCTACTCCTGTAGTAAACGTTTTCTCCCAACTTAAATCAGGGTTTGAAATTTGAGAAATAATAGCACCTGGATTTTCATTGTATCCTGTAGTTAGTGAATATAGAGCTTGGTGCGGATATAAACTATTAGGACGGTTTCCTACTGAACCGTAACTAGCTCGTAGCTTCAGGTTTGAAATATAGTCAGCCTTAAAGAAAGACTCATTATGAATGTTCCATCCCCCACTTATAGAATAGAAATTTCCATACTGTGCGTTAGGTCCAAAATTTGAAGCGCCATCACGTCTAATAGAGAATTGACCTAAATAACGGTTGTCATAAGAATAATTCGTATTTGTCAATAAAGACTGAACTGCCCACTGAGCTCTATTACCACTTACTTTTTCAGGAATAGAAGTTACATCTCCCACAACAAATCCAGGAGCTAATCCAGTAGCAATTCCGCTTGTCCATTTAGAATTATACTCGTTCCACTCATAACCTGCAATGGAGTTAACAGCATGTTTTCCAAAAGATTTGTTAAATTTAAAAAGTTGATTCGTATAAGCTCTATTATAAGAGGATGCATCTTGTTGAATTCTACCTTGTACAGCTAAACCACTTGAAGAACGAGGATCTGAATAATACATTGATTCTCCATTCGAAAAAATATAATTATTAGTAGAGGTAAATGTTAACCAATCTGTCAGTTTCACATCAAAATCAAAATTACTTCTTACGTCATACGTTTGCGATTCTCCGTAATTCCACTGTAAGTCATACAAATAGTTAGATCCAGTTGTGTTTACCCAAGTTGGGTTTGGTTGGTTTCCTACCAAAGAACCATCTGCTAAGTAAGGACTATCCCACGGCATATTACCATACATAGCTCCAACAGAGTGTTGTTTATCAAAGACATCCTTTCTAGTTGCATTAACCTGAGGTCGTACTGTTAACCAATCATTTACTTTATAACCTAACTTCAAAAGTAAGTTGTAACGATTAAAATCGTATCCTTTTACCGCTCCAGTTTCATCATAAGCTCCTACGGACACATATGTTTTAATGTTTTCGCTACCACCACTTATCGATACGTTATGATCTCTTACTAAGCCAGTTCTTGTAGCATTATCCCACCAATCAAAATTTTGATCTCTTAAAGCAGGAGTCCACCAACTATTACCTGAAAATTGGCTTTTATTCGAAAATGCATCATATAAATCATATAATTCGGCACTATTCATGATTTTGAAATTTCCAGTATTTAGCGTAGTCGCAGCCATCTTAGAAGAGATACTTATAACTGATTTACCCGATTTACCCGATTTAGTAGTTACGACTATAACTCCATTAGCACCTTGTGAACCATAGACAGCTGTCGAAGCAGCGTCTTTAAGAACAGTCATCGTTTCAATGTCCGAAGGATTGACATTACTTGAGCCTGATCCTACAATCACACCATCAACAACCCATAGCGGATCTGTACTTCCGTTCACAGTACTTTTTCCACGAATAATTATTTTAGCAGTTCCACCCGGCTGACCAGAACCTGTATTTACAGAAACCCCAGTTGCTTTACCTGCCAATAAGTTTTCGACAGATGATGTTGTGGCATCTACTAATTTTTTATTATCAAGAGTTTGTAAAGAACCAGTAAGACTTTCTTTCTTTACACTGCTATACCCCATAACAACCACTTCTTGTAGTTTTTGACCGCCTTCAAGTAAAACAATACGAAGCGGACCATTAGTAACCGTAACTTCTTGGTCTTCCATACCAACAAAAGAAACTACTAACTTTGTAACATTATCTGGAATATTTAAGGTAAAAGCTCCATCAATATCAGTTTGTGTAGAGGCCGTACTACCTTTTGCTACAATATTAGCACCAGGTAAAGTATCCCCATTACTATCGTATACAGTACCGGTTACTCTTTTTTGTACTTGTTGAAAACTAGCATTAGCATCTAGTTCTTCTGCCACTTTAACAATGAAAATACTCTTATTCTCCTTTAAAGCTATTTTAGAAATCTTGTTTTCGGCAGCTGAAACCGAAATAGGAAGCGCTAATGTTAGCAAAGATAGACTCGTTAGTTTTATGGTTTTTTGCGTAATCGCAGCTACCCATAAATTGGCCTGTTTGCGTTTTTTTAATAAATTCATACTTGTGAATTAGTTTTGGTTAATATTGGATTACTATTCTTCATTTAATTATTCTTTATATTGGTAAAATTTAAAAAACACATTCTTTCGAATAAACCAGGCTCAGTAAATCTACTCTAAACAATAAACTACAACACATTTACATTCCGATAATTACAAAGTATCTAGAATTAAATTAGCTCTTAAAACCAGCAATAATTAAGAAAAATTCCGAGTCTTTTTCTTGTTAGCATATTCTTAAGAATGACGAAACTAAATATTAAATTTTAATAAACAAAGAAAATTCAATTAAATTGTGTTCGAACACATAATATTTATGTTTTCGAACACAAAATTTCCTGTTAAAATATTTTTAATCGTAAAATTTAGTGTTATTGATAATTAATACAGAAAAATAATGGTCTTATTCAATTTAGAAATTAAGTAAGTGACAAAAATTTCCATGAATCGAAAGTCCATAAATATTAGATTAAAATAAAAAAACTTTTCACTTTTTTATATTCGTAGAGTCACTTATTTATTGAATAATCGCGACTAATTAAAATCAAAAAAAACGAATAATAGTTCAATAATTTGACAAAAAATCAAAAGTGACTAACCATAAACTAATCTCTTGTACTACAAAAAATGAGGGACTTGAAGTCCCTCATAAAAAGTATCTGTATTTACGATAGAATGTACTTTGTCATCGCAATTACTGCTTGGTATAATTGAAGGGGTTATAAAAACTAAACCATGGATTGAAAGTCTGCAAATTTGAATTCCAAATTTACGCCGTAGATTCGCAAATTATTCCAATTATAAATATTTTAAAATCCGCGAATTTGCGCTAATAAAATTTTTAGAAGATAAAGCGAGACCCACTAAAAGTGCATAGTTTTAAACTCTATTTGAAACCAATAAAGATTAAAACTCATACTTAACTCCGAAGAATAAATTCCTACCAGAGGCATTAATTCCCGAAGAAAAAGTACGGTATTGGGTATCTAAAATATTTTCGATACCACTGAAAAAAGTGAATTGCTCAGATAAAAATAAAGTTCCTTTCAGATGGTATGTTTCCCATGAAGGCGTCCCGTTTTCGGGTGCATATTTTAAATTATCCTCTCCACTTGGAGAATACTCACTCAATTTTTTCTTTCCACTGTATAACATATATAAATCCAAATTCATAAGCCCACTTTCATATTTAAAACCCGTTTTTCCATAATATGGGGCAATGTGATCTAAAGGTTCCGTAAGGCCGTCATGCTGAATTCGACCATGCGTAAAATTAAAAGTACCGTACAAGAGTAATGATTTTGTTAAATAACTTTTAAAGGTCGAAGAAATACCCGTAATCTCTCCTTTTCCTTGATTTTGATTGGCATAAAGCACGCTATTCTGTCCTTCATAATTCATCGAATTCTGACCATTTAATGAAAAAGGTCCCGTGACAATCGCATCGTAAAGTCGGGTGTAATAAAATACGTTCTCCAACTGGAAATGCTTTCCTTGCCAAAGCGTAATACTCAAATCGGCTGTAACCGACTTCTCCGGTTTTAAATCTTTGTTAGGTACAATTAAAGTTCCTGCCGAAGAATCAAAAATTTTAGACAAATCATCAATATTTGGCACACGAAAACCCGAAGCTAGATTGAATGCTATTTTACTGTTTTTACTTGCGTTATGAACAATACCAACAGCTCCGCTATAGATGAAATTCTCCTGCGACACAGTGGTATAAGGCAAATTCATAAAGTTTGTCACAATCTCACTATTCAAAGAAGTGTAACCCGCTCTGGCACTTGCATTAAATGAAGCTGTTCTACTAAAATCATTACTAAAAGAAACAAAACCTTCTGCTCTAAAGGTATTGTTCTTTCCATCTGGATAACGAGAATCAGTGATGGATTCCTCATTTGTGATTATATTTTTCTTCACTCCTACCGAGTTCAAATCATCATAATAGACATCGGCGCCATAAATAAAATCAGCTTTTCCTATTTTTGTTTTAAAATCAGAATTGATTGCAAACACCGATACATTTTCGGTTCTAGCGCTTTGATTTGGGTTGCCAAAATTTCGATTAATTCTACTTTCTTCAATGTTTTGATAACTTGCAGTCAAGTTCAAATCGCTATTTAAGAACAATTGCTTTCGAGATAATTTATAGGCCGAAAGCAACCTTTTTTGTGGTCCGTAATACCACGTTGCATACTTTAGTTTTCCGTTGGAGTTTAAATCTGTTAGTCTGTCATACCTTGGAACATCTGTACTGGTCGAATACTGTAAATTTAAACTGTGTGTGGTATTGTAATTCTGTTCGTAGATGATTTTTTGTAAAACATCATATTGTTTGTACCCTGAATATTTTTGCAAATAGCGATCTTCACTTGCAACAACTTCGTCAACTCCATTTGTAGTTTGTACATAAAATGGTCTTTCTCCAAAAAAATCATTGGAACCATTTTTACGTTTTCCCATTTTTAAATCTCCATAATCATTATAAGAAAACGAAGTCAAAGAAGCCCATTTATCAGACGCAAAGTTCAAATCTACATGTCCTAAAACTCCCTGATTAGAAGTACTATAATTCGTTATAAAGTTTCCAGTAAATTTCTTGTCTTCAGTTTCATAAAGTAGTTTTGGGTCTCTGGTTTGAAAAAAAATAGCTCCACCCAGCGCATCACTTCCGTAAATGGTTGAAGACGGACCAAAAAGCACATCGATACTCTGAAGCATATTTTTATCTACAGAAACACTATTTTGTAAATGTCCTGCTCGGTAGATTAAATTATTCATTCTAATGCCATCAATCACTAATAATACCCTACTCGCTTCAAACCCACGAATATTAGGACTACCGCCGCCTTGTTGCGATTTTTGAACAGCTAAAGTTCCAGAGTTAGCCAGAACATCGGCACTAGTTTGAAAATTACCTGATTCTATTTCTTTCTTTGAAATACTTTCAACTTGTTGGGTGATTTTTCTCTTAGATTTTGCAAAACGTTGTGAACTTACAACAACTGCATCTAACTTTATTGAGCTTGTGGTGTCTTTTTTAGTTTGCGAGAAACCTGCCAAAGAACATACGAGTGCCATAAAAAAGATCGCTATTTTCATGTTATAATTAATTATTAATGCTTTTATAATAAGAAGCACAGCCCTATGTATCTTGACTATGCTTCCTTTTAAAATATTATACCCTGCGAATCTACAGCAATAAAAATTACTCTTCTTCTTTGATTGCCTGAATTTGCGTTTTCGATAAAATGGTATTGAATACTTTTAAATCTTTAATTTTCCCTACAAAAGAATTCGTTTCATTTCCTATTGTATTTAAAGGAAAAAACAAGGTTTTCATAACCCAAATTGAGTCTTTTTCGCTTCCCGTAGAAACTTTTTCTCTGGTTAGTTTTTTTGCTAATTTCCCGTCAAGATACAATGTTGTTGAGTTATTATCTCCCGTAACGGCAATGCTGCTCCACTTATCTTCTGCAATAGAAATGCCAAAATCATAGTCATTCCCTTCATGTGAAAACCCAAGATTTCCTGTTTTACCTTGCTTTAACTTTACCTTGGCATGATTAGATTGAAAAATGACAGCGTTTTCCTTGTTGTTCTTCGAAGGATTAATTTTAAACGCTACTGTATAATTATACCCTATTTCATTATACGGAAGTTTCATATGGCTGCTGTGTTTCTTTAGATTCAATACTTTTATTTTCCCGTCAGAAACGTACTTGGTGTTCCTGCCTTTCTTTATCTTGTCTTTACCGTTTAAAGGAAAGTTTAACACCAAAGAGTCCTTAGACTTAATTAGCCCTCTCAAATTCAGGCCTGGACCTTCGTTTATATTTTTTGCTTTTTTCGAAAATTCATTAAACTCTACTACTTTATTGGTTCCGCTCCACATTTTTTCGCTCAAAACCTGAATTGCTGGAAATACCCTGTCTGTAACATCCTGAGCCGTGATTCCGTTTTTAGCTACATCATTCCATACGGCAAACATGCCTCCACGTATAAAAGGGTCCCCCATGTGAAAAACGGTGTTCCCAATAGTAACAGGCTCCCAATTATTATACAAATGCTTTACATTCAAATAATCATAATAATACCCCGCTGCAGGAACAATATACAACAAACCGTCTGGTGTGCTAATTAATGGGTAACCCAATTCCTTCATTTTTAAAGGATCTGCATAGCCATTGTACCAAGCATTCATAGTCACCCCTTTGGAAGTCACAGGTGTAATTCCCTGCGCATGAGTCAAAGCACCCCAAACTCGAACTTCCTTACCAAAACTTTGAACATATTTTATAAAATGATCGGTAAACTTTCTAAAAGATTCTGATTCCTTTTTGTCATATTCATCCGTTCCAATATGTACTTCTTTGAAACGAAAAACAGGTGAATCACCTTCTAAATATTCTTTAAATACGTTTTCAACAATTGTATACGTTTCTGGATTATTAATATCCAAATGATCTTTGCCATATTCCTTACTAGCAATCTGCGGAAAAGCTTTGCTAAAAGCCAAAGAATGAGCAGGAACATCAATTTCAGGAATAATATTTACACCATAGCTTTCGGCTAATATCTGCAAATCAATAAATTCTTTCTTGGTATAAAACTCCCCTTTAGTAGGAAGCTCTGGATAACGTTCGTTTTCTAATCTGAATCCACTATAAGTGCTGTCCCAATCATTATTGTAGTGCTTTACAAAAGCATTGTCATTAAGATGCAACTGGAAATCTCCCATTTTATAATAGGCCATCAACTTTACATAGTCACGGAGAAAATCGATTGTGAAATATTTGCGACCTACATCGAGCATAAACCCACGTACTTCATACTTTGGATAATCTCTTGAAATTCCCTTTGGCAAAGAAGAAAGCTTAGAATCTTGCTCCAGCAGCTGTAAAATGGTACGAGTTCCCCAAAAAACACCCTTATATTGAGCGGCATTTATAGAAACATAATCCGTTATAGAAAGTGAATAGCCTTCTTCTCCAAATTCTTCTTTATTCCCATTTAAAGAGATAAAAATATCCCCACTTCTTGGAACACCCACAACAACCGCAGGTTTTGCTGTACCAAGTTCGACCAAATCATTTTGAAAAACAGTAGCAGCCTTCATTAATGTAGTCTCATTTTTAGGGTCTACCACTATTCTCGATATGGCTGTCAATACGAAATCTCCTTCGGCACCAACCCATTCCCTCAAAGAAGGAATTACAAAAGGTTTTGCATTAACTCCCTTATTTTTATAAGTCCCTTCCACAGTGAGAGCGATAGGAATTTCTATACTAGACTTGTCTTTTATTTTAGTTGCTTTAAGCAAAAGATTAACCTGAAGCTTATTTAACGGCGTAAATACAGCTCCGTTTTTTGTAATCACAGAAAGATTATCTGAACCTATTAACTGTAAGCTGAAACCTTCTGGAGCAATGGGCATTTTATACTTTGAAACCCCATTAGCGATAGTTGTCTCCATAATCATTTTTTCCCTTAAGAAAATCGAATCTAGTTTACTCATTTTTGTTTGAGCTGATCCATGAATGGCTATAAACGAAAACAAAATTGCTAAAGCATGCTGTTTGTATGTCATAATTATTTTTATTATTAATTATTTTAACCCTCTAGAGAGAATAGAGTAATTTTAAACCTGACTAAAATAACTTTGTCCTTATATTGAGTTAAAGCTATTCTTGTATAATAGAGAACTTCAGTATTTACTTCTTAAAAGGAACCTTTACAATTACGGTTTCCCCTTTACCTACCTCATTGGCGATACTTTGAATTGTCCACAGATCAGTTAAATTATCTCCGTCTATAATACTACCACTATAGTCGCCCCAAGCCACGCCATCAGCTGCTCCTTTTCCTTCTCCTACACTTACAATTTCGCGAATTGCTCCTGGCTTATCCTTTTTTTTCCTAAAAGCGAATCTAGGACTGATAAAAGAGTTCTCATTCGCTTCTTGAAAACCTATTAACACGTCTTGCTTTTTATTAACGGCTATCGTTGTTTGAATATAATTAGTATCAACATTACCTATTATTCCTGTTTGAACAATATCACCTGTTTTTGCATTTATTTGATGCCATTGCACAGCAGAACGATTATCAACATTAACCGCTTGGGAGAACCAAATATGGCCACTCTGGAAAACTACATTTTTAGGATTTCGGTCACCACTTGAAACTTTTTGATCAGTTCCTTTTTGAGGTGACTGAGGTGGATACCCCATGTGGTTTAACTGATGTGGTTTTCGTGAAACAACCACTGCATAGGGTTTCCCTTCAATATCTTCTGTTACTTTTTGAATCACAAAATCACCTTTTTCGATGCTGAAAAAATAAAGATCATCAATTGCATCCTGCATAAAAACTGGGTGTCCTAAGCTTCCTTTAAAATGATAAATAGTCGCGGGTTTTCCCGCTTTAGCTTCATTCATACGCAAAACAAAGGTATTTTCTTCTCCTCCAGGGTACGAATATCCAATCCATTTTTTGCTATATCCAATTCCGCCACCATCAACTTCTTCGGTTCTTGATATCGGATAAGTATTCCATGCTGCAGTAGGATCATCGCTTTCTGAAACCGAAACATTTACTGGTTTGGTTTTCGCTTTGTCGTAATACCACCACAAGTCAAAAACGAAAACTTTGTTATGAATGTCAAAAAACAATTTGGGATCTATTCCGTTATTAAAACAATTTTGAGAAACGCCCTGAATGTATTTTCCTTTCTTGTCATATATAATAAGTCCATTATTTGTACCATGCAAAACATAACCACCACCAATGGCAATTTGAGGATCTACTTGTCTGTCACCGTCCATTGATCCATTAAAAATTTGGTATCCATTTATCATTTGTGGGTTACCACCTTGTATTCTTTCCTTACACTGACCTTCGTTATTAAACGTTTTTTTACGTATTGGATTTACCACTTCAACATTTGAAGGATATATTTTATGATCCGTATTTTGAGCACTTAACGATGCAAAAAGCAGAAACTGAATTAGCAACAGTATTTTTTTCATTTTTATTAGATTAAATATTTAATTGTGATTAAAAAGTTATTTATTCTTTCTGGTTAATCTTTTATTTTAAAAGCATTTTACTTATAAAAAATATTTTTATTATTGGAATTTTTATAAAAAAAAGAGAAGATTAAAAACAATCTTCTCTTTTAAAAAAAAATAAAACTATTTCTTTTTAGTGTATGGTATTTTCATTTTAATTTCCCATGTTCCTGTATCATTAATTTTTACACCCCATCGGATATAAGCTCTATTGCGAATCTCTCCTGTACTAGGATCTATATAAGCAGACCAGTTCTTAGAGCCGTTATCAGCCTCATAAGCTACTTTATCCACAGTAAACGCATCATCAGTGGTCAAATAGTACATTAAATAAGAATTGGTTCCAGAACTATATGTTCTTCCGTATTGCGGGAAAGGAGGAGCTGGAAGTCCAAACGTACTACCTTCGGCATCATTAACAACTCCGATACTGTTATCATGATAATTTTGTAAATAACTAGCTCCATCAGGATAAAAAAGAACTTTAGAAGGATCTAATGCAACCCCATAACTATCAGCTATGATCATTTTTACTTTGATTGCCTGTTTGGGTTCAGTACTTATTTTTTTTATAGTTATGTAGCGACTTGTACCATCCAATACTTTTGGCACTTCGGGGTCAAAATCATTCAAAACCGTATACGTCGAACCAATATCCCAAACCCCATTTCCTTTACCTAATTGTAATCTTGACCTCATCTCAGTTGGAAATTCAACTTGTTTGAAAGGTTTCAATTTTATGTGGGAAAATTTGTCCAGTTGACGTTCTCCACGAACGTTTTTCACATTGACATTAACATCAAAGTCATCATTAACAACCATTCTTGTAGCTTGTGTAAATGCAAATTGCCCACTAACTGGGTTCATTAGAATTGAAGGCTGCTTTGTCAATTCCAATTTTTTCATCGCTAGTTCCAAGGTAGTGTCCGTATTTGGATCAAATGGTTTCAACCATGTTAAAATCTCATGTTCATCCTGCAACTCAGTAGTCACTTTTCCGTCTTTATCTGTAATACTGCTAATCTTCCATTCCATGGGGTAAGTCGAGCCTTCGACGGCCGGAGGAGGAGATGTTAAAAAAACCCCACGTGGAACTTCGATATTGTCTTGTAGTGAATGTATATTATCACTAATGTAACCCACTTCGGGTTGTTCACATGATGATACAAATACAGTAATCATTAAAAAATAGATTATCTTTTTCATAGGTATTAATTATTTTAAGATTATACGAAACAAACCAATAATAAATAGTTTCAATCTGGTCTATTTCATATTCCTTCTGATTATTAGATTAATTTTCTTTTTAAGGAATAGGTATATAATTTGAGAATATATGATTTCCTTGCAGAACGTGAATAATACCGTTAGTAGATACTAAATTAGAAGTCCTGACTACCGTTTTCTTGTCATCAACTATATCATCAGTAGCATCCCAGTCCGCACCAACTTTGAAAGTGTAGTAAACATATTCTGGAAAATTATCCAGTTGTCCCGTATACTCTTCTACAGGCTCCAGTGACAACAATCTTTCTTCTCCGTTAATTGCAACATAAATCTTTCCTTGCTTAACTAATTTACTACGATCCAAAACCTGATTGAAAATATAGCCTCCCAACATTACTTTTAATTCTGCCTCTGTAATATCATTTATTGTAAATGACGCTGTCGGGTCTATTTTTCGCTTTTGGCTTAGAATTGCATTCACATAATTTTTTATTGATAGATTATTCGGGGCAAAAAACGTAGTTGATTTACTATTAACTACGTCAATCATTTTTGCTTTATCAATCAATAGCGCCAAAGTATCTAGTTGCTTATTTGATTTTAAAAAATCATAGGTACTCATTTTTACATTGGGATCGGCTATACCTCCATCAACAAGATAATCATCGTTTGAGCATGAATATAAACCGAATAATGTAAGTAGTAATAATATTGTATTTTTCATATTTTTATCCTTATTATTTATTTTAAACTAAACTATAATTTGCCTTTCCAGTAATCAGTTTGGGTAATTGCTGGGTTGATAGATATAATATTAGGGGCAACAGGCCAAAAATAACCTTCTTTAGCATTTCTAGCTGGATTAGACCAGTTCACTCCAGAAAAATAATTCATTCTTATTCTATCAAAACCTGATTGAGCTTCCCCTACTAACTCAATTGCACGCTCATCAAAAATTGCTTTGGTTAATGAAACTCTATCCGTAGCGCCACTATAATTAGGCACATTTGCTTTACTTCTAATGATATTGATGTCGGCCACTGCATCTAAAGACTTATCTAATTTCATACTTGCCTCTGCTCTAAGAAGGTAGATGTCTGCCAATCTAAAAATCAAAATATTAGATTCCGAAAAATTTGCATAAGCATCAGTTGCAGTTGCATCCTTTGTACGTTGAGAGTATTTCTTCATATAGGACTCGTCTGTTCTATTATATTCTGAAAAGAATAAATCTTTACGTACATCATTATCTCTGTCACTATTCGAATCCATCATTTCAGATCCATAAAAATCAGGGTCGATATAAGGAGCCGATCCACTAACTGTTTTAAAAACAGGATAGTTTAGTGTTAACCCAGTATGGGTATTGTCATTAGGTGATACTCGAAAAGATTCATTTACATCTGAACTAATATTAATTTCGAAAAGACCAGTTTTTGATTGTCCAATGCACATTTTATCAAAATCAACATTTGAAGCTGCTCCAGTAATAGGATCGTAAACAATATTAGTAGTATAATCAATAAGAGATGCATTACTATTATTAATTACAGCAGTTGCCGCAGCAATCGCTTCTGCAATCATTTTTGGATTATCATTATCTCTACTAGCGTACCATAAGGCAATATGCGCTTTTAATGCTTCGGCACTTCCTTTATTCGCTTGAATTGCCCATCTAGGGTCAGCCGGAGATGAATATTGTAGTAAGCCTATCGATTTATTAACTGCTTCTAAAGCATATTCTAACACTTTTTTCTCATCTTCTCTCGGTAGCGTTACAATATACCCCTCTTTAACTAGTTGATCTGAGGACTCAATTACATCAGTAACAATAGGCACGTCACCCCAAATACGAGCCATATAGAAATAGGATAAAGATCTAATAAATGCAGCCTCACCAATAATCCTGTTTTTTTCCGCTAATGATTTAAATTTTGTATCAGGCATGTCACCAACATGTTTTTCAATAGCAAGAGCCCAGTTAGCGGCTCTATAAAAACCTTTCCAGTCACGAGTATTATCTCTATATGCTAACACATAATTTCCACTTCCTTCAATATAATCTGAAATCCAGCTGCGGCTATTCATAAAAGTCATACCAGTAAACTCACCCCAATATAAGAAAGCACTATTATCTGTCAATGTATTTTTTAATAATCCATAACAACCAGCAACAGCTGATTCCGCATTTGGTTGAGATACCCAAAAATTATCCGGAGTTGTAATACTTACAGGTTCTTGGTCCAAAATGTCAGTACAGCTCATCATGCTGAACAAACCAAAAACCATAGCGCCAATTTTAATTTTTATATTATTTTTCATTTTTTAATTCATTTAAAATTTAACATCCAATCCAAAAGAAAAGGTTTTTGCTTGTGGATATCCATTACCGTAAGTATATCCATGTTCGTCTACAAGAGAAGCATCAGTTACCGTCTTAGAACGCTGCCATTGGTATGGATTTAAGACAGAACCGTAAATACGAACGCGAGATAAGTGTAACTTTTCTAAAATAGGATTTCTATCAAAGGTATATCCGATCGAAGCATTAGAAATTTTCCAGAAATCACCACTTTCTATCCATAAAGACTGACCGTCTCTAAATCTATAAAATGAAGGTAAACCTGTAGTAGATGGGTATAATGCTGGGAATCGCACTCCCGCCGCACCATCACCAGGTTGTTGCCAGAAGCTTAAGTCACTTAAATCAGCTAATCCACGCTCTGCCCATGATGTTCCTCCTCTATCATAACTATCCATATACTTTTGTAACACCGAATTTAAAATATCAGATCCAAATGAGAATTGACTATAAGCTTGTAAGTACCATCCTTTGTATTTCAAGTTCACATTAAAAGAACCAATAAGATCTGGAGTTGGTTTAAATTTAGTATCTAATATATTGTCACTAAGTCCGCCATCATCAGATAGCAAGTAATCCCCATTATAGTCCTTCCAGATAGGGAAACCCGGAGCTATAGTAGCCCATGCATCTTTTCCTTTCAGTGGTTGACCTGTGTAAGGATTAGTTGGCAATTGATTCAAATTGTCTAATATATACTCATTCCTGAATAAGACGGGAAGATTAAGTGGCATACCCACAACGTATCCGAAGCCTCGATAGTTACCATCAACTCCATAGTAATCTTTATTACCGTTAGGAAGTTTAGTCACATAATTTTTGTTTTGGCTAAAACCAGCAGTTAACTCAAGATTCCAATCATTTGTTCTTGGAAAAACATTCCATTTTACCATAGTTTCCCAACCGTAATTCATCACTCCTGCAACATTGGCTTTGGCACTATTGTAGCCCGAATAAGCAGGGAAAAGAATATCAAAAAATAATTTATCTGTTTTCTTATTATAAGCATCGAAAGTTACATTCACTCTATTATTAAACAAATCTAAATCAACACCTAAATTCCATTGCGTAGAATTCTCCCAAGAAAGCTTAGAATTTCCAATTGCATTGTAATTAGGAACAACGCCTGTTACCCCTCCATAAGAAGAAACATTCATTGTATTTGACCATAATGGATTTCCTCCGTAACCCAAGTTATAGGAACCATATCTCAAAAAGTTAGCATCAAATTGTTTTCCATTTACACCGTAGCTGGCTCTAAACTTACCATAGGATAAAATATTTGAGATATTTTCTTTAATAAAAGGTTCGTCTGAAAATATCCAACCGATAGATACTGATGGGAATTTAGCCCAACGAACATCTTTACCAAAACGCGAAGAGCCATCTATACTATAACTTCCATCAATCATATAACGTTCCTTGTATCTATACCCAATACGTCCAAAATAAGACAATAACGCATTAGACTCTATGCTTGTGTACCCATTTATTTGTTCCTGGGTATAGCGGTCGTTAATTACTTGGATTGCATCGCTTCCAAAACCTTGAGCCGAAATTCCTATGTCCTCATATTTATTATAATCTGTTTTAGTACCTAAAATACCAGTAAAAGTATGATCACTTATAGTCTTATAATAACTTAAATAAACATCCGAAGATAAATTCTTACGTGTATATAATGCATAACTAGCAAAACCGTCCCCTTCCTCGCGAAGTATCGAAGGCTCATAGAAATTTTTCTTCTCAGTACTATAAACAAAGTTAAATTGAGTATTAAAAGTAAGAGCGTCAATAATATTGAATCTAGAGAAGTTTGAAATAGTAGTTTGAATGCTCTCATCCGTATTCAGTTTCTCACTCAATTGCCCTTTAATTGCTTGCTTTTTAGAATCCGAAATATAAAATAAAGATGAATTTAAATTTGCAGGATCAGAGGGTAAGGTAGAATTAAAATTAAAATTACCTCCATAAGGATTTCCTTGACCGGTCTTATTATCGGTATAAGTTAGGTTTACACGAAGTTGGTTTTCAAAACTTTTCCCAACTTTAGTATTAAGATTACTAGCAAAAGTATAACGTTTGAAACCAGAATTTTGCACTACACCTTCAGCATTATCATAACCTAATGAGACTCTGTAATTAGAAGTTTCAGATCCGCCTCTAACACTTAAATTGTATTTTTGAGTAACACCTGTTCTATAAAACAGCCCTTGATAATCCACATTATTATTGAATGCTGGATTCAAACTGTCAGACAAAACCATTGGAACCTCTCTACCTTGAGCATATTGTGACTTCCACCATTTGTCTATCATGCCCATTTTGGCATTTCTTTCTGCAGAACCCACTAACATCGGAACAAGTTCTGGAATTGGAGAAAAACCAGTATTCATAGAAAAGTTAAACTCTGGTTTATCTAAAGCAGTTCCTTTTTTAGTTGTAATAATTATTACTCCATTTGCACCTCGGGAACCATAGATTGCAGCAGCTGAAGCATCTTTCAACATATCGATACTTTCAATGTCATTTGGGTTCAAAGAAGCTAAAAAATCAGTATTAGATGTATTGTATCCCGCGAGATCCTCTAATGAAGTTTGTACACCATCGATTACATACAATGGATTACTATATCCAGTACCATCTACACTCCCTGACATATTCGAATTACCACGAATAACAACAGAACTACGTCCTCCAGGAGCCCCACTTTGAGTTGGGGTTGAAACCCCAGTAGATAAGCTTGCAATTAAAGACGATACACTCAAAACTGGTATCGATTCTAATTGTTTGCTGCTAATAGTAGCAACCGCAGCATTCACATTTTTCTTATGCGCCTTTTGGTATCCAATAACCACAATGTCACTTAATTCATTTTGCGCTGGTTTAAGTTTGATTTTGAGGTCTTTTTTGCTCCCCACAGTAACTTCTTTAGTATCAAAACCTATAAAAGAGACTTCCAAGATATCAGTATCCTTAGCTTCAATAGAAAAATTTCCATCAACATCTGTAGAAACAGATTTGGTTGTACCTTTGATTCTAACTGTAGCTCCAGGTAGACTTTCTCCTAATTCGCCAGTTACTTTTCCTGTAATACTACTTTGTTCAACAGCTATTTTTTCAAGATTCGTACTGATAGCCTCTTTTTCGCTGTTAGCAGAGAAATCTTCATTATTTGCGGAAGCCGACATGTTGAATAATACAACACACAGCATGGTCGACCTCTTTAATATCCAAGGAACTAATCTCTTTTTTTCCTTAAACATTTTAGACTCTAGCGAGTGTAATTTTTGTTTCATAAAATTGGTTTGGTTAATAGTTAATAATTGATATATAATTATAGCTCTGATTTAGAGTTTCTTTTAGATCGATTTTATAGTGTGACTAGAACATCTAGTCAATTGACGGCTTTTATATATATATAATAAATGGAAAAATAAAGACTCTTTAAACACCTTTGTTTATCTCTACAAAACAAACAGACAAGAACAAAGTTATATTTTACACTTATTTACTCAACATTCAAAAAACGCTTTTATAACTTTTTTAATCATTTTTAACAGCAAAAAATAAAAAGTGATTTAACATTATTTTGGTATTTAATTATTAAACTTTTAACGAATATAGAAACTATTTTTTAATCCTTCAATAAAAAATGTTAAAAATGTGCACGAACACAATAAATTTGTGTTTTCGAGCACATAAAAATAAGTGAAATGTATTATTATTCGTAAAAAATAGATGTAAATTAAATGTTTTAACAATTATACATGTGAATAACATTTAATATATATAACTAAACTATAGTATCGATAAATTTAAAATCAATCATTTAAAATTTAGCCTTTTCATTAAAAATTAAACCAAAGGTGACAAAACAGACAAGTAATAAGTTTTCTTTATTACTCTGTTAAAAGTAAATACCAGTACTATCATGTATTTAACAAAATCACAAAATTTACTTAATAAAATGTTAAATTAAAATACAAACTCAAAGTCCCACATTCTTATAAAAACCCTACCAATTAATTATCTTCAATTATCTCAAATAAAATTAAGAACGATAAAAGACTTTGATAGTCAGTTTTTATACGTTTATACCAATACAAAAATTGTATTATCAAAAAAAAAAATTGAACTACTGTATATGCTTTTTGATTAAATTTAACTTCTTTTGTAAAACACAGTATGGATTTCTAAACTCTTGATTAGTTTATTAATTCTCATTCGTTCGCAAAAAAACACTATAACAAATATGGAACAAAACGCAAGTACCTACGAAGTACATTTAATCACATCAGACCAATTACAAATTACCGGTAAAGGTGAAAGTGCCTTATGGAAAGAAGCCGTAGTTCTTTCAAACTTTATATCGCCTTGGGATAGCATGACGCCTTCAAAAATTGAATTTAAGGGGCTTTGGGATGAAAATCAGCTGTTTTTTTGCTTTACTGTTTTTGACACAGAAATTCATATCGACAAAAAAGACGATACTGTTGTCAGTATTGGTAATTCAGACCGAGTAGAGCTTTTCTTTAGACCAGATAGCAGTCTAAACCCTTATTATTGTCTTGAAATGGATACTGACGCAAGGATAATGGACTTTATTGCCTACCCTAATAAAGAATTCAATTACGGGTGGAAGTGGCCCGAAGGAGATATAGATGTGAGATCCTCTAAAAATGAAACTAGTTTTACCGTAGAAGGTGCAATTAGTATTGACTCTCTAAAAAAGTTTAACTTGATTAAGGATAATAAGATCGAAACTGGAATTTTTAGAGCAAAATATAATTCAACGGACAATATTAATTTTGAGCCCACTTGGATAACATGGGTCAATCCTAACACAGAAACCCCTAACTTCCATATTGCATCTTCATTTGGGGTTTTAGATTTAAAGCATTAATATTATTCCATATAAAAACTGGCGTTTTCAGAGTTAACAATATCAATAGGCAAAAGTATAGTATCCGGTATTTTTTTACCGAATATGAAATGATCAACCAGGCAGGTTATACCCAGGTAAACCTGTCTTTTGGGATTCTGGTGTATCAAGAAATCGATTGTTCCTTGATTTAAATAATCCACATTTTCAGCTATCAAATCATAACCGATAATGGCAATTTTATTGGGTTTTGTTTCGGCAATTATTTTAGCTATCTGATACCCTTTAGAAGTTGTAATAAAAACACCTTCCAAGTTAGGATTCTCGTCAAGAAAATTTACAAATTTAGTCTGAATAGTAGAATTCTTTAATTTTAAAGTACTGATATGTGAATCTTCGACTCCTTTTTCAGTAAAATAAGTCCTAAACCCTCTTTCTTTTTCCTGCATGTGCACCGCATTCTTATAACTTTCGTCAATATGAATGATCGCAAACTGTCCTTTATTGGAAAATAAAGCCAACAATTTAGCCGCTACCCTACCGCTGCGATATAAATCCTGCCCAACAAAGCTCTTAATTTCTTCCGCTTGTACTTGATTATTAAAGGTATTTACGATTATTCCCTTTTCATTGTATTTCTCCACTACTTGCAAGGCTTCTTTATAAAACAGGGGAGCAAGCAAGACCGCATCTGGTGATAAACCTAAAACGCTCTCGTTGACCTTTGTAAAAGATTTTGTACTTGTAGGATCAAAATAATGCGTTTTTATAGACAAATTAAACGCTCTAAATTCCTTAATTGCCTCTTCGATTCCCTTTACACAAGGAAGCCAATACGCGTCATAAGTAGGATCAGGAAGAATAACACTAATGGAGTGGTTTTTATTATTTTTCAAGTTCCTTGCAATAAGATTAGGTTCGTAGTCAATCTCATTAAGAACCGCGTTAACACTATCATAAGCCTTCTTAGAGACCTTGCCTCTTTTATGCAATACTCTATCAACTGTCCCTTTTGAAACTCCGGCTAACAGAGCGATATCTTTAATAGTAAGTTTTTTATCCATAGCGGGCAAATATATAAAAACTTTAGTATAAAATATTTTGATTTTAATAAAGTACAATATTTATCTCGCCAAAAAACACTCGCAATTCTAAAAATATTATAATCATCAAGCTACTTCTCGTACTTTTAAGTGAAATACGAATACTGAACTAGATTTCATAAAAAACTGGTAGGTATATTTATCGATCTTTAAAAAGTACATTATTTTTGCTGTCTGTTATTAAACTTAATGAGTTAATTAAATTAAGAGTAATTTCAGTTTTTAATACAAAAAAAAGCCTACTGATTTTCAATTGATTTCTAAAGAATCATCTATTAAAATCTAAACGCAAAGGATTTTTTAAATTATTTTCTTATTAAAAATTTAAATACAGAACGATTCTTTATCTAGAAAATGTGTTCGAACACATTTTTAATGAATTCTCTTGGTTTATTAAAATAATAATTCTAGTTTCGTATCAGTAAACTACTAAATCACCAATATTTCTTAAAAAACAACATATCTTACTAATAGAAAAAACACAAATTACATAAGAATTTAATAATATTTTTAACATATTTAAAGTGAAGGAAATTATATCATTAGCACCGGGCAGAACCTGTCTTTTTGGAGATCATCAAGATTATCTTGGACTACCTGTCATTGCCTGTGCCATCAGCAGAAATATCAAACTTACAGCAGTACAAAACGATACTGGCCTGTTCAAATTGAATATGATAGATATTGAGCAAGTCAGAAACATAGATATCAATCAAACATTTACAGAGCTAGCACCGCGCGACTATTTTGCCTCTTCTTTGCGGGTACTTAGAAGACACGGCTGCATTCCAACTGTTGGATATGACATTACGGTAACTGGAAATATTCCAATTAATTCTGGTACCTCAAGTTCTTCGGCCCTATTAATGGCTTGGATAAATTTCTTAGTAAATGCATTTGGCGTAAACGAAGAAGTAACTCCGGAGTTCCTTTCTAAAATGGGCTACTTATCTGAAGTTGTAGAACATGGAGAACCAGGTGGAATGATGGATCATTACAGCATCGGAGTGGGGAATATTGTTCATATAGACACTCGCGACCCTTTTTCTTTTACGATTATCGGGACTGAATTAGGTGGGTTAATCACTGGTGTTTCAGGTGTGCCAAAAGAAACTATTGGACTAATTGGTGATTTGAAAGGCAATGCTTTATTAGCAATTAGTAAAGTAAAAGAACATTTTCCTGATTTAGACTTAAACACAGCTGAAATTGAAGATTTAGATCAATATTGTAATTATTTACCAGATCGTTTGATTCCATTCTTCGAAGCTGCCATTAAAAATCATCATTATACCAAAATGGCTTTGATCGAATTTCAAAAACCAACATTGGATCTAAAGAAAATTGGAGGATTGATGAATCAACATCATGCCGTATTAAGAGATCAATTAAAAATAACTGTACCCCGAATTGATGCCATGATTAAAGCAGCCTTATATGCGGGTGCTTATGGTGCCAAAATTGTTGGTTCTGGAGGCGGAGGAAGCATTGTCGTTATGGCTGAGCCAGGAAAAGAAGCTCCCGTAGTTGAAGCTTTACTTGCTGCAGGCGCAGTTGCAGCTTACCCTGTAACTGTTGACCCAGGATGCAGAATTCAATAAATATAATAAATCTTTAAAAAATATAATTATGCATGACAATTTAGTAATATTAGCTGGAGGCGCATCTTCCAGAATGAAAAAACAAGTTGTTGCAGTAGACAGCTTAAGCGCTGAAGAAATTGCACAAGCTAACGAAAGAAGTAAAGGACTAATCGGTGTTGGTCCAAATGGTAGACCTTTATTGGATTACCTTTTATTAAATGCGAAAAGAGCTGGATATAAAAACATCTACATCATCATAGGAGAACAAGGAGATTTGTTTAAAGAATTTTATGGTACTGAAATTAAAAATAATAATTTTCATGGCTTAAACATCTCTTTTGCTACACAATATATTCCTGAAGGAAGAGTAAAACCATTTGGAACTGCTGATGCATTATTTCAGGCGGTAGAACAATATCCAGAATTAAATACACAATATTATTCTGTTTGTAATAGTGATAATTTGTATTCTACTGCTGCCCTACTGGCACTTAGAGAAACAGAAAGCCCTAGTGCATTCATCAGCTATGATAGAGATGCGATGGACTTTCCATTGGAACGAATTTCTCGTTTTGCGATTGCCAAACTTAATGAGGACGGCTTCTTGCTTGATATACTAGAAAAACCATCTGCTGATGTTCTAGACGAATATAAGGATAGCGAAGGTAAATTAAGAGTAAGTATGAATGCTTTTAAATTCAAAGGCGAACTTTTATATCCTTACCTAAAAAATTGCCCTGTACATCCGGAAAGGGATGAAAAAGAATTGCCAACAGTGCTTTTAAACTCTTTAAAAGATCATCCAAATACGGCTTTAGGGATCCCATTTTCAGAACATGTACCTGATTTAACTGCTAAAGAAGATATCGCAGAGGTAAAGGAATACCTAAAACAACATTATCCTTCATTAAATTGGGAAAACTAATAGAATAATCTTCTATTTTTGTTAAGAATTTATTATTAGTTCGAAAGAACACCTTTAATTATTGCTAAAAAATATAAATTATGTCCCAAATTAACAGTGCTACAAATAAAAACCAAGGTAGCGTATTGATTCCGATGATTATTTTAACCTTATTATTTTTCATCTTAGGATTTGTAACCTGGCTGAATGGTCCGCTTATCCCATTTTTTGAATTGGCTTGTGAACTAACTGAATCCCAAGCTTATTTTGTAGCTTTCGCCTTCTATATTGCTTATTTTATTATGGCAATTCCGTCATCCTGGGTAATCGAAAAAGTAGGGTATAAAAACGGGGTTTCTCTTGGATTGATTGTAATTGCAGTAGGTGCGTTTATGTTTTATCCTGCAGCCGAAACAAGAACGTTTGTCTTTTTTCTAGTGGCTTTATTTGTCATGGGAACTGGATTAGCAATTTTGCAAACAGCTGCAAACCCTTATGTAGTGGTTATTGGCCCTCGAGAAAGTGCTGCAGCGAGAATCAGTGTTTTAGGAGTAGCTAATAAATTAGCTGGTTTTATAGCACCCTTAGCACTTACTACTTTGGTGTTATCAAATATGAAAGACTACACAGCTGAGAAAATTGCAGCACTGGATAGCGTTGCAAGAGAACAAGCTTTGGATTTACTTGCATTACAATTACAAACTCCTTACATTTATATGGGAATTGTAATTTTGGTTTTGGCGGTGTTAATTCGTCTATCTCCATTACCTGAAATCGATTTGGATGAGGATGGAAGCGTGTCTGAATTAAGCATTTTCAAACAAATGAAGAATGCTTTTAAATACCCTCAATTAGTATTGGGTGTAATTTCTTTGATATTATATGTTGCTGCCGAAGTAATCGCAGGAGACACGATTGGAACATTTGGAAAACAACTTGGTGTTTATGGTGATCATGGTGATTTTTACCTGAAACTTACGTCGTTTACTATGACTGCAATGGTGATAGGATATATTTTTGGAATTACAATGATACCAAAATATGTTTCTCAAGTAGCTGCTTTAACGGCTTCTGGAATTCTAGGAATCGTATTGGTGCTATTAATTGTATCCATCTCTCCTGACATTATGGTTCAATTGCCCCTAATACCAGAATTACCATTAGTGATTATATTAGTGGCGCTTATGGGACTTTCTAACGCTCTTTGTTGGCCAGCAATTTGGCCATTAGCGCTACAAGATTTAGGAGGATACACAAAAATCGGTGGTGCAATTCTGATCATGGGTATTATAGGCGGTGCAATTTTTCCATTACTTTATGGATATATAGCACAAACTATTAATTTAGCCAATGAAGCCGACGGAATAACAGCAACGGCAAAAAGTGGAAACCAAATTGCTTACTTAATGCTTTTACCAGCCTATATGATGATTCTATTTTTTGCTGTAAAAGGTCATAAATACAGAAGCTGGTCAAAAAAATAAAAATTAAACAGAATAAACACAACTTAAAAATAAAACTGACAATGTTAAAAAGTAATATCGATAAGGCAACCGGCTTTGAAAAAAGATTCGAAAGTATAGATACTGTAGTTTTTGAAAACTCAACAGCGGCATCTAAATCTGTGGCACAGCAAATAGCTGAACTTATTAAGCTAAAACAAGCCAACAATGAGTCTTGTATTTTAGGATTAGCTACTGGGTCTACGCCAAAAGGATTGTACGCCGAATTAGTTCGTTTACATAAGGAGGACGGACTAAGTTTTAAAAATGTAATTACATTCAATCTTGATGAATATTATCCAATGGAGCCTGATTCCATAAATAGCTATGTGCGATTTATGAAAGAATTATTATTGGATCATGTTGATATCTTGCCTGAAAATTACAACATCCCTGATGGAACTTTAACTAAAGAACAAATTGCAGGTTACTGTGCTACCTATGAAGACAAGATTGAAGCTTTAGGTGGAATCGATCTGCAGATATTAGGAATTGGAGGAAATGGACACATTGGATTTAATGAATCTGGTTCACTGCAAAACTCTAAAACTAGATTAGTTGCATTAGATCACATTACAAGAGTTGCCGCTAGTAAAGACTTCTCTGGACTGAACAATACGCCAAGAACTGCGATTACATTAGGAGTTAAAAAAATAATGGAAGCCAAACAAGTAATTTTAATGGCTTGGGGAGAAGGAAAAGCAAATATTGTTAAAGCTTCTGCCGAAGGGCCTGTAACGAATCAAATCCCTGCTTCCTTCTTGCAAGAACATGATAACGCTGTTTATGTTTTGGACAAGGAATCTTCTTCTAAGTTAACGCGAATCAATAGACCTTGGTTAGTAGAAAAAATTGAGTGGACTGATAAATTGACTAGAAAAGCGGTATTAGGATTAGCTTTAGACCTTAAAAAACCAATTTTAAAACTTACTGACGCTGATTATATCGAAAATGGAATGAGTGATTTATTAGCTGACTCTGGTCCTGCTTATGACATCAACATCAAAATTTTCAATAAATTACAAAATACGATTACTGGATGGCCAGGTGGAAAACCAAATGCTGATGACTCAAATCGCCCAGAAAGAGCGGAGCCAGCAAGAAAAAGAGTATTGATTTTTAGTCCGCATCCAGATGATGACATCATTAGTATGGGAGGAACTTTTATGCGTTTGCAAGAGCAAGGTCATGAGGTTCATGTAGCTTACCAAACTTCTGGAAACATTGCAGTTGCTGATGACGAAGCCCTTCGATTTGCACGTTTTGTAATTGACTACAATGATAAATTTGCAATCAAAAGCGTTGAAGCTGAAAATATTTATAAAAAATCAATCGAATTCCTTAAAAACAAAAAGAATAGCGAAATAGATATTCCTGAAGTTAGACATTTGAAAGGATTAATAAGAAAAGGAGAAGCACGTGCTACGAGTAATTTTGTAGGCTTGACAGACGATCAAATCCACTTTATGGAACTTCCTTTCTATGAAACAGGAGCTATCGAGAAAAAGCCGTTAGGAGCTGAAGATATCCAATTAACTATGGATCTTATCGATAAAATCAAACCGCACCAAATCTATGCTGCTGGAGATTTAGCTGATCCACACGGAACGCATAAAGTTTGCCTTGATGCTATTTTTGAAGCCGTAAAAAATCTAAAATCAAAAGATTATATGGATGATTGCTGGGTTTGGTTGTACAGAGGTGCATGGCAAGAATGGGGAATCGACGAAATCGAAATGGCTGTTCCTATGAGTCCAGACCAAGTTTTAGCTAAAAGACATGGAATCTTTAAACACCAATCTCAAAAAGACGGTGTGGTATTCCAAGGATCTGATGCTAGGGAATTTTGGCAAAGAGCCGAAGACCGAAATCAAGAAACAGCAATACTATACGATCAATTAGGAATGTCATGTTATGCAGCTATGGAAGCCTTTGTAAGATGGGAATTCTAACAAAAGACTGAACATAGTTAATTTCTATTTCAATAAAAAAATCGTCCTAAAAACCGACTTCATTTAAACGGAGTCGATTTTTACGGACGATTTTTTATTTTTATTATCTTTCTAAAGATTTGGTTTAGTATTTTAAGCACACCGCAATCACTGGGACAACAAATTTGGCTGTTCTAATCTGAATACACACGCTTTAAACCCTATAGTTCTTAGAGAAAATTAGAATTGGTAATTCAATAATAAAGCTACTACAACATAATATTCTTTCTCAATTTCCAAGAATGAATTATACGAATTGTTATAATAGTTAAGTTCCACAAAATATTCCAAAACAGAAATCTGCCCTGCCGCCAATGCTTTGTCTAAAAGTTGTATCGAAAACATAGAACCATTTATTTTTTGATACTCTTCTAAAATACCTTTCAAACTTTTATACTGGCCGTACAACTGTTTCATCTCATAATAATGTTCGTTTGCATGATCTGATATCGCATTGTCAGTATAAACCAACTTCGCTTTTTGAAGTTTTACAGTGTTTTTACTTTTCCATAAGAGTAATAAAATTCCGATATGAATACCACTATAGGTTTGCCCTAATATTCCCTGATAATGACAACCAATTTCCATTTTTGGCAAAGCCAAAGCTTTACTCACTTCTATCTCCTTTTGTCCAATACTTATTCCTTTTTCAAAGTATTAGGTTTTAATGTTTTCTGTTAGTGTAATTCAGTTGTAAAAACTACTCAGCACAAGGGTATATTTGAGAATAAAAAAACTTAAAAAAAAAATATCCAAACCAATAATTACACTATTGATTTGAATATTTTTTAGTTTCCTTTTCGAATAAAAACTACGATAAACAAACTATATACTTCTGTCTAAATGAGTATAACCTCCATCAACATAAATCAATTGACCAGTAGTATGACTCGACTTTTCAGATAACAGAAAGACTACCATACTAGCTATTTCTTCGGCGGTTGTCATTCTGTTTTCTAACGGAATCTTATCGGTAATCTGTGTTAGTTTTTCCTCTGAATTATCAAAAGTTCGTATCCACGTTTCATACAATGGCGTGTAACATTCGGCAACGATCACTGCATTTACACGAATACCGTATTTCAATAGTTCAACCGCCCATTCTCTGGTTAAAGCATTACGCCCACCATTAGCAGCAGCATAACCCGAAGTATCTCCTTGTCCTGTATCGGCAGTTTTCGAACCAATATTAACAATACTTCCTTTTGATTTTTTTAATTCGGGCAAGGCATATTGTGCCATCAAATAATAATGTACTAAGTTTTTATGCAATGACTCCATGAACGACTCGTAATTTCCATTTTCTAATCCAACACCGTCGTTTGCACCTGCATTGTTGATCAATCCATCGATACGACCATACTTAGCAATAACCTGTTTTACGGCATCTTCACAGTCCTCCGGTTTTGTCAATTCGCCTACAACTGATCCTACTTTTCCTCCAAGTGCTTCAAGTTCCTTTACTGCAATTTGATTGTCACTATCTTTTCTTCCTATAATAACCGGAATTGCACCTTCAGCAACTAAAACCTTACAAATCCCCAAACCAATTCCCTTGGCACCACCAGTTACAATGACTATTTTATTCTCTAAATGTAAATTCATTTCTCTTCTATTTTATAAATTATAAAATTTCACTGCATTTCCACCCCAAATTTTACGCTGTTCTTCCTGCGAAAAATTCGAAAAATATTTGCCAATGATACTGCATGATTCATCATAAGATGCTGCCAACAAACTTACAGGCCAATCACTTCCAAACAACAAACGATCGATTCCAAAATTGGCTACCAGCACATCCAGACAATAGCTAAAATCTTCTTGTTTCCAATTAATCCAATCCGCCTCAGTAACCATTCCAGAAAGCTTGCAAACTACATTTTTATGTGTTGCTAGTTCTTTTATTCCTTTTTCCCATTCTGTAAAATGTCCCTCCTTGAAATTGGGTTTAGCCAAATGATCAATCACGAAATTTTGTTTTGGAAAACGTTTCACAAACTCAGCAGCAACAGACAAATGCTTGGGTAAAATCAACAAATCATAAGTGAAATTATACTTTTCCAACTGTGCTATACCATTACAAAAATCATCTCTTAGTAAAAAATCGTCCTCAGATTCTGCTTGAACTATATGTCTAAACCCTTTTAATTTTTCAAATTGTGAAAAATACTTCAATCGTTCCGCTATGTCTTCCGACCTAAAATCGACCCAACCTACTACTCCTTTTACGAAATCATTCTCCTCTGCAAGTTCGAGCAGAAAATGAGTTTCCTCTTCGCTCTGGTCTGCTTGAATGACAACACAGCCATCAATATTATTTTTCTCCAATAATGGAAGTAGATCATCTGGTAAAAAATCCTGCTGAATTACTTTCATAGCGTCACTAATCCAAGCGTCTTTTACTGGATGATAGTTCCAAAAATGTTGATGGCTGTCTATTCTCATTTCAATTCAAATATTTTTTCCATAAGCATCCATTTCTCTCCAGGCTTTGCCCATGGCAAGGCTTGTTGAAATTTCCACATCAGTGCTTCCCACTCTTGAACTTTAGGATTATTGGCATCATTTTTTGACTTTTCATCAAATGAAAATGTTTCATTGGCTTCAATAATCATAAACATCCTATTGCCAACATTGTAAATATCCAAGACTTCAATTCCTGAATCTTTGATACTTTTTGCAATCTCCGGCCAAATATTTTGATGATAGGATTTATATTCTGCCATCAGCTGAGCATCATCAACTAAATCTAATGCCAAACAATATTTTTGCGCTGCCATAATTTATTTAGAATATGCTTTCGCTACTTGTTTACTAGAACCTAGTCCGTCCATTCCTAACTCAATAACATCACCTGGTTTAATATAAATTGGATCTGGTTTAATCCCTAATCCTACACCTGGAGGAGTTCCTGTACTGATAATATCACCCGGAAGTAAAGTCATAAACTGACTTAAATAATGAACTAAAAATGGAATTTTGAAAACCAAGTTAGAGGTATTACTGTTTTGGAATTTCTTTCCGTTTACAGTCAACCACATTGGAATATTATTTACGTCAGCGATTTCGTCTTGAGTAGCCAAAAAGGGTCCAAGTGGCGCAAACGTATCGCAACCTTTTCCTTTTGCCCATTGCCCTCCCATTTCAATTTGAAAGGCTCTTTCGCTATAGTCATTCAATAAAGCGTAACCAGCCACATAATCTAAAGCATCCGCTTCTTCAACATAGCTCGCTTTTTTCCCCACAACAAACGCCAATTCAATTTCCCAATCCGTTTTCGTACTGTTTTTTGGAATAATTAAATCATCATCTGGACCGCATAAAGAAGTAGTCGATTTGAAAAAGATAATTGGTTCCGTTGGTATTGGTGCACCTGTTTCTCTACAGTGATCCACATAATTTAATCCGATACAGATTATTTTTGAAGGTCTGGCTACTGGTGAACCTAATCTAATATTTTCATCCACCTCTGGTAAAACTGGATTGGTATCCAAAGCTGCTTTTAATGTTTCTAATCCATTATTCTCAAAGAAAGATTCATTATAATCGGAAACAATTCCTGACACATCGTATCTTTTATCGTTGATTATAACTCCTGGTTTTTCTTGTCCTTCTGCTCCAAATCGTATAAGTTTCATTTGTATGTTTTTTTTTCTTGATTATTAAATATAATTAATATTTTTTTTTAACCGCGCTTGTGTCGGATTATCGTTAGCCTTATTTTATTTTTTATCCGTGGTGTCTAAATACAGTCCTATTTCTGCCAATGCTGGTTGTAATCTAGCTGACAAAATGCGTAATCTTACTTTAGAGGTAGTTATCGTAGGAAACTCAAGTAAGCGTTTGAAACCAATTGTAGTTCCCTCAGCTGCTTTCTTCCATTGTCCGTTTTCCCAATACTCTAAAATAAATTTTTCTACTCTTTGTCCTTTGCTAATGTTTTCTTGAAGCAACAATACATTGAATGTTTTTTCTCCTTTTAAATCCATTTCAACTTCATTATCATTCCCTTTCATCGAAAATAAATGATGAGTCGCATCGTTCCCGTCTAATAGCGATTTAATTTTCTTTACTTTTCCAACAGCCTTGGCATCTTTCAAAAGATTCTCTTTGAAAATTTCATCCAGTTTTCCTCGCCATTCTTTTAAAGCATTTACATCATAATCCGTAAACAAACCTCTTTTGTCTGGTGGAATATTCAATAAAAGCACACCGTTTCTTCCCACAGAGTGGAAATAAATCTCTTTCAAATACGCTGGAGTTTTCACTTTTTTGTCTTCTGCTTCATGGTAAAACCATCCTGGTCGAATGGAAACATCCGTTTCGGCAGGATACCATTTTAAGGCATCACCATCTTTCAATTGACTGCGACTTCCGAGAACACTTCCTCTCATATCTCCTGCAGGCGGTGTATCAACCTTAGTCTGAGAACCATTATCTGTTTTATTCTTTTTTCCAACAGGAACTACACTCCATTCTTCCTCACGACCATGACCAGTTTCTGTACCAACCCAACGTACATCAGGACCAGAAACAGCAATTACGGCTTGAGGTTGTAATTTTCGAATTAAAGCATACCATCTTTCAAAATCATACACTTGCTTTTTTCCGTTAGGACCTTCGCCATTGGCACCATCAAACCAAACCTCATCTACTTGACCGTATTGCGTCAACAATTCTGTAAGTTGAGCGACCATAACATCATTATAAGCTTCAGTACCATAAGTTGGATGGTTTCTATCCCAAGGTGAAACATAAACACCAAATCCAACCCCAAGTTCCTTACAAGCATCAGCAACTTCTTTTACAACATCACCTTTTCCATCTTTCCAAGGGCTGTTTTTCAAGGAGTACTCCGTTGTCTTTGTTGGCCATAAGCAAAATCCATCATGGTGTTTTGCGGTTATAATAACTTGTTTTATCCCCGCATCCTTAGAGGCTTTTACCCATTGTCTGGCATCTAATGCTGTTGGGTTAAATAACTTAGGGTCGTCTTTTCCTTCTCCCCATTCTCTCCCAGTAAAAGTATTTATTCCAAAATGGATAAAACCTGTTAACTCTAAACGTTGCCAGCGCAACTGCTCCGGCGTAGGAACAATATTTGCCGCAATCTCAACCAATTCCGTCTCAGACATCGATGGATTAATTACTACAAAGTTTTTTTGTTGTGCACAGGAAGATAACACAATTGAAGAAAGTGCCAATCCTATTGTTGCACGCTTTAAACTATTTTTCCTAATATTATTGTATCCCATATTACTGATTATTTATTTTTTATTGAAATTGAATTTTTATTCCACTACATAAACCGTAGTACTTCTCGCGCCATGCGCGCCAATAACTAATGACTGCTCAATATCGGCTGTTTTTGAAGGTCCAGCGATAAACGCTCCAAAACCTTCACTTCCTACCTCGATTTTATCATAAGCATCGTGCATGGTTGCAACAATGTCATTTTTATCGATTACTAAAACCAAATGCTGACAAATAAAGGGCAATAAACGATTTTTCATTTGACTTTCATAAACCCAAACTGCCCCATTTTCAGCAACCGCAACCGTTCCTTTTATATAAGCTCGTTCTACTTTTTCTAATTCGAAAGCTGACAGGGCAATGGTATCGGCAGTATCTATTGATTCGGCAGAAATTGTATCAATTATGAAAGTATCGTTAGCTTTATCTAACCTAATTTTTTCTATTACAATCTCTATATTCGAAATCAATTCTGTTTTACCACCAATGCTTTCTAATACCGACTTGAACTGGGCATATCTATCTTCATAGCTTATAACAGAAGTACGATTAAGAACAGGAAGCGGAACCAATGTCGGTTGGTTCGTGGCTATGGCGTTCAATATATTTTCTCTTGAACTCATACTATTGCATTTTATTATTTTTACCGTTTTTCAAATACCACTCTCTAAAAGATTCCTTTGGTGGCTCCGGCATTTCTCTTTGCTTGTACCACACGTTTAATTTATTGTTGGTCATAAATGGAAATGCTTTCATCATTCTCCTTCCTATTTTTCCAACAAAGCGATACACACTTGGTTTCGAAAATAAATAAGCCATCGTTTTCATGACTGTTTTTTTTCTTGTATCAGCAAAACCTTCGGCCACAATTACTTGCCTCCATTTCCACAATTGCTCGTGAATATTAATTTTCACCGGACAAACATTGGTACAACTACCGCATAAAGTAGATGCAAATGGCAAATCGGCATTGGCTTTCATGTCTAAATTTGGACTCAAAATAGAACCAATCGGCCCCGCCACAGCAGTTTGATAACTATGACCGCCACTTCGACGATACACCGGACAAGTATTAAAACAAGCAGCGCAACGAATGCACTTTAATGAATTTCTAAAATCCTCACGCCCCAATTGTTTACTACGACCATTATCTACAATTACAAGGTGCATTTCTTGACCTGGTCTTGGTTTATGAAAATGACTTGAATAGGTAGTAACCGGTTGTCCAGTAGCACTTCTTGCCAATAATCTCAAAAATACCGCTAGATGTTCTGCCTTTGGAATGATTTTTTCAAAACCCATGCAGGCGATATGTACTGCAGCGGTATGTGCACCCATATCAGCATTTCCTTCATTGGTGCAAACCACAAAACCACCAGTTTCTGCTACGGCAAAATTCACTCCCGTAATCGCAAGTTCTGATTGAACAAACTTATCACGTAAATGTTGTCTAGCAGCTTCAGTTAAATACTGAGGATCATTATTTCCTTTTTCTGTTTGCAAATACTCATGAAAAGTTTCGCTAACATCTTCTCTTTTTAAGTGAATTGCTGGCAATACAATGTGACTCGGCGCCTCCTTTCTAAACTGAACAATACGCTCACCTAGATCCGTATCTACCACTTCTATTCCCTTTTCTTGTAAATAATCATTCAAATGGCATTCTTCAGTAAGCATGCTTTTGCTCTTCACAATTTTTTGAATCTTGTGCTTCTGAATAATGGTATGGATTATTTTATTGTGTTCGTCTCCATCTGCAGCCCAATGAACAATGATTCCATTGGCTTTAGCCTTTTCTTCAAATTCTTTTAAATAGTTTGAAAGATTAGAAAGCGTATGATCTTTTATTTGCGAACCCCACTCTCTCAATTGTTCCCATTCTGGCAAACCATGAGCTGCCTTGTCCCTTTTTTCACGAACAAACCACAAGGTATCGTCGTGCCAATCAGTTCTAGGCTCGTCCGCAATAAATTTCTCTGCTAATGCTGCATGTGATATTTTCATACTTTTATAATGAGCTATTCAATATTTCGGCAATATGAATAGTTTTAATTTTACTTCCTTGTCTTTTTAATATTCCTTCTAGGTGCATCAAGCAACTCGTGTCTCCACCGGTGATATAATCAACTTCATTGTCATCATGTTCAGCAACTCTGTCCTTCCCCATTTTGACACTCACGGCTTCTTCGAATACACAAAAAGTCCCGCCAAAACCACAACATTCGTCATTTCGTTTGGGTTTACTTAACCGAATGTCTGTAACCATATTCAGCAACTGTTCTGGTTTAGAAAAAGTAGGCGTCATTGTTTCTGTCATTGACGAAAGACCTAAACCTCGTTGTCCGTGGCAGCTGTTATGAATTCCTACTTTAAAAGGAAATCGAGCTTGTAGCTTCTCTATCTTCAAAACATCAGTCAAAAATTCTGTTAACTCATAAACATTCTTTCTAATATTCGCTGCTTTTTCTGGATGTGCTGCGTCTTGTAAATGTTCTTTCACATGTAAAACACAACTTCCTGAAGGCGCTACGATATAATCGAATCCAGAGAAGTTTTCGACAAAATTAGCATCACAACCTTTGCTTAAGCTTGCAAAACCACTATTAGCCATCGGTTGTCCACAACAAGTTTGCTCCAAAGGAAAACTAACGTCACAACCTAGTTTTTCTAACAATTGCAAAGTAGCAATGCCCACTTGCGGATAAAACTGATCGATATAACACGGTATGAATAAGGCGACTTTCATATGTTGATGTTTATTGTTTTTTTATAGGTCATATTTAATTGCTTCTCCGATTCGCTATCGCTCGGGTCGCATATCACTATTGGTGTTTGCGACCACTTAACGGTTATGCTAATTTCACTAATTGTTCAATTTTATAAATCCGCCATCGATAGGATAGTCAGAACCTGTGATAAATCCTGCTTCATCACTACATAAGAATAAAGCTAATGCTGCTACTTCGTCTGGTTTACCCATGCGCCCAATAGGTTGTGACTTTGATAATTTTTCAAATACTTCCGCCTCTTTTCCTGGATATGTTTTAGAAATAAATCCGTCCACAAAAGGTGTATGCACTCTTGCAGGAGAGATTGAATTACAACGGATATTCTCGTTAAGGTAATCCTTAGCAACTGATAATGTCATTGCCATTACCGCTCCTTTTGCAGTGGAATACGCAAATCGATCTGGAATCCCAACCCAAGCAGCAATTGATGCCATATTTACTACCACACCACCATTGCTTTTTCGTAATTGCGGAATCGCAGCAAACAAACAGTTGTAAACTCCTTTAACGTTTACATTCATAATGCGATCAAAATCAGCTTCGGGCGTTGTATCAACTTTACCAATATGAGCAATACCAGCATTGTTAACCAGAATATTGATAGCTCCAATTTTTTCGAATGTTGCAACTACTGCTTCATGACTCGCTACATTACAAGCATGAGCAAAAACTTTTCCGCCTTCAGCTGTGATTTCGTCCACCGCTATTTTAGAGCTTTCTTCATTTAATTCTAAAATATGAACTGTTGCTCCTTGTTTAGCAAATAAAGCTGAAATCGCTTTTCCTATTCCGCTTCCACCGCCTGTAACTACTGCTATTTTATTTTGTAATGAAAACATAATATATGTTGTTTGTTATTTTAAATTTTATGAAAATAATTATTTATGTGAATGAACTTATACACACCCGAAAGGTTTTGAAAACCTGTCGGGTGTAAATTCTTGATTCATATTATTTATAAAGATACGCCTCGTTTCCAAGGAATAAAATCATCCTGATTCAATTGTACTGCTTTAGGAATGATTTCACCATTCGCAACCTTGATGCAATAATCTAAAATATCCTCTCCCATTTCCTCAATGGATTTTTCGCCACTAATAACCGGACCACAATCAATATCAATAATATCGCTCATTTTTTTGGCTAAAACCGAATTGGTTGCTACCTTAATCACTGGACAAACTGGATTTCCTGTTGGTGTTCCTAAACCGGTTGTAAACAAAATTAATGTCGCTCCAGAAGCTGCTTTTCCTGTAGTTGCTTCGACATCATTTCCAGGTGTACAAACTAAGCTAAGTCCCGATTTTGTTGCAGGTTCAGTATAATCTAAAACATCTACCACTGGAGCAGTTCCGCCTTTTTTAGCAGCGCCAGCACTTTTAATGGCATCTGTTATCAATCCGTCTTTGATGTTTCCTGGAGAAGGGTTCATGTGAAAACCAGAACCTACTTTATGAGCCAATGCATCATAAGATTGCATCAAATTAATAAACTTCTCTGCTGATTCCTTTGAAATACAGCGATCGATTAAATTCTGTTCTACACCGCACAATTCAGGAAATTCCGCTAGCAACACTTTACCACCTAAAGCGACCAATAAATCAGAGGTATAACCAACAGCAGGATTAGCAGAAACTCCGCTAAAACCATCACTTCCGCCACATTTCACTCCTAATACTAATTCGCTTAAAGGTGCTGGAGTTCTTTGTAGTTTATTAATTTCTATTAAGCCAGCAAAGGTTTGTTTAATTGCATCCGCTATTAATTGCTCCTCACTTACTGTCTGTTGTTGTTCGAAAACAAGCAAAGGTTTGTCAAATAAAGGATTCTGCATTACAACATCATTTTTAAAGTCCTGCACCTGCAAATGCTGGCAACCCAAACTCAAAAGGGTAATTCCCGCAACATTAGGATGATTTGCATATGAAGCTAATAAAGCGCTCAAAGTAGCCGAATCTTGACGAGTCCCCCCACATCCACCCTGATGATTAAGGAATTTTATACCATCAACATTTTTAAAAACACGATTAGTCGCGCTGGTAGCTGTAAGTTCTAAATCAATCGAATCAATATTATCACCATTTTGATATGCTTTCAGCAATTGGTGAGTATATTGAGTATATTTATCACTAACAGAATAGCCTAACTCATTGTGCAATGCTTCTTTTATTACATCTAAGTTTCTGTTTTCACAGAATACCGTTGGCACAAATAGCCAATAATTAGCTGTTCCCACACGACCATCTTTTCTTTTGAAACCATTAAATGTTCGGTCTTTATATTTGGTCACATCTGGAACCTGCCAAGAATAGTCTACTTCTCTGTAAGCATAAGGTTCTGCAGCATGCTTTAGGTTTTCGATAGTCATTAAACTTCCTTTAGCAATATCACATTGCACTTTTCCAACCAAAACACCATACATGATTACCTCATCACCAGCATTTAAATCAATTGTATAAAATTTATGTTTTGCTTTAATAGCGTCTTGAAGAACATAAGTTTCTTCTTCGAAAATCACTCTTTCATTTTGTGATAAATCTGTCAAAGCCACCAAAACATTATCATTGGGGTGCATTTTAATTACCAGTCTTTTCGTTTCGTTGTTTAACATTGTCTATAAATAAAAGTTATGCTTTATTAGCTTTGTGTCCGTTGAATGCGAATAATAATATCACTGCAAAACAGGTTAGTGGAACAAGGTAACCCATTTGAATACTTCCAGTTGCGTCAGAAATCAGTCCCAAAACAGGAGGCAATAAAGCTCCTCCCACAATTGCCATCACGATTAATGAAGAACCAATTTTAGTGTTGTGACCAAGTCCGTCGATTCCCATAGAGAAAATAGTAGGAAACATGATACTCATAAAGAAAGCAATTGCTATCAATGTATAGACTACAATCATTCCCGACCCTGTAATTGCGATAATGGTCAACAAAATATTAATTGTAGCATATATTATAAGTAATTTTCGAGCGTGGATATACTGCATTAAAAAAGTCCCTGCAAAGCGGCCTAGCATAAATGCCAAACCAAAAAATCCTAAGAATTTGGCAGCCGTTACCTCTTCTATACCAGCTGTTGTGGTAGCCATTTTTATAAAAAAGCTAGCTACACAAACCTGAGCTCCTACATAAAAAAACTGAGCAACAATACCCCATCTTAATTTCATTGACTTTAAGGCAGATCCAAAACTAGATCCTTCACCACCCTCATTATCGTCCTCCTTAACATCTGGCATATTGGTAAAATAAAATACAACTGCAACAGCCAGAATTATCAAACCTAAAATTAAGTAAGGCATTTTTACGCTTGCAGCTTCTGAAGCTAGATAAGTATTCAATTCCGTTGACGACATGCTCGCCATCTCGGTTTCAGTCAAGTTTTTACCCGATAAAATAATTGGTCCTATAACTGTAGGCGAGATAAAAGCAGCCAATCCATTAAAAGATTGTGAAAAATTTAATCTCTTGGTTGCGGTTTCAGCAGGTCCTAATATAGTCACATACGGATTTGCTGCCGTTTCTAAGAATGTTAATCCACAAGCGATTACAAACAAAGCGCCTAGAAAATAAACATATTGTAAAGAATTTGCGGCCGGTACAAAAAGAAGAGAACCAATACCGAACAAAACCAGTCCGATTAGAATTCCAGATTTGTATCCATATTTTCGCATCACATACCCTGCAGGTAGTGCCATGACAAAATAAGCGATGAAAACGGCAGAGTCAACAAGAGAAGACTCTAGATCTGTCAAATTAAAAGCCTTCCTTAAATGAGGAATTAAAATAGGATCCAGATTATGAACAAATCCCCAGAAAAAAAACAAACTCGTAACTAAGATAAACGGAAACAACCACTTTTTTGATTCGTTTGTTTCTTGCTCTTTATGATTAGAATCCTTAGGATTTCCTTTTCCATTGTCACTCGAATAATTGTTTATTGTTGGCATTTCATTAGAAATAGCTTTATTTTGTGCAACCGACTGAGCATTTAATGCCATACCTATTTTTATTAAATTGATAGTATTTTAGAAGTCGAAAGTTATAATATTTACGATCTGTATATTAATCCGATATTATCTTTATTTAATTATTAATTATCTTTGCTCTAGAAATGAAAATTGAAAAAACTAAAATAACATCCTATCTAAACAGCTCAATTTCTGTAATTTCTAGAGAAGAGCCGTTTTTTCAATCGCCTTTCCATTCCCATCCTGAGCTTGAGTTAGTATATATTAAGGAAAGTTATGGCAAGAGAATTGTTGGGAATTCAGTGGCTCCTTTTGAATCTGGCGATATGGTTTTTTTGGGTTCAGATATTCCACATGTATGGCTGAACGACGAAATGTACTATCAAGATATTAATAATCTAAAAGCGAAGGCAATTGTCGTTTACTTTAATAAAGAACTCTTTGGACCTGCTTTTTACGAGATGAAGGAAGCCCAAAAAATCAATGCGTTGTTTAACCGTGGCATTAGAGGATTATCTATAAGCGGCAAAACAAATAAACAGATTGCTAAAAAACTAGAGAAACTCGTTCATAAAAAGAATTTCGAAATTATCATTGGACTATTTGAAATACTATCTATCCTTTCTGAAAGTACTGACCTTACTTTTGTAAACAACGAAGCCTACTCCCCGCTAAACGATCAAACTAAAAATGATCGTCTTTCGGATGTTTTTATATATGTACAAGAAAACTACAAGGAAGATATTTCACTTGTCGAAATTGCCAAAATTGCCAATCTCACCCCGACTTCTTTTTGTCGTACATTTAAACTAAAAGCTAAAAAAAGCTTTGTAGAATACCTCAACGAAATAAGGGTTGAAAAAGCCTGTAAGTTTCTTATCGAAACAGACATGGGCATGTCTGAGGTCGCTTATGATTGCGGCTTTAAAACCGCCTCTAATTTCAACAGAATATTTAAAAAACTAACAGGAACAACCCCAAAAGAGTACAAGAAAAATACTGAGAATTATTGACTATTTTCAAATTTAGGATTCTTAAATAATACCTTACTCTATTAAGAACGTTTCCTAACAGCCTTCTGCAATTATCATTCTACTCGATTTTAACTTCTTTAATAACTGGCCAGCTCGTATGTTGTTTTGTAGCTTCAATACGAATTGCACGAATGGTTTTTCCACCTAAATAAGCTGCCGCCATTCCGTCATCAGAAAAAGATCCCACTTTTTTAAATGTTTCTCCATCTTCAGAAACTAATAAATCAGCATGCTGAATATAGTCTTTTGAATCTCCAGTGATTACTGTAATTTTATTGGCCAGAACAGCTTCGCCCAATTGAATTTGGTAAAAATCACCAATTCCAATGCTTCTACTTCCCCAATAAAAAGTATTTGATTTTCCATCAAAAATGTACTCGAGGTGATAATTTCCATGATTTGGAAGATTAGTTGTTAGCCAAGCATGTCTCACCAAGGCTGGTTTTTCTTTTTTAGGAATAAACTCGCTTTCATTTATTGCGTCATCAACATAATAGCTAATTCCCAAAGTTTTCATATGATCATAACTTTGCTCTAATCGCTTTAAATAGGAATCCCAATTTCTACTTTCCTTTGGAGACCAAAGAACTTCGGCCAAAGCCGTAATTCTAGGATATAACATCTCCTCCACTCTTTCTTGAGTTGCAATACGCTCCGTCCATAAACAAGCCTGCCCTCCTAAAACTAAATTGTTTTTCTTTAAGGCTTCCATCTCCGCAGAGATAGGATCCCATTCATAAACCTTCCTAGTTGCATTTCCAGCGTAGCCCCAATCAAAATAACAGCCGTGCTGCGGTGCCATTATTACAGGAACATTCCTTTCTAAGGCTTCTACGGCTTGATTGAATCCATAATCACGCCACGCCATAACAATATCCTCTGTAGAAGCGGCATGTCTCTCATTAATTTCATCCCAGCCCACCATGGTTTTATCGTATTTCTTAACTACAGCCGACATTTTTTTTGTGAAAACATCTTGTAATTCGCCCCATGTATTTAAATTTTCTTGTTGATGAAGTTTTTGACATTTCGAACATTTTTCCCAGATATTTGTTGGCACCTCATCACCTCCTAAATGTATTTTCTTAGAAGGAAAAATAGCAGCCATTTCTTGAATCACTTTTTCTGCAAAAGTATATGTATCCGGATTCCCAAGACAAAGCATGTTTACGTTCATTCTCTTGCGATCTTTCATTGGCATTTCCTCTGGAAACACTTCAAATTCACCGCCTGTACAGGACAAATTAGGGTAAGCAGCAAGAATGCCAATCGCATGACCTGGTAAATCAATTTCTGGAATTACCTCAATATTGTGAAGTCCCGCAAAAGCGACTACTTGCTTTAAATCTTCTTGGGTATAAAATTTATTGGACAATTCTGGGTAATCTTTGTAATAAGTCCCAGCCGTTGTAAGTTTAGGATAGGCTTTAATCTCCACTCGCCAAGCATTATTATCAGTAAGATGTAAATGCAGTTTGTTCAATTTAAAAAAGGACATTTGCGTGATCGTTTCCTTTAATTCATCGACTGTCCAAAAATGTCTGCTGCAATCAAGCATCAGTCCGCGGTAATTAAAGCGCGGTTGATCTTCAATTTTCAATTGCATTACACTATTGTTTTCAGCACTAAGCACGATTTGTTTCCAAGTTTGAAACGCATTAAAAGCACCTCCAAAGTCTGAAGCTTCTATATGAATTCCAGTCTCATTTATTTGTAATGTATAAGATTCAAGACTTAAATTTTGATTTTTTTTAATTCGAATAGCAGTATTTTTTGCCTTATCGACAATTTGTATAGCACCCAGATTATTTTTTTGATTAAAAGCAATATATTGATCGCCTAGTTGTTGCCAATCAGAAGGTAATTCTAACTCATTCAGTAATTTTACATTCAGCTTCTTTTGATATGTTTCTACAAATTTGGGCTGCGGAATTATCGCTAATTCCGTATTAGTTGCAACTACTGTTTTTTGACTTTTACAAGCTACTACTGCAATACCTAAGAAAAGGCTAATTATTATTACTTTTTTCATAAAGTGAAATCTAATTTAAGGATAGAAATTATCCTTTGCTATTTAAAAAATGAATAATCTGTGGTGTGATATGTTTGATACTAAATTTCGAAAAAAATCTAAAATCCACAATTGCCAAATATATCTCATTTTATTAAAAACTAAAAACCAATTATCGTTTAAATTACGTTCCCTAGAAGAAACAGACATTATACCAGATACAATTTTGTACCCTTCAAACTCGATATTCCACAGTTAGTAATATAGTCTGAAATCAAGTAATTTACAGAGACCATAATGCTTTTCATGCAACTCTTCTACGATTTCAATTAGATCATCCTGATCTTGGCATAAGCTAAAAAAAGCTTTATCTAAGTTAATGCTATTAATATTGTGCATGGCTTCTCCATATCCTGAAACTGCACGAGCGCCAGTAACATCTAAAAAATACTGTGCTTCTTCTGGATCTAAATCAAGTACTTTGATATTGGCAAAATGCAAAATTTTACCTGTTAGCTTTCCTTCAAAAAGCTCAGCCATTTCTGTTAAACTGTAGTAATATTCATTGACACATATAGAATTTCCTTCACCCGGCATTACGAGATAGATTATTTCATAATCCTTAAAATTATGATCGTCGTAGCGCAACGCACTTAAACCCTCTTCGACTCCTTCAATCGTATCGCAGGTTCTATAAATACTTGTTATTCCTTGTTCCAAAGCAATTTGCCCTAGATTTCTAAAAACCTCAGTATTGATAACCGTTTCTACATCAGGAACAACTTCGAGACAGAAAATAAATTTATCGTTATCCATGAAATTTTATTTTTTTTATTGCTTTAAACAAACAACTTTTTGTTACTAAAAAAGAACTCCTTAATGAAATAACTATACAGTGACTTCTATTTGCATTAAATACGAGGTCTAAAACTTATTAGCTATTTATTTTCCAAAAATACTAATAATGAAAATTATAGCGAGTCTTTTACGGCCAATAATTGATGTAAGACATTACTTTATCCCGAAACCAAAACAGTTTCAGATTACCTTTAATTTCGAATATAATACTTTCTCTGATTCTAGTTTGTAATTATTTAATGTTTCGAAATATCAGTATTCCATCTATTTAAATCATTAAAAAAAGTGTACTTCTATATTATAAAAAATGTACAAAAAAATTAACTATCAAAGAATTACAAAACACAATCACTGGAGAATTTTAAAAATATCGCAATTTATTTTCGATAAAAAGACTAACTTTAGATTATGAAAAAACATTACAATATTATTATAGCGGGAGCCGGTGGCATCGCTGAGGCCGTTAGTTTAATTTTGGCGGAATGGAGTGATATCACTCCTACTCTTTTTATAGGGGATAGGAGTTTTTTAAAAGCTAAAAAAGTAGCCAAATGGGTTGAAGAAGGCACTACAAAACCCTGCACTATAAAAGCTTTTGATCTTGTCGAAACTGGAATTACTGACGAAATGGAGGACATCTTTCTGCAAGGAGATATTGTTCTGGATTGCTTGCCAGGTAGTGCAGCGCCTAGAATTGCTCAATTTGCAAAAGACTTTAACCTTCATTACGCAAACCTTACAGAATACGTTGCCGAAACCGAAGAGATTAAAGCCTTGTCTAAAAATGCTACAACTGGTTTTATATTACAAACTGGTTTAGCACCAGGATATATTGATTTATTAGCCCATGAATTGTTCCTACAATTTCGCAACGACTACAAAGTAAACTCTGTTCACACACTGGAATTTAAAGTAGGTGCGCTAACAAAACATGCTGTAGCACCACATTTTTATGGTTTTACCTGGAGTCCTGTTGGTGTTGCCACCGAATATCTAAAAGACACAATTGTATTAAGAGACTACGTTAAAACAACACTTCCATCCTTATCAGAGCGAGCTACAATTATCATTGATGGCATTTCTTATGAAGAAGATCTTACCTCCGGAGGTGCCGCTGATTTACCCGATGCTTTATCAGGAAAAGTATGTCGTCTTGATTATAAAACATTGCGATATCCTGGTCATTATGCTTGGGTAGAAAAGCAAATTAAAAAAGCTGCAACCACCGAAGCTGCCATTAAAACCTTACAGCAAAAAATGCAAGAGATAATTCCTCGTGTAGAGGATGACCAAATTGTATTGTACGCCGCCATAGAAGGTAAAGATATCGAAGGTGTTTTACGCCGTCGCGAAATAGCTAAAACTATTCTCCCGCAAAAAATAGGGAATCATCAACTAAGAGCAATTCAAACCACTACCGCAGCACCTTTGGCGCAAGCCGCACAATTACTGCTAGAAGGAAAACATAAAGGTACTATTCTTCAAAGCCAAATTGATTCAGCTGCATTTCTCGACGGACATTATGTTTCAAAAGTGTATGGAAAATTATAATACACAACGACACAAAACAATCTGACGTTTTCTACCCAATCAAAATACATTTTTTTGTAATATTACGTTCTAAAAAAGCACAGTTAATATTTGCAAATAATGAGAACCTACTACATCAATAATGGCAAGGAAAATGGTGGCCCTTTTACACTAGATGAATTAAAAACCCAACAAATAGGCAAAGCTACTTTAGTATGGTACCAAGGCATGGACGAATGGAAACATGCTATTGATATCGAAGAACTTAGCTCTTTCTTCACAGTAGTTCCACCACCTATAAAATTCACCACTCCTATTCCCGAAGCTATTTCTACTCCCGAAATTGAGGACGAAAAGGAATCAGAATCAACAATCTTAGGATTAAAGAAAAGTCACTTTTTTTTAGCCCTTTTATTTCTAGCGATATTTACAGCTGTCTTTGTTCTAAACGTTATTCAAAATAATAAAAGAAGCGAAATAGACATCAAAAATAAGGAAACGGAGTTTAGCAACGAGAAAATTGTACTTGAACAAAACGTGCGAAACGAGGAACGTATTCAAGAGGAAATTAGAAAAAGAATTGAATTGGAAAATAATAACCTAAGAAGAAGAGATTCGATTAACAGTCGCATTACTGAAATTAAGATTTTACTTACTAATAATCAAACTCAATTAGAAAATGCTAAAAAAGATCTAAGTGATGCCGAAAGATTTACATTCCTTAGGTCTGAAAATGAAAAATCGGAAGAAATCAGTTTGATACAAAACGACATCCAAACTATAAAAGCTGAAATAAATCAGCTTACAAATGAAGCGGACAGATTGTATTTGATACTGGAAACGATTCGCTAGCCAATTTTAAAGTCGATTAAAATTAAAGTCAACTAACCTAAACTTTACATAAAATTAGGTTAGTTGACTAAAGTATTAGTTAAATATCAATCACATTTCAACCATCCGGTAATACTCATTCGAGTATTTTGAGTAACCAAAACCTCATGAAGCAACTCATCGCTTTTAAAGAAGATGGTCTTTCCTTGAGTAGGTGAAATTTTTTGATTGCTATTTTCTTGGTGAATGAGTAACTCTCCACCATCTTCGGGTTTCCAATTATCATTTAGGTAACTAATCATCGAATATTTCCGACTGGGATTATTCTGAAATTGATCGAAATGCTGTAGGTAAAAATCGCCCTTTTCGTATAGGGAATAATGAAATTCATAGCCGGTAATTCCGGTAAAACAACTTTCGTTTAAGTAGGCAATAAAAGCCTCTATTTGAACAAAAAAAGCATTTTCAAATTCATTATTGTGCTTTTTATCTAGCCAGTAAATAGAATCACTTCGCACCGCGTTGTCATACGCAATCACTTCTGAGTTTCCAGTTCCTGCGACAATTAATAAGTTTTGCTGGTTTAAGGCGAGTAAATTTTGCTTTAAGCTGTTGGCCAATTCGTTACTTAAAAAATTTTCAGAGATGCCTACTTTGGTCTCAATGTAGGAGGTAATTAAAGCTTCAAAGCTATTTTCCATTTATTTTCCGTTGACGGAAAGTGATGCCAACGGAGCAAGGTAGAATAAAAAAAGATAGCAATAGACAAATAAAAATTAAACTTAACAATCAATATAATACACGATTACAAAAAAAGGATTCAGACATTAATCTGAATCCTTGTACAATTATATAAATCCTATTTTTAGTTGTTACAATCTACTAATATAACTTCCATAAATATCTTTAAACTGATAGCCTTCAGATATCCTATCCTTGCTTAGTTTTTTATATTCTACCATTGCCCAAAGAATGAATTCTTTCATGAAAAATTTGTCTTCCTTTTCTAATTGTGGTTGGTATTTCTTTACTAATATTTCAAGTGGCACAATTGCTCCTAGAATGCTTTGGTATTCCTCATCTGTAGCGTCATCTAGTAATTCAAAACCGCTTTCGGCAAAGAACCATTCGACTAAATCCGTATAAGGTGTTTTTTCATCTGGCTTTTCTAGTTTTTCAATTTTAGGGAAATAGCCTGGAAAAAAGGTATGAATCGCTGAACCAATTAAGTTTTGGGCAACATATGCGGCTCCCTCCTGCTCTCCTTCATAAACTAATTCTACTTTTCCTGTAATCGATGGAATAATTCCCATAAAGTCAGACAAACGCAAGCTGGTTTTATCATCTCCTGCTTTTAGAGCGCGGCGTTCTGCCGTACTTAACAAATTTTCATAAGCAGTGATACTCATTCGCGCACTTACTCCACTTTTATTATCGATATATTCACTTTCTCGTGCTTCAAAACTAATTTGTTCTAATAAATCCTTTGCCAAGGAAGGAACATAAACCATATCACTCTGATCAGCATCCAGATTTGCTTCCTGGGCCGTAATCGCGCGAGCAATTTCTATAGTTTCAGGATAGTGGGTTAATATTTGAGAGCCTATTCTATCTTTTAATGGAGTTACAATATTCCCTCTATTAGTATAATCTTCAGGATTTGCAGTGAATACAAACTGCATGTCTAGCGGCATTCTCAATTTAAATCCTCTAATTTGAATATCACCCTCTTGTAAAATATTAAACAATGCCACTTGGATTCTCGCCTGTAAATCAGGTAATTCGTTAATTACAAAAATACAACGATTGGCACGTGGAATCATCCCAAAATGAATCACACGATCATCAGCATAAGACAATTTCAAATTAGCTGCTTTTATAGGGTCAACATCTCCTATTAAATCAGCAACGGTTACATCTGGAGTAGCCAGTTTTTCAAAGAAACGATCACTTCTGTGCAACCATGAGATAGCAGTAGCATCTCCGTTTATCGCTATTAAATCTTTGGCATAGCGCGAAATAGGGTTTAATGGATCGTCATTAATCTCTGAACCGTTCACATAAGGAATATATTCATCTAATAATTCGATCATTTTTCTCGCTAAACGAGTTTTGGCTTGACCACGAAGCCCTAATAAATTGATGTTGTGACGAGATAATATAGCTCGCTCCAACTCAGGAATAACTGTATTCTCAAAACCGTAAACCCCTTCAAAAACAGGTTTTCCTGATTTTATTTTCTCTCTTAAGTTCGTTCGCAACTCTTCTTTAATGCTTTTACTTTGATATCCTGAAGCTTTTAATTCGCCTAAAGTATTTATGTTTTCTATTTTCATTTTTTTTTATTTTGTTTTAACCGCAAAGGACGCTAAGCTTTTCGCAAAGTTCACTAAGTGTTTTTATCTCTTTTTTTACTTTTATGCTTTATTTTCCAATATTCGACTGAACACTAAAAACTGTACACTGAACACTACTTAATTCTCTTCTTGCGATTAGCTTCATAGTCTTCAAAAATCATTTCGCCAAGTCCTTTCAATCCAGTATAAAAGGCTTTCCCTTGATTAGCTTCCGTAAACTTATTGACAAATTTTTGCAAATACGGATCGTTTGCAATCATGAACGTGGTTATAGGAATATGAAGTTTTCGGGCTTGTTGTGCCTGACTGTAGCATTTATCGACAATATATTCGTCTAGACCATTACTGTTCATATAATAGCTGCCGTCTTTTTCGCGAACACAACTCGGTTTACCGTCTGTGATCATGAAAATTTGTTTGTTGGTGTTACGCTTTCTTCGAAGTAAGTCCATAGCTAGCTGCAATCCCGCAACAGTATTGGTATGAAAAGGTCCCACTTTTAAATAAGGCAAATCTTTAATGGAAATTGTCCACGCATCATTTCCAAAAACCAATATATCTAAAGTGTCTTTTGGGTATCTTGTAGTAATCAACTCTGCTAGGGCCATAGCTACTTTTTTGGCAGGTGTGATTCGGTCTTCCCCATACAAAATCATACTGTGGCTGATGTCGATCATCAGTACGGTGCTCATCTGGGATTTGTATTGGGTATCTTCGACAACCAAGTCATTCTCGGTGAGCATAAAATCTTCCACTCCGTTATTGATTTGCGCATTGCGTAAACTCTCGGTGAGCGAAATTCGTTCCAGGCCGTCTCCAAAGTGAAACTCCCGGAATTCCCCTGTATGCTCATCTCCACTTCCGGAATGTTTTGTTTTGTGATTTCCGTTTCCAGAGCGTTTCAAGTTCCCAAAAATCTGGTCTAAAGCCTGCTGCCTTATCGCGCGTTCAGTTTTGGCAGTAATTCCAATGCCTGAGGTTCCATCGTCCTTAAGCTCGTCTTTGATGTACCCTTTTTTCTTTAAATCTTCAATAAAATCATCGATGGTATAATGTTCATCGGTAAGTTTATATTCTTTGTCTAGTTCCCGCAACCAGTCAATTGCTTCGTCAAAATCGCCTGAAGTATGTGTGATCAATTCCTTGAAAATTCCAAAGAGTTTATCAAACGGAGACTGATTTGGCGCCTCATATTGCTTGAAGTAGAAACCTTTTTTAGTAACATTTTCCATAGAGTTTAAAATTACATCATTTTAAAACAGTGACTTGGCAAACGATTATTAATTTTTAGTTAAAATAGAGTTTGTTGACACATTCCGTCACAATCAGTTTGCCCTAAAATAAATAAGTTTAATTTTACCGTTTTAAAAATTAAAAATGGAACAATTAGAACATTGGGGAATCTTTTTATCCAATCAGGTCGATAAAAATGCGTTTATCGAAACCCTACTTTCTGGAACATCTAGTTCAGATTTAAGTACGTTTAACACTAAAAAAGGAATCCTTTTTTCGGACATTGCTATAGACAATTTTATTAAAAAGGAATACCAATATGACGCTGTAGAAACCGCACTTGAAACCACAAGAAAATTAAGTACTTATTCCTCGGGCGAGCGTAAGAAAGTGTTCTTGAATTATTGTATCAATCAAAAACCTGATTTTATTATTGTTGACAATCCCTTAGACCATTTAGATCAGAACTCAAGAAATACGATTAGGATCACACTAGAGGAATTAGCTCAAAAAACACAATTGATTCTATTAGTAAACCGTCAAAGTGATTTTCCTTCTTTCCTTCTAAAAAAAGCGCACATCAAAGACAATTCATTTGTTCTAGACGAAATAAACCCAGCGCTTAGTGAGCAGAATTTATTTAAAGCAAATCAAATCCCAGCCCCTCTTAACCCCGTACTTTTAGCTGAAGAAGTTCTCATAAAAATGAAGAATCTTTGTGTAAGCTACAATGAAAAACCTATTTTAAAAGATATAAATTGGACCATTAAAAAAGGAGATTTCTGGCATTTACTAGGGCCTAATGGTTCTGGAAAAAGTACTTTATTGTCCTTAATAACTGGCGACAATACAAAGGGTTACGGACAGGATTTATGTCTTTTTGGGATAAAAAAAGGTAGTGGAGAAAATATCTGGGATATAAAAAAAAATATTGGCTATTTTTCGACGGCTATGACAGAGTTATTTCACAAAAATGACAGCCTCGAAAATATGATTCTATCGGGTTTTTTTGACTCGATTGGACTGTACACCCAACCTACGGATTTACAAAAAAATATAGTTACGCAATGGCTTGATCTAATCCATTTAAGCTCCCTTAAAAACAAACCTTTTAAAACGCTTTCACTTGGCCAGCAAAGACTTGCTCTTATTGTGCGTGCCGTCATAAAACATCCGCCTTTATTGATTTTAGACGAGGCTGTAGAGGGCTTAGATGATGAAAATGTTGCTATGGTAGCACAGCTCATCACCCTTTTATCACAACAACCAAATATGGCTATTTTATACGTTTCTCATAGAATTGAACCCAACATTATTCCTAATGCCATTTACGAATTAACACCTAATGAAAACGGTTCTCGAGGTAAAATTAGAATCTAAATTACAACTATTTTTTTGGGCGTGACGAGCGTGCTTTACGCTCTCAATCTCTATTGTCTCGTTTTAACAACGAGAGAAATAGAGGATTTCCGCTGCAATCACTTACGCAATATGTAGATGCGAAATCGACGATCCTATAATAGAACTAATAAAACTCACCGTCCACATAAAACCAAGATCCGTCTTCTAATTTAAAGACAGAATGTTCATAATGTATTTGTGCCATTAGTTCATCATCAAGATAAAATGCTTTAAAGGTAACCGTATTTTTAGTACAGTCTAAAACAGACAATTTAATCCACTGGTTACTTTTAGCCCATTCTAGAATATCCTCTTTTTTATGGTGTTTTCTGGTCGAAAAGTGAGTTGTCGTCACCAAATAATCTGCTTTGTGGGTAGCAAATGCTGAATAGCGAGAGCGCATTAAAGCTTCTGCGGTGGGCGCTTTCTTAACTCCATCGAGGTAAGGTTTACAACAATTAGCAAAATCTTGTTGCGAACCACAGTAACATTTTATCATTTTAATTAAATTACAATTGTCCGTTTAACGCAATAATTCGTTGTTGCAATTGATTTAATAAAACTTGGTATTTACTAATTTCAATCAAATCTTCATCCTCATCTGAAAAGTCAAGAAAATCGTCTAATTGATCGCTTACTTCGATTAATTTATTATTCGCTTCTTTTGCATTTTTGGCTGCAATCAAATCGATTATTTCTTGCACATTTGCTTTTAATTCGATGAATTTTTCGTTTTCCATTATTTCTTTAATTATATAGTATCAGAATTTTTAGTGTCGTGGAATTTTTTTACAATTTGTTTTAATTTTTCCTTTCGAAGAATTTCTGCATTTTTAATCCTGTCCTGCGCTTTGTGCAACTTATCGTTGTGCTTTTTAATATTTTTTTCATTATTCCTGCTCATAATTCCTGTTTTTAATCCGTTCTTAAAATCCCACATTCCTTCCTTCTTCTTATCTTTAATTGGTTGATCCTAAAAAAAAAAAAGATATAATATAAAATCGTGGATTCTTGTAGTACAAAATTCTGATGCAAAGTTCGACATTTTAATTTAAACAAATAGTACAACCCATGCGTTAAATAGGGCTTAAAAACGACAAACTCTCCGTCATAAAAAAGAAAAAACGCCATGCATTTGTCTATTTTTCGCCACTTCTCCTTTTTTAATCTGCTATTGAACAAGAATTTAATTAATTTGACACTTTAATATATTTTTTAAAATTATCGGGATATTTTATTATAATAACTATATTTGGGAACATTAAAAAAAACCCACAATCGATCATATAGATTAAATGACATCTAAAAATTATAGATTAAAATTCTTCAGGTGGCTTATAGCAAAACCAAAGACTGCCGGTCTTTTCACTTTCCTGTTACTAAGTACTATTGTAGGTTTCATTGGCTTTCAACAATATAAAATAGCTAAAGATGACCATCAACTTGCAATGAGAAATACGCTTCATGTAATTCACCAAAACATTGAGCAATCACTTAAAAGCTCTTATACCTCTACCCTTACCCTAGCGCTTACTATAAATGATCAAGGAATTCCTGAAGATTTTGACACTATAAGTAAGAAGTTATTGCACTCAAATCTCCCTCTATCTGCCATAGAATTAGTCCCGCAAGGAGTAATCAAATATGTCTATCCAATGAAAGGCAATGAGGCTGCAATAGGACTAAATATTTTAGAGACGCCATACCTTAAAGAAGAAGCCTTACAATCAATCGAAAACCAAAAAATGTACTTTGCTGGCCCTATCGATTTAAAGCAAGGAGGTACGGGAATTGTGGGACGACTACCTGTTTTTCTGCGTGGTAATTTTTGGGGTTTTTCAGCAGTAATTATCAAACTAGAAGATCTATTGAAGTCTTCAGTAGCTTATGTGGACCTTTCTAAATATTACTTTCAATTTTCAAAAGTAGATCCTATTACCAATAAGGAAGTCTATTTTCTTCCAATAGAAAATAATTTCTCAAATAATTACAGTGTTTCTTTGGTTATACCAGATGGCAATTGGAAATTAGAACTCACCGCTAAAAAGCAACACTACCTAAGTGCAGCAATTTTAATCCCTACCCTTCTTGGTTTATTTTTGGCGGGATTATTTGGGTTTTTGATAACACTAATTCTAAAAAAACCGGCCGAGCTTCAACTTTTAATCAATCAACAGGCTGAAAAGCTATTAAAAAGTGAAATTAAATTTAAAACAATTTTTGATCACGCGGCAGTTGGTATTACAAATGTAGACGCAATAACAGGAAAATTTATTGAAGTTAACAGTCAGTTTTGCAAACTTGTGGGTTATACTAAAAAGGAATTAAAGGAGAAAACGTATCACTCTATTACACATCCTGATGATTTACTTAATGATGCCAATATTAATTTCCAAGTTAAACAAGGTTTAGTTCGGGATCCTTCGATAGAAAAAAGATACCTCACAAAAGAAGGAAATATTATTTGGGTGAATTTATCAGTTTCTCCACTTTGGAACAATAATGAAAATCCCACCAGTAATATTGCTGTTACACAGGATATAACCCTTCGAAAAGAAGCCGAAGAATTAACTAAAAAAACTGAAATACGTTTTAAAAGCCTTTTTGAAGACTCTCCGTTACCTTTATGGGAAGAAGACTTTTCTGAAGTAAAAAAACAACTCCACTTTTTAGGACTAATGGCCGAAAGTGAAGAAAAAGTTACTGCTTATTTTCGACAAAATCCTAATGAAGTTGAAAAATGTATTACTCTAGTTAAAGTAATTAATGTCAATCAGGAATGTCTACGATTTAACAATGTAGACACTAAAACAGCTTTATTTACAAACTTAAATACTTTTATAAATGAGGAGTCGATAGAAACATTTATTCATCAACTTGTAGCTATTACTCAGGGAAAAAAGAATTTAAATCTGGAAGCTATAATTAGAAATAGCGAAGGCCTTTCTCGTAATATCAATTTAAGGTGGAATATCATTTCTGGTTATGAAGACACTTTAGAAAGAGTTATCGTTTCTACAGAGGATATTACAGAACGAAAAAATACCGAAAAGAAGATTATTGATTCACAAAAACAAATCGAGTCTCTAATCAATACGATCGATGGAATTGTTTGGGAAAGTGATATAATAAACTTTTCTTTTTCTTTTATAAGTAAAAAAGTAGAGGGGATATTGGGTTATACACCACAAGAATGGCTCGCAAGTGAAACATTTTGGGTAGATCATATTTATCCAGAAGATAGGGAATCGACAGTTAAATACTGTGCTTCGCAAACAAGTCAAAACTTAGACCACGATTTTGAATATAGAATGGTTTCCAAAGATGAAAGAATTGTTTGGCTAAGGGACATTGTATCTATCGTTTATGAAGATGATAAAGCTATAGGTTTACGTGGTGTTATGATTGACATTACCAAAAATAAAGAGTCAGAAGAAGATTTGAATAATTCCTTCAACCTAGTTACGGAGCAAAATAAAAGACTTCTAAATTTCTCCTATATTGTGTCGCATAATTTAAGGTCTCACACCAGTAATATCACATCAATTATATCATTAATTGAGATGTCTGACTCTGAGGAAGAAAAAAATGATTTACTATTGCTAATAAAATCAGTATCTAATTCATTAAACGAAACCATGCTACATCTCAATGAGGTTATAAATATTAGAAACAACATTGGCTTAGTATCTGAATCTGTAAACTTAAATCAATACATAGAAGCCGCACAAAATGTACTTTCAGAACAAATAACAGCAAAGAAAGCAACCATTCTAACCCAAATTCCAAGCGATGTAGTGGTCAATTATAATCCTGCGTATTTAGAGAGCGTATTATATAACATCTTATCAAACTCAATTAGGTACAGCCACCCAGACCGTTTACCTATTATTAATATTAAATGGCTAATTGAAGACGAAATGAACGTTTTACAAATCTCAGATAACGGAATTGGAATAGATCTTGTAAAAAATGCCGATAAAATTTTTGGAATGTATAAGACATTCAGCAATAATCCTGAATCAAAAGGAATAGGTTTATTCATTACAAAAAATCAAATTGACGCAATGAACGGGGCTATTACAGTAAATAGTATACCAAACGAAGGAACTACATTTAAAATCTACATTCGATGAAAAAGAAAAAAATATGGGTCATCGATGATGATGTAATTTACCAAATAATCGTAACTAAAATTATCCAAAAGACGAATCTATTCTCGACTATTTCATCTTTTTATGATGGAAAAAACGGAATTGAGGCTCTGGCAGACACCATTGCAAATAAGGAATCTCTTCCAGATATTATACTATTAGACATCAACATGCCCGTTATGGATGGCTGGGGGTTCATGGAAGAAATGGCAAAACTAGAAGCATTAAAAAACAAAACAATTACGGTCTATATTGCAAGCTCTTCTATTGCCTATGAAGACAAGTTGAAGTCCAAATCATATCCTACGATTTTAGGCTATTTATCTAAACCTATTTCTATAAATGATATCGAATTGTTAGCATCTAATGATTAAAATACCAGCAAGAAATTAAGTGACAGCAATCAAATAAGCGCTCTCTTGATTTCTTCTAAAGTTTTATTTGTAAAAATTAATTCCTCTATAATTTCCTTTCTCAAAAGATCCAAATCCTCATATTCAAAATACTTAGCCCAAGAAGTCAAATTGAGAAGGTTTCTTATCTGCTTAATTTTTTTTGTGGTCTCAAAGCTGGTACGAAGAATTGCGTTTCCATTATAATCTGGATTATTTTTATGCTGATAATTAACAGTGTTTTTCGAATAATTCATTTCTAAATAGTACAATTCCTCCTCCGCATTATCAGGATAAAAGTGAGTCCAAGGAGCAAAACCTAATTTGGTTTTCGATTCAGACTCAGGTTCCATAGCTTCTAATCTCCATTTACTGTTAGCTAATCTTCCCCAATGATTTGACAACCGATACATACCTTCTTTCGTATAGTAATAACTACTTCCTGACTTGCTTTCATATTGTACTTTTAGTTCTTCTAGACTACTTAATGTTACCTCTTGAAAAACACAAAAAGTATTTTTGAAAGATTTAGGACTGGGGCGAAATATTTTTTCCATCGAACAAAGGTACTCAGAAACTCTAAAATGCAACAGAGGGAACTAATATTTGATTAACTTTGCAAATTAGAATTTTATAAAAGTAAATTGATCATGACAAAGTCTTCACAAGAAAAAATGTTACAAAAAGGAGTTTATACCGGAATAATGGAAAAAGATGAAAACAACAATTTTTTTTGTGGTGAATATCTTTTAGATTATAAAATGGCAATTTCTAATCATAAGTTAGGCGATTATATCACCATTAAATCTATCATAGAAAACCCAAGTGACATAAGCTACAACAAGTACCCAAAGAAGTCAAAGAACTTCGATAAAGCAAACAACAAACCGCAACAATAATATTGTATAAGCGTTTCTTTTTGACGAAATAAAAATCAGAGAACACTCTTTTTCGGGAATATTTTTTAGTCACAAACTAAAAAATTAAAAAAAAGTGTACCTTTGCAAAAAATTTGTCGGTTTTGAAACCAAATTATATTGATTTTATATTAAAAGACAAGTAGTTACCATATTTATGAAAAAAATAGTTGAATACCGCAAACTGCTAAATGTAGAAAAAACTGCAGAGCTTAAAGATTTAAAAACGATCTACCGTAATTCTATGAAAGAATGTCATCCTGATAAATTTCAAGGTGATGAGGCTGGATTAAAAGCAGCTGAAGAAAAAAGCAAACAAGTAATTGAAGCGTACCACTTCTTGGTAAGTATCAATCCAGAAACTACAAAGTTGAACTTACCTGAATACACAGAAACAATTTCAACTGCAACAATTACAGATTACAAATTCGTTGAAGGTAGATTAATTATCAATTTTTCAAACGGTAGCGTTTATGAGTACATTAGTGTACCTAAAGCCACTTATGTTAAAATGGTAAACGCATCTTCTCCTGGAAGATTTGCAAAAAGACATATTCTTAATTCTTTTACTTGGAGAAAAACATTGAACCAAGACTAGATTAAACAAAAATAAGCAATACTAAAGCACCCTTCACGGGTGCTTTTTTTATATCTCATTTTTATAACTAGAGAGTAACGACACTACTCTTTTAAAATACTTTTAAAACAAACCTGTGGATTTAGTATAATTGACTTGTTTTTCCTACTTTAGCCCCCCAAACCAAACTAAACCATATCACAATGACCAATCCCTGTAGTAAATACGAATTGCAATATAAAAAAGCTAAAGAAACTCTGGCTATTTTAAAAGTAAATCAAGCAGAAATTGACTTAAAACTAAAAACCGACTCCATTAGTGCTGACTTACATAAAAAACTCAGAACAGTCAATCTCGAGATAAAAATTACTTTGAATGAATTAGAACAAGCTGAAGACGATATACAGCAATGTGAATTACAATTTAAATTAACTTAAAAACAATCGACATTCTAAATCTAGAACTTAAAAACACCTTCTCACTAAGAATCAAAGAAGAAGTGTTTCAACATATCCAGAATTTCATCAAATAAGAACGTCTTAGTCATTTAATATATTCACAACCAAATATTTATGCGCAACTCATTAAGTATACACGACTAAAGCAAAAAACATCACCCTACCTTATAATTAAATACCTAAAAACCTCGTTCCCAAACTTCACGGTTTTATTCCTTATTTTAACAATTATATACTGTTATTTGTCAAAATGAGTACTAAAAAAATAACAAAAATTTAGGCATAAAAATGAATTGTACTTTGATAATTTTAAATACTTTTGCACACTTAACTTAATTAACTAATTAAAATAAATAATGAAAAAAATAATTTTATTACTTTCTGTTGCTGTTGTTTTATTTTCTTGCAACAAAGTTGGAAAAGACGAATTCCTTATCACTGGTACTGCAACTGGTATTGAAAATGGTAAAACTATAATCTTAGAATCTCAAGACCCTACCACTGGAGCAATTATTGCTTTAGACACTGTAAAAGTAGAAAACGGTAAATTTGAAATCAAAGGAAAAGTAACTGAACCAGCTTTCCATACTATTCAATTAGAATCAGTAGCAGGACAAGCTCCATACGGTAAAGTTCCTTTTATCTTAGAGAACGGAGAAATCAAAATCGCTATTGATAAAGACAGTATCCAGAAATCTAAAGTTTCAGGTACATATAGTAATGAGGAGTACGTTAAATTTAACGAGGAGATTAAAGTAGTTCAAAAGAAACTAATGGATTTCCAAACTCAAAACATGCAAGCAATGAATACAGCACAACAAGCACAAGATACTGCTGTAATCAATAAATTGATGCAAGGTTACTCAGCAATCCAAGAAGAAGTAGGTGCTGCTACTAAAGCAAAATACACCACTTATGCTGAATCACACCCAAAATCATATATTAGTGTATTAATTGTACAAGGAATGGCTAACGATCCAAGTGCTGACATTAAAAAAACTGAAACAATTTTCAACAGCCTTGATGAATCTTTAAAAAACACTAAAGCTGGAAAATCAGTTAAAACAAGACTTACTGAGATAAATTCTCCTGCTGTTGGTGCATCTGCTGCTCCAGTTGGAGACGCTAAATGAACTTCCAATTTTTCTGCTCCTAACCCTGAGGGGAAAATTATTTCTCTAAAAGAAAGTTTAGGAAAAGTAACAATTGTAGATTTCTGGGCATCATGGTGTGGTCCATGTCGAAAAGAAAACCCAAATGTTGTTGCGATCTATAAAGAGTTACACTCAAAAGGTCTTAACATAATTGGTGTTTCATTAGACAAAGACGCTGCTAAATGGAAAGAAGCTATCGCTAAAGATAAATTAACCTGGCCACAGGTTTCTAATCTAAAATTCTGGGACGAGCCAATTGCAGCTCAATACGGAGTGCAAGCAATTCCTGCAACTTTTATACTTGACGCTTCGGGTAAAGTCGTTGCAAGAGATTTAAGAGGTGCTGAACTTAGAGCAAAAATCATCGAACTTTTGGCCAAATAATCGGTTTAGAAGTCCAAAATAAAAAAATCTCCCTAGTGGAGATTTTTTTATTTTATTCAATACCAACACGTTAAAAATAATACTAAAATTAAGTGTAAAATTAGTTTGTAGAAACGAAAACTGTTTCTATATTTGCACCGCTAACAACAGCCAACTGTTGTACTCAAAGGCTTCGGGGAGATACTCAAGCGGCCAACGAGGGCAGACTGTAAATCTGCTGTGTAAACTTCGCAGGTTCGAATCCTGCTCTCCCCACCAAAAGGGTAAAAGAAGCAAAAAGGCAACTTTTTCAATCTTTTCAAAAACCCGCAAAAAACGTGGTAAAACCTGCAAATCCAAGGATTCGCAGGTTTTTTTATTTTAAAGCACTTTTCAATATTTATAAAAACGCTCAAAGTTTCTATGGCAAAATCGTGGCACATTACCGTGTTCACAAAATGTGCCACAGAATACCACTTAAACACTAGTAAATACAGAGGTTAACGAGGTTAACGACTTGTTTTTTTGATGCTATAATTCTACATTTATTAATCTAAAAAGTTGAATTATGTTAGAGAGCAGCTTTGGGTTGGTTTTCTTTTTGAAAATCCCCCGCAATGAAAGTAAAATTAGAACAGTTTATCTTAGAATAACTGTAGATGGAATCCCTAAGGAAACATCCACCAAACGAAAATGGGACAGCGCCCGCTGGGACCAGAAAACCGAAAGGGCTATCGGCACCAAAGAAGATGCGAGATCCCTTAACTTTTTTCTGGATTCACTGATTTTAAAAATCAATGAATACAAGACCGACATCATGTACAGCGGAAAACCAATAACTTCCCAAAAGATCATGGATTACATATTAGGAAACGTTACTCCAAGGGTTAAAGTACTGGAAGAATTTCAAAAACATAATGATGAAATGACTGCCTTACTGGGAAAAGGATATGCTAAAGGAACTCTTGATCGTTTTACTATTACGATAAATCATTTAAGGTCATTTATTAGATTTAAATTTAATGCTGATGATATTGAATTTACAGATCTAAATCTTGAATTTATTAAGGACTTTGAGTTTTACCTGAGAACAGTTCGAAATTGCAGCAACAATACCACGCTTAAATACATTGCTAATTTCAAAAAAATTGTCATTCGTGCAATCGATAAGGAAGTCATCCTAAAAGACCCTTTTAAAAACTTTAAAAGCCGAAAAACCAAAATAGTTAAGAAACCTCTTTCCACACAAGAACTGTATGAATTGGAACGGCATTATTTTACCACAGAAAGACTTAATGTTGTCAGAGATGTATTTGTATTCCAATGTTACACGGGATTGGCTTATATCGACGCATATCAATTAAAAAAAACCGATATCAAAGATGGTATTGACGGGAATTCTTGGATAATGTCTGAAAGACAAAAAACGGGTTCTCCTACCAATGTCCCACTATTGCCTCAAGCACTCAAAATAATTAAAAAATATAAAGAACACCCTCTGTGCTTACAGCGTGGCACAGTTTTACCAGTTTCTTCCAACCAGAAAATGAACGAGTATCTTAAAGAGATTGCGACTCTATGCGGTTTTCCCTTCACATTAAATACACATATGGCACGTCGAACCTTTGGAAGTACAGTTACATTAAACAATAATGTCCCCATTAATGTAGTTAAAGAAATGCTAGGCCATGCGTCTGTTAAACAGACGGAAGCCTATGCCATTACAGAACAGGCAACCATTGGACGCGAAATGTCACTGCTCAATAAAAGACTGTCTAAAACGTCCTTTAAGATGTCCAAAGTAGATCTGGCTGTACTTTCAAGATTAGAAAAAGATATAAAAACAATTAAGGAAAAATACAATATACCCTCATCTTAATTCATATTTGGAAAAAAAATAAATAGTAAAACAAAGAGGTTATCTCACTAGTTATGAGATAACCTTTTTTCATGTAATTCAACTTCACTCCTATAGTCTGGATGGTATGAGGGGCTGTACTTGAAATATCCAAAATCTTGAAGCTGTTTAAAGTATTTATGGTATGTTGGCAGTGTATTTATGTGCGACAATGCCATTATTTTACTACGACTAACTTTGATTCTCTGCCATTGTCTCTGCCTGTAACCTAAATTTAGAATTGCCGCTAAAATGGCCAGATGCCAAACATTAAGCCTTGGATCGTCCATACAAATGGATAAATAGTTCATGATTTGGTCTTCACTTGGTTTATTTGTCTGATTCATCATTAAAAAGTTTCTGAAGATCTTCTTTATTGTAATAATACGAGCCCAGAACTTTTTTAAATCGGACTTTCTGTGTCACTCTGAGATTCTGCACTGAACCTGCAGAGATATCCAGCAGCTTTTTGACAGCCTTACTTTTGAGCCATTCTGGCTGTACTAATTCCGTTTGCGTAGGAGTGGTCTCTTGAACTATAATGCGCATTTTATCTAATAATTGCAGACCAAACTGCCTTAAATCTTCTTTTGTTATAATTTCTTCCATAACATTTTTTTAAAAATTTGACTGTTGCATATTTTCATTTACCAAAAAATAAATTCTGCTTTTTTGATTTCTTTTTTTTAATCGGTACAACTACTAAATTATTAGAATGATACAGAAATAATCAATCTTCGGCTTTAAAAGGAGATTCTTGGCTATGATTGTCTGTTCATCAACTCTTGGCAATTAATCTATAGTAAAGGCTACTTCAAAAATACTTTCAAAAACGAGCCTTAAGCAAACGAATCATCCTCGGGTTGAAGAAAACCTTCAGCGATAGTATTTTGTAATTTTTGCCGAGAGTTTTTTTGCAATTTTCTGTATTGGAAAATAGGTTTCACAAAACATCACAAAATAAAACAAAGAATCCCAGTTAAAATGTCATAAAACGGCATTTTAACTGGGATTCTTCTTTCTGTTTATTTAGCTTTATTTGCAGATAGTTTGTTCCTTTTTGTACCATTATTGTACCACGAAAATAATTTTCCTTGTTGGATTTTTTTTTGGCGAAATTATGACACACAGAGAGACACATAGACACAATGGGACACAAAATTAGTCACATTATGAGTTCTAACATTGAGGTTATCAGAATTTGTGAGCACTGCAAAAAACAGTTCACAGCCAGAACAACGCGCACACGGTATTGTTCGCACATTTGCAACAGCCGTGGTTATAAATCACTGGTACGCAAAGGAAAAGTAGAAAAAAGCAATAACGAGATCGTTCAGCTTTTAAACACAGATTTGGAAAAAATAAAGCCTCTTGAGTTTTTAAAAATTACTCAGGCAACCCTTCTTTTTGGAATCAGCAGAAGTACGCTTTACAGGTTAGTTAACAATGGACAGCTGGACATTGCAAAGTTTGGCAAACGAACTGTTATCCGCAGATGCGATCTTGAAGCTTTTTTTGCAATTCCTATACAGGATGTGACCTTGAAAACTGGACAGCAATTTCCTGGTTTTGACAATTGCTATACTATAACGGAAATTCAACAGAAGTATAATATTTCTTCAGGAGCGCTCTATCTATTGATTCAACGGCAGGGTATAGTAAAATATTCCGTTGGAAAATTCACCTGTGTATCCAAACAGGATATTGATATAATTTTTAATGCTGCGGGAAGATGAAAAATATAAATGTTACGCTAAGAAAAAGGATGCTGCCAAGTGGTAAGATTACACTATATCTTGATTTTTTCCCTCCGGTTTACAATCCTAAGACTCATAAACTTTACCGTAGGGAGTATTTAAGTTTATACCTCGTTCCTAAACCAAAAAATAATGTTGACAAGACTATGAATTCTGAGAATCTCTATAAAGCTGAAATTATCTGTGCAAATAGGTTTAATGAAGTAAATAAGTCACAGATCTACAATCCTTTTGAGTTAGAGCAACTTCGTCTTAAAGAGATTGGCGAAAAATCATTTCTGCAGTATCTCAAGCTTGTTGCAGAGCATAAAACGGGTAATAACGGTGATATCTGGACTTATGCCATTATCCACTTTGAAAATTTTCTTAAAAATGAGGATTTACTGATACAGGATATCGATGTGACTGTTATAGAAGATTTTAGGGAGTATCTCTTAAAGGCAAAATGTATCAGGAAAAAGGGTAAGTTTTTAGCTCAGAATACAGCTTTAACTTATTTCAATAAGATCAAAGCTACTCTTCGAAAAGCTTACAAAAAAGGATTACTTCAAACGGATGTTAATGCTGCGGTTGAAAGCATAAAGGAACAAGAGTCTCAAAGGAATTTTCTAACCATGGAAGAAGCTGTAAGGCTATTTAAAACACCTTGCAAAAAGGAAATTGTCAAACGTGTCAGTCTTTTTTCTCTGCTTACAGGCATGCGCTATTCCGATATATCAAAACTTACATGGGAAGAAGTACAATACAGTAAAAGTGAAGGATATTACATAAGATTTAAGCAGCAAAAAACTGATAGACCAGTAACCTTCCTATATCCCCCGAAGCATTCGAGTTTTTAGGCGAAAAAGTGGATCAATATAAGAGAGTCTTTTATGATTTAAAAAAATGGGATGTTGATCGGTTGCTGCCTATATGGGTTAACGACGCATCAATTGAGAAACATATTACATTTCACTGCTTTCGTCATACGTATGCAACATTGCAGATGGCAGCAGGTACCGACATTTTTACGGTTTCGAAAATGCTGGGGCACAAAAATATAAAGACCACTCAGATATATACAAAAATCATCGACGAGAAAAAAAGAGCAACAACTAATAAAATTTCATTTAAATAAGATTTTTTAATACTGGTTCAAAAAGGAAAAATGAATTCTAGATTTTTGCTTTGAGGTGGCTTTTTTGGTGCTTTAAAGTCGAAGGCACGTCATTTTATTGAAGATTTTCTCAAAAACGGACAAAATGTAGATCCCAATATAGAATTGATCGAAGTGAATACAAGTGAAGCTGTTTTTTTCAAAAGCAAGCTTTGGCAATTGTATCATATGAAAAGTTTTACCATCTGTCCAGCCACAACGAAATGGTCACCAGCCAACAAGAGGACAAAAAGGATTAATTGAAACACATTGGTGCAGAAACACTTGATGAATATAGTACTTCAGGTAAACTGAAAAAAGGTGATTTCAGGATAAGACAAAAAAGCAGGACATTGCAGTTCGGCTTTTTGTCGGTGTGGCAGGATTAACCGCCTATTCCTTAATTCGTTGATTTTACTGGTGTTTCCAAGTACTCTTTCCAAAAGGGGTAACCGAATAGGTCTCATCTAAAATAAATTACCTTGTAGCCCTTTGTGATCCTTGATCAATTAATCTCAGTCAGTCAATGTACTTTTATAGATGTAAATATATGAAATTAAAACCAAGGTTTCTAATTTTTCATATAATGGTACCAATCTAGTTTATGGCAAGGGTCGCTCCCAATGCCAACTACTCTCAATAATGTCCGCGTCGTCCGGTATGATTAAGAAGTTTTTAGGTAAAGGAGTTATCGGTACTACATAAGCCGAGGCGACGTCGACGGTCTCATCAAATATCCAGTTTTCGTCAGAGCGCGAATACGACTGAAAATAGTGTGTAAAAATCCAACTTAAGTCGGTTTTTTCCGGATCAATACTCTCTATTGTCCGATAAATTTTTTTTAGCCTTTCAGACTCCACATTTGGGCCGTCAAAGGTTTCCATTCCGATGTGAACTACACCTTCGCAGTCAAGGGTAAGTTGTTCCAAAGCCTTATACAATAACCCTTTTAGGTCGCGTGCTTTTTCAACGTAAACTTGCGGGGCATCGCAGGTGACAATAACGCCAAATGCATTATTTATATGACCAATATAATAATTATTTGCCAAAGCTTCTCCGATATGGTAGCCCGCGGCGTGAAGACACACTGTAAAGCCGTCGTAATCGATTGGCTTCTTAGCAAGTAATTCTAGTAGATGAGGCGACTTGTCTTTTATATGATACTGCGAAAGATGATGATTGATCATAGCAAGGTCTATCTTTGAAGCTTTAATATCAAGTTTTTCATTTGATATGGTCCAGTTTTCTCCACGAATCTTCGATTGTTCTGATCTGAAAAGATCTAATAAGTACGTTTCCGACAATGACTTTAATTCGACATGAAAAGTAACTTCCATCAATAAACAATTCGTTAAAAGAAACGGTGCAACATGGTGTACCATTTTTTGACGAATCTTATTTTCCTCATAAAAATAAGCACCGGATTTTTGTTGCCTCTTGCACTCAACCTGATAACTTTTACCGTTCTTTTTTACCAGAAGATCCGGAGTTTTAGTGACACCTTCAGCAAGAAACTCTACATCGTAACCATTTCTCTTCCAAGCAAGGGCAACTAATAATTCAAAGATAACTTGATCTGCTTCGATTGGTCTTTTTTTTATAAGGTCACTGATTTTTTTCCGAAGCCCTTCAAGGGTTGGTAATAAATCAATATCCATCCCAATGCGTTTAAATAGGGGTATAATTCGAGCCCCCTGAAAATACTCGTATTTATGCGGTTCGTATATTAGACAATGCATTAAGTATAGGTACCAACCAATCCTGTCTTTATCAGTTACCATTAACAAACCCTCAGATACTGGCTGTGATAATGGGGGCGAATTCAAGTAAAATTTACTTAAATATTCTTCTATCGCCTGTTTTTTAGACTGCCATTGTGCAGGCGTCATGAATGTCATAAAATAATTAAAGGCACTTATAACATCCTGATCGTCATACTTGGCAAAAGCTAAATCAGATGGTTGAATTGAATTTATCATAGGGTTTATGAGTAAGCTGATATTACTATGGAGTATCTATAAAATTCTTTTAAAATGGTAAGTCATCCCATTCATCAACATCATTAGAATTAAAAAGTCTATTTACTTCTATAATCTCATTAATCGGATCATGACTTTCTTGGAAATTATCAATTGTAATTTTTTTACTTGACATAGCTGACCTATTAGTCTCAAGCTGTTGCTCATAATTAAACTCATAATTATCAACAGCAGAAGAACTAGAAATATTAATTGCCCTAATAATATTATTAGCTTCCTCCTTTCGTTTCGTGACAACCTTGATCAACTCTTCTTTTGTGGTTATTGATGATAAATTATAAGATTGTTTTATATATTGATCTATATTTTTGTTCCATGATTCTTCAATATTTACCTTGATTTGATCGTAGTATTCATTGTTTGAACTTTTAGAATTTTCTATAGCATTACCATAAATATTATATTTTGAAATCAGTTTTGAAAAACTTTCAATCTGATGATGAGATTCCATATATTTAGAAAGAATCAAAATTAAATCATCAAGTTGATCAATGCAGTTTGTTAGATCATGTTCAGCCATATAGCTTAAAATTTCAATTAAGTTTTCACGATCAGTCCAACCCAGTATTTTTAGATTTAAAGAGTTTATGCGATCATGCACCATTGAACCTATAGAATCCCAAGCAAACAATCTTATTAGAATGATTATATAATTAAGGTCATTATCGCCGTAACCGCTTAAATGAGGAGCTTTTGAAATAAATATTTCTAAAAGCTGGGTCACTAATTTTTTCTCAGAAAATAAAATTTGCTTTGAGTCTTTTATATAGGTTGTAGTTATCCTTCCTTTAAATTGTTCAAAGGAATTAGCAGATCTTAAATGAGTAAGATATTCATCTTTATTCCTTGTGAAGTAATCGTACAGAAAATCCTCTATTGAAGGATTGAAAAAACTGTATTCTACAGTATTTTTTTCCTTGATTATCCTGTTAATAAACATACCCACTGTTTCTTTGATTACAGCCTCGTAATCATCTCCTTGTTTGACAAAGTTATTATTCTTGACCTCATAATCTAATCGAGCACTAAAAACTTCCTTTAATCTATTTTCGAACAAAATAAACCGTGATCCTAAAGAATATAGTGATGTAAGAAGCAGTCTGGCGCTTAATGATATTTGTTTTGTAAATGGCTTTTCCCAGATCAACGATGGCTTATTTAAAAAATCAATGACAGTAGTAGCATAGGGCTTGTCAGATTCTATCCTATCATTATCAGTAAAGTATTCTATAACGCGTGGATTGTAATTTTTATGCTTAATTACCTGCCAGTAAAATATATCTTTAAAAAAGATATGTTTCTGTTCGATTGATAATTGAGAAATATAAATATGGTTATATAAAATTTTTGCTTTATCAATATTTCGATAATCTTTAATATGTACTTCATGCTTCGCAATATCTATTTTTGAGTCATTGATTTTTTCTGAAGTCTGTTTGGCTTGATTAAGTAATGTGGTCCGACAGGTAAGTATAAGTTTCTTTTGGCTGTCATTCTTGATCATGTCTATAAAATTTACAATTGCTGAATCTGCATTTCGAGAACTTTTTAGATCCAAAGTAATAGATCCCAAAAAATCATCAAAATAAAAAACCTGCTTCCGCCCAGTAATTATTAAATCCTCGGCTTCCGTTATTTCGCGGACATATATAAGTTCAAAATCTTTCGCCAATAGTTGGTATGTTAGCATATTGGCCAATGTTGATTTTCCAATACCTGGTGCACCAGTAATAAGAATGAAATTATTTGTATTTAGAATTTTTACTGCATTATTATGTGCCTTGTTAGGAACAAAAAGTTTGATCTGCTTTTTAATTTTATCTGCATGAAATTCTGACCTTGCTTTTACGCCATTCTTTAGGATTCGTTTAAAAATATTTGAGCTTGAAAGCCAAAGTTTGAAATGCTGTTCTTCAATATTAGGATTATTTCTCAAAAAATTATTTAAGTCATTTTTTCCTAATATATCCTGAGTAGACAAAATATATGGACTAAAAGTATTTTTAATACTTTCTTTGTCTTGAGGCGACAATGACAGAGAAGTTACAACTATATATCTTTTAGGATTTAATGTCACTACTTTCGGTAGTTCCTCAGTTTTTAATATTGATTTTAATGCAATGACCCCAGATCCAAGAAGGTGTTTTACCTGAACTATAATTTCATTTTCATCATTAATTGTCGCAAATCGTAAATCTATTCCTTTGTCAGGACCAGGCTTAAAGGATTGGAAATCTAAACCTAGTTTTGTTGACAAGATATCTCTTGCCAGTTCCTCTAAATCTCTATCATTTAATGTTGAAAAATCATAATTTGCCATTGACTTAGATTTCTGATTGTTCTAATGATTTTAAATTTATCCTTTTTTGTGTCAGATTATAATTTTTGAACTTATACCTCATAAATGCAGACATCATATCTTCATGGGTTGAAATTACAATTTGGTTCTTGCTAAATTCATTTCGCAATAATTCAATAAATCCTACAACATTTAATTCGTCCATAGTTTGCACCGGATCATCAATTAAAATGATTTTATTTTGCGAATACTTCTTATGTAAGGCTAGAGTGAAAGAGATTATTAGTGCCGACAATTGTCCAGAGCTCATTGAAAATATTGCGTCAAAAGTTCTGTTTGGATTAGTCTGAAATCTGATTCCGTTTTTATCTGAATATATAAATAAACCAAGACCTCCCTGAAAATCCTGCATAATTCTTCCAGAGTAAATATGAAATATAATTTCTATGTCTTTTATGACCTTTTTCTGGTATTTTAGTAGTGAACTGTCGTAAACATTTTTTAATTGTTTAATTTGTTCACTTAGCGATTTTGCATTGTCGAATTTGACCTGCTTGACATTAAGTTCTTGTGTTTTTGCTGTCAAGAATTCATTTTGGAGCAAAGAATAGGTATATTTTAGATAGTCTATTTTAGTCTTAATCTTTTCTAGATCAAAAGCATTGAAATTATCAAAATTATTGTCAAAAAAATCATTGAACAATTCTTTAAAATATGATTGAATTTCCTCTATGACTATTTCATGTTTTTTTTCTTTTAAATCTAAATTAAGCCTTTCAAATTTAAGATCAATATCAACCTTGAGAACATCGTTTAAATATCCTCTATAATCAAAGTTTATCTTTTCAAATTTTTTTTCAATATTGCTAAAATGAGTCGGCTCAAAGGAAATTAATTTATTAATAAATTCTTTATCGATATTGTTGTCAGTTATATCCTTTGAGATTACAGCTATAATTTGACCAATTATATCGACTTTAAAAAGATCAAATTTTTCTTTGAAAACTTTACTGCTTTCACTCGCTACGTTTTCTAAATTATCAGATTGAATAGAGATATTGTCCAGTAACCCATTTATGTCGCCCCAATCATATCCGCATAAGAAGCAGGAGCCTGAAGTTAGATCTTCCTCCTCTTTCAAGTCTTCAATTTTTTCAATCAACTTCTGTCGAGATTCGTTGATTTTCGAATAGATACCCTCCAGTTTATTTAATGCCAGTAAATCTGTTTTTAAAATTTCAAATTCTTCAAAAAATCTTTCTTTTAGATCATCGTTTAAAAAATCAAAATTATCAAAATCAAATTCGAAAAATTCATCCTGAAAGTCATCCGTTGAAAAATTCTGCAGTTTCTCAATGTACTGTTGCTTCTTAATAAACGCGTCTTTAATTATAATTAAGTTTTCTTTTTGAGGAATAAAATTATAAAATTGGCAAAAATCCTTTACTATAGATTCGTTACGCAACACCGTGTCAATACTCTCATTGTAAATATATTTATTAAAAGATTCCTTATGATTTAGAAAAACATTCAATTTCGTGATAATACCATCCTCTCCAAGTAGATCTAAATAATCGATTGACTTGAAATCAAACTCTTTGGTATCCCAAGTAACCTCCTTATCGGGAAATAATTTTATATACTCAATGTCACTAAAACCTTCAGAAAGAAAATCTTGTGTTTGTTTAATTTCGGATTTTAAATCTTCTACTGCTTTCTTTTCTTCCGCATTACACAGTCTTTCAATCTTTTGTTTAATGAGATTAATATTTGCAATTTTGTTTTCAAATTCTAGAACATTGAAAAGATGTGATATATACTGTTTTCTGTTTTTATCCTGACTTTTAAGTAAATAGAGACTATCCTCTTGTTCTATATAATTTAAAAATTGAAAGTTTTCCTTATAATTTGGACCTAAAATATTACTTAAAAAATCTCCCTCATTTTCTATTAAAACCTTTTCATTTGCTTCAAAACTTTTCTTTTGATACAGTTTATAAGTCGAAAAATTTATGCTGTTTGTTAGCTCTTCTTTTTTTGCAAATCTTTCTAAAATGTAAGTTGAATCATTTTTAGTAAATTCAATAATAATGCTTATATCTCCTGTTGCCCCTTCACTATAAAAAGGATGCTCATGATATGATTCCCTGCCATCAATCAGTAAAAGTTGTAGTACGTTATATCTTCTAATTTTTCCTGTATACAGCAGTTCTATCGCATCATAGAGTGAAGTTTTGCCAAATCCATTTGGCCCATCAAATACTACTAAGTCAGAAGCTTCAAAATCAAGCTCTTTTTCCCGTAGTACTTTGAAATTTTGAATCTTAATTTTTTGAATCTTCATCTTTACTTATTACAATTAAAATTTTTTCATAAACAGCTTCCGGAGAAATAGATGAGACATCATCAAATGTTTTGTCTAGTATCATTTCAGAAATTAAATCATCTAATTCTTTTAGCTGTGAATTTTTAGCAACCTCATTATTATTGTTTTCGGTCAGTGCAGATAATCCATCTTTTTGAATCACTTTTATATTTAAAAAAGGGACTTTATGAGCAACCCTGTACAATAGTGACTCAAATGCATTATTATTTAAATTAGTTTTATGCTGTTCAAAAATGGAATTTGATAATAGTTTCTGTTCGAAAAATTTTTTAGTTGTTAAGTTACTAGCAGTTATAGCTTCCAGAAGTTTTTGCTTTTCATTTTCAGTATAAAATAAAATTTGCTTTTTAAACAAAAAAGGGTTCTCCTCAATATCAATCAGTTGATTTTTATCCAATGGCAATTCTAAACTTGATTTACATAATATCAATAAGTTGGCATTTTTGTCAAACCATTCATTTTTAAGAAGTTCTTTTGATACAGTAAAAAACTTAGATTGATTTTCAATAATACTGCTTAAGTCGGTAGTTTCTATTACTAACCAAAAACTAAATTGATTTGCGTCTCCAAAGTAATAAACCTTACCAAATTCAGTTAATAGCGCTTCCAGTCCAACTTCTTCAAATAAACTATTAATTATTGATTCCATTTAAATTTATTTTTGCTTGTTCAAGATTTATCAGTGATATCTTTCTCCACTTTGTTATATTATTATAATTTTCGTCGCCAACGTTAAATATGTTTACAGCTTCATCTTCAAGTGAATCAACCTGACAACCTTCGGTTATTATGTAATCACTATTATATGGGGTGTCGATTAGTTTATCCAAAGCAACTCCAATTATTTGTTCACTTATTCTTTTTTTGCTTGCGGCAGTATTTGAAATATTTATTGTTGATGGAAAATATCTTTTATTATTAGGACAAATCCACCCTAGCTTATTGATTAAATCTTTATCAGAATCCCGAATTTCTCTCAAGGTAAAAATTAGCGCGTTCTTAAATTCATCTATTTGTAAGGTATTGTCTTTATACTCTTGTAGTTTTGAAAATTTGACAATTTTATGAGGCATAATATTTTGTAAAAACATTTCAAATTCGGAATCATCCAGAGAATTAAAGTATATTAAGTAGTTCGCTAATTTTGTTTTGACAACGTCATCCACTTCACTTTCTATATCCATACAGTATTCTTGGAAATAAAGGTTCAGGTCATTTCGTAGTATTCGGCGGTAATAGTTCTTATCAAAAAGGCGGGTATTAACATCTACGGTTAGTTCAGCTATAAAATTATTTAGGGGAATTGTAAAATAGTAAGCACCTTCACTGATTGTTAGGCCATTTTTTATGTGATTGGCAGCATGAACTGCTATTATTTGACTTGTAATAATTTCTTCCAAAACTTCGCTTATCCTACTAACGTAATCTGCATTCGCACTTTCTGCTATTAGACCGAATTTTAATAGACATGCCTCAACTTTACTATCTAGCTTGTTTCGTAACTCTTCAATCCTACAAAAAGGGTCACCATCATATTCATAAATTACAAGAGTGGGGTGTGCAGCTTCAATTGCCACCTTTGTTCTTTCATTATTAATGGCTAAATGAAAAAACGCATCTCTTTCGCAAGGAAATTCGAGCTTCCTTTTTTCTAGTTTTACAAAAGCTTCCTGATAAGAAGAGTACAAATGGCTCTTCATTGCTTTTACTTGATGTAAACTCACAGGTTCTATATTTGTCCCATCATTTCTCACAATTGCGAAGTCTTCTAGAGAATCAAGTTGCAGTTCCAGCTCATTGACGTTGGCTTCATGAAGTATTAAAGTTAGCACATGATAAAGCGCAACCTTGCCTTGGTAAATAAATCCACTCCAGGTATCGGCAGCAGAATGGATATCGTTAGGGTTGATAAGTGGCATATTTTTTTAATTACTTTATCCAACCTTTATGCATTTTTCAGGTCACTGTTTTTTGAGTACAGATTGTTGAATAAAGCAATTAGTAGAATTTTGTCAGCTACCAAAGTAAGAATTTTAAATGAATAAAAAATGTGGTCTACCAATAGAAAGCATTAAAAATATTAAGATGTGGCGGGAACTATTGAATTTATTTAGCTTTACATTTTTAAATAAAAAAAAGTTTCTAAGTGCTAGGTTTCTATCAGAAACTTATAAGACACGAATCAATTATGCCAATGCAAATTGATGACACCTAATCGATGCTGTATACCATGCGTAAATTGCAAGAAATTCCATAACTTCGTTTCGAGTAGAAAAGAGATTTTAGCCTAATTGTTACGACTTTAGCAAACGGTAGATCGTTTCAAAGAGAAAACGAACTACAAAAAAAAACGTATGAATCAAATAAAAAAGGGGTCAGCAGTAGTAACTAAAATGAAGTTTCTCTGGTATATTCAAGTGGAGTTCTCTTAATATATTGTGTGAATCTTAAATTTACAGATTAGCACATCTTTTGTCCTAAATAAGTCAATGCACCAACACTACTAATTTTTATTCCCCCGCAAATAATGATTGAAAGTTCAAAAATAGCAAACATACTAAACAACTCTCCAAGTATTGATCTTCTGAGAATCAGAAATAGGGAGGTGATTATAACTTTTTTAGTTAATACTTTTTCAAATCAACAAGGGGCAATTTCATCAGAAAAAATGCATCACCAACTTGCGGACTATTTGGAAGCCGTTCAAGTGGAGATTGATGAAGATATTGAAATCACCTTTGCTGATACATATGAAATTAAAGCTAAAAAGTATGTCCAAAATTGGACAAATAAAGGCTTTTTGACAAACTACCAGGACGAAACAGGCGAAATATATTATGAACTCTCATCACATTCAAGCAAAACGCTTGACTGGCTTTCCAGTCTGAAAAAAGAGGAATATGTAGGAGCTGAATCAAAGTTTAAGAATATTTTCAATCAATTGAAAGAACTTGTTGAGTTTACCAATGAAGATATTGACAAACGAGTACAATTACTCGAAGATAAAAAGCTGGAAATAGAGCAACAAATACAAAGAATTAAGATCGGTGAAGATGTAAAAGTATTCCAGGACTTTGAAATAGTTCCTCGCTTTAATCAATTAACTAAATCCGCTAAGGAATTACTTTCTGACTTTAAAGAAGTCGAAGACAACTTCAAAGAAATAACTAAAGACATATATCTGAAGCATGCTGAGGGAAGTTTGACAAAAAGCCACATTCTTGAATTTACTTTTGATGCCATTGATGAGTTGAAAAATAGCCACCAAGGCAAAAGTTTCTATGCATTCTATACTTTCATGCTAACACCTGCATTACAAGAAGAATGGGGAAAACTGACAAAAGAACTGTATAGCACACTCAAAGAGAAAGATATTGTGATTACAGACTATTTTTTGAAAGGAATGAAAAAACATCTATATTCTTCTGGACAAAAGGTGTCAAAAGCTAACGATAAGATGGCAGAGAAATTGAGTAGAATAATTAGGGAGAACGAAGCTTCGAAGTCAGAAAATACAAAAAAAATTATTCAAGACATTAAGAAGTCTTTAATCGAATTGAGTAAAGCCAAAAAAAGACCTGATATTTCTTTTGAACTTGAAATAGATGCTGATATCAATATTCCATTTGAGCGGAAAATAACTTTTGAGCAAAGTCAAGAGCTTGTCTATAAAACAAAACCTAAATTAGCAGACGAAAGTATTTCTCACTCGAATCATCTAAATAAGTTATTTAGTATTTCCGTGATTGACAAGGAAATACTCAGAGTAAGAATTAGGGAAGTCCTCAAAAATAAGTCACAGACAACCTTAGCAGAAATAATTGAGAATTTTGGAGGAATTGAAAAAGGACTACCAGAGCTATTTGGATATATTGGAATAGTGAAAGAATTTAAGCATTCGATACACCCTGATAAGAAACAACGAATTGAATTTGATATTGAAAATCAAAAATCTATAAAAATACCTGAAATAATTTTGAGTAAATGAGTAGTTTAGAAAGAAACATACGACCGTATTCCAAAGCAATTGTAAAGTTGCTCAAAGGTTCAATTGAACGAACTTCCAATGTTTGGGATGACATTGTGCATTATCAAACTGAAATTCAGGATTATATAAGTCAAATTGGTTTAGAACTAATAGTTAAGAAAGAAGAAGGGTTTGCGTTTGTAAAACAATTTGAAGACAGCGAAGGCAATACATTGGGATTAGTAGTACGAAGGCAAATCGGATTTGAAACATCTATTGTATTAGTAGTATTAAGACAAAGCCTTGAAGAGTTCGACAGTAATCCGACCCAATTTCAGGTTTTTGAAAAATTCATTACGAATTCTGAAATAAAAGAAGAAGTAGAATTATTTCTTCCTGAAAAATTTAATAGGGTTAAATTTTTGAAAGAGTTAGATAGTTACATAAATAACATAGTCAAGTTGGGTTATTTATCCGAAGTGAGCAAAAAGGAAAGCGAGACGAAATATCAAATTAAGCGAATAATTAAAGAGAAAGTCACTTTAGACATTCTTCAAGAGTTTAAATTAAAATTACAAGAAAATGTTGAGTCTATTTAGCACAAATTCAGACAAGGCTGGATTTAGACTTCAATATATGGAAGTCTATAATTGGGGCACTTTTCACGATAAAATATTCAGGATAAATCCAAAGGGAAATAATTCACTTTTAACTGGTGCAAACGCTTCAGGTAAAAGTACTTTTATTGATGCTTTGCTTACCTTACTTGTTCCTGTTAAGAAAGACCGGTTTTACAATCAATCATCGGGAGTAGAAAAGAAAGGTGACAGGACTGAAGAAACTTACGTTTGCGGGCATTATGGAAATATCCAACGTGAAGGAGAATTAAGTACAACCACGCAAACATTGAGAGGAAAAGACACTTACTCTGTTCTGCTGGGATCATTTTCAAATACAGACCAAAAAAGCGTTACACTATTTCAAGTTAGATGGTTTGCTTCCGATGGCAAATTAAATAGGGCGTTTGGAATTGCTTATGTTCCTTTGGATATAGAAAAGGATTTTAGCCACTTTGATGGCAAAGGCAATTGGAAAAAGCGACTAGATAGAACCTATAACTCAAATTCAAACAAAAAGAAGATTGAATTTTTTGATGGGCCTACTTTTTATGGCGAAAGAATATCGGATGTATTTGGTATGCGGTCAATAAAAGGATTAAGTTTATTTAATCAGGTCGTTGGAGTGAAGGTTTTGGAAGATTTGGATGAATTCATTAGAACTAATATGCTCGAAGAGTATAAAGAGGACAACGAAAATGCAGAGGAAAAATTCATCAAACTAAAATCCAGTTTTACAACTTTAATTGACGCTAAAACAAACATTGAAAAGGCCAAAGAACAAATTGAGCAATTAAAACCAATCAATGAAATAGCAATAGAATTAGCTAAAATTCGAAATGAAATTCAAACGCTTAATGTTTCAAAAGATATGTCAGTTTATTGGTTTGCTAAAAAATCAGTTGAATTGTTTGAATTGGAATTATTGAAAAGCAATACTCAATTAGATGAACTCAATGATGAATTGCAAGTTTTAAAAGAGAGAGAAGATTTATTGAAAGGAGAAGAGAGAAGCTTGTCGATTTCTATAGAGAATGATGAAGTTGGCGGTAAAATTAAAGAATTAGAAAAAGATATCAAGCAGTTAGAAAAAAGCAGGGATTTAAGAAAAACGAAACTTGACGAATACAATATTATAGCCAAGAGAATTGAACTTTCTTCAAATCCAAGCATTGATGTTTTCAAAGAAAATAGAGAAATATCGAAGAACAAAAAGAATGAATATCAATTAAAAATTGATTCCGAAACAGAGAATCAAAGAAAGCTCAAAAACGAAGAAGAGAGTTTGGTACTGCAAAGCGATGAAATTGTTGCTACGATTCAAGCACTTCAAAAAAACAAAAACAACATTTCAGGTAAGGAAGCAGAGATTCGAGAAAATATTATTGCTTATGTTGGAGCAACTAAAGAAGAAGTACCTTTCATAGGAGAGCTTATTAAGGTGCGAGAAGATGAAAAAGAATGGGAACTATCTATTGAAAAGATTTTGCACAATTTTGCTTTACGTTTAATTGTTCCCGACAAATACTATTCAAAAGTGAATGAGTATGTGAAAAAAACAAACCTTAATGGTAGAATAGTTTACCAACGGTATCGAGGCTTTACATCATTGGATAGCTTCACAGTAAAGAGTATTTCGCAAAATAGCTTAGTAAATAAAATCGAATTCAAAGAGAAAAACCTGTACACACCTTGGCTTGAGGATATTATAGCGAATCAATATAATTATTCTTGTGTAAATGATTTATCAGAATTCAATCGTTATGATGAGAGGGCAATCACAAAAGAAGGATTAGTCAAATTCGGAAAAGGAAAACACGAAAAAGACGACAGACCGCACATTTCAAAAAGAGAAAATTATGTTTTAGGCTGGGATAATAAGGAAAAAATCTCCAATCTGAAAAAGAACCTAATCGAAATTCAATCCTCGCAAGTAACGAATAAAAAAGACATAGCAAGTATATATGGCCTAATTAAAGAACTTGGAAATTTAAAGGATGATTGTTTTAGCATATTCTCTACCTACACCAAATATGATGACATTGATTGGCAAACTTATGCTAACCAAATTCAGGAAAAGGAAGATGCAAAGAAAAAATTGGAAGTTACAAATGACAGGGTTAAATCACTGCAAGAGCAACTGACAAAAGTTAGAGATGCATTAGCATTATTGACCGATGCAGACATTAAAAATAAAAACAAAGAAATATTTCAGTTAGAAGAAATTGTAATTAAAGAAATAATAAGAGACTTAGAGTTCAATAAAAAACTACTTGATTCAATCGGTACTAAAGATACTTCGGAATTTGAAATATTGAATTTAGAGTTATCAAACATTGATTTTGCAGATATAAAAGTCAAGCAGACGGAATTTCAAAAAAACAATGCATCTAAACTTAAAGAATTAGAAAATTCAAATGAAAGTAATGAACGAAAGGCAATTAAGTTGATTAGTGAATTTAAAAATCCACCAATTGAGATTACTGATAAATACAAGGATTGGCGTTCAGATGTCAACAGATTGCCTGATTCTAATAATATTGATTTGCTTGGAGAATATCAAACATTTTATCAAAAATTGATAGCTGACGATCTGCCCAGGTTTGAAAAGAAATTTAATGAATATTTACAGGATACCATTTTAAGGAAAATAGGTGATTTCAGAATGTTTTTTGAAAACTGGTCAGATTCCATCAAGGAAAATATTCGCCTATTAAATGAATCGCTGAAAGGAATTGATTTCAAAAATTCCCCAATTACATATATCCAACTTATTTCACAAAGAAGAAAAAATCAGTTAGTTGATGATTTTCGTGATTTGCTCTACAAGGCAATTCCAAATTTCAAAGAAATAGAAGCGACAATTGATGGGAAAAAAAATCACTTTTATACCAACATTGAACCATTAATTACCAAACTGGAAAATGAGAAATGGCGACAGGAGGTAATGGAAGTTCGTTCATGGTATAGCTACAAAGCAGAAGAATTTTACAAGGAAACTAATCAGAAATTCAAAACCTATGAAAATATGGGGCAGCTTTCTGGTGGTGAAAAGGCACAATTGACTTATACTATTTTGGGTTCTGCTATTGCTTATCAATTTGGACTTACAAAAGAAGGATTACAAACAAATTCCTTCCGATTTATTGCGATTGATGAAGCATTCAAGGCACAGGATGAAGACAAGGCCCGTTATCTTATTACTCTTTGTAAACAGCTCCATCTACAACTTTTAGTTGTAACTCCAAGTGACAATATTCACATTGTTGAAGATGCAATTTCATTTGTCCATTTTGTAGAAAGAAAAGATGAAAAATACTCTTGGCTTTATGATATGCCAATTGAGCAATTCAAAGAAGAACGAAATAATTTCATCAATAAATGATAAGTCCCAACGAAATAAAAACAAAGGCTGAAAGGAAATATTTTTCTTTTCTGCAATCAGTGGTTCAGGCAATTCCGTTCTCAAGAATTGTTATTCCGGGTGACAAAACTTATAGCAAAACATCAATTAGCGAATTTCATAACGAAATACTGGCATTAGCAAGCCAGTCAAAAGAAAAAAAAGGCTTTGGCTTTACAATAGAGTATCAAACAGTAAAGACAAAAACAATAGGAATGCAAAGCCTTCCAACAATTATTTACTTTGATTCAGAAAAGGACTTTTTAAAATTCTTAGGAAAGGAAAAGGAAGTTGATATTTTCGTTAATAACTGGCAATTGATCCACTCACATTTTCCTGAATTAAAGGATTGGATAATTAAAAATCCAACGAAAATAATTCAGAATCAAGGCAAATGGGAAAGCATATTAAAGGTTTGCAACTATTTCAAAAATTATCCTAAGCCAAATCTTTTTATAAGAGAACTGCCAGTGAATGTTCACACTAAGTTTGTTGAATCCAATCAAAGTATTATTACGGAAATGCTTGATATAATTATTCAAAATCATATAAACCTTAACGAAAGAGATTTTGAAAAACGCTTCAATTTAAAGTTTCGTGAACCACTGGTCAGGTTTAAGGTTTTGGACAAAAAAATAAGCCAGACTTATTTTTCAAACCTTGATGATATTGCTATCCCTGTCAGCCAATTTGTAAACCTTAGACTTCCTTTAAAACAGGTTCTTATAGTTGAAAATAAGACGACATTATATACAACATTAACATTGCCCAAAATGGATAAAACCATTGCAATCTTTGGACAAGGAAATGCAATTACAAATATTCAAGACGCCAAATGGTTAAACGACATAACTGTTCTTTACTGGGGTGACATTGATACTCATGGATTTGAAATTCTGTCCAGATTTAGAAAGCACTTCAGGCATACGAAAAGTGTTTTAATGGACAAGACAACATTTGAAAAATTCTTTGAAAATGATTCCGGTAAGCCTGCTACTGACACAACAACACTTAATCTGACAGAAAACGAAAATGAACTTTACAATCTCCTAAAAATAAACAATTGGAGACTTGAACAGGAAAAAATACCATTTGATTATGTTAACAGACACTTTTGCAATTGGTAAAGATCTTCTCGGTATTTAGCAATAATAATTGAGGCCTAATCATTTCGTAATTAATATCTCATTTAAGAACAGCTATTCTTTTAATACTTTACCTAGCTTTTAGAAATCCCAGCTTTCCATTTATTTCATGATTCTCTAATTTGTACAATCCTGATATTTGAAGTTGTCCCAAATACTCACCTTTTTTCCAATGCCAGTTGCCAAGTACTTGTTTTTCGCCCTTGACATTCCAGAGCAAGGCAAGGTCTTCCTTTTCCAGCCATTCGATCAACTTGTCTTTCCTTACTAGTAATCCAGTAAGGCTTTTATTATTAACAGAGGGATCAAAACAAACAAGCTCGTCATTGCCATCTACAAACTCTCCTTCATTCTTGGAAAATTTCATTTCAAGCCCTTCCTTAATTTTTTGAACAGGCTTGTGATAATAAATCGAATCGCTTTTAGAACAGTCGTATTCTTCCTCCCATAAAAAATATTCGCTGGTGCGGTGGAATTCTCCGATAAGCTTACTGTTTTTTCTGCTGTAGACTTCAATCCAATCCTCGCCACTATAATAGGGTTTATTATGAAACGCAAAAGCTGCAGACCAATAATATTCCCTGGAAAAAACATGTGTCATTGTTCTGATTTCCGGTAAGTCACTGCGGAAAAAATCACCTTTAAAGTTCTTTTCGATGTTTACAAGATCGCTCCGGCGGACAAGATAACTTGATATCCAATAAGAAAGTTTTTTTCGGGCACTTCCATATTTATCTTCGCCAAGGGTTTCCGGTTCCGTCCAACTTAAATCTATATCAAGCCATAGCCACTTCTTTCCATCAGAATCCGCAACTTCCAGTATATCTGATGGTACAGGCAAATTATCTGTCCCTATAAGCCAATCCTTTATTGGTGAAGCATATGAATTGAAATTAGTATTGAACCACCAATTGGGCGTGTATTTCTTATAACGTTCGGCCTTGGTTTCTTTGATTATCATAGTTGGGTCAATGTCTCTTACATTTGGGTACCACGGTCCATCGTATGGAAGTGTTTTCCCTTTTTCATCCCATTCGGATTCATCTAAAAGCTCACACTGGTCCGATACCCTTGCTAACAATTCATTAAACACGATCCATTGGTATTTTTTCCCCATCCGCTCGTTATGACCACCGTCTCTTCCTGATCCCTGTCTGCTGTCAAATTCACTAAATATTTTGGGATCATAGCCCAATTCGAAAATTCTCTCGACAGCATAATTGCTTAATCCATCATAATCTATTTTCCAATTGCTCAGAGCACTTTGGAATACATATCGACCGAAGTCACCGTAACCGCCAGTCTTTCTGCCGTACTCGGTAGTCATAGATCTAAATATTGCCGTAGAACCCCATTGACCTTTACCGTAGTGTCCTTCTTCACCATCGGGCTCAAACTTATCATCAATTTCTTTGTTGGAAGGAAATTTCACTGGAAGCCGCTGGCTTTTATACGGAGGCCTGACTTTAGTGATTTCGAAATCTAATTCTAAATGTTCGTGTAATGCAAATTCAATCACACCCCTGGCATAGTCCCGCAGCAAGATGTTGGGTATCACCATATCCTTGTTGAAAATGTTGTCATAGATATAGTTGCACAATTCCATCAACGACTGACTCTTTCCCGATCTTAATACGCATCCGTAGGCAACGGCATACAGTCTTTCAAATATATAGGAATCGTTGACATCTTTAAACTTCTCCAAAAGGCGAGGAATCAAATGCACACGATTTTCAAGTAAACAGATTAATGCTTTTGTCGTAGCGTCCCGAAGGTAACGATTGGGGCTACATAAAAACCATGCGAGAGTCGTGCAGGCTAACAACATTACGTTATCGGATACATGTGATTTAACGTCATCTTTCCAAGCCCAATCTATTAAACGGTTTACAGCATTTGTACTGCTGTTGTCGCCATATTTATCCTGAAGATAAATTGTCCAGGTTTCATCTCTATCTGCCATCGTAAAGCCACTTAAAAAGTTGTGCAAGCTTTCCGCATTAAAATAAAATTCCGGTTTCATTGATGCTGATATCACAGTACCTAAAAACCTATGGAATAATTCCTCATCGTGAGCGATGACATCATTCACAAAATCTTTAGCAGCATCGCCGATACTTTCAGGTTTTCGCCATATCAGGGAATTTAAAAAAGCATCCGCTATCTGATAAAATGATTTTGCATGTTCGGCGAGCTCAAATATTTCTCTTCCTGTCCTTTCAGGAAGCTGTATTGCGAAAGCCTCAATCAAGTTTTGATTTTTCCAGCACGCCACGTCGTCTTTGAGCAATTCATGAAGCTTGCCTTTTTCAAAGGAGTCTTTCGGGTTTTCCATATCCAAATGTTTATCCAAAAGCATTGAAACTGTAAGATGGTCCTGAAACCTTTGGTAGGCAAAATATATTACTTCAAACTGTTTACCATCATCCGACCATCTGAGATCTTTATTAAAAACACCTTCGGAAAGCAGTTTTTTTAAGAATGGCTCAGGCTTATAACAATTGCCTGAAAAAATGGAATCAATTGTCGTAGTGGCATTATCATAGGAAAGAAACTCCTGATCTGCATCGACCATCTGAGACAATACTGCACTGACTGCCTTGTGTACCAATTTTTTACTTTCATCATAATGCAGCTCGGTAGCCGCAGAAAGCTTAGTATTGATGCTGTCCAGGTAAAATTCTATTATGGAAGTAATGCCGTCCACACCGGCGGGTATTTGTGTTAATCCTTTTGCCTGGATTGATTTGCAGAACAATTTCAAGAATAGTGGATTGTGAAATTCAGGATTCAATATCGGTGTTCCTGGCTCGATGATACCGTAGAAATCGAAAAACCGTTTAGTTGCTTCATATTCATAGTTAGCAAATCCTTCGTGCTTGACTTTAAGAATGACAGATTCGTCAAATTGTGCATCAGGTGCCATTAATCGCTCATACGAAGAACGCAAACTCAGCACAAGGCCAAGCCACGGAAATGATTTCACCGAGTCTATGAATGACTTCAAACGATTAGGCCATATTGATACACCCTCTCCTTCGTTTATGGCATCTATAAAAATTACAGTTCTCGTTTGAGCACTTTCGGCCTGAGCATTAAGCGCACTTAAAAATACGAGCTCATCAATTCCGTTAATTCTTAACTGATTGCGCAGGATTTGTGTCCACGGCAAATCTCTATTAGAAAAATTTTCCCCAAGAAGGAAAAGGCTTTTCTGCTGTTTTTCACTTCTCGTTTTTACGACGTCAGCAAATAAGTGAGATTTTCCGATTCCAGCTTCTCCCACCAACAACAGGTAGGGATGGTTAGCAAGAAACACTGTGTCGCCTGTTAAAAAATCTTTGTAATCACCTATTGCAGAAATGAACTTTCCGACAGCATTAACTTCTGTTGCGAAGGGACGGGTGTAAGCGTGAGGTTCAGGTTTTTTTTCTTTTTCCGACCTCATGGCATAAAAATCTCTCAGTACTTTCTCTGTTGGATCGTATGCTGCTTCCAAACTTTCAATAATATTATCAAAACCCAAATTTGCTTGTCCGTCAAAATCTATTTCTTTATAATCCTCTTTTGCTTTATTGATAATTACATCTAATATTTCAAGGTTTTCTTTGATAATTGCATTGTCAGTAGTAATCCTGATGTCGCGGTACTTTTCTATAAACTCAGCATAGCGTTCATCTGATTGCTTTTTAAAATTTTCATCTCTGGCAATACCATCAAAAAGTTTGGCTATCGGCAATTCGACATTCAAATCTTTGGTATATCTTGCTCCCAAAGCGGTTGTGCTTTCCTGATTTTTATAGTTGAACCATGTATCAAGAAATTCCTCCTGATTGAACCAGAAATATTTTATTCCTTCATTTTCCTTTTTGGAAAGCCTTGTGATAAGTTCGGAACTGCCCCAAAAATCAAATGTAAGGTAGATACCTTTTGTTTTGGCATAATCAATCCATTCCTGGGTCTTTGACTTCCATTTATCCAGCATTGACTTTTTTCCTTTGACCTTGCCGTCCGGCATGTCGATAGGTATAGCTATACAGTATTTTTTAAGATTCAGATGATTATCAATAGCCGTAATGACCGACTTATCAATTTCTGTCCATTGGGTAGCCGAGAAACTTGTTGTAAAAAACTTTGCCTGCCACATGTGTAAATCGCCATTTTCTAAAATCCAGTAGCATTCTTTTCCAGCATCAGGTTTGCCCATCCTCCAAAATTTATCCTTACCGACTACGATTTCTCGTGAAGCCAGCTGGCATACCAATTCTTCAAAGCCATCATTGAGGCTGTTATTTAACGGACGTATATTGTTCCAGTTTATTGCCATTCCTAAATTTTATTAACGAAACATATTGTTTGCTCATCTCGGATATCATTTATAGTATCGGTTAAGAACTTCCTGAAATACTGGATTGATATTTTCAACTTCTGAAAACATGGTCATGCAGGACCTGAGTTTTATATCATTGGGATCTTTGGCTAGCGTCCTTAGTTATTAAATCTAATTCCTTAACTGATTCAGGGTAAGTCATTTCCTTGTTTCTCTGTATTGTATATGATTTTACTATTTCCATTTTAGTGCCTTATAAAAACCAATGCTAATAAATATCTCTTATTTAGTTACTACAATAGTTGAATTTCATCCATGACCTTTTGAAATTCCTTAATGTATTTTGCAGCCAATACGTCCGCAGATTCCAATCCAATTTCACGAAATCGCATATACAGGGTAATTGTACTTTTAGAAAATCCTAAATCTAACATTTTGTTTCCTCGAATATTCAGGATGTCAAGCAATAAGGATTTTAGTTCAGTCGAATGTGTTGCCATTTGATCAGTTACCATATTATCAAATCCATTTCTGGATTCATAGGTATATTTATATTTTAATAGCTCCATTGCCATTTCAACATCAATTTCTTTTGCTAAAGAGAATTCCTTTGAAAGCCAAAATATTCTCTTCTCCAGCAAAATTGGAAAACTTATAGAATCAATATCTGGTGTGTACATCCACGTGCTGGGAGACAGATCTTTTTGTATGTTTTTCAGGATTTTTGGGATTTCTTCTGGCGGAATTCGTAAAATACTAACACCCAGTGTTTCAACTCTGCCATGAATAAGGTCAATTTTTTCAGGGTCTGTATCGGGGTCTACGGCCCAAATGATTGTGTCATCATCCATCTGCAAAGCCACCCAATGATGATCTAGCAATCTTCTTACCCTCATTAAATAAGACGAATCAATATTTTTTACTGCAAAGAAATTATAAGATGCAATTTCCGCAAGCTGTCGTTGTTGTATAATCTGGTTGTCGTACTGTTGAACCGGATCAATCTTTTGTTCAAAGTATGGAATAACTGAAATTCCCGAGTTGCGATGCACCATTACAATATCCTCATCAACATTTATAGTTTTAAATTTACCTTTAAGATCGGTGCAGTACTTTAGCTCAGGGAAAACTTTTCCGTTTTCAGTACTTATAAATGTTAAAGAGGAAGTCAGGTCAATTTCACGTGGCTCCTGAATGTCATGAATATATATAAAACTTTTAATCTTGCTGGTGGTGATATGCCACCACGTTTTACCCGGCTGTGATATTGGCAAAATTTCTTTTGCTATTTTATTTACTATATCCTGGCGTATAATTGATGGAGAATAATTTTTATCTGATTTTATTTTTACCTCAATAGTTAATGCATATAATGCTTTGTTTATAAAATCTAAATTATTGCCTGGAGGAATAAAGTTAATATCAAGGCCACCTGTGAATTGAAACCATCTTTTAAAATGCACTTCGTATCTCGATGAAAAATTGCCTCTATAGACCAATCCTTCTTCAACTTCCTTAACCCATTTTTTACTTTTAAGCTTAGAGATAATATTATTAAACGATTCGCCTTCATCACGGTCATCATATGGGAATTCCTGCACGGTAAGATCAAATTTAAAACTGCGCAGAGAATGAACTTGCCCGAGGTCGCTAAACCATTTATTCAATATATCCTTATTGTTCTTTATTTTCTCCCAGATTTTAAACCCATTCCAGTAACTTATGTCTCGAAAATCTTCCGGACTTTTGATTCCTCTGTTATATTCTTCATCATTAATGTATTTCTTTCCTTGAGGCGTTAGATCCGCATTTGTTACAAAAATACCTTGCTGGCAGTCTTTTCTCATAGACGCTACGACTAATGTATCTAAGTCATTGCCATTATAATGAGATTGATAATTCCCTGTATGCTTGCACTGTGTTATACATCTTTCTCCCTTAGTATTAGTAGTAAGAATATCTTGTTTCTCATCACCTTGGCCATCAGTTACATCAACTGCAGTATGGCCTTCAACTTTTACTAATATATCAAGGATAAATTCCGGAAACTTATCATAACCTATTTGAGACAGATTTTTAAAAATTCCTTCACGTGTCGGAGATGTGGTAATAGCATCTAAATCACTTTCAATTGTATGATAGAAGCGCTGACTTGTTCCTGAAATTAAATTGTAACCCATGCGATAGTTGTGAAATTGATCTTAGTTTAGGAATTATAATAAATGTAATTGTTATAGTATGCTTTTAGCCTTAAGCAGACTAAACTTTAAACCATCATTTAAACCATCATTGCTAAAAGGAAATAACTAGCTATCCTGATAAATGAATATAATTATACCATTAGTTTGTACTCTTGTATTACTACAATAATGGAACTTAATAATGGTAATAAAACTTATTGCTTTAGTTTCTATTCTATTTGATGACATGCTTAACCGTATCTGTCAGGTAATAACCTCCTGTTCTTCTTGATCCCTTAAACTCTACTATTCCAGCACTCTTAGCAATACTTAAATATCTTTCAACAGTTGGCTTGGATTTATCCATCACATCTATAATACCATTTGCATTCAATCCTTCATTATCTCTTAATAAAGATACGATCTTCATTAGCTCGCTTCTAATACCATCACTTATACCATCAATTAAACCATCATTTACCGCAGCATCTAAAAGCTTATTTATACCATCACTTAAACCCTCATCTATACCATCATTTAAATCATCTCTAAAATCATCATCTCTTGCCATTCTTTTATAAGGTAATGCTTTTGGTCCATTAAAGGTAAGTGTAACACCATCACCTGCATCTTTCCATACAGGATCTTTAAGACCTTCTTTGTGGCATTCTTCGATCACTTTCAAAGTACCTCTTCCTAACTTATCAATTAATCCCCTGAGAAAAACAATATGGGCAATATCTGGATTGACCGGATGTGATGTATGGCTTTTCTTAAGTTCGCTGACCTTAAGGTCTCCTGGCAGATGCCCGCTATTTGATATAATAATTTTATCCGGATAAATACTGATGGCAGCACTGCTGGATTGATTGCTGTAGTCTCTGTGCATTAAAGCATTTATAACGCCTTCCTGCAAGGCCTTGATTGGAAATTTGAAATCCACCCGTTTCCATTGGTTGGATGCAAATACGCTTCTCACTCCCAAATTGCTTATGTAGCGTTCAAGCCTGTCCTGCGTATCGAACAGGTTGCCTTCCATAACTTCATCTCTTAACAACGAATTATTGGTTTTAGAATCGCCATACTCTGTTAAGCGGACACGTACCTGGGGAATAAATTTTGATGGGTTCTTTGCAAATAATACTACACAGGCATTGCTAAAATAGCCATTCTCATAAAGACCATAATAGGACAGGAAATCCAGCAGATCGTCTGATTCAAAATTACCTCGGTGGTTTCTTCTTGATTCCTCAATAGTTGAGCGAATAAGTTTTTGGTCTAAATCTTCCAATTCTACATTTATAGCAGGACTGCGCTCCCAATGAATTTCAGATTTTTGCCTGCCATGGATAAGTTCCGAAATCTGGTTGGAAGTGGCCCTTTTAGTTTCCTTTCCCTCCCTGTAATAAATGTTCCCGTCAAAAATATAAGGCTGCTTGGATCCTTTATAGACTTTAAGCAAAATAATCTGCTTGTCATCTATCGGCTCATTGCTGATGGTTATCGGTGCCTCCGGAACAATTTCAGAAAGCAGGAAAATCTTCAGCCTCTCCACATGTTCAATGGCATTAGGAATGTCTCGTACTTGTCCTAAATCATCTACGCCTACCAATATCCGCCCGCCTTTGGCATTCAAGAAACTACAGATAGCTTTACCAATAGCCATCTTGTCAATGGAACTTTTGAATTCCATCTGATCACTTTCGCCTTCCTTTAATAAACTATGTAATTGGTCTTCTTCTCTCATTTCTATGGTTTCATTGCTTCTACGATAGCACGAACTCTATCTATATCTTTAAACTGGGTTTCAACAACCTTCAAAATGTCTGCCAGGCGATAGTATTCATCAACCCAATGTCCGGTACGCTTGTCCGGATCTATTTCATTGCGAATTATATCATTATACTGATGTACCAACCTTATATCATCTAGAACTCCTGTCCTCTTGAATACAAAATCAGGATTGGCTGCCTGCGGGGCAGGCCCTGGTAAATACATATATTGTTTCAATAACTCCCTTGCAACATAAATATCACGGTGTGAAACAAACCATCTAGGCTTTTCCAGTTCGATAGCCCTTCTCATTTCCTGATGCGTGATAGACAAATCTCCGGCAATGACTGCACCATATCTGGGAGTAATAATTCCAAACACCAAATCACTTGCCTCAACGGCATTAAGGCAGTTTTGAAGGTTAGATATCTTAGGATTAGTCGGTATGGTTTTGAAATGTGAGTTCATAACTTGATATCCGTAGGTACTTAATGTACTGCAGACCTGCTCCACAATATCTTGAGAGTTGAGTACGGTTGAAGCAACCATGATTTTCAATGGTTTTTCGGCAGCCTTTTCGTCGTGTTCACCCATAAATCAGTTAGTAAGGTATACAAAACTACGAAATTAAAACATAATTGAAGGAAAGATATTGTACATCTTGATCAAGATACCCACATCAGGATTGATGCGACTTCTTGAAAACAATCTTCCCATTACATAATCTTTTTCGCATCCAAAATCCCTGGAATGTTTAAAAGCGTCTTCCAAAACTATTTGTCTATCGGGCAGGATGCATAGTTTAATCTTTCATACTTATCTGGTAAATCATTGCTTCCCCTTCATTTTTAAATTCAATAACCAGTATGCTTTTGTCCCATTTCAAGAGCAAAGGTAACTCCGTGTTCTTAACGCAGTAGCAAGGCCGAATCTTTCAGATTTGATAAAAAATCTCCACCCATCCGGGTTGTATTTTTTATCAAAGCCTTGCTATTGCTAAACACTCACCTTTTTATGCTCATGAAACGAAACATAGCATACTCCGGCTCTTTAGACGAATAAAAAAAATGTCAGCAATGAGAAATAAAATATTACAAATGGATTTGATGAAACAAAACAGCACCTCCTCTCATTGCCGAATAAAATTTCAAAAAAAATTAATCACTAAAAATCGTAGAAATTATGAACATCACAGGAAGAGTGACAGCGGATGCGCAGGTACGCAACGTGTCGAACAGCAAAACAGTAGTGAACTTTTCGGTAGCCATCAACGACAGCTATAAAAACAAAGCAGGCGAGCGCATAGAGCAGACAACGTATTTCGACTGCGCCTATTGGCTTAGTCCAAAAGTAGCGCAGATACTCACAAAAGGTACGGTGGTAGAACTGACAGGCAAAGTGAGCGCAAGAGCGTGGACAGGCAGTGACGGACAACCGCACGCAGGACTGAACTTCAACACCTCGCAAATCAAACTTCACGGGGGCGGTAAAAAAGCCGAAGCGGTACAGGCTCCTACAGGAAACAACAATGACGATACAAAGGACGATCTACCATTTTAACAACGAGCACCTAAATAATTTAAACAATTTAAAATTTAAAATCATGGCACATAATATCAATTTTAACAGCGAAACAGGACGTTATTCATTCTTTAGCGTAAAGGAAAAAGCGTGGCACGGACTAGGGCAAATTGTAGAGCAATACCCAACAAGCGAGGATGCTATAAAATTTGCAGGGTTAGATTACGAAGTCGTTAAAAGTCCTCTATTTACCAAAGGTTCGGGTATTATCCAAACGGCTGACAGTATCGAGATTGGAAGTAACGAATTGGAAGTCCCTAACTATTTTGCCAATATACGTACGGATAACAATGCAGTATTGGGGGTGGTAGGCAAAGACTATCACATCGTACAAAACTGTGAAGCTTTCAATTTCTTTGATGCTATTGTAGGTGGTTCACAAGGAATATTGTACGAAACCGCGGGAGCATTGGGACAAGGGGAACGCATCTTTATCACCGCAAAACTGCCCGATTATATCCGTGTAGGAAATGGCGATGATGTAACGGAAAAGTACATTTTCCTAACCACTTCACACGATGGCAGTGGAAGCATAACAGCAGCCTTCACCCCTATCCGTATTGTTTGCCAAAATACCCTTAACGCCTCGCTTCGTTCGATGAGCAACGTGGTACGCATCAAACATACTTCGGGAGCAAAACAGCATTTGGAAAATGCCCACAAAGTTATGGGCTTGGCGGATACCTTAAGCAACCAGTTAGAAGGAATATTCAATCAGTGGGCTAAAGTAAAGGTGACTGACCAAGAAGTAAAAAAACTAATCCAATTAGCTCTTTGCCCGAACAGGGAAACATTGGATTTGCTTAAAAAGGGTGCGGAAGATGAAGTTTCCACCGTGTTCAAAAATGTGGTGCAAGATGCCTTTGCATACGCTATGACAAGCGACACTCAACAAATGGATACCACCAAAGGCACATTGTTCGGGGCGTACAATGCCGTGACAGGCTACTATCAGAATGTACGCAATTACAAAGATGATGAAGCCAAGTTACAAAGTATTGTAATGGGTGGAACAGCTCAAATCAAATCACAGAAAGCATTTGAATTGTGTACTTCTTTCGAGAAAATCGGTTCAGATGTATTCAATTTCAATTAATCCGAATGTTTAACCACAGGTGACCGCCTACGGGTGGTTACCTTTAAATAGCAGAAAATGAAAGTAATAGATTTAAACGGTTGCCCTATTGAAGTAACAAACCTTAACGAAGCAATCCGTATAACCAAACGGTATAAAAAATACAGGCATGAGAATGAAAGCTACTCCGATTATGACAAAAAGCAGAACGCCTACTGGACAGATATGTACGAGAAGCTGACAACAATAAAAGAAGGATTAAACAACAATTAAAATTTTTAAAACGATGAATGCAAATTTTTTCAATCAGATAGCGCAAATAGGCATTACAGGAGATTTACAACTCACTATATCAAAGGGTATAGAAAACACCCTTATTATTTCCATAATACTTCAAAATGACCAATGTGGAGATAATGCGAAACAACTGATACCACCGCTTAATCTGCGGGGAACGGCAGAAGAATTGGACGAGGGATTATTTCAGCAGATAACAACGCCTTTGCAAACCGCTTCGGGTTTAATGGTAAATATGGAAGCCTTTATGAAGCAATTGGAAGTAGCCAAAAAGCAATCGGCAATGGAAAAGGAAAAATCCGACACACAAAAGAAAGAACAGGAAGCCAAAGACAAGAAGTTTAAAGACGGTATGGTAAAGGCAGACGAATTGGAAAAAGAGGGCAAATTCCGTGAAGCGTGGATGAAAGTACCCGAAATTACAGATTATCCCGAAAAAGCGGACGAAATACGAAAACGCAAATCGGAACTATCAAACCAATTTTCTTCAACAGGTCTGTTTGCAACAGAACAACCTAGTGTTTAACAAAAAATTCAATAGTTATGTTAGTAACAACACAGTTAGAACGAGTATTTATACTTAAAGATAAAGGACAGGAGATCAGACTGACCGACCCCGAACCACGTTGGAGTGTGGAAGCGGTACTGAATTTTTACGCCAATACGTATCCCATACTAACCACCGCAAAAGTATCTGCCCCCATCATCCGTGATGATAAGATAGAATACAAATTAGAGAGCGTCATGGGAACAAAAGGTTAAACCAAAAATAAAAAACAATGAACTATGCAACGCAATATCCTATCGGGAACTATAAGCATACCCGAACAGAAAACACAACGGCAACTGAACCAACAATTGGGCGAGTTCGCACAATGGATGCAAAGAGCCAAAGACACAAACGAAGTACGGAAAGACAAACAGAAATCTGTACCGATAGCAATGCTTCCAATGGTTTTCTAAAGTGTGGGTTTCTGCCTAAACTGAAAACAACACAATCCACACAGGATTGTAAGAAAACAGCAAAAACGCAAAGGGATTTTTACAAGTCCCTTTCCCAACTTACAGAGCATTACGGCATTGAACCGTTACAAACGCAGGAATACGGCTATCCCTACAATATGGCTTTGGCTATGTGGGATGCTGAAAGCAAGTTAAAACAAAACAATGTCAATTGGGATAATTTACGTTTGGTACAGGATAGTAAGAAAACATTTTTTACGAGCGAAGAACGATACAGCACAGGTACAACCCTATACTATATTCCAATCGTGCCACTCTTTCAAATGCTCCATGACCCAAAGCGTAAAAAGACGGCTCAATTGCTTGTTTCGATTTGCAGTTATCTATATCATATTGTCGATATACCGTATTATAGACAGGAAAACAGCTATCTGTATTGGATGTATGAAATTATGAACGATTGGGTAGAACAGGATGATTATACCGAAGAAACGGACAGCTGTATTGCTGAGATTGCAAAAGCTGAATGGATAGGCGAACGGGTTGAACAGAAGCTATTCAACCGTATCAATTTACAGGTATTTGAACAGCGTTTAAACCACTTTAAAAGCCGTGACACATTCGACCAGGAGTGCCAAAAAGTAGCTTGCGATGCCTTTGCCCTCTATGCGCAATATCCATTTGAGAGCATTTTCCGAAACGCACCAAGACCCGAAGAAGACCCCTATACTGATGAAAACGACTCCGAAACTGTTGGAATGGAAAAATACATCTCCTTTATAGCGGATACCACAGGTTGGTTGTATGAAAGGCTTGCCGATAGCATCAATAATGAGTTTAACGAGTATGGAGTAATGGAAGAACCGACCATTTGCAAACGCTTTGACGGAAGTACCATTACACAAACCAATCTTGATTTTGAGAACCGCCTGTTTGCCCTTTTGGACGAACTATGCACACTACTATATGATTATAAAACAACAAGAAAATGAGCAACGTAAACGACATAACCGATAATTTTGGAACGCTTTACCATCCAAAATCTGCATTGGTTTTTTACCAAACCAAAGGGACAAATACCTATATGTATGTGGAGCATTTTGATATGAACAAAAACGGAAATCCTATCAATGCCCATCCATTGACCGTAAATGAAGCCAAAATATTGGCAAAGGCTTTGCACACCGATAAAGAAAAGGACAAAGCCTTTTTAAAACCAAAAGGAATTTTGCCGACCAATATACTGCATATTAATCCGAGCGAAAAAGGCACTGTACTTTGGTACACCAAGGCACAGGAACAGCAATTGTATTTTGTAAACGGCTTGGGCATGCCCAACGGCAAAGCGTCTGTACCGTCAATGCTTTGGTATGCTAGTAAAAACAGCCTTGCCGTATTTGCTCTTACTACTGACAGAAGACCAACAGAAAATACACCATTGTATTTTGCTCCTTTCTTCAACATTTATGAAGATGGTAAAGTATGTATGGGAACTGTAAGTATAGACATTAAAAATTCTGCTTCTGTAGAGGAATTTACCGATGCTTGGGAAGACTACTTTTTTAACAGCTATTTCAGCCATTTATTAGGAAAACAAAATCCCATAAAAGGGAATTGCGTAAGCCTTTGGAAAAAATTGATTGAAACAGGTGAAGCCTTTCCTAAAGATGTATTGAAAAAGAACAACAAAACCCTTAAAAATCTTTTGTGATGAATACCGAAAAACTAAAAGTACATTTTACAGATAACTATTTGATAACTCCCACCAATCCCATTACGGTAAACTTAATCGGTGCAGGTGGTACAGGCTCAAAGGTTTTGACCGCTTTAATGGAAATAAACCACAGCTTAATCGAATTGGGACACGCAGGCTTACTGGTGCGTTTGTGGGATGATGATATTGTGACCAATGCCAATTTAGGAAGACAGCGTTTTGCCGAAATTGAAACAGGGTTATACAAATCCGTTGCACTAATTAACCGTGCAAACCGCTTTTCAGGGACAAATTGGAAAGCCGAAACCACAAAGTTTGAAAAGGACAGTTTGGGCAGAATACCCGAAGAAGCACAGGCAACTATTTACATTACCTGCGTGGATAATATAAAGGCGAGGTTTGGAGTTGCCGAAATTCTGAAAGAAATTTGTAAACGCAGACACCACAGGGATGAACCGAAATATTGGTTGGATTTTGGCAACAGCCAGCATACAGGGCAAGTGTTACTGTCTACCATAGGAAACATTCATCAACCCAATTCGGAGAAATACGAAACGGTGGCAAGCCTGCCAATGATTACGGAAGAATTTGGAGAATTATTGAAGCAGTCCGAACAACACGATGAAACACCGAGTTGCAGTTTAGCGGAAGCTTTGGAGAAACAGGATTTGTTTATCAATTCCTCTTTAACACAAATGGGCTGTTCGCTTTTATGGAGCTTATTTCGGTATGGTATGACTCCGTACAGAGGCTTTTTCCACAATCTGAAAGACTTTCGTACCCACCCCATAAAAGTCGCCTGATAGTCAAAATCGGGCGGCAAAAAGACACTCCCTTCCGATGGTCGGGACAGTCTTTTTGCGCCAAATCGGTGCAACCACTTTACCAAAATGCACCTTTCGCACTTCCTAACTCCGCATTTTACCAAACAGGTTGGAATCTTATTTCTAAGGGATATTCATTATCCCTTTCGTTGTTTCAGCCGACTTCTTTTCTTTCCACATCAGCCACCAAAGAAAAGAAGCAAAAGAACGTCGCCTTACTATAACTGGATTTTCTGTCATTCCAAATTACTGAATTGGCTGTGTTTTCCACACAGAAAATCCTTCAAAAAGATTTTCAATGCTTTCAAACTCTATAAATGCGATTAGTTCTTTTTTGCACTGTTTTTGGAATCCCTTGAAACGATGAAAATCTGTCAAAGGTATCTCGCAAAGCTGACCTATGGTGTGAATATCTAAAACCTCCATCATACTATTCATTCTCTTACTAAAAGGAAAATGGCTTTTATAAAGCTTTTTTTGCAGGTCAGTTTCGATTTTATTTTTTCTTTTTTTAATTTGTTGAGTCTCACCTTTTTTAATTTGTTGAGTCTCGCATTTAAAGTCGTATTTTAACTGTTCCAATTTGTGCTTATAGTCATCAATTTCAGCAAGTAACTGGGTTACGCTCTTTACTTTTTTATACGTTTTCGCGTAAATTTGGCGAACACGTTCACCGGTGACCCCATAAATGGCGGCCACTTCCTGAAGCGTCATTTTTTCTATCAGGAGCTTTTGCAATACATCATATTCCTTTTCAGAGAGTACTTTTCGGGACATTTCGATATAAAATCTATTGGTAAGTGCTATTACATCTTTCATAGGAATGTTGTTAAAATCTCATTATTAAAAATAGTCTTTGGATGCCACAAATTAGAACCAAGATAATAATGTTTATTCAGTTATACAATGAGCTTAATAGAGATCCATAGGGTAATAGCAAATAAAACAACCCGAAGATGATCTTCGGGTTGTGATTAAATACGAACTTTATAGTGAGAGCATAAAAACCTATATCTGACGGCTAATTACTGCTGTTAAACTCAAAACTCAACTGCCTTTCGTTCCCGAAATTATCCGAAATCCATACATCAAAGGATTGGGAGACGGTGGAGTTCGAAGTATAATACAATCTGAATTGCTTAGCCTGCAACGGGTACAAATCGTTGGGCAGATAAGGTGACGTATCGTTATACTGCAAAGTTCCTTGTCCGTCAAACTGAAAGTAGCGAAGATAGTATTGCGTGTTGTTATAATTGCCGGTTGGCTGTATCGTCAGCCTAATCTCCACGGTATTGCCATTAGCAATTTCTTTGGGTATGGGCATCACCTTTACCTCAAAAGGGAAATCATTTTGTATTTCCAGTTCGTCTTTGCTACAGGATGAAACGGAACTTATCAGGATTCCCAGCAATACATACATTGACAGTAATCCTATTCTGAATTTATTAAAAAATGTTATCATTGTTTTATATTTTAAAAGTTAATCCTCAATCCCAGACCGGCTGAAGGTCGGAACTGTTCCAGGTCCGTACCCCACAAAACTTTTGTGCGACCCTGAAGAATCAACACAAAACGGTCGGACAGGTATGTTTCAAAAGACAGCCGTCCGCCTGCGCCGTAAATGAAATTGTCCTCAGTCAGTATTTTTGCCCCGTCATACAACAAAGCTTCGCCACGGTTAATGCTTTCATAACCCAGTACACCAGTTATTGCTGCATTCAGGGTAATGTTCTTACGGGTATCACCCAACATGAAGAAACTATAACCACCTTCTGATGTGTAGGTTTCCTGTGGTAAGCGGAGGTTTTTATACTCATCATACTGGTACGTATATTCCAATGCCCAAAGCTGATAATTACCATTTTTACCGTTTAAGGTCATTCCAATATTGAGGTAGTAGTTCCTGTCGGGATAGACATCGGATAAGATTCCTGCGTTTACCTCCAGTCCTTTCTGTTTAGGCAGCATTCGTTGTGCCTGTGAGATAGTGATGCCTACAAGGAAGAACATCATTATATAAATATACTTTTTCATTTTTCTGTTATTACGTTTAATGGATTACTAAAATTTAAGGTGCATATCGTTAATCAAACTAGCCTTAATCAAATCGGAATTTTCTACCTGAAATGTCTGATGTCTGCCCCCGTTCTTCTCGAAAATCTCAATCAATAACACCTTGTCATCGGCAATGGTAAACTGATCCAACAGGAATACATTTTGTTGGGTTGTTTTTCCGCCAATCTCACTGAGTAGCTTGTAAGTACGTAGTGGTATCATGGGTCTTTCCTGTACCACAGTACGCTTTGCGATTTTTTTGTCCACTACCTTGAAATTCATAAAATCAATCTGGAAAGGAACATTGGTACGGTTTGCGAGTTCCGTATGGAAATAGTATTTACCATTATGGATATAAATTCCTTTCAGAATAAACTGTATGCCGAAACTTTTCGCCCCAATATGCTTTACAATGCGCTTATCGTTTTTGTAAATTGTTTCCAGTAATAAGCCTGCCAGTGATGGTGAGTTATTACCCAATTCTTCAAAAAGCACATCGTTTCCATCCGCTTTATCCACTGCCTTTTGCATCGTCAGCAGGTCATAACTCAACACCTCCGGGGATGAGCTGTAATGCACATTGAAACTGTAAAAGCGACCGTCATCGGTAATCACCGAAAAATTGGTTTCCGTTTCGAAATCTTTTACCGATGCTTTTACACGAAGTACGTTTTCCGCATCTTCTGCTTTTCCTGCAATCAGGTATTCGCTTCCCAAATCCACATAACGTATGGCGGTTGGGAAAATCAAATGAGTAGTCTTGTCATAAGTTACTTGCATTTGGTACGGTTCTATCTTGCCTAAATTTAGCGGTGCTTTTATACTGTCTTGTGCAAAAGTGTTTACGGCAAAGCCGATGATAAGGGCAAAAGCCCAAAAAGTTTTTATATGATTTTTCATTTTCTTAATTATTTGAGTTCAATATTATTTTTTAGAAACAAGGAAAACTTGATGTCCTGCTTTTAGCGTAACTTTTGGTGTTCGTATTTTTTTGGCGAAATAACCCGAAATACCTTGTACGGCACTTTTACTGAGGTCGGAACCAATCTGTTGTCCTGTTGACGAGTTCATACTGAAGCTTGAACCTGTGGCATTTCCCATATTGGCTACGATGTCGGTAACTGCATTACGTTCTGGCGAATAGGGAACGTACAAACCCTGCTGACCATCGAGGTCGTAGATGGTTATATCTACTGGGATAATATTGCCCTCAAGCTCAATAGATGTAACTTTTAACTGTAACCTGCCACCTTGAAACTTTCCGATTGCCGTTAAAATTGTTCCCTGCGGAATGGTACGGTTTGGCGTTTGTGCAGGTTCTAACAAACGCAGTCGTACACCGCTTTCGCCAATAATGGTCTGTGTTTCCTGTATGCTGGCTTTTACGCTATTTTTTGGTTGAGCGACTTGCTCTACTGTTCCAGCAGTATAGAAACCTCGGTTTTTGTTTTCGCTCCAGTCGGCTAAAAAAGCACTATCTGTAGGTTCTCTGTACAAAGCCGATACAGCTTTCTTTCTTGTAGGTGTGAATGCTACAAAATATTCTTTCTGAGAATTTGAAGAAGAACCTCGGCTAGCACTGTCGGTGCTTACAGGTTTTTCGGTATTTCCTCCCGAAGGCAGATACTTTGAAGCCATCTGGTACGATTTTTCCATCAACGTCAATTGGTCATTTACAGTTACACCGACAGGTATATCTTTTTCAGCCAATTTTTCTTTTAGTTCGTCCAATTGCCTGCGTAGTTCTTGTGTTTCGCTGTTATTATCCTGATAAAATGAACCTAATGTGCTTTGTGCATTTCGGTAACTGTTTAGTGTAGAAGTGCCCGATTTTCCAGTCATCATACCATTGTTTTGGTCTTCTTCGGGCAATTCTTCTTTAGTCTGCTGTGTGCTATCGGTATTCCAATAATCCGATAGCGTAGTTAGGGCATTTCGGCTTTCCTGGTCTTTCTGTTCCAGCATATCTTGCTCATAAGCTTTTTGTTTATCATCCTGCATTCCTGCTTCGGTAGCCTGTGGAAAAGCATCGTTTAGTCCGATGTTTTCCATTTCTTTTTTATCTGCCGAGGGTTTAAATATCAGGTATAAACAACCCAAAAAAACAATCCCCATTAAACCAAAAATGAGTGGTTTTTTAAATCTTTCTATGGTACTTTTCTTATCATCCGTAACATTGGATGCCTTATTTTGGTCACCTTCCTCAACCAGAATGCTGACCCTTTTTTCATTTTCTTTCATAAAATTTATTTTTAAAAATTGTTGTCAATGTGTCCTTCAGCTTTTCAGAACTTTCTTTCTTTTTGAGAACAGGATTCTCGATATGCCCAATGACCAAATTGTTATCGGCTTTGCCTGCATCATGCCATACTTTTAAAATAACTCCTGCGGTAAGCAGTAGATAGCCTATAAAAAAGTATAAGATGTATTTACGCTGCTTGCGAACCGGCAACTCTCGCCATCGTTCATCCAACTTGTTAAAATACCTATCCATATTTGCTCTTAATTTTCTCATAAGGTTGGTTTTTAGCGTTGAATAACTTCAATGTCCTTATTCTCTACCACGGCAAATTTTTCAATATTGAAACCTTGTGGGTTATTGTCTGAACGGACAGAGTTTACAAGGAAGCAGGTCGTTATCAAGCTTCGCCTTGTCACATTGCTGGAACGGATGATGAATTGCTTAGCGTAAGTACGCACTGCATAAGGATGATTATCGAAATGGCAGACCACACTATCCACCTCGATACGTTGTTGCACATTTCCCGATATGATACGGTTGTAGTAGCCTTTTTCCGAAAGGTCTTTGTAATAATCAAAGGCACTTTTATCGGCAAGATTGAACGCCCGTTTCATATTGCTTTCAATGGCATTTTTGTCGGGTGCAAGTGTGAAAAAGAGTTCGTGAAAACGTCTTACGTGTTCCCTTGCCTCAACCGGACGGTTGATGGACGCATCTTGCGAAAGAGCCAACATCAATGATTTTCCATTGTCCAGCACATAAATTTTTTGGCGTTGTTCTGTTGCAAAGCTGTAGGACTGCCATACGGCATATCCTACAATGCTAATGCATAGAACGGCAAACACAATGGCGTACAGCCTTATCTGTCTAAAGCTGTTTTCGATATTTCTGAGTGTTTTAAATTCCATTTCTTAAATGATTAATTTTATTTACTTATTGATTAGCCTGCCACCAATATTTCCTGCAACAGACCCAGCTCCAGCTCCGGCAAGATTTCCCGATTTCATTGCAGTTTGGTTAACATTACGGGTAAAGTTTCCGGCACCGCCAGCCTGAATAATCCAGCCCGTTACCGTTGGAATTGTAAAATATCCTACGATACCAATAATCATAAAAATGATATACACGGTATTACTTGTATCGGGTATATAGGTTGGGTCGGCAAGCATTTCGATGTCCCGTTCCAATATCAGCGATTGTATCCTTGCCAACATTGAGCTGAACAAATCTGAAACTGGAAGCCAGAGGTAGACGCTTATATACCTTGTAAACCATTGCGAGAGCGTAGATTGAAAACCATCCCACACGGATATGGCAAAGGCAATTGGTCCGAGTATAGACAGCACTATCAGAAAAAATGTTCTTATAGTATCAATAACCAATGCTGCCGCCTGAAATAGTATTTCCAGTAAATTGCGAAACCATTCTTTTATTGCTTTCTCAATCTTGTAGGCTTGCCTGTCCATATACATTCCTGCCATTGTTCCAACATCAGAAGGCGACCAGCCCAATTCCTCCAATTTCTTATCGAATTCCTCATCCGATGCCATATATGCGGTTTCGGGATTTCTTACCATTGCTTCGTATTCCAATTGGTCTTTCTGCTGCTGCAACTTATTCAGGTCAAGTACTTGGTCTTCGAGAATGGCGTGGGTTCCTGTAACTATCGGATTGAGAACTGCATTGATGGTTCCCAATACTATTGTTGGGAAAAACATAATGCAAAGTCCCAAAGCAAACGGACGTAACAATGGAAACATATCAATTGGTTCGGCTCGGCTTAAAGCCTGCCAAACCTTTAATGCCACATAGAACAAAGCGCCTAATCCGGCCACACCTTTAGCTACTCCTGCCATATCACCGGCAAGTGGCATCATATCATCGTAGAGCGAACGCAGTACTTCGTGAAGATTATTCCATTCCATTTTTACCAGTATTTTTGGTTAGAAGTTCCATACAAGTCAAGCACTCTCTTGGCATCGTTTTTCTTTTTCGCTCTCAAATAGCTTACAGATATGTTCTTGTTGGTGTAATAGCGAACAAGGCTGTGATAGTCTTTCACTTCCTTGTACACACGGTCGATAACATCCATACGCTCTTTGTCATTTAGCGAAAGGCTGGATGAGGTTATGATTTGCTTCAATTCCTTTAGAAGTTCCGTACTTTCATTTAGCAATGAAGAATAACCGTTGCCGATGGCTACCAATTCCTGTGGCGAAAAATTTGGATCGTTCATCATCTTGCCAAAATTCTGCACATACATTTCCGAAACATCACCTACCAACAAAACAGTCTGTTGCACTTTACGAGCATCTTTCACAAGGTTGTTTATAGCCTGTAGTTTGTCGTAATACTCTTTGCCTTGCTTATACACTTTTTCCACTTCCTTGAAATTCTTAACCACATTGCTTACAGTGGAAGAAGTCTGTATAATTTCGTTCGCACTATTGAGGATGCCTGAAGCCAGATTTGCAGGATCTGTAACCACGAATTGTGCTTTTGCGGACGGTGCTACGGCAAGCGTTAATGCCATACACACCATAAAAATGATTTTTTTCATTTTCTTAAATTTTAAATTGTTAATGAATTATTGATTTGCACTATCACGCCGTTGCATAGCGATGTGCTTAATGGCAAGTTCTACATTGCCATCTAGTTCAGATGCGAGTTGCATCACTTCCAGTTTTTCGGTTTCTTCGGTGGTGTATGCGAGATATTCCTCCAAACTAACTTCTGTGGCATATACCGCAGAGTGTGTTCCGCCCAAGCCAATCCATACTTCCTTGTAAAGACGTGATGGGTCGTTGTTCATATTGATAGAAAGTACCTGCGCTTTTTCCTTATCAGTCAAACCGAGCATTGCCTGTATATCATCAAACTTGTTCATATACTTTCGCTGGTCGAGCAGGATTTTACAATCGCTGTTGTTAATGATACTTTCCTTTACGATGGGCGACTGGATAATGTCGTCCACTTCTTGTGTTACTACGATGGCTTCGCCAAAAAACTTCCTTACCGTTTTGAAGAGATATTTTATGTATTCTGCCATTCCTTCTTTGGCGATGGCTTTCCAGGCTTCTTCAATCAGGATGAGTTTTCGGATACCTTTTAGCCTTCTCATTTTGTTGATGAAGACTTCCATAATGATGATAGTTACAATTGGAAAGAGGATTTTATGGTCTTTAATGGCATCAATCTCAAACACAATAAAGCGTTTGGAAAGCAGGTCTAATTGTTTATCAGAATTCAACAGGTAATCATATTCGCCACCTTTGTAATAAGGTTCCAAAACATTGAGAAAATTTGCAATATCAAAGTCTTTTTCCCTTACTTGTTTTTCTTCCAATACCTTACGATAATCGCCTTTCACATATTCATAGAAACCATTGAAGGATGGAAAAATATCATCTTGTTTAATACGTTCGATGTAACCACTTACGGCATTTGATAATGCCACTTCTTCCGAACGGGTCGGTGGTTCATCATCACGTTTCCAAAGGGTAAGTATCAAGGTTTTGACACTTTCTCTTTTTTCAATGTCAAACACACCATCATCGGTGTAGAAAGGATTAAAGGCAATAGGATTATCTTCGGTATAAGTAAAGTAAACGCCGTCTTCGCCTTTGGTTTTGCCTTTGATGAGTTCGCATAAACCCTGATAAGAATTACCGGTATCAACCAACAAAACGTGAGCACCTTGCTCATAATATTGGCGAACCATATGGTTAGTGAAAAACGATTTCCCACTTCCCGAAGGACCAAGTATAAACTTGTTCCGGTTTGTGATGATACCCCGTTTCATCGGCAAATCCGATATATCCAAATGAATAGGCTTTCCGGTCAATCGGTCAGCCATCTTAATGCCAAATGGCGATGGCGAATTGTCGTAATTGGTTTCTTCTGTAAAAAAACACAAAGCAGGTTCAATGAACGTGTAAAAACTTTCCTCACTCGGGAAGTCGCCTGCATTGCCCGGCATTCCTGCCCAATATAGTGTTGCTACATCCGTACTGTTGTGGCGTGGTTTACATTCCATCAATGCCAAAGCGCTACCACTATCATTTTTTATTTGTTTGAGTTCGTTGGCATCATCTGACCAAGCCATAATGTTGAAGTGTGCCCGAATAGAAGAAAGTCCGAACGAATGTGCCTCATTCAGGTATTTTTCTATCCACTCTTTGTTGATTTGATTTGCCCGACTGTAGCGAGCCAACGAATGCATATTTCTTGCAGACTTTTCAAACTTTTGCAGGTTGGCTTCGCTGTTATCCAAAAACAAATACTGGTTGTAAATATGATTACAGCTTAACAGCAATCCCACAGGTGCAGCGAACGACAAACGGCAGTCGCTTCGGTCGGTAGATAGTTTTTCAAAACGGGTATCAGCAGATACTGTTCCGGGCAAATCGTCGGTATCGGATAAAGTGTGCAGGCACAATCTTTTGTTACCAATACGAATTTCTTCGCCACCCAATGCAATGTCTTGCATCGGTGTTCCAACTTCTCTGGATAATGTTAGGTATTGCTCCAATAATCCCTGCTTTCCATCTGTACCGATGATTTCGTCTTCGGTTAACCGTTGCAGTTTGATAAACCCGCTATCGTTTACGATACGTTCAAATTGTGCAATGGCTTCCATAAAGCGATGTATCACTTCCTTATCCCTGATTTCCTTCGGTATCAGTGTTCCTTTGCAAAGCGAACTGAAATTACTCTGCATTCGCATTCGCTCTTTACTCGTTTTAGTTAGGAACAGATAACAATAATGGTTCAGAAAAGGACGTTCATTGAAATGGCGTTGATAGGATTTTGCTAGAAAACTTTGGTCATCTTTTGCCAAATCGGGCGCATAATTTTCTTTGATGTACCAATCCTGTTTATGGACTATCGTGAAATCTGGCAAGGTTTTGATAGCCTTATGCCAAGCGGAATGGATAGCTTCATATTCAGCAGAAGCCACGGTAAACAGCTCCGGCAGATGTACTTCAAAGCAGGCAGTAATGTCCGCATCCTTTGACAGAATACAATTGTTCTCTACCGCCAATAATGGAAACTTGCTTTCCAGTGTTGTTGATTTTGCTGTATTTATCATCGTACATTGGGTTTAGTGGTAAACTTCAAATAGCGATGTACAGGCTTTCGACAAATGATGTAGCGAGGATGCCGTTTATTAGCCGCTATTTTCATTAATCCGTGTTCGCCATATTTTCTGTTCAGTGAGAAGGTTTGCCACACAATCAGCGAAGCACCACCTGCTCCAAGAAAAAGACAGATGTAAGAATTAACCCCGATCATATATAGTATCATCACGAGGATTAGTGTCCCGAGCAATCCGCCTGCGAAAATGAACAAGTATTGTGCTTTCAACCCTTTAAATTCTACCGTTCTTCCAATACCCTTATTGATGTTATAATTACTCATAAGGCAAGGGATTAAAGGAAGAATGAACGAAGGACGGTTGCTGCTACGATGAGGAAAATACACGCACCGAACCACGAAGCCGCCGTTTTGCTTGTATCAGGATCACCCGAACTGAATTTGTTGTACACCTTAACACCTCCGATGAGACCTACTACGGCGCCAATGGCGTAGATGAGCTGTGTGGCAGGGTCGAAATAAGACGTTACCATTTGGGTTGCTTCGTTGATACCGGCTGTACCATTTCCTTGTGCGAAGGCACCAATTCCTGACAGCATTGCTATCGCTGTCAGCAAAGCTTTTTTTCTCTGTTTTTTCATAATTGAAACACATTAAATTGTTATTCTTTCCCACACCTTGCGGGCTTTCGTGACAAAGGTGTTTCGGAAATCGGGGCGGGATAACAATGTGGCAGTGAGTGGAATTACTTGGCGGTGAGTGGCGGTTGAAGGTTCAAAAAACAATATATTAGCGTATCTTGCTAATTCTTTTATAGAAATATTTAATAGCATTAATAAAGAAAAAATAAGAATGGCAAGTATTAAACATCCCGTGTTTGAAGCGCACATATTGGAAGGGTTATGCAGAACAATTGGTGATACGGCAGATGGCTTAACGGGTACAGAAATTGGACAAATTCTTTTAAATTCTAATATTCCAGATATAGACCCCCAAAACACAAAATGGAGAAGATTATATTCAGCATTTGCTGAGTGGCAAAATCAGCATCAATGTTCAAATCACATATTAAGATTTGTACAAGATGCTTTACAACCAGTACGTTATATTGGGAAAGAGGAAGTTTTTCATAACCGTAGATTGGAAGTAAATAAGCGGTTGTCGTTTATAGGTACTGAACTTACGGAGGAAGGAAAATTTAGATTGGTGGCAAAAGCAACTACAATAGCCGATGCCGAACAAAGAGCTAGTCGCTTGAAACATAAATTAGAAAATAGAAACGTTCATACCGCTGTTTTTGAATATTGTAAAGCTGAATTATTGTTTGAAAATTATTTTCATTCTGTTTTTGAAGCAACTAAAAGTGTTGCCGACCGTTTAAGAAAGTTGACTGGATTGTATGCTGACGGCAATGCTTTGGTAGAAACCGTATTTTCAACAACCAATCCTTTAATTAAAATCAATAATTTATTGACCGATACGGATAGAAGCGAACACATAGGATTATGTAATCTAATTAAGGGTGTTTTTGGCTTAATTAGAAATCCTACTGCACATCAACCTAAAATTAAATTTGAGATTACTGAAGAAGAGGCTCTTGACATTTTAAATACCATATCATATATCCATAAACGATTAGATAAAGCACTATAAAAACATTGGGAAGTCTATACAAACTTCCCAATGTCAAAACCATCAAAATCATTTTTCCGCAAAGTGGAAGAACTGGCTTCCGTTTCAGAAGAAAGGTTACTGTCCAATAGCTCTGCTATTTTACGAGAAGTGCCTTCCATAGAATTTTCCAAAAGGCTGAATAATTCGGTTCCTTGTATTTTCTGAACTATGGCTATCGCTGTTTCCTTTTGAGACGGCTCCAATTTTTCTTTTTGTAGCAACATCCCCACGGAGCTTAGTTCTTCAAAGGTAACCCCTTGGGCAAAACCGTTATCGCTACTGGATATTCCGTACCTGTTCCATTCATCTTCTTCATCATCAAAATCAGACATATTACTGAAAACTTCGTCCAGCTCTTCCTGCGGAATTTGAATGTCGACGTTTTCATTTTCGTCGTATTCTATGTCAAAATTATCAGGATTTACTTCCTGCTCCTCATTTTGGCGTTCAGTGGCATTGTTTGGCACCGAAAGGCTTCTCTTAGGTCTAGGTTGCCCCATAATATCGGGCAGTTTAGGGTTGCTTTTTCCCTGTATCGGTTTTCTTTCTGAACTTTTTTTGATTACAATCTTGTCCTGCACAAGCAGGGCAATCAAAATCAGCAGGCATATCACAATTACTATTTCCATAACTTATAAAATAGGTTTGTATTTATCATTAAAACTCTTGGTAATCTGCTCGCCAAATTCCTGAAAATGGTAGTCCAGTAAATTGTCTAAATAACCGTAAATGGTTATTTTGTCTTCGCCTATCACTTGTACAATACGTGACAATTTTTCGTGAAAATCTGGTCGGATATATACCGTTTTTCCATCTCGGGCATTCGTGTCTGTTCTTTTGAAAAAGAGGCTTTCGTAATCTGTTTCGTTTGTTTTTTTAATTTTGGTCTTTTCCTTCACAGCAGATTTCTCCAATGGTAGTTTTTCGGGCTGAACATATTCCTTTTCGAGGGCTTCAACAGTTTGTTCTGTGGGTAACTGTAATCCCTCTCTTTTTACGCCATCTACCATCAGGCTCATCATCAGTTCCTCGTTAATATCGGGCGTACTTTTTTTCTTATTTTCTTTTTCCATTAGACTATAATTGAATGATTCTTAAAAATTCATTTACAAATTGATCTAACTGACAGGCTTTCATCAAGCGTTCATCAGGTGGCATTACCGTAGAACGGAAAACGGCTTTGCTGTTTACTTCACTTTCTTTGCGAAAACGGGTGCTGTTTTTGATTTGGCTCTGCATCAGGCTTAATCCTAATTGTTTGATGAGCTCGTTATAAACCTCATATAAAGGTGTACTTTCCCTGCCATCAACCTGGTTCCAAAACAGGTTGATGGTTTCTATGGAAGTTTCGCCTTTTTTCATAATCACATCCTGCAAAAGCTGTGTAAAAATCAGTGTGCTTTCCATTACCACTCGGTCTGCCGTGATAGGTGTAAAAATGTGGTGCATTCCTGCCAATGCATTCAAAATACCAGGCGTGTTAACCGTTCCGGGCAGGTCAAAAAAGACCACATCAATAGGTACTGAAGAACTACTTAAAAATTCGTGAGCGGTTTCCAATACGCTATCAGCTTTGGATTGCATAATCGGATAGGCTTTTTTGTTGATGGTGGTAAATTGTTTGTAAGCCAGCTTTTTTAAAGCTTCGTTTTCCATTACCATCGCCAAATCACGAGCCTTCATTTTCATCAGGCTGTGCTGGGGAAAATCGGCATCAAATACGGCTACATTATAGCCCAACCGATAGTGCATCGTACTTGCAACCAATGTTGTAAATGTACTTTTTCCCACACCGCCTTTTTGAGATGAAAAGGCGATAAATACTGTTTTGTGTTTTGCATTCATATTTCAACTGTTTTTTAAATTTATATCCTCAATTACTTAGGTGCGCATATAGGTTTGTAGCTCTATACAGAATTATAGAGATAAACAGGTAATTACGCACTAGGCTATTTATGTACTTGAATACTTTTTTATGGCTGTAGGCAAATAGATTTGTACAACCATAATTACTTATTTATATACCTGCTTTTTTGCGTACACAATTGCATATTCAAGTATTTCAATGGGTGCTTTTTTACATCTTCACATTTGTATTTATTTACATCGGTAATGAAGTACTTACGTTGTTACCTGCATAGCTAACTATGTCTCTATATGTGTTTGTAAGTACAAATAAATGCAGATAAATAGGTGTTTACATTATCGTGGTAGTGTTTGGCTTCTAAAGGCAGAGTTTGTCCTAGTATCACATTGCAATACTCTTATCAACAGTTGGTTACTTTGTAAAATGAATTTTACTAACGGATTTATGCAAAGCATCTTGATAAAATGGACACGAAGCAGAACGGCATCGAGCCGATTTTCCCTGCTACATTTAATCCGTCCCGCAGGGCGGATTTTTGTGTTCATCAGAACACGGCAAGTTGTGTTTTGAGCATCTCGAAACGATTTCGGATGCTCAAAACAACTTGCCCTGCCGGGGGCTGAAAAACACCTTCCGAAGTCAGGGTTTTGTGTAAATTATAAATGGATTTGTGATGAACGAAAACAACAGAAAACAATTAAAAAAGACCGGACGCCGACCTAAAGAAGACCCGGCGAAGATTAGATATACAATTTCCTTTAATGCAGAAGAGCACAGCCGATTTCTTTCGCTCTTTGACCAATCGGGAATGCAGGTAAAGGCACATTTTATAACCTCTTGCATCTTTGAAAAAAAGATAAAAACCATTCAAATTGATAAAGGAACAGTTGATTTCTATATGCGATTGACCTCGTTTCACAGTCAATTTCGCTCGGTAGGTGTAAATTATAACCAAGTTGTAAAGCTATTGTACAAGAATTTTTCAGAGAAAAAAGGATCTGCCTACCTCTATAAATTGGAAAAACAGACGATTGAAATGGTATTGTTATGCCAAAAAATAATTCATCTAATCGAAGAATTTGAAGCAAAACATCTGAAAAAACAGGTCTAAAAATGATAGCAAAAATTGGAAGAAGCAGTAATTTATATGGTGCTTTGGCGTACAATAATCTTAAAGTGGAAAAGGAAAACGGACAAATTCTGTTTGCTAATAAGATAATTGAAACACCAAGCGGACATTATTCTGTAGCACAATTAAGCCAATCTTTTACACCTTATCTTATTGCAAATCGAAATACCGAAAAACATACGTTGCATATTTCGCTCAATCCAGACCCGAAAGATAATGTTAGTGATGAAAAATTTAGGGAGTTGGCAGAGCAGTATATGCGTGAAATGGGTTATGGCGAACAGCCTTTTGTCGTGTTCAAGCATACTGATATCGACAGAACGCACATACATATTGTTTCGGTTTGTGTGAATGAAGAAGGCAAAAAGATTTCAGATAAATTTGAGAAAATGCGGTCTATGAATGTGTGCCGAGAACTCGAAAGGCAACACGGATTGGTATCTGCAACAGATAAGGAACACAAGCAGAACGATAAGATTTTTAGCCCTGTGAATTACCAGAAAGGTGATGTAAAAAGTCAGATAGCTTCGGTAATTCGCCATTTACCGAACTATTACCAATACCAGACATTGGGCGAATACAACGCATTGCTTTCGTTATTCAATATTACTACTGAAAAAGTTGAGGACGAATTGCAGGGAAAATCTCAGCAGGGTTTATTGTATATTCCGTTAAATGAAAAAGGAGAAAGGGCCGGACATCCATTCAAGGCTTCGCTTTTCGGAAAGAGCGCAGGGCTTCCGACTTTGGAATTGCATTTTGCGAAATGCAAAGAGGCTTTGAAAGACCACCCGACAAAGCCAACTATCAAAGCTGCCATTACCATTGCCCTGAAAACCACGAGCGATGAACAGGCATTTAAAAAGCAGTTAACGGAACAGGGCATTAACGTAGTAGTGCGCCGGAATGATACAGGGCGTATTTATGGTATCACATTTATTGACCACAATTCCAAAGCGGTTTGGAACGGTTCCCGTTTAGGAACAGAACTTTCTGCCAATACCTTTAATGATTATTGGAACAATAATATCAAACCCGACATTAAAGAACCAGTTGAACTACAATCGAAAATATCAAGACCGAATGATGCAGATCTTCCTGCGGAAGAACCACATCATTTGTTCGACTTCCTGAATACTTCTGAAAAACACGAAGACGGTTTGATTGAGGCATTAGGCGGTTTGCTTCCCGAAGCCCAGGGCGATGATTACGAGGAACAGGATTTTGCTAACAAAATGAAGAAGAAAAAAAGAAGACTGTAATAGGTTAGATTTTTAATTCTATTTGTTATATTTAAGTACTTGCTTAAATAAACGAATTAGCTATCTTTGCACTATGGACAATAATTCTTGCATACGACAACAAGCGGACATTAAACAAATAAACCGTTGTAAAGACAGAGTTTCAGAACTCAATGGTTCGTTTGACTATTTATCGAACGGACTTGAATTAGCGGGAAACAATGTAAGGCTGAAAATCCTCTTTCTGCTTTATGAAGAAAAACGGCTTTGTGTTTGTGACATAAGCGACATACTTGGTATGACAATTTCAGCAGTTTCACAGCACTTACGAAAACTCAAAGACAGAAAACTCATTGAAGCAGAACGAGAAGCTCAAACCATTTTTTACTCATTGGCTAAAGAGTATGAAAAAATGCTGAACCCGTTTTTCAAAATCCTTGGCGAAAACAAAATTTTGGAAACAATATGAAAACAGACAAAAAATTAATTGGTGCAGGACTTTTGACTGCAATTGCAGCTTCTCTTTGTTGCATCACACCCGTATTAGCTCTTATTGCAGGAACAAGCGGTCTTACTTCCACTTTTTCTTGGCTTGAACCTTTTCGACCGTATTTTATTGGGTTGACAATTTTGGTTCTTGGTTTTGCTTGGTATCAAAAGTTGAAACCCAAAAAGCAAATAGATTGCAATTGTGAGACAGAAGAAAAACCAAAATTCATTCAGTCAAAAATGTTTTTAGGAATTGTAACAGCATTTGCAATCGTAATGCTTGTCTTTCCATACTACTCAAGCATTTTCTACCCAAAGACAGAAAAGCAAATTATAGTGGTGGACAAATCCAATATTCAAAAAGTAGAATTTACGATTAGCGGAATGACTTGTGCAAGTTGTGGCGAACACGTAAACCATGAAGTAAATAAATTGACAGGAATAATAAGTTCAAACGCCTCATACGAAAAAGAAAACGCAATCGTAAAATTTGACAACTCAAAAACTAACATTTTTGAAATTGAAAAAGCAATAAACTCGACAGGATATTCTGTAACCGACAAAAAATAAAATGAAATGGAAATCAAATTGCAATCAACAATAATCTGCCCCAACTGCGAACACAAGAAAGAAGAAACAATGCCGACAGATGCTTGCCAATATTTCTACGAATGTGAAAAGTGCAAACAAGTTCTTAAACCAAAACAAGGAGACTGTTGTGTTTATTGCAGTTACGGAAATGTTCCTTGTCCACCCATTCAGCAAGACAAAAAATGTTGCTAACGGACAGAAAACAAAAAAGGTTAGCAACTAAAAGTGTCTTTTATTTTGATCCTCTATAAATGTTACTATACAAAGTGGTCATAGGAGCTACACCTCTTATCTCTCCGCCAAACAGTACCATGCACCGCCATTGAGTGCCACATTCTTATAACCACTCTTTAGACCTTTTAAATTCACGCCCTAACATTAAAAATTAAAATAATGCAGGGAGAAGATGATTTAAGAGGACTTGCCAAGATTATGGCATTTATGCGGGCAGTCAGTATTCTTTTGGTACTGATGCACCTTTATTGGTTCTGCTACGGTTTCTTCATAGAACGTGGCTGGACTTTAGAAGTAATCAATAAAATATTAGGCAATTTCCAACGAACAGCTGGTTTGTTTTCGCATACCTTATATACCAAAGTTTTTGCAATTGTATTGCTGGCTTTGAGCTGCTTGGGAACTAAAGGCGTAAAGAATGAAAAGATAACCTGGACTAAAATTTACGTAGCTTTGGGCGTTGGTTTTGTGCTGTTCTTCCTGAATACACCGTTGTTAAAGCTATCTCCGGTAATAAGCACATTCCTGTATATCCTTACTATCTCGTTAGGTTATATCGCTTTGCTGATGGCAGGTGTTTGGATGAGCCGTTTGCTTCGTACTAACCTTATGGACGATGTTTTCAATAATGAGAACGAGAGTTTTCAGCAGGAAACCAAATTGATGGAAAATGAATATTCTGTCAATCTTCCCACAAAATTTTATTACAAAAACAAATGGAATAACGGCTGGATAAACATCGTCAATCCTTTTCGGGCAACCATTGTTTTAGGAACGCCAGGTTCCGGAAAATCGTATGCTATCGTAAACAACTATATCAAGCAACAGATTGAGAAAGGGTTCTCAATGTACATCTACGATTTTAAGTTTGATGACCTTTCCACCATTGCCTACAATCATTTACTGAAGCATCGGGACAAGTACAAAGTTCAACCCAAACTCTACATCATCAATTTTGACGATCCACGTAAGAGCCACCGTTGCAATCCTCTCAATCCCAACTTTATGACGGACATTTCCGATGCTTACGAAGCCGCATATACCATAATGCTGAACCTCAATCGTAGCTGGATACAGAAGCAAGGCGATTTCTTTGTGGAAAGCCCGATTATATTATTGGCTGCTATTATTTGGTATCTGAAAATCTATGAGGACGGTAAGTACTGTACATTCCCACACGCCATTGAATTGCTGAATAAAAAGTATTCGGACGTATTTACTATTTTAACTTCATATCCTGATTTGGAAAATTATCTTTCGCCGTTTATGGATGCGTGGCAAAGTGGCGCACAAGACCAATTACAGGGACAGATTGCATCAGCAAAAATTCCTTTATCAAGAATGATTTCGCCACAATTGTATTGGGTAATGACTGGCGATGATTTTTCTTTGGATATTAATAATCCCAAAGAACCCAAGATTTTGTGTGTTGGTAATAATCCCGACCGTCAAAATATTTATTCGGCAGCTTTGGGATTGTATAATTCAAGGATTGTCAAACTCATTAATAAAAAAGGGCAATTAAAGAGTTCTGTTATTATTGATGAGTTGCCCACTATTTATTTTCGGGGATTAGATAATCTTATTGCAACTGCCCGAAGTAATAAAGTGGCAGTTTGTTTAGGCTTTCAGGATTTTTCGCAATTGATAAGGGATTATGGCGATAAAGAAGCAAAGGTTATCCAAAACACTGTGGGCAATATATTTTCGGGTCAGGTAGTTGGCGAAACGGCAAAGAGCCTTTCGGAAAGGTTCGGAAAAGTTTTGCAGAAACGTCAAAGTTTATCAATCAATAGAAATGATACCTCAACTTCAATATCGACACAATTAGATAGTTTAATTCCGGCTTCCAAAATCTCAACATTAACCCAAGGTATGTTTGTAGGTGCTGTTTCGGACAACTTTGACGAACGCATCGAGCAAAAGATTTTCCACGCTGAAATTGTCGTGGACAATGAAAAAGTTGCCGCAGAAACTAAAGTATATCAGAAGATACCGGAAATCCTATCCTTTGTTGATGAACACGGGGAAGATAAAATGAAACAGCAAATTGAAAGTAATTACCGTCAGATAAAAATAGACATTGTTCTAATTATTGCAACTGAATTGGAAAGGATTAAGAATGATCCGAATTTGCAACATTTGGTGCAACAGGGGTAAACTTCACTAAATATTTTTTTTAAACAATTTTGGCAGTTAAAATATTAATCGTAATATTGCGATGTATAATTATAGATAAAAATGGGAGTTACAAAAACTGAAATATTTACGGAACAGCAGAACCGTTTAGCAACTTCGCTAAAGGCATTGGCTCATCCTGCACGCATAGCTATCCTACAATATATCATTAAACAAAATACCTGTATTTGTAATGACTTGGTAGAGGAATTGGGATTGGCACAAGCTACCATTTCGCAGCATTTGAAAGAACTAAAAAACATTGGTATTATTAAAGGAAATATAGAGGGAACCAGTGTATGCTACTGCATTGATGAAAATGTTTGGCAGCAGATTAAGAAGGAACTCAACACTTTCTTCGTTGACGATATAGGTATTGATAAATGTTGCTAAGCATTTATTTTGACTAAATTAATCGTAACAATGCAATATAACAATTAAATAATGGAATTATGAAACTATCAAAAATCAAAGAAATCTTACCAACATTAGAGAATGTTGAATTTCAATTAGAGAACGGAACATTTGTTCCTGAACATTTCCACGTTACCGAAGTGGGGCAAATCAATAAAAAATTTATTGATTGTGGCGGTGTAATCCGCAATGAAAAAGTAGTCAACTTTCAGTTGTGGAATGCTGACGATTTCGAACATAGATTGAAGCCAACCAAGCTATTAAACATCATCAAACTATCCGAAGAAAAATTAGGCATGGAAGATGCTGAAATTGAAGTAGAATATCAAAGTGATACTATCGGGAAATATGATTTGGATTTCAACGGAAAAACATTCGTACTGAAAAGTAAAACAACAGCTTGTCTTGCTCAGGATGCTTGCGGTATTCCTGTCGAAAAGCAAAAAATAAAATTATCAGCGTTGAATAATGCTTCCTGCACACCTAATTCAGGATGTTGTTAAACCCTTTAAATCAATCAAAATGTATAAGAATTTAGTTGAAACAATAAACAATGTTACTACTTTTCAAAACATCAGTGAAGAACGCAAAAATATATTACGACCACTGATAGATTTTGTACAGCAAAAAGTAAACAATAGTCAGGAAATAAGTATCAACTTCATTTGTACCCATAATTCACGAAGAAGTCATTTGTCGCAGGTTTGGGCACAGGTAGCAGCAGCGTACTATACTATCCCAAATGTACATTGTTATTCAGGCGGAACAGAGGAAACGGCATTATTCCCGAAAGTGGCAGAAACATTGACACATCAGGGATTAAGTATTTTCAAAATAGCAGATACCGACAATCCTGTATATGCCATAAAGTATAGTGATAATTCTTTGCCGATTGTTGGTTTTTCCAAAAAATATGATAGCCCTTTCAATCCTGTATCAGCGTTTGTAGCTATTATGACCTGTTCACAGGCAGACGGCGGATGCCCTTTTATTGCAGGAGCAGAAAAGAGAATACCTATCACATTTGAAGACCCTAAAATTTCAGACAATACACAGGAACAATCAAAGGTATATGCTGATAGAAGTTTACAGATAGCAACGGAAATGTTCTATGTTTTTTCAATGATTAAAATGTAGCCGATGCAACCAAAACTAAAATTCTTAGACAGATACCTTACCTTATGGATATTCCTTGCAATGGCAGTAGGTATAGGATTGGGATATATTTTTCCCGGTATTTCAAAAATTACAAATGCGCTATCCGTAGGCACTACAAATATTCCGTTGGCAATAGGTTTAATATTGATGATGTATCCGCCATTAGCAAAGGTTGATTATTCATTATTGCCTATGGCGTTTAAGGATAAAAAAGTAATTGGTATATCCTTATTACTGAATTGGGGTATCGGTACAGTGCTAATGTTCGGGTTAGCCGTTTTATTTTTAAGGAATGAACCCGATTATATGACAGGTTTGATACTGATAGGTTTGGCAAGATGTATCGCAATGGTAATCGTTTGGAGTGACTTAGCTAAAGCAAACAGAGAATATACAGCTATGTTAGTTGCATTAAACAGTATCTTCCAGATATTTACTTACAGTTTTTTAGTTTGGTTATTCATCAACGTATTACCTGCAAAATTAGGATTAGCCAATTTCAATGTAAGCGTATCAATGAAAGATGTTACCGAAAGCGTACTGATATACTTGGGTATTCCATTCTTGGCAGGTTTTTTAAGCCGCTACTTCCTTGTAAAATCAAAAGGTATAGAATGGTATAATCGGAAATTTGTACCCAAAATATCGCCCATTACATTGTATGCTTTACTGTTTACCATAGTATTGATGTTCAGTCTGAAAGGCGATAAAATAGTAGAGTTGCCAATGGATGTAGTAAAAGTAGCAATACCGTTAATCATCTATTTTATACTTATGTTTTTCGTGAGCTTCTTTATCAATAAATCTCTTAAAGTTCCTTACGATAAAAACACATCCATCGCATTTACAGCCACAGGAAACAATTTTGAATTGGCAATAGCCGTAGCAATATCGGTTTTCGGTATTCATTCGCCACAGGCATTTGTGGGCGTTATCGGCCCATTGGTGGAAGTTCCTGTACTGATATTATTGGTACGTGCAAGTTTGTGGCTAAAGAAAAAATATTATGACCAAAATGCTCATTGATGCTTTGAATAAAGAAATGGGATAAAGAAAGTCAGCAAACTACTTGGCCAGTTTTTCATTTGGTAGATACAAATTTAAGCAATATTAAAAATGAAGAATTGGACAACGCAGTGGATAAATACATCAATTGACAACTGTTCTACAATTACAAGAAAATATTAATTGTAATTTTATAGAGCCTATTTTAAGCTAATTTCAAATAAAGCACAAAATATATGACAACACTCTTTATAAAAAATATGGTTTGCAACCGTTGCATTATGGTAGTGCAGAATGAATTGGACAAGCTTGGCTTAGACGTAAAAAATATAAAGCTCGGCGAAGTAACATTAGATAAAGAGCCAACAACCGATGAAAAAAATAAATTGGATAAAGCCTTAATTCTATTAGGATTTGAACTCATTGATGATAAAAAAAGCAGGGTTATCGAAAAGATAAAGAACGTCATTATTGACTTGGTTCATCATCAGGACAACAATACCAAAACTAACCTTTCAGATGTATTAAGCAGTCAATTGCACCACGATTATAATTACTTATCCAACCTGTTTTCAGAAGTAGAAGGCACTACTATCGAAAAATATTTTATTGCCCAAAAAATAGAGAAGGTAAAAGAATTATTGGTATATGATGAACTATCTTTGAGTGAAATTGCTTTCCGTTTAAATTACTCAAGTGTAGCCTATTTAAGCAACCAATTCAAAAAGGTAACAGGACTTACCACAAGTTATTTCAAGCAAATACGAGAGGATAAAAGAAAACCTTTGGATAAGGTCTAAGTAAATCTTACAAATCATTCCCAAAATTCCACAACGAAAAAATGGAAACAATATGGAACTTTGTATCATAATAAAACTCATACAAAATGGTACACAAATATCAAGTAACAGGTATGACCTGTGGAGGTTGCGAAGCAAAGGTGAAATCGGCTTTATTAAAGGTTGAAAATGTGACAAATGTTGAAGTTTCAAAAGATGAAAACTCAGCTACCCTGACAATGGATAAACACATCCCAACTACACAATTGCAAAAAGCATTAACTGCTGTTGGAAAATATACCATAGAAATGAGCAATAACAAAAGCCCACAACATACCACGACAAATGAACCAGTGGCAAAATCCTGCTGTTCCGCTCATTCTCACGATGATAAAAAAACAATCGAAGTGACTAGCAATATAAAAGGCAAATACTATTGCCCAATGCATTGTGAAGGCGATAAAACCTATGATAAAGCTGGCGATTGCCCTGTTTGTGGAATGCATTTGGTAAAAGAAGCAGAATTGGATGTAAAGAAAACGATGTACACCTGTCCAATGCATCCCGAAGTTATTCAAGATAGTCCGGGTTCATGTCCTATATGCGGAATGGATTTAGTACCCATGGAACCAAGCGATTCCGAAGAAAAAAAAACCTATCTGGATTTGCTTAAAAAAATGAAAATTGCAACCCTCTTTACGGTGCCAATTTTTATTATTGCCATGATGGAAATGGTACATAACAATCCGTTATTTCAAATAATGGACAGCAACATGTGGAACTGGGTGCAATTTCTGTTTTCAATTCCTGTTGTTTTCTATGCTGGTTGGATGTTTTTTGTACGAGCTTGGAAATCCATAATCACTTGGAATCTAAATATGTTTACCCTTATCGGAATAGGAACTGGAGTTGCATTTTTGTTTAGTATTGTAGGAATGCTGATTCCGAATATCTTTCCGGAAGAATTTAAAACCGAACACGGAACCATTCATCTTTATTTTGAAGCAGCAACAGTAATCATTACACTGGTCTTGTTGGGACAATTGTTAGAAGCAAGAGCACATAGCCAAACCAGTGGAGCTATAAAAGCGTTATTACAATTAGCACCAACCGAAGCTACTTTGATTGGTGAAGGGGGCGATAAAGTGATTTCCATTCATGATATTAAGAAAGGTGATTTATTACGCGTAAAACCAGGAGATAAAATTCCAGTTGACGGAAAAATAACCGATGGTGAAAGCAGTATTGATGAAGCAATGATTACAGGAGAACCAATTCCCGTTGACAAAAAGAAAGACGATAATGTAATTTCGGGAACAATCAACGGGAACAAATCATTTGTAATGATGGCCGAAAAAGTAGGTTCTGAAACATTACTTTCTCAAATTGTACAAATGGTTAACGATGCTTCTCGTTCAAGAGCACCCATTCAAAAATTAGCCGATAGTATTTCTAAATATTTTGTACCCATTGTAGTAATCATTTCAGTAATTACCTTTTTTGTTTGGGCACTATTTGGTCCAGAACCAGCGAAGGTTTATGGATTTATAAATGCCATTGCAGTTTTAATCATAGCTTGTCCTTGTGCTTTAGGTTTAGCCACGCCGATGTCTGTGATGGTGGGTGTGGGCAAAGGAGCACAATCTGGAGTATTAATTAAAAATGCCGAAGCCTTAGAAAATATGAATAAGGTGGATGTTTTAATAACAGATAAAACAGGAACGCTAACAGAGGGAAAACCTTCGGTAGAAAAAATTTACGCATCAACTAATAACGAGGATGATTTATTGCAAAATATAGCTTCCTTAAACCAATACAGTGAACATCCATTGGCACAAGCAGTAGTCAATTATGCCAAAACAAAATCTATTTCATTAATTGGAGTCAAAGATTTTGAAAATGTTACAGGAAAAGGAGTTACAGGAACGGTTACCAATAGAAAAGTAGCATTAGGCAATAAAAAACTAATGGAACAGGTTAAGGCAACTATTTCTGACGATTTAGAAAACAAAATTATTGCAGAACAAAAACTTGGTAAAACGGTTTCTTACATTGCTGTTGATGGTGTTACAGTTGGTTTTGTTTCAATTACCGATGCGATAAAAACTTCGAGTGCAGCAGCGATAAAAGAACTAATGCTTCAAGGTGTAGAAGTAATTATGCTTACTGGTGACAATGTTAATACAGCCAAAGCAGTAGCGGATGAATTAGGTTTATCTTCCTATAAAGCAGGATGCTTACCCGAAGATAAACTCAACGAAATTAAACGTTTACAAGCAGAAGGGAAAATTGTAGCTATGGCTGGTGATGGTATAAATGATGCTCCGGCATTAGCACAAGCCAATATCGGAATAGCTATGGGAACTGGAACCGATGTAGCCATAGAAAGTGCCAAAATAACTTTAGTAAAAGGCGATTTATTAGGTATCGTTAAAGCAAAAAATTTGAGCCATGCTGTTATGAAAAACATCAAGCAAAATTTATTCTTTGCCTTTTTCTACAATGTGCTTGGTGTTCCAATTGCAGCAGGTATTTTATATCCGTTTTTTGGAATTTTATTATCTCCAATGATTGCAGCTTTAGCAATGTCTTTAAGTTCTGTATCGGTAATCGTAAATGCATTGCGATTACGCAGTTTTAAACTTTAAATGAATTATTCAATAAACAAAATGGAAAAGAATAATCAAGACTTACGATTCAAAACAAATATTAACTGTGGTGGATGTGTAGCATCTGTAAAACCTCATTTGGATAATGCCGATGGTATATGACATTGGGAAGTAGATACAACTAAAGACAAGGTGCTTACCGTAAAATCAGAAGGAATTACACAAGAACAGGAAATTGAAACTGTACAGAAAGCAGGTTTTAAAATAGAACCATTAAACAAAGATAATTTACTTATCCTAATACCTGTTTAGTTATTTAACTTATAACAAACACTTTAGGTAATTCACTGTATATTTATTTTAATAAGCATAAAAAGGACTATGCAGACTAGTGATTTAGACATTTTATCTATAATTCTGTGTTTGCAGTTCACGAAAGTGCAAAATATAGCAATTAAAAGAAATAATTTCATAATTTTGTAGTGTTGAAAAATTTGAGTAAACATATCAGCTTTGTCATCTTACTATGTTTGGGCTTTTTCCTAATGCCAAGCATAAGCTATGCTTGTGCAAAAAAAACAACTAAGACAGAGCAAAAGTCCTGCTCAAAAGATCAATCTGCAAAAGCAGAACATAAAAGCAGTTGCAAGGACAAGTCCTGTAAAAAATGCAAAGATGGTCACGACTGCGACGGCAATTGTAAGCACAGTTCTTGTGGATGCAGCACTTCTTCATCTTCTGTAAGCTTACCAATACCAGTAGATTTAAAAACAGCTGACCCTTTTGCTGAAATTAAAAAGCAAAAATTCGGTTTCAAAGAAGCCTACTATTCTTCAGGCTACTCTTCCATTTGGCAACCACCTAAAATAAGCTAAAACGATGGCTTGTTAGCCATACGTGTGCCTTGTCGAAAGCTGAATCCAGTTTTCGCAAACTCTTCGTATATCTTATTAAATAAAAAAAAATAAAAATGAAATCAATATCAAAAATATTGATGGTAATCACCGTATTACTATCAGCTGTAAACAGTTTTGCACAAATCAAAAATGCAAAAACAGAAACCGTAAAAATATATGGCAACTGCGAAATGTGTAAAACAACCATCGAAAAAGCAGGAAATTTAAAAAATGTAGCCACAGTAGAATGGAATAAAGACACCAAAATGGCTACACTTAAATACGATGATAAAAAAACAAATCAGGATGAAATACTGAAACGTATTGCTTTGGCAGGTTATGACAGCGAGAAATTTTTGGCTCCAGATGATGTATATGCAAAATTATCCGACTGTTGCCAGTATAAAAGGGAACTAAAACCAGTTGCAAAAACCAAAGATGCAGGTATGGATATGAAAAATGAACACGCCAACCATAACCAAAGCGATATGGCTCAAAAAAACACCACTGAAACGCAAAATGTACCGCAATTAAAAACCGTTTTCGAGAACTACTTTTCGGTTAAAGATGCGTTAGTAAAAACTGATGCAGGTATCTCATCTGCAAAAGCCGCTGAATTGGTAAAAGCCATTAAAGCGGTAGAAATGACAAAACTTTCTACCAAGGAACATAACGTTTGGATGGAAGTGATGAAGGATTTAACAGCAAATGCTGAAAAAATTGCTACAACCAAAGATGTGGCAAAACAAAGAGAAACTTTCGCTTTGCTTTCTAAGAATATGTATGAATTAACTAAGGTATCAAAACAAGAAGCACCTGTTTATTATCTGCATTGCCCTATGTACAATAATGGGAAAGGTGCAAACTGGTTAAGTAAGGAAGAAGTGGTTAAAAACCCATATTACGGTTCTAAAATGCTTACCTGCGGTAGTGTGCAGGAAACTATTAAATAACAAATAAAACGCTATTGTTATGGAAAGTATGAAAAACCAACACGGAATGCAACATACCCAAAAGAGTGAAGAAAATAACCCCAATCATTCTTTAGCAATGTACAAACGTTTTGCTGTAATGGCTGTTGCAATGTTTGTAGCTATGTATTTTATTATGTATGCTATGATTGACGGTTTGCAGAACCTTATCCCCAACATCAATAATTTATATATGACCCTACTAATGGTTTCGGCAATGTTGGTAATTGAATTATGGATAATGAAAGGAATGTATCAAAACAAAAAAATCAATTGGGCAATCATAACGGTTTCCTTTGCGATTGGCATCTTTTGTTGGTTTGGTATTCGGGAGCAATTATTTGTGGGCGATAAGGAGTTTGTAAAAGGTATGATACCACATCACGCAGCAGCAGTATTGATGTCTGAAAAGGCTAAGCTTACCGACCCCGAATTGATACAGTTACAAAAAAACATACTGGAAACACAGGCACAAGAAATCGAATTTATGAAGCATAAGCTAAATGAATTTGAAAACAAATAAATAAGATAAATTTCTTCAATAATATCAAAAATGAATAAAATGAAAAATATAATTTTCTCAATCATTACATTAGTAACAGTTGCAGCGGTAACAATTTCCTGCAATCAATCTTCAAATAAAAATAGCGACCAGCAAGCTAATGATAGCACAACAATTGCTGCAATTCCGGAGTTACAATCACCTACACTCAATGATACGGTAGCAACTGTTACTTCAACGGATACGTCTTCTCAAGAGGCAGAAAAATCCGATGTGAAGCAAGCTCAAAAGTTTACTATCGCACCTATAATTAAGGATTATTTGACTTTAAAAAATGCACTTGTCTCAGATAACGACCAAGCAGCTGCTAATGCAGGGAAGCAATTATTTACAACTTTAAACAATGTAAATATGAAATCCATTCCTGCCAACAAACATAAAGAATATATGGAGATAGCTGAAAATGCTAAGGAAAATGCAGAACACATTGGTGATAATGCAGGCAAAATAGACCATCAAAGAGAACATTTAGCATCATTAAGCAAAGATGTTTCCGATCTTATAGTATTATTTGGAACTACACAAAAATTATATCAAGACCATTGTCCAATGTATAACGATGGTAAAGGTGCGGTTTGGATTAGCGAAGCTAAAGCTATCAAAAACCCTTACTATGGCGGTAAAATGCTTACCTGTGGCTCTGTAAAAAAAGAGTTCTAAAATGAAGAAAGTATTAAAGATAATATTGACAATAGTGCTGTTTATTTTTATTGGAATACAATTTTATCAGCCTGCCCTTAATGTAGATAAAGGGCAGGTTTACACAACCGATTTTACCCAAGCCTATAAAATGCCTGTTCAAGTAAAAGCGATGTTTCAAACCTCTTGCTACGATTGTCATAGTAACAATACTAATTATGTTTGGTATGACTATGTGCAACCTATGAGAGCATTAGTTGAAAATCACATCAAAAACGCAAAAGAGGATTTGAATTTCAACGAATGGGGTACATATTCAAATAGGAAGCAGGAAAGATTATTAAACTCAATTAAAGAACAAATCGAGACTAAACAAATGCCCTTATCATCATATACAATAATGCATAAAAAGGCAAAACTGAATGATGAGCAAATCAAAGTATTAACCAATTGGTTAAAAAAGCAGGAATAAGTTTCATTAATAAAAATATTAAAATGAATATACCCAGAAATATTACTATCAGATTGCTACAGGCAGTTTTCATACTGTTGTGTTCGCAATCTCTTTTTGCACAAAAGGTAGTCCGTTATGACCTTTATGTAAAAGACACACTTGTAAACTATGCAGACAAAGAAAAAAGAGCCATTGCTGTAAATGGTCAAATACCAATGCCTACCCTAACATTTACGGAGGGAGATACTGCCGAAATTGTAGTACACAACCAATTAAAAGAAAGTACATCATTGCATTGGCACGGAGTGTTCCTGCCCAACAAAGAAGATGGTGTGCCCTGGCTTACACAAAAACCTATTAAGGCAGGCACAACATATACCTATCGTTTTCCTATTATTCAACACGGAACACATTGGTATCACTCACATTCGGGATTGCAAGAGCAGATTGGGATGTATGGCAGTTTTATAATGAAGAAAAAGGATGATGATAAAACCTTTAGAAAAGGAATTGACGATTTACCGACTGTACCCATCATTTTAAGTGAATGGACAAATCTAAACCCAGATAATATTAACAGAATGTTGCATAATGCCAACGATTGGTCTGCCATCAAAAAAAATGCAACACAGTCTTACGCAGAAGCCATCAGAGAAGGTCATTTCAAAACAAAACTAACCAACGAATGGAAACGAATGTTGGCAATGGATGTAAGCGATGTTTATTATGACAAAATTTTAATCAATGGAAATCATACTACCGATTTAAAAACTGTTGACGGCAAAACGCTAAAAGCAGGCGATAAGGTACGATTGCGAGTTTCAAACGGTGGTGCTTCGTCCTATTTTTGGTTGCGGTATGCAGGCGGTAAAATTACAGTAGTTGCAAATGACGGCAACGATGTAGAACCTGTGGAAGTAGATAGATTAATCATTGCAGTTTCTGAAACTTACGATATTGTAGTAATCATTCCTGATGACGGTGTTGCCTATGAATTTTTAGCCACCACCGAAGACAGGACACAGTCGGCAAGCTATTTTGTGGGCAATGGCATCAAACAACTGATTTCCCCACTTCCCAAATTGAAATATTTTGAAGGGATGAAGATGATGAACGATATGATGAAGATGGACGGCAACCTTGACGATATGGGAATGAAAATGAGCCTGAACCAAATGGATATGAATGTGGTAATGTATCCCGAAATCACAGGAGATAGTAACCAGAAAGAAGACCATAGCCAACACAATATGAATATGGACAACGACCCCAACCGTTATAATGCTAATGCTTTAGGAGAAATCAAAACCTTAAACTATACAATGTTGCAATCACCATACAACACTACACTACCAAAAGATGCACCAGTAAGAGAACTCAAATTTACCCTTACAGGAAATATGAACCGCTATGTGTGGAGTATGGATAATAAAATACTTTCAGAAGTTGATAAAATACCTGTTAAAAAAGGCGAAATTCTACGAATTACCATTCATAATAACTCGATGATGCGCCACCCGATGCACTTGCACGGTTTTGATTTTAGGGTAATCAATGGCAAAGGCGAAAATTCGCCCTTAAAAAATGTGTTGGATATAATGCCAATGGAAACTGATACCATTGAGTTTTTAGCAAACGAAGAAGGAGATTGGTTTTTCCACTGTCATATCCTTTATCATATGATGGGCGGAATGAATAGAGTTTTTGCAGTGGATGACTACCAAAACCCATACTTACCCAACAAAAAACAAGCCTACAATAAATTGCAAAGAGAAAGCAATATGCCACATTTTATGGCTCAAAACGATTTTGCAACCAATGGAAATGATGGTGATGCAATGGTTCAAAATGCAAGATGGTCTTTAGGGACAGAATGGCGTTTAGGTTACAATGATATGCACGGTTACGAGGTGGAAACCCATTTAGGAAGATATATAGGAAAAACGCAATGGCTTATGCCGTTTATTGGTTTTGATTGGCGTTATCGTAAAATGGGAATGGACGAACACGAAACAAATTTGTTTGGGCAAAAAAATGAGAAGGATACACGTAGAGCCTTTAGTTTAGGTTTTATGTACACATTGCCAATGTTAGTCAATTTTCAGGCAGAGGTATATCACGATGGCATTGTTCGTTTGTCATTAATGCGTGAAGATATTCCTATTTCTAAAAGATTAAGAGGAGGATTTATGGTTAATACTGATATGGAATATATGGCAGACCTAAAGTACATTATCAACAAAAACATTGGTATCCGTACACATTACGATAGCGATATGGGTTTTGGAGTGGGGCTCGCATTGAATTATTAGTAAACAGTGTATATATAATACGAATTAAGGGTTAAAACCATCAATTAATTTGCGGTTTATTGCAAAACCATAACTATTAAAATCCAACCCTTAATTCGTATTTAATAAGAAATTATATTGTAGACTAAATAGCAGAACCCTTAGTTTGAACACCCTTTTAACATAGCTCTCAATTTAAAATAAATGATAATAGAAATTAATCATTATGAAAAATGAAGAAAATATTTTACAACAAAGAAATATTAAACCCACAGCAATGCGTTTGTTGGTAATAGAAAAATTGTTGAAACAGCAATATGCCATCAGTCATAAGGAATTAGCAGAACAGTTTGAAAATGCAGATAATGTTACGCTATTCAGAACGCTGAAAACTTTTTTAAAGCACAAACTTATCCATACTATTGACGACGGAACAGGAGTTGTAAAATATGCACTTTGTCAATCGGGTTGCAATTGCAAACCTTCAGAACAGCATACGCATTTTCATTGCTCCCAGTGCCAGCGAACTTTTTGTCTTACAGATACCGAAATTCCAAACATCAATATTCCACTAAATTTTAAATTAGAAGGCATCAATTTGGTACTCAAAGGACGGTGTGACAGATGCAACTAAAATACTATGAAACTTTGCAATCCGATTGCAAAGTTTATTTTTCTATATTTGCACTATAAATGAGATGGATAATCACAATATGGACTTTTTACCTGATGGTACTTTTTTCATTGCCTTGTAGCGATGGAAGCAATCAGTGTGATGATACCATTCCTGAAATTGAAACCGTTCAATCTCACGACCACAACCAAGATAGCGATGACAATTGCGGTCCTTTTTGTTATTGCAATTGTTGTAGTATAAGTATTGCTACTTACCATTTCAAACCTTTTGAAATCAAGCAACCTAAACCCACTCTTGTTGTTAAAAAAATTACACTTCGTGATTTTACTTTAATTTCCTTCTACTCAGGAAGTATTTGGCATCCTCCCAAATTTACTGTTTAATTTTTTCAGATTTTCTTAATGCTATTGATGGTTTGTTGTAAGCCTCAGTAATTGTATGCCTTTTATTGGCGTTATGGTACTGTTAGCGTGTTCGTGTTATGTATTTTCTATGAATGTTTGTTTATTTATAGAAATAATTACAGGCATTATCCACTTCATCCAATAGTTATTTGATTATCTGTTGGCTTCTTATGACAAGAGGCAATAATTTATTTATAAAAAATTAAACAGATACACGTGTTAGATAATATTATAAAATTTAGTATTCAGAACAAGCTCGTCATTGGGATAATGACCTTGTTACTCATCATTTGGGGAGTGTGGAGTGCCACAAAACTACCCATTGATGCCGTACCCGATATTACTAATAATCAGGTGCAAATAATTACGGTTTGCCCTACATTGGCAGGGCAAGAAGTAGAACAATTAGTAACCTTCCCTATTGAGCAAAGCATTGCCAATATTCCAGATATAGAAGAAACAAGGAGTATTTCAAGATTTGGCTTATCGGTAATTACAGTAGTATTTAAAGATAAAGTAGACATTTATTTTGCCCGTCAGCTTATCAATGAAAAACTAAAAGAAGCAGAGGAAAATATACCTAAAGGTATTGGCAAGCCAGAACTTGCACCAGTAAGTACCGGATTGGGAGAAGTCTATCAATACATCATCCATCCGAAAAAAGGCAGTGAAAAAAAATACAATGCAAAAGACCTACGCACAATGCAGGATTGGATTGTAGCAAGACAATTATATGGAACTCCCGGAATTGCCGAAGTAAATAGTTTTGGTGGCGAACTGAAACAATATGAAGTAGCAGTAAATCCCAATCGCTTAAAAGCTATGGGGGTAAGTGTTACCGACATTTTTACCGCATTAGAAAAAAACAATCAAAATACTGGTGGTGCATATATCGACAAAAAACCAAACGCTTATTTCATCCGAGGTATAGGTTTGGTAACTTCATTGGATGATGTAAAAAATATCAGTGTAAAAAATGATGGCGGCAGTATTCCTATTTTTATTAAAGATGTGGCAGATGTTCGTTTTGGAAGTGCTGTACGATACGGAGCAATGACCTACAACGGCGAAGTAGATGCAGTTGGCGGTGTGGTAATGATGTTGAAAGGCGAGAACAGCAATGAGGTTGTAAATCGCATCAAAGAAAAATTGCCTATTATTCAAAAATCCTTACCCGAAGATATAATTATTGAACCCTATTTAGACCGTACAGATTTGGTTGACAGAGCTATGAGTACCGTTGAAAAGAACCTGATAGAAGGCGCACTGATTGTCATTTTTGTATTGGTGCTTTTTTTAGGGAATTTTAGGGCAGGATTGATTGTAGCATCCGCTATTCCTTTGGCGATGTTGTTTGCATTGGCTTTAATGAATGTGTTTGGCGTAAGTGCCAATTTAATGAGTTTGGGAGCAATAGATTTTGGATTAATTGTAGATGGTGCGGTAATTATTGTAGAAGCCACATTGCATCATTTAGGTTTAAGGAAATCTACACAAAGGCTCACACAGCAAGAAATGGATAATGAAGTATTTACCTCAGCTTCCAAAATTCGTAATAGTGCAGCCTTTGGTGAAATCATTATCCTTATAGTTTACATTCCTATTCTTACATTGGTAGGTGTAGAAGGTAAAATGTTCCGTCCAATGGCACAAACAGTAGGTTTTGCAATATTCGGAGCATTGATATTATCTTTAACATATATCCCGATGATGTGCGCTTTGTTCTTATCTAAAAAGCCGATGCTCAAAGAAACCATTTCGGATAAAATGATGAATTGGTTGCAAAAAATGTATCAACCATTATTAGAAAAAGCCATCAAAATAAAATATTGGCTAGTAGGAATTACCGTTGGTATATTTGTTTTTAGTCTTTTCTTATTTAGCAGAATGGGTGGCGAATTTATACCACAATTACAGGAAGGAGATTTTGCCTTCCATTGTATTTTACCACAAGGCAGTTCATTGAGCCAGAGTATAGAAACCTCTATGCAAGCTTCAAGAATTATTAAAGAATTTGATGAAGTAAAAATGGTAGTAGGTAAAACTGGAGCGGCAGAAGTGCCAACGGATCCAATGCCACCCGAAGCTACTGATATGATGATATTGCTAAAGCCTCAAAGCGAATGGAAAAGTGGTAGAAATTATGATGAATTGGCGGATGCAATTAATGAAAAATTAGAGGCAATACCTGGTGTGTTCTTTGAAAAAAACCAGCCGATACAAATGCGTTTCAATGAATTAATGACAGGTATTAGGCAAGATGTAGCAGTAAAAATATTTGGAGAAAATTTAGATACGCTTGCCTTGAATGCTGATAAGGTTAGTAAGGTTATACAAACAGTAGAAGGTGCTACATCTCCACAAGTAGAACGTGTGAGTGGTTTACCGCAAATAAATATAGAATACGACCGTACACGTTTAGCCAATTATGGGATAACGGTAGAAGATGTAAACAATGTAGTAAGCACTGCATTTGCAGGAAAAAGTGCTGGTGTAGTATATGAAAACGAAAGAAGATTTGAACTGGTAGTTCGGTTGGATAGTGTTTACCGTAACAGTATCGAAGATGTAAACAATTTGATGATACCAACTTCAACTGGTAATCAAATTCCGCTTTCGCAAGTAGCAACTATTGATTACAAATTAGGACCGGCACAGATAAGCCGTGAAGCAGGAAAACGTAGAATTGTAATCGGGTTCAACGTTGCAGACAGGGATGTACAAAGTGTGGTAGAAGAAATTCAGCAAAAATTAAATACACAGGTAAAATTACCACCGGGCTACTATTTCACGTATGGCGGTCAATTTGAAAACTTGCAGGAAGCCAGTAACCGATTAATGATAGCCGTTCCGGTTTCTTTGTTATTGATTTTTGTATTGCTCTATTTCACGTTCCGTTCCTTTAAACAGGCAGGCTTAATATTTACAGCTATCCCAATGAGTGCGATCGGTGGTATATTGGCTTTATTACTTCGTGGTATGCCGTTCAGCATCAGTGCAGGAATTGGATTTATTGCTTTGTTTGGTGTGGCAGTTCTCAACGGAATTGTATTGATAGGCACTTTCAACCAATTAGAAAAAGAAGGTGTAAAAGATGTTTTCAAACGAGTAATAGAAGGAACTAAAATCCGACTGCGACCAGTATTGATGACAGCAACTGTAGCCAGTTTAGGTTTTTTACCAATGGCATTAAGCAGTAGTGCTGGTGCAGAAGTACAAAAGCCTTTAGCCACGGTAGTAATTGGCGGATTAGTTACAGCAACATTCCTTACCCTATTTGTACTGCCATTACTCTATATCATTTTCAATTCAAAAATTAAATTAAAAAGAAAGCCACAAGTGAAACCCATTGTAACCATAATTGTATTGCTTTTATCAATGGTAGGCTTTACAGCAAATGCACAGACAAAAAGTTTAACTAACGTTGACGATGCGATAAATATTGCACTTCAAAATAATCAAACCTTAAAAGCTTCAGATTTAGAAATTGATGCCAGCAAAGCTTTGAAAAAAACTGCCGGAGAATTACCAAAACTTGATTTTAATGCACAGTTGGGACAGTACAACAGTACCAAATTCGACCAGTCTTTTCAGGTGTCACAAACCATTCCGTTTCCATCATTATTCGGAGCTAAAAAGCAACTGATTAATGCCGAAATAAAAGGTAAAGAATTGCAAAAAAACCTTACTGTATTGGAGTTAAAAAATCAAGTACGTACTTATTATTATCAAATTTTGTACTTGCAACACAATGAAAAACAGTTACAGCAATTGGATAGTTTGTACAACGATTTTATTAAAATAGCCCAGCTTCGTTATAAAACTGGCGACACCAAAAAAGTGGACATCAGCACAGCGGAAGCTAAGAAAGGCGAAATCAATTTATTGCTAAAACAAAATGGAGTGTTCTTATCCAATGCTGTTGCCAATCTGAAAACATTGATGAACACAAAAGACGATTTTACCATTGCAGAAAACGGAATATTTCAGCCTCTACAAATCAGTAATTTGTTGGATAATGAAGTCGTAGAAAATCATCCTGCCATTCAATCTTTGTATCAGGATGCCATTATTGCCGAGCAAACCAAAAAGGTAGAACGTTCGCAAGGTTTGCCCGATTTCACCATTGGTTACGTCAATCAGTCTTTAATTGGTTTTCAAAATGTAAACGGAGACGAACAATTTTTCAATGGCGGAAACCGATTTAGTTCTGTAAACATTGGTATTGCTATTCCCATCACTTATGGTGCTACCAAAGCCAGAATAAAATCTTTAGATTACAGAAAACAAGCAGCCGAAGCCAATGCACAGCAACAGCAAAAAACATTGGCTACGCAAATGCAAAATGCCTTGCAACAATACCAGCAAGACCTACAGCAGTTCAATTATTTTGAGAAAGAAGCATTGCCAAATGCCAAGGAAATTGTATCAGCAGCACAATTGGGTTACAGAACAGGCGAAATCAGTTATGTAGAATATCTTTTTGCGCTGCAAACTGCCACCGATATTCAGCTGAATTACCTCAAAAGTATTCAGCAGGTAAACCAATCTGTAATCACTATTTATTCATTCATCAATCAATAAGAAAAAATGAAATTCAATATAAATAAAATCACGTTTATAGCAACGATAGTTGTTTTAATATTTAGCTTTTCGGCTTGTAAAAACGATAAGCAAAACGAAGGTCAATCTACAGAAGCAGCAGCAACCGAAAAAGCTGAAGCTCCTCACGAGGAAGAAGCACCAACCATTGCCACACTAACTGAAGAACAAATAAAAACGGTAGGCATACAATTAGGCGTAATAGAGCAAAAAGAATTAACGGCAACCATCCGAGCAAATGGTTTGCTGAAAGTTCCCAATAACAACAAAGCCAACGCAACTTCTTTGTATGGTGGTGTAATAAAAACACTGAACGTACAAATTGGAGATTATGTAAAAAAAGGACAAGTAATAGCCACTATTGCCAATCCGCAGTTTATACAATTGCAGGAAGAATATTTGAGTACTGCCAGCAGAATTACTTTTGCAGAACAAGAATTATCAAGGCAAAAAGAACTTTTCGAAGGCAATGCAGGAGCGAAAAAAAATCTACAAAGTGCCACAGCCGAACTCAATAGTTTACGTACCAGAAGAGCATCTTTGCAACAACAGATACAATTAATGGGCATCAATCCAGGCTCTGTTTCAAATGGTAATCTAAAATCAGCATTGGTTGTAATCAGTCCTTTGAATGGTACGGTTAGTAAGGTTTCCGCTAAAATAGGAAGCTATGTAGATGTATCTTCTCCTGTTATTGAAATTGTAGATAACAGTTCCTTGCATTTGGATTTGAATGTTTTTGAAAAAGATATGCCGATGCTCAAAGTAGGGCAAACTATTCATTTTAGAATAACCAACAATGCAGTAGAAGACTATAATGCTAAAATATTTGCAATAGGCTCATCTTTTGAAAACGAAAGCAAAACAATTGCCACTCACGCCGTGGTACAAGGCAATAAAACAGGACTTATAGACGGAATGAATGTTACTGCCATTGTAAGCCTTAACAACGTAACTACTCCTGCTGTACCCAATGATGCTATTGTAAATGCTGATGGCAAATACTATGTTTTTGTGCAAACCGATAAAAAAGCAGAAGAGCATCACGAAGAAGGCGAAAAAGAAGGAAGCCATAAAGAGAGTGAAGAAGAACATAAGGAAGATAAGTCCAGTAAGAATTTTGAAAAAGTAGAAGTGCTGAAAGGTGTATCTGATATGGGTTATACCGCTGTAACCTTTGTAAACGAAATTCCTGCAAATGCAAAAATTGTGGTAAAAGGAGCCTTTTTTGTAAACGCAAAATTGAGCAATACTGGTGGTCACGAACACTAAAAAAAGAAACTATGATTTGGCTAAATTTTTATTTGCCTTTGTATTTGGTGTTGTATATGATGGTAGCTTTTGTGCTACCGTCATACCGCACCTATAAGCAAACAGGCATCAATCCGATAACATTTGGCAAAACGGATAACGCACACGATTACATCGGTTTTGTAATGAAAGTATTGATAGCCTTGCTTTTTATAGCGGTATTCATTTATTCATTCAGCGATAAAGCATATCAGTATCTAGTACCCATTTCTTATTTAATGAAAGAAGTGTTTATGACAGTTGGATTAATCTTGATACATCTTTCACTACTCTGGATTTCGGTAGCTCAATATCAAATGAGCAACAGTTGGCGTATTGGTATAGATGAAAACAATAAAACCGAATTAATAACAAAAGGCTTATATTCTTATAGCCGAAACCCGATATTCTTAGGAATGATAGTCAGCGTTACCGGAATATTTTTCATACTGCCCAATGCAATTACATTTTTCCTGATGCTATCCACTTACATCGTTATCCAAATTCAGATAAGGTTGGAAGAAAAATTTTTAGAAAAACAACACGGACAAGAATATTTATCCTATAAACAAACTACTAAAAGATTACTATAATGGAACACAAACATAAATATGATGCACAAGGCAAACAGCTTTGTTGCACACCTCAAGAAGAAAAAATATATACCGATGCCGATGCTAAAATGCTATTAGAAAAACATCACGACGATGATGGACACAACCACGAACACACCGATGATGACGGTCATAACCACGGAAGCACCGATAAATCTACCTTTCAAATGTTTTTACCTGCTATCATCAGTTTTGTGTTATTGATGATAGCCATAACTTTCGATAATTGGCTTCCTCAATCTTGGTTTACAGGTTGGGTAAGAATTGTGTGGTATGTGGTAGCGTATGCACCTGTTGGATTACCCGTCATTAAAGAAGCATCTGAAAGCATCAGAAAAGGCGATGTGTTTTCAGAATTTTTATTGATGAGTATTGCCACCATCGGAGCTTTTGCCATTGGCGAATATCCGGAAGGTGTTGCTGTAATGTTGTTTTATGCCGTTGGCGAAGTATTCCAAACCTTAGCTGTAACAAGAGCGAAAGCTAACATTAAAACGTTGCTCGATCAAAGACCAGATGAAGTAACTATTTTAGAAAATAATCAAGCTAAAACCATAAAAGCAGAAACCGCAAGTATTGGCAATATAATTCAATTAAAACCCGGAGAAAAATTAGGACTAGATGGAGAATTATTATCCGAAACCGCTTCATTCAATACAGCAGCACTAACAGGAGAAAGTAAGCCCGACACCAAAACCAAAGGTGAAACCGTATTGGCGGGAATGATAAATTTAACGACCGTTGCACAGGTAAAAGTAACGACTGCTTATACTGATAGCAAACTTTCTAAAATTTTGGAATTGGTACAAAATGCCACTGCACAAAAAGCACCAACAGAATTATTCATTCGAAAATTCGCAAAAATATACACACCGATTGTTGTATTGTTGGCAGTGCTAATTACCATAATTCCTTATTTTTTTGTGAGCGATTATGTATTTAGTCAGTGGTTGTACAGAGCATTGGTATTTTTGGTTATTTCTTGTCCTTGTGCTTTGGTTATCAGTATTCCTTTGGGTTATTTTGGTGGAATTGGAGCAGCTTCCAAAAATGGAATTTTGTTTAAAGGAAGCAACTTTTTAGATGCCATTGCCGATATTAAAAACGTAGTGATGGACAAAACGGGTACAATGACCGAGGGCGTTTTCAAGGTACAAGAAGTGGTATTAAAACCGGAATTTAATAAAGAGGAAATCCTGAAAATGGTAAATGCTTTAGAAAGTCAAAGTACACATCCGGTTGCTACCGCTATCCATAAATATGTAGGTGAAATTGATAGCTCGATAAAGTTAGAAAATACAGAAGAAATTGCAGGCCACGGTTTGAAAGCCAATGTAAATGGAAAAGAATTATTGGTAGGAAATTTTAAATTGATGGATAAATTCAACATCAATTATGATTTAGACCCAACCACAATTGTTTATACCTTAATTGCCATTGCTTACGATGGAAAATTTGCAGGTTACATTACCATTGCCGACAGTATAAAGGAAGATGCACAGCTAACTATTGACAAGTTAAAAGCATTAGGAGTAAAAACCACAATGTTGAGCGGAGATAAAAGCACCGTAGTAAAATTTGTTGCAGATAAATTAGGAATTTATAATGCCTTTGGCGATTTACTACCTGAAGATAAAGTAAATAAAGTAAAAGAAATCAAATCCAAAAACGAAACCGTAGCATTTGTAGGCGATGGTGTGAACGATGCTCCTGTGGTAGCATTGAGCGATGTAGGTATTGCAATGGGGGGTTTAGGTAGTGATGCTACTATTGAAACCGCAGATGTAGTAATACAGGACGACAAACCGAGCAAAATACCGATGGCAATCAATATCGGTAAGCAAACCAAAAAAATCGTTTGGCAAAATATTACGTTGGCATTTGTGGTCAAAGGCATTGTATTAATATTGGGTGCCGGAGGTTTGGCTACGATGTGGGAAGCAGTCTTTGCCGATGTAGGCGTTGCGTTATTGGCTATCCTGAATGCGGTACGAATACAACGAATGAAATTTTAAAGAATAGTTGGTTTTATACAAAATGGGTAGTAATGATAACAGGGGTAGTAGTTTGTAACGTAGTTTTCAATATCTTTGGGAAATGAAACATTTATCATCCATATTAGCATTAATGGTCTTGGTCTTATCGACCTTGCCAGGCTTTATGGAAGATAAATGTTTTGACCTCGTACATCAAACAACAAATAGTCAGGAAGAAGATAGCGACGGTTGCGGTATGGAATGTTGCTCGCCTTTTTCTAAATGCAATACCTGTACCGGATTTGTAATTACCTCTTTTTATGCTTTAACAACAAATTCTGCCCAACAACCTGAAAATAAATTAAGTGTAATAACTGCCTCAGCTGTTTCAGACTTCCTCTCTTCCATTTGGCAACCGCCTAAGATTAATTAATGTTTTTAGTGTCTTCGGCACAATAACAAATTGCGGTGCTACAAACCGTCAATTCTTATTTTTTAAACATTAATAATTTTTCATATAATGAAAAAAATACTCTTTATGTCATTTTTTATGACACTAAATCTCTGTGTCTTTGCACAAAACACATTTAATGCTGTTGTTAGAAACAGTGAAAACAAAAATCCTTTGATTGGTGTGACAGCATCTATAAAAGGGACCTCGCTTGCTGCTACATCAAACGAAAACGGTCAAATCATAATAGTAAATGTTCCTGACGGTGTACAGGAAATACATTTTAGTTACGTAGGCTTTTATGAACGTATTGATACACTGGGATTTCCATTAAAGGACACCAGCGTTATTGAAATCTTACTCAAAGAAAATTCAGAAGAATTGGATGAAGTGGTTATATCTTCTACAAGAAGTACAAGGAGCATACAAAATATTCCTACCCGTATTGAATTTATAGGAAGTGAGGAATTGGGAGAAAAAGGAAATATGAAACCTGGGGATATTCGTATGCTTTTGGCGGAAAGTACAGGTATTCACGTACAAACCACATCGCCCACAAGTGCCAATGCAAGTATTCGTATTCAAGGGCTTGACGGACGATATACGCAAATTCTAAAAGACGGTTTTCCTATTTATTCGGGTGCTTCAAGTGGGTTAGGTTTGTTGCAAATTCCACCGCTTGACTTAAAGCAGGTTGAAGTTATCAAAGGTTCTACATCTACGCTGTATGGTGGTGGAGCAATAGCAGGTTTGGTAAACCTGATTTCCAAGACACCAACGGAAGAAAGGGATTTGCGTTTTCATTTAAACGGAACATCAGGCGGAGGTTTAGACATCAACGGTTTTTACGGACAGAAGTTTAAGAAAATCGGAACAACCATATTTGCTTCGCATAATAGAAACGGAGCTTACGACCCTGCAAAAATTGGTTTTTCTGCCATTCCAAAATTTGAACGTTTTGTACTGAACCCTAAATTGTTTGTTTATTTCAATGATAAAACAAAAATGAATTTCGGTGTCAATACAACTATCGAAAACCGTTTGGGAGGTGATATGCTTTACATCAAAGGAAAAGGAGATAATACAAACCAATATTTTGAGGAAAATAAAACACAACGCTATTCCACTCAATTTGTTTTCGACCACTTAATTAATGAAAAAAGTTCTTTTCAAATTAAAAATAGCGTGAGTTATTTTAATCGAAATACAACCATTCCAAGCTATCAGTTTGAGGGAACACAAACCGCAAGTTTTACCGAAGCCAACTACACCAACAGTACAGAAAAATCGGAATGGGTAGCAGGGGTTAATATTTGGACGGACAATTTTAAAGAAAAGCAGATTACTGCATTTCCGTTGAGGGATTACAGCCAAAACACATTCGGAGCTTTCGTTCAAAATTCTTTTAAGGCTACTGATTGGCTTCAATTAGAAGCAGGTTTAAGAACGGATTACGTGATAGATTACGGAGCTGTATTTTTACCAAGAGTATCGGCATTGTTTAAGATTGCAAACGGATTGACTTCACGTATTGGAGGTGGATTTGGGTATAAAACACCAACCATTTTTACAGAAGAAAGTGAACGCCTACAATATCAAAATGTAATGCCTATTGACGACAAGACCAATAAATTGGAAAAAAGTTATGGAGCAAATGCAGACATCAATTACCGCACCTATATTGGAGAAGATTGGTCATTTAGCATAAACCAATTATTCTTTTACACCTATTTGGATAATCCTTTGTTACTTGAAAATTCCTCGGCAAATCTGTATCAGTTCGTTAATTCTCCGGGCTACATCCATACCAAAGGAACAGAAACCAATATTAAAATTGGTTACGATGATTTGAAATTATTTTTGGGATACACTTATACAGATGCTCGATTAAACCAAAATGGAACGACTGTAGAAAGTCCTTTAACGCCAAAACACCGCATTAATTCCATCCTGATGTATGAAATAGAAGACAAATGGAAAGTTGGTCTGGAAGCCTATTACTTCAGTCCTCAAAAACTGAATAATGGAACTACGGGCGAAGGTTACTTTATTACCGGATTTATGGCTGAAAAGATTTGGGAAAGATTTTCTCTGTACATCAACTTTGAAAACTTCCTTGACACCCGACAAACACGCTTTGGTAGCATTTATACAGGAACAATAACCAATCCGGTTTTTAAAGACATTTATGCACCTTTGGACGGATTTGTGATTAACGGAGGAATAAAATTCAAGCTTTAAAACAAATGGAAAAAACCATATTCAATATAACTAAAATGGATTGCCCAAGCGAGGAGCAATTAATCCGTATGAAACTGCAAGACTTTGATACGGTAAAAGGATTGGAATTTGATATAGCCAATAGAAAATTGGACGTTTATCACAATGGAAACCCAGAGCCAATTTTTTTGGCTTTGGGAACACTGAACCTAAATACGACATTGGTTTCAACTGAAAAAAGCAATTTTGTTGTTGAAACAGATACAAGCAACAAGCAACGGAAATTACTTTGGATCGTGTTGATTATCAACTTCCTGTTCTTTGGATTGGAAATGTTATTCGGTATTTTTTCAGGTTCAATGGGATTGATAGCCGATAGCTTGGATATGCTTGCAGACAGTGTCGTTTACGCATTGGCATTAATCGCTGTTGGTGGAACAATCGCCCTAAAAAAGAACATCGCCAGATTTGCAGGATACTTCCAAGTCTTACTGGCTATTATAGGTTTCGTTGAAGTGATCAGGCGTTTTATGGGAATTGAAGCTATGCCCGATTTCAAAACAATGATTGTCGTTTCAGTTTTAGCATTGATTGCAAACGTATTTTGCCTTTATCTCTTACAAAAGAACAAAAGTAAAGAAGCGCATATGCAGGCTTCGATGATATTCACATCAAATGATGTCATTATCAATTCGGGAGTTATTGTTGCTGGTCTTTTAGTTAATTGGCTCAATTCAAGTTATCCTGATTTGATTATTGGGGCTATTGTATTTGTAATTGTAGCAAGGGGAGCTTACAGAATATTGAAGTTAGCGAAGTAAATCCCTATATCTATAGTTGCCTTTATCTTAGAAGAATAGGAGATAATAGAAATAAAAAAAGAGTGTTCAGGAATTGTTCTAATAAACATTCCTGAAATCTTTTAACCGATTATGGAAGAAGCTAAGCTATTGCAAATAGGCTCTATAATAATTTCAAAAAAAATCATTAGATGTGATATAGCCTACAAATTACACAGTTTATTTTTTTTCACTAACTCAAATATAGACTTCAAAATAGCCAGATGAACAAATTTTATACAGAAACACTACACAAGCTGGAAACAGAAATCAACGATTTGGAGATTGAAACCGATCACTCTATACAACGGATAGAAGCCGTTATAGATATCATTCTAAAATACTTGTCGGAAGTAAAGAAATATGTTCTAAACAGAGGATTTAAGAATATTGGGGAAGAAATCCATTTTTTTAAATATCAAAAACCTACTATCGTTTCAAAACTAATTTATTATAATGCCATTTATAAAATCGAAACAAAAAAGCCTTACGGTTCAAAACCTATTAAAAAATACCTTAATGATGAATTGAGAAAACTTAAAAGGTATTTTGACAACAACCTTGAATTTTATAAATACTACCGGACGAATAACTCATTTATTGATGATAAGCTGTTTGTTCGGGGCAAGTACGATATTAAGCTAAGTTTAGACACATTTTATTTTGAAGCAGACCATAGTTTTTCTACTTCACACGATTACAAAGTTGCAAAAATTATTGCCAACGACCTGATACAAGTCTATCTTGAAGACCAGCTTCACAACACGGCGTATAGAGATAAATCAACAGACCTGCCGAAATTAAATTGGACAGGGAGCAAAACAGCAATGATAGAATTGATTTATGCACTGTATTCGCAAGGTGTGTTTGACAATGGAAATGCAGATATTAAGGTTATTGCCAAAACATTTGAACGTACTTTTAATCTTGATTTAGGCGACTTTTATCATACATTTATGGAACTTAAATCCCGAAAAATAAACAGCACCAAATTCCTTGACAGCTTACGGGATGCTTTGATTAGAAAAATGGACGAACAGGACGAAATGTAGCAAATTCTTTTGCATATTACAATACTCCACGTGGTAAATGAACACCTTTTATCCGTACAATATTCTCCGAAATGCTTGGCGTTTGCTTTTGTTTTTCGGTTTGTTCCGCAGGTTCCTCTTTAGTTTCCTGCGTAATTGATAACTGTATCTTTCGTTCAACGGCGGCCAGTTCGGTTTTGAGTTCGCTCAATCGGCTTTCCTTAGACCACGTACCATTTATGACCTCCTGAAGAATAGGTAGGTCTTTTTGTATTTCCGTAATTTTCTTTTGCTCCTGCTCAATATATCCAGGCAATTTTTCCAGTGCGTTAAGGAAGTTCATAGCAGCTAGCTTTTCATCTTTAGCGATTAGACCATTGTTGTAGGTATATTTGATATTTCCCTCGCCTTGCATCAAAAAACGATTTACACGAATATCCACACCGTCTTTTTGTGACATTTCCGTTTTTACCAAAAGCTGAAAACCATAAAGACTTCCGATTTCCTCGTAATCACCACCTGTACGGGCTTTATCCGCAAGCTGGTTGAGTTTTGCACCGATTTGTTTTATATCCGCATTGGGCGGTAAACCGTCCAACTGAACAGGATTGGTAATAATACCGTCAGAACGTTTTTGGATACGTTCTTGCAGATTATTCCAATCTAGGCTCATACGGTCATATCGGGATTGGGCTTTGTCCAATTCAGCCGTATAGTCTTCCAATTTGTACTTCGCACTATACTTTGAACGGTTGAAAGCCTGTTTTTCGCTTTCCAATCCGGCAATCTGTTTTTCTAATTTGGCTTTATCCAACAAGTCTGTATTTCCTGAAAGGATAGCCACATATTCCGAGAAATTCATTCCCGATTTTTCGTCCATACTTCCTTCATCAATGGTACGTTTGCCGAGGTTATTAGTTTTAAGCTGGTCTATAAAAAGTTGCTTGTTGTACAAGAGATTGAACTTATAGCTATCCAACGATTTTTCTGTAGCATAAATAATTACATCCACTTTATTGTTTGCGAAATGCTTAGCAATTTCATTACCCTTTCGTATTGCTCTTCCATCCCTTTGGGTAAGGTCGCTTGGTCGCCAAGGCGTATCTAAATGATGAACTGCAACGGCTTTTTTCTGTGCATTCACGCCAGTTCCAAGCATACTTGTAGAACCGAAAATCACACGAATTTTACCCTCGTTCATATCCTTGATAAGTCCTTTACGCTGGTTATCGTTTTTGGCTTCCTGTATAAAACGGACTTCGTGTGCCGGAATACCGTGATTTTCCACAAGTTTGCGTTTTATTTCAGAATATACATTCCATTCGCCAGGCTTGTAGGTGCCGAGGTCGGAAAAGATAAACTGTGTACCTTTCTGTGCATTGAATTTGTTGTAATATTTCGCAATGTTTGTCGCACAATGGGATGCTTTATTGTCGGGATGGTCATCATATCTACCGCCAACCATTCGCATATCTAAAGACATTTTTCGGGCATAGTCGGTAGCGATAAGCATTTTTGCTTTTTCTTCTCGTTGCGATAAAGGTGCTCTTCCCAGCAAAGTCGCATTACCCGATTTTGCAAAATCCATCAGATTTTGGATAAATGCTGTCTGGTCGGGTGTTGGTGGAATGTTATACAGTATTTCGTTCTTTTCAGGGCGGTCAATGCCAATATCTTTTGCCGTTCTGTAATCTGTAATTTCAGAGTAGAATTGTGCCAATTCTGGCACTTTAATAAAGTATCGGAAACGTTCTTTTGCTACAATATTGTTGGCAACCGAGAATTCATAATCCGTAGTTTTTCTTGAATAAATAGCAGACCAAGCATCGAAACAGTTAATTCCTTGCTTTTCCAACGCTCTTGGTCTCAGGTATTTGAACAAAAGGTACAATTCCGTAAGTGAATTACTGATTGTTGTTCCGGAAAGGAAAGTCGCACCCATATCCGCTTGTATTTTGTCTTGAATGGTTCGAATTGCAAAAAGCAGGTTCATTGCTTTTTGGCTTCCATCTACATTTCCCAATCCTGCAACCCTTGTGTGGCGTGTGTTGAACATCAAATTTTTGAATTGATGGCTTTCGTCCACAAACAAATGGTCGATGCCCATCATTTTGAAGTCTACTACATCATCCTTTCTGTTATCAATATCGTGTTGCAGGGTTTTCAGTTTTACCTCAAGATTTTCTTTCCGTTTGATAGCACCCGCAAGCATCCCTCGTGTAACTTCACTGCCTTCTGATTTTAGAGCATCGAGATTTCGCTCTACACTGTCTAATTCAATTTCGAGAATTTCCTTTTGCATTTTGGGCGATTGCGGTATCATGCCAAACTGGTCGTGGGTTAATATCACACAATCCCAATCGTTGTTTTTAATATCCCCGAAAATCCGCAAGCGTTTTTTGGGCGTAAAATCTTCTTTGCCAGGATAGAGAATTTTTGCGTGTGGATAGGCGGATCTGTAAGCTTCTGCAATTTCGTGAACGTTACTTTTTAACCCGATAATCATCGGTTTGTGTGCCAGACCTAAACGCTTCATTTCTTGTGAAGCCGTACACATTACCAATGTTTTCCCAGCGCCAACTTCGTGGTCGCAAATAGCACCGTTGTTCAGCTTTATCATCCAAACAGTATCTTTCTGGCTCGAATACAAGTCTTCAATACCTAATGATTTTCTATCCAAACCCGGAAATTCCTGATGGCTTCCATCATAATTCGGTCGTACAAAACAGTTGAATGTGTTGTTATACTGGTCAGTCAACCTATTTTTAAATTCATCGTTTTGAGCGTGAAGCCAATCGGTAAAGGCGGTGCGGATTTCGTCAATCTTGGTGTTCGCCATCTGTACGGCTTCCATATCCCTGACCTTGACTTCTTGGTCACCAACCTTGATTTTTTTAGTAATGTCTGGTGTGGTGTTTACGAGTGCGTGTTTAAGCAAAGCAATCCCATCAAAGGTTCTACTCTCTGATTTTACGGCATATTTATCCCATATATGCACATTCTTTTGATTGCACTTTACCGAAAAATCATCCGAACTTTCGGAATAATGGATATTGACTTCCGTATCGAACAAATGCGAAGCAAAACGGGCATAAATCCCTGTGGGTATCCAGCGTTCGCCGAGATTGAAATCCAGTTCTTCAAACTCAATGCGTCTTGGTTTGGCTTCTTCCAAAACCGTAAGACTTACTTTGGCTTCTGCATCATCGGGACTACTTTCAAGATAGGCTTTGACCTCTTCAGATTTCTCTACTATATTTCCAGCAATCCATCGTTCGGCTATTTCATATTCCTTTTGTAAAGGATTATAGAAAATACGACCGTGTAGGGCTTCTTTCAAAGCATCGGCAGGCATACTGCTGATTTCGGACATATAATACAAATCCACCTTGCCGTATTTGTTCAGTGATGATGCTAAAGCCTCATCGGGATTGTCTGTTGCTAAAATGGTAGTAGAAAAAGTAACGGGACGACTGAATATATCCGCCTTATGCACCACACCACCAACTACACGTTCCAGATAAGGAATTTCTTTCCCTGCACTGTCTGTTTTAATCAATTTGATATTTTCGGCACTGTTCAAATTGCCATATCTTTTTACAAAAACATCATACAAATTATTCAGCGTTTCCCTTTCTACTGTATGTTCGTTTTGCTTTTCGGCTTCCTTTTGATACAAATCGAGATAGCTATCTCTTACTGAAATGTAGGCTTCGGCTCTTACTTTCTGGAATGATGGTAATTGCAAGGGATGGAACATTGCCGTTGCTCCATTTTTATCAACATCTTGCAAATGACCAACCCAACCATTATCTATAACAAGACAATCACTTCGATGAAATGATTGTAATCCTTTGCTGTATAGAGCAGGTTCGGGAATGGTACTGACAACGGTTTGCTTTTGAGCCTGACCATTTCCGTTTAAGCCCGAAAACAGGTCGCCGATAACTTCCTCTTTTTTGCTGACAGTTGAAGTATTTCCATTGGTATTTCCATTTGAAATTGGAGGGATATAAGGTGGTTGTATCGCCGAACTGAACAAGTCTGCTTGGCGAACAATATTGGCTCTTCGCTTCGTGGAAGTTTGCCTTTGAGTTTGAGTACCTTTTTTTGGTGGAGCAATAACCGCTACTGGTTCGTCCACATTTTCAAACAAGTCGAAAATGCTTAATTGTTTTAATTCATTTGGATTTTCCTGAATGGTTACAGGTGTTGGTTTAATCGTTATAGGCTCTACAATGGGAGCTGTAACAGTTGTTGTAATTGGAATTTGTATGTTCGGCTCGCCTTTGTATAAACTCAAATTCAGATGATTTTCAAAATCTTCTGAAAGCATTTTTTTAAGGTCTTTGGCAATTCCAGTAACGCCATCTTTATGCGTATAAATTAAGGCTGATTTTCCATAAGGGTCGGTGTCTAATTTTCTATCTGTATGAACAATTCTTGTGCTATCCTGAAAAAAAGCATTGTTTGGTGTATTATATTCTGTTGTATTACTTTGGCAAAACAGTTCTTCCACTTCGATCAGACTTTGTTTTGCCGTATTTTTTTGTAGGATAATCAGGTCGCTTCCAACTTCTGTACCTGCATATTCAGTGAACAGATTATTTGGCAATCTAACAACCGAAACCAGATTACTATTCTGCATCAACGCCCTGCGTATCGGTTCGTTTTTTGGGCTATTTAGAATACCCTGCGAGGTAACAAATGCCAACAAGCCACCGTCACGGAGCATATCCGTTCCTTTTAAAAAAAAATAATTGTGGATGCTTCGGGATGCCTGTATTTTTGCTTCGTCCTTACTTCGGGAATACGAAAGGTCAAATATGGAAGTATCGCCAAAAGGGATATTACTTGCAATTACATCATAAGTGTTTTGTTCCTTTTCGGGTATTTCCTCAAAACCACTTATACGGATATTGCTTTCGGGATAAAGCTGTTTTAAAATCTTTCCAGTAAGCAAATCCTTTTCATAAGCAGTTACATTGGGTTGCTGGTTTTCGGAAAAGGATTGTATGAAAGAGCCGATACCTGCGGAAGGTTCAAGGAATTTTTGAATGTTCAAACCGCTATCACTCAATGTTGAAGAAATTGCATCTATAACCTGTGGCGGTGTATAAAAAGCCGTCAGCACCGAACTTTTCATACTGTCCACATACCTGCGGTATTGCTTTTCGTCTTCGGAATTTTCTTTTAATAGTTGGTGGAGCTCCTGTGTAAGTGGAAATAAATCGTGTTCAGTTTTTCGCCAATTATTGATGTCTATTTCATTTTCTATGGGGTTCAAAACGAATTTAAGACCGCCAAATCCGCTGTATTGCATCATTAGCAGTCTTTCGCCTATGGTAGCTTGTCGGTTCTCCTTTTCAATTTTGAAAGCAATTCGTAAGGCATCAATGTTCTGTTGGAGATGTTGCTTTTTACTGAAGCCCATTTTCCGCTATCCATATTGCGATGGTTCCGGTTATTTCGGTGTAGAGCTGGTCATACTCATAACCATAAGCGAAGTCATCAGTTAGTTCATAGTTGGAGAAAATAGGTTCACAAACACGGAACATTTTTAAAGTAAATGGTCGCAATTCTTCATCTGCCATTATGGTGTCGAACTCATTACAAACCACCTGAAACACGGTATCGAACTTAGAAAAATGTAAACCGTCAAATAGAATATAATTGGCGATTTCGTTACATTTTTCAATATCATTTCCCGATTGAAAAGCACCTTCATAGGCATTGGTAGCCCAAGAGGAACGCTGGTTTATAAATTTTTCGTCATGAGCCTTTTCTGGAAAGCTGGTGTTTAATAATTCTTGTAGTCGTAATCTAAAATACGACAGTTCTTTTTGTTGTGTATCCATACTATATTTTGTTTATAATTTTGCTAAACGGATAAAATTTGAAGCATTCTGCCAATCTCAATATCCATTCTTGAAAAGGCAAACCATTTTTTACCCAGATCTTTAAATGATACTCCAATATGATAGAGTTCGGTATTATAATTATGAGAAAACGGTCGTGGTCATCCTTTTACGGCAGTATAGCTGCGGAGCACAGATAAGAGCATAGCGATACCTTGTTCGGTAAAAGCATAAGGCAGATAACGCCTTCCCGCATAATTCAAACTTGAGTTCACAAATTGTGACCTCAAGGTTATAGTATCAAATTCATCTTGGGTCAACTGGAAACGGAAGTTTTCAGGAAAGCGGTCTATATTCCGCTTTACAGCCTGATTAAAGACTTTAGTTTCTACCTGATAAATTAGATTTTTCAAATTCAAAGGAGCTTTCCCCTTTTTCATTCAATACAATATAGGCCTCGAATTTCTTTCCAGCTTTACTTTTCATTCCTCTTATAAGAGAAGTTTTGCCAGTATTGACAAGACTTTCTATATCAGTTATGCTTACATGCACACCACATACATTTCGGAACTGTACCCAGTTGCAGACCTCATCAGGACATTTAACAATTTTATCCCTAATAATCAGTTGCTCCTTTTTGCATTTAGGACAAACAAGGGTAGGCGTGTTTTCTTGTGCAATGGCCGTTTGCAGCAATTCATTGGTAATAGATGTGGCATAGATTTCCATTTCTTTTTGAAAAGCTTCCGCATTACTTTCGTTGTTTTCAATTTTCTGCAAAGCCAGCTCCCACTCTGCGGTCATTGCTAAATCGGCAATTTTCTTGTCTTTGACCAGTTCATAGACTTGCAATCCTTTACCGGTAGGTATCAGGGATTTATTTTCCCTTTGGATATAGTTACGGCTAAACAGGGTTTCAATAATGGCGGCTCTTGTGGCTGGTGTACCAATACCTACGTTTTGCATTGCTTTTCGCTCCTCTTCATTTTCAATCTCCTTTCCTGCCGTTTCCATAGCTGATAAAAGTCCGGCCTCAGTATAAAGCACAGGTGGTCTGGTTTTCTTTTCCAAAACCGAAGCATCTTTGATTTTGAGTTCATCACCTTTTTTTAGTTCGGGTAATTCCTGCATAGGTCCAGTATCATTATCTGAAAAACTGCCTTTGATGGACCGCCAACCTGGTTCCAATATCTTGCAGCCTTTCAGGGCAAAATCATAATGCAAAGCCTGTAAAGTAATATCGGTTATCTCTTTTGTACAGGCTTGTGAAATTGCTTCAAGTAGTCGAAAGGCAATCATATTGTAAACGGCATTTTCCTTTGCCTTTAATGCCGAAGGGATTTTGTCCGTAATCAGCAGACCATGATGATCTGTAACACGAAGGTCGTTTACGATACGTTTATTGAAATGCCCCCATTTCACTTTGGTTATTGCTCGCTTGAAGGCTACCATTTCCTGCAAAGCCCTGATAAGATTTGGAATCTCTGCCCACATATCTTCAGGAATATACTTACTCCCAGTGCGTGGGTAAGTAATAAATTTCTTTTCATACAGGCTTTGGACAATGTTCAAGGTTTCTTCAGCCGTCAGATTCAACTTTTTATTAGCTTCTTTTTGTAAGCCAGTCAGATCAAACAGCAAAGGCGGTTGTTCCGTCACATTTTTGGTTTCTACAGTGGTGACCGTAACTGTATTGCCATTTCTTTCCATGGACTTTAATATATTTTCCACCAGCTTTTTATCTTGCCATTTGTTTTTGGAAAGGCTTTTAAAGTCTATGAACTCTTTTGTATGGGACACCTGTATTTGCCAGTATTGCTGTACCGAAAAATTTCTATTTTCCAGATAACGCCTGCATATCAAAGCAAGTGTAGGCGTCTGAACTCTTCCAAGCGAATAAATCCCGTTGCCTGCGGCAATGCTTAATGCCTGAGAAGCATTTATGCCCAAAAGCCAATCAGCTCGGCTCCTGCCCTGCGCTGCCTGATATAATCCGTCAAAATCGCTACCAGGTTTTAGGTTGTCAAAGCCCTGCTTGATTGCCTTTTCGGTCAGCGAACTAATCCAAAGACGTTCAAAGGGTTTGTAGCTTTTGAGGTATTCATAGATATAGCGGAATATCAGTTCACCCTCACGCCCAGAATCGGTTGCGACAATAATCTCTTCACTAAGGTTGATAACATGTTCAATTACCTTTAACTGCTTTAACGCTCCTGTATCTGCTACATAGATTTTGTCTTTTTTGACTTTTCGGACGGTCAATAAAAAAGGATTTGGAAGTATCGGCAGGTATGATTTCTGAAATCCTGAAATTCCGTAATCTTCCGGCATACCCAATCCTACCAAATGTCCAAAAGCCCACGTAACATAATAGCCATTGCCCATTAGGTAGCCATCTTTCTTTTCGGTGGCTCCTAACAGGGCTGCTATTTCACGGGCTACGCTTGGTTTTTCTGCAATCACTACTTTCATAATTCAATACATTTTTAGTAATTACCTTTTTATGCCTTTAGATTTGGCCGGTGCTTTGGCTGCTTCTTGTTCCTCCAGCTGTTCCTTGCTGTCGGGATTTTTTTGTCCTGATTTTAAAGGCTCTTTGATATTCTTGGTCGCTTCATTAGTTTTCCCTTCAGAATTGACTGCCGTCTGTGTTTTATGAGCTTCGGTAGGTTTTGCCTCTTCTTTGATTTTGTTCGGGTTTTGAAAAGAAAAATCTGTTTTGTTTGTCCCCTTGTTGAAAGTGATGTAACCATTGTATTCTTTACCTTTCTTATCCACCAATCCACTAACATAGACAGTCTGACCGTCTTTGAACTTTTGATACTGCTCATTATCCAGTTCTTTACCTCTAAAAGTTTTCGGAGTTTCCAGCGATTGTTTTTTCTCATTACCTTGTACCTGCTTATTGGTATTATTCCTGTCAAACAAGAACTCTACAAAACGTTTGTCGGCATTGAATTGTACCTCTGCATCAAACGAAGTTCCTTTTTTGGAAGTCATACCCTCTATATGAAGCGGCTTACCCTCCATAAGGGTTTGCTTTTGTACATCATCCAGTTTCACGCCTTTGATCTCATCAGGGATTTTGATTTTGTCTGTTCGCAGAGCAATAAGCTCATTAGTCAGCCTATCCACGCTGACAATAGAGAGAATGGTCTCATTAGTTTTAGGATTGATCAGATTGACCACACGCCCCATATTGCCTGTTTGGAGCAGGTTCTCTTTATCTTCCTTACTGAACTCATGACCGAAAAAAGCAAAATTCAGATTAGGTTCTTTGCGGATACCATGAATAGCAACCACAACCGCTCCTTCATCATTTTGTTGTAAAGACAGTCGTGCATCCATCCGAGTAACGGCAGTGCCGAGATTAAGGCTTACTGGTACAAGCTCATTGGTTTTAAAACCTCTCAATAAAGGATCAAGGAGGTTCATCTTTTCAAGTTTTTCTTTATTCAATCCTAGATTGTTCATTGTTTCCCAGTCAATCTGTTCTGGTTTGTAACGGTATCCACCTGTTTCCGATGTTGTCTGTGTTGTTTCCATACTATTTCTATTTTCTTGTTTATTATTATTTTTATCAGGTTCTGCTTTCACTTCGTGTTGCTTCATCAGCTGTTCTACTTCGGGAGTTGGTCTATCCATCTGTTTTTGCATTTCATTTGCCATATCAATAGCGACAGGTTCAGTAACTTTGAAAAAGGAAAAACGAGTAGGATCCTTTAATTGGCTGAAAAAATTAGAAAAAAAGTTAGAAAATAAATCGCCATTCTTATCCACCCGCATAAACTGGTTCTGGTTTTTCTTTATAGGTTCAACGGTTTCCAGCTTGCCATTTTTATCAATGCCCTTTACAGCCTGAATTTTCTTTTTCTCTTTATCCAGTACCAATAATATCTCAGATAATTGTTCGGGAGATTTTGGTGTATCTAAAGTTTGTTCGCTCATAATCTGAATATTTTCTATTTCTATGCCGAAAGTAAAGAAGCTGCCACTGTTTCTCTTTGGTTGGCTTTAATTGACATCATTTGTCAGCCGTTGACTTTTGCTTTGGACAAGGGAGAGGTAAAGCTTTCTCTGATGAACTGGTGCACATCTGAGAGCTTATAATAAATTTTTCCACTAATTGTATAATAGGGTAACTTACCGGAAGAGCGGTAACGTTGCAAGGATCGTGGGCTTATCTTCAGTATTTGTAAAATATCCTGATTGTCCAACAGCTCTTCTCCATCAATAATCGCATGTTGATTTTTAGTCCCAATTGCCAATTCCATAAGGATGTCAAATCGCTCCATGATTCGCTCCATCCAAGCCATAAATTCTATTCTGTCGATATTCATAATCAAAAATTTAGGTTCAATACGCAGTATGTAGCAATTCTTCCAGATAGAGGTACTGTTTAAAATGCTTTTACAAAATTCAGTTGCTTTTGTTGGATTTTATCCCAATGGCTTTCGTAGTACTGAAAAACTTTAACATTTAAAATTCTTAAAGCCTTGGTTTTACTGGAAAATAATTCTCCATAAAATGATGATTTCTTATTCGATTTAAAATATTCTCTTTTTAGGCTCCAATTATTTGAGTGATCTTCTCATGAAAAATGAGTGAAACCATGATTTCTGTTTTTAGATTAGTACTGTTTAGTATGTTTTTATAAAATTCAGCAGCTTTTATTGGATTTTATCCCCATGGCTTTCGTAGTATGAAAAAAGTAAAAACCTTAATTTTTCTGATAATTGTTCTTTGATTGATTCTGGCATAAAAAAAAGCAGTATATCCTTTTAAAATCAGGATTTACTGCTTGTGGGCATAGTGGTTAAGGCTTTATTCTTGGTCTTCTCTATACATTTTTTGCTGTAGGTTTAGCGTTAATTCCTCCAGAAATTTTGTCTTACTGCTTTTACGTGCTTTAATTTCAGTATAGGTTTTATAAATGTTATCTAGTTTGATGTTGAAAAAATCTTCAAATGATGTCGTTATCATATTAATATCTGCCGCACCATGATTGATTGTTCCATTAGAAAACAAGGCGTAGATTAATTCTGTCAAAGCTGTTTTTGGCCCTGTCCATACCAATACTTTATGCTTTTTTTCTTCAAAAATATCAGAATCATCCACTTTTAGTCTTTTTAGTGCTTGTCGGATGTAATGAATAAATCGATACATCGCCTTTACTTTTGCCCAGAGCATGTCTTGCGATGTTGAAAATTCCGGAAATTGGTAATAATCAGTCATAGGTGTAAAGGGAAAATTATCGCGATGGTTTCGAGTAAAGAATTGATGATCCAGATAACTGTATCCTTGTTCCATATAATGCACAAAATCGGCATTTCTGTAAAAGAACTTATTAATTTTCCGCAATTCTTTTTGGAGGAATTCGACTTTATAAGTGTTTCCCGCTTTTGGCATTCTTAGCTCGCAGGAACGCACTTCTGTAAAATAGATCAATAAACTCATAGGAACGGGTTTGATATTTTTGAAAAAATCGATCTCCTCCGGAACGGTGTTGAAATCATTTTTATCAACTATCTCTTTTAAGTTCGTTAATGTTTTATTACACAATACAATTCCATTGCAAGCCTTATTTTGCATTGTATCGTTTGCCTCTAAAATTTCATTGCAGACAGCATTAAATGATTCAATCGCTTTTTCAAACATCTTTTTAAATATTAGTTGTCAATATCTTTCGTCATTTTGCAATTGATTTGTAATCATTTTGCAAAGTATTCATAAGTTCCATTGCGTAATTGTCTCTTGCCTGAACATAGGCTACTTTTGGAATTATCCTAGCTCCTAATTTTCTTTTTTCAAATGAGGCTGACACTCCAAAATCTATCTTTTGAAGTTGCAACTCATTAGCTCTTTTTATGGTTTGAAATAACAATTGCCTGTACAGTTGGTATTCTTTCGCCCATTTATAATCCATACCTATTAATTCCGGTACATAGGTATGATTGTCATTTTTGTAGCAAAACATAACTCCTACAAATGGATTTTTAGGCTCTACTTTCAGGGCTAATACTATAAATTCCCAGTTGGGACTTTCATTCATGTTTTCGAAAATTTTTTGGGTATATCGGAATGTATTGATAGCGTAATTATTGTCTTTTACATTGTTGTAGAGTTGATATGCTCTTCCTATTTCTGATTTGCTCAATTTATCTTTTATTACAACATCATAGTACTTCTCATAAGGTTCTATCTCTTTATTGAAATGTTTACGGGAACGCAACGATAATGTTTTTGTAAACTCTTCGTGTGAATGCCAAACTTGATTTTCAATTACACAGGATTCCGGCATGTCTATTTTGAAATAACCTTGATCTACTATTATTTTGTTGTAGCTGTTGTCTTTTTCGAAATCTCTTAAAACTAACATGTCTGCATTTAAGTCATTGAATTTTTCTTCTAGCTTATCCAATAATAGTTTCAATGCTTTTTCTGCCAAAGGATGTTCCTGATTGATAAAGCAGTGTTCTCCTTCGGTAAATAGAGAGCCCATACCCAATACTCTTGAGGTGAGGTATAAAGGATTAGTCTTTCTTATTTCTTCCAAATGGATAGAAACCGACTCAGTAGCCAGCATGTCGTCTTTCCAAAGACCGTAGGTAACAAAGGTCATTAATACTATGATACCTTTGTTGTCTTTAATGATATAATAGTAAAAATCCCATTGGTTAGTCGGGTCTGGATGCTGACTAAATGTTTTTTCTAAATAAACAATACCATCCCAATCGAAAATATTTTGTTTTCCCATGTATTGATTCCATGCTGATTTTTCAATATCTTGAATGGTATTTTTTTCTTCGATAAAAAGCTCCTGCTCTTTTGATTGTGAAATATTTTCTGCTTTTTTATTGTCCATTCCAAAAGCCCGTCTGATTTTGATTTCACTACTATTTGTTTCTTCCAAAGCTTTGGGAAAATGGTATTCCATTGCATCAGCTAAGGCTGTAATATCTTCTAGCTTATTGTGGCTCGATAATGTTATTCTGATTCCTGTATTCTTTATTGGAACTGCTGGATAAATTCCCAAGTTCAGAAAAAATCCTTCTTCAAATAGGCGATGCACAAACTTATAAGCTGTTGCAGGCGTACCCATACCCAAAAAGAACACTGGCGAATCATTTTTTGAAATTATGGGGAGGTTTCCGTTTGATAATAACTGGTTAAAATAATCGATTTTATCCGCTAGCACTTTTTGTTTCAATTCTATTTCAGGAGATAAATGAATGTCTGCCGAAGCGATTGCTGCTGCTACAGATGCAGGTTCTAACTGAGCGGAAAAAGTTAATGGACCGCCGAAATTTTTGATTTTATCTCTTAGTTTCTGATTCCTGCAAAATACCGTCGCACCACTGGCTCCAAAGGTTTTGCTTAATGTACTCACCACAATACAATTTTCTGGAAGTTCTTCTATCATATCAAAAATAAAACCAGTTCCATTTTTACCTCGCCAACTCATACCATGAACATCGTCAAAATAGAGATTAAGCTGAGAATATTTTTGAGTCAAAGCCAATAATTCTGGGATAGGTGCATAATCACCAAACATGGAATATACACCATCAGCCATATACCAGATTTTATTGCATTTGGTAGTTAATTGTTTGATTTTATCTTCTAACATTTCCAAATTACTATGTCTGATCATCTCCACTGGAATTCCCCGTAGCTTTAAAAGCTGACACGCATTTTGTACACTCCAATGTACTTGATGATCCATTATTACGGCATCTTCATCTCTTATCAATGTCGGGATAACAGCTAAATGTCCTAATGTACTGTTCTTTGTTATAATGGGTGGTATACCATACATTAATTCAATTTTTTGCTCTAGTTCACTGTAAAGCGGATGCGAAATATATGACTTTGAAAGTGGGAATTGTGTACCATAATTGTTTATGGCTGCTATTGCAGCCTCTTTCAACCGAATGTCTTGTTCGAGTCCCAAGTAACCTGTTGTACCAAAATGAAACATTTCCTTTCCCTTAACTTGGATTGTCCTACCTGTCAATTTTTTGTCTTCTGCATATAGATGTAGTAATCCTTCTTTTTTTGCTCCTGATAAAACCTCATCAACTGTGTCTATGAAATTATTGTGCTTAATTTTTGCCATTTTTAAATTGTTTAAGTTGTTTTAAAAATTTAGATATCTAAAATTCATCATAAAAATTGAAAGTTATTTCATCCAATACCTCAATACTCCCGATATAACAAGTCAAAGTCCCGAATTGACAACTAAAACTTCCAAATTGCAACAAATAATCCCAAATTGGCAAGTGTCTTATTAATAGATGTTTATATTTTTGTTAAATTAGAAAAATTAAATTCGTAAAACATGATTGCAGCACATGATTTTTATGAGAATGATTTTGCCAGGTTTTGGATCTCTGGGGGCATTCTCTTTTTTGAATACAAGCCTAATACTACTATTGATTTAAGGGTAGCCCAGTGCGTTGTAACCGATAGAATTCATTTTCAAAACGAATGTACTTATCCTATTTTATGTGATATTAGGGGTGTTGTTGCTACTGAGAAAGCTGGAAGAGATCATTTAGCACAGTCGGGCTCTATTTTGACGCAAGCAGTAGCACTTATTGTAAATGAAAAACTTTCCTTGATTATTAGTACTTTTTATGTAGAGATTAGTAAGCCCTCTGTACCTACTCAAATTTTCACGAAAGAAGATGACGCTTTAATTTATCTAAAAGGGTTTGTTTAGCGTTTACTATAAGATAAAAAATTAAAAGTTGAATCTTATGAATAAAACATACAACGAAGAGCGTATTGTTACAATTCATCAAATGTTATTTGAGATGGCACGTGGCAATTTCAACACGCGCATTCCTTTAAGTTCAAATGATGAACAATTGGAAACGCTAGTTGTTTTAATTAATATGGTAGCGGAAGAAATGCAGGAGTCGGTTTTTCAAATTGGTTACATTAATACACATAAGACCCTTCAAGTTACAGCTCTAAGCACATTTGTTTTAGATTCGTCTTTTTTAATCAAGAGCTTTACTCCTGAAGTTACTTCCTTTTTGGGTCATTCCGAATCTGAGTTGATCAACCTATCTTTGGCGGACATTATTACTACAGCTTCTTTTGAACAACTTCAAGAAGTAGTTGATGCAAATAGTACTTTGCCTACAACTATTACATTAGATTTTACACCTAAAGAACATTTACCTATTTCGGTTGCCAGTAACATTGTAAGGTTGGTTAATGGTTCGGAAATTATAATAAATCTGGTTACTCCTGCACGTCAAGATACTTATAGTCCTTTACTGTATGGGAATGAAAACGAGAAACATAATAAAACTCGAAAGGCAGATGCGTTATTGATTCAAAAACTTTATGATTATATTTTAGCACACCTTGAAGAACCCCTTCTCTCCTTAAAGGTGCTTTCTTCTAAATTTGGTACTAATGAACATAAATTAAAAGATGGTTTTCGCCATTTTTTTAAGACTAGTATTTATCAGTTTTATAATCAAGAGCGTCTCAAAAGAGCTTTCTTTATGATTGAACATACTGGAATACCGTTAAAAAATATTTCTGTCATGAATGGTTTTAATAATTATCCAAATTTTTCAAAATCATTTAAAAAACAATTTGGTTTTTCTCCCAACGAATTAAAGCGAAATGAAGTTGGTTTTATTTCGTCAGTTGAGGATTAAAGTTATCCGTTTTAGTCATCTCTTACTCCCAAAAAGACAACTATAGTCATTTTATAATTCAGAATTTTGCTTTAAATAAAAAGTACTATGAAACTGAATATTAAATTACAAAATGTATTTTTAGAGATGGTCTGCTTCCTGTATATCATTTTGTTTACGTATGCTGCAATCAGTAAACTAATTGATTTTGAAAACTTTCAAACACAATTAGGCCAGTCTCCACTTTTAAGTGCTTATGCTGCTTCTATCTCGTTTCTTGTAATTTTTGCGGAATTGGGACTAGTAGTTGCTTTATCTCTGCGAGTAAGTCGAATAAAGGCCCTTTATTTATCAGTGGGCTTAATGACTGTTTTTACTACATATATTATTTTGATTTTGAATTTTAGTTCGTTTATTCCATGCTCTTGTGGTGGAATTTTAGAAAAGTTAGGATGGAATGAACACTTGATTTTCAACCTTTTTTTCATTTTCATAGGTAGTTGTAGTCTGTTGCTTCATCAATATGATAAAAAAGGGATTATCTCACTGTTATTAATAGTAGTATCAAGTGTGCTTTTCGTTGTTTTTTTATTTCTATCATCAGAGGATACTATGAAGAAGCAAAATCCATTTATTCGTCGATTTACTCCTAACGTTGCATCAAGGACTTTAACAAAAAACTTAAATAATTATGGATTTTACTTTGTCGGCCACTCTAAAGGAAATATCTATTTAGGAAATACCATTTCTCCTTTAACTATCATTGAGTTTGACAGCACATTGCAACATAAAAAACAATATTCTATTCAACTTACTCCGGATACTTTACCTTTTAGAGCCGTTAAAACAAAAATTTTGGGTGCTCATTTTTTTCTTTATGATGGTTCTATTCCTATCATTTATCGGGGTTTAGTTTCTGATTGGAAAGCTACCATTTGGGTTACCAAAAAACCTTACTTTACTACATTACAGCCAATTGATTCTACTCTTTGTGTATTTAGAGGGCAACAATTAGGTACTTACGAAAATATATTGGGTACAATAGCTTTAGATGATTCTTTAAAAATTAGAAAGCAAAAGCACTTATTACAAAAACAAATAGACGGTATTTTTGACACGGACGGAACCCTGACTTACAGTGAGGGTTTAAAGAAAATCGTTTATACGTATTTCTATCGGAATCAATTTATTGTAGCCGATACAGCTTTGCAACTTGTCCATCACGTTACGACTATAGATACCACTACCAGAGCTAAATTAAAAGTAGTCAGAGTCAAAAAATCAGGGGATAGTAAACTTGCAGCTCCGCCTTATACTGTTAATTTAAGAAGTGCTGCCTTTAATGAACTTTTGTTTAATCAATCAGGGCTTCGTGGTCGTTACGAAAGTAAAAAAAACTGGGACCATGCTTCTATAATTGATGTTTATGATATTACGAATAAAATCTATTTATTCAGTTTCTACATCTACCACGAAAATAAAATGAAAATGAGTGATTTATTGATAACTGAAAAGGCCTTGTATGCAATAGTAGGACATCAAATTGTAAAATATACTTTTGGGACCCCAATGTTAACGCAACTAAAAAAATAAAATGAAAGATATACTGGCCGGTATCAGGGGTAAGATCGAAAACCTGTAGAAAAGAGTAGATCGAAATAATAATTATTAATTTTTTTATTATGAAAACAGATTTTTTAAAATTGATGGTGCTTCCAATGGTAGCATTCTCATTGGCTAGTGCTGCTGCTGTAACCACTAGTACGGCTAAAGAAAGCCAAACGGCTACTGCAATTATTAATGGTTATATCCATTCACCACTCCCTTCCAGTTGTAAACTGGTAAACGTAGATTGCGATGTTACTGGAAATGCTTTTTGTATGAGTGGTTCTTCACAAGTATTCGATAAAGATAGTGAAACGACCTGTTCTACGCCGCTTTTTAGAACTGTTAATCCGTAGATTAACGAATAAGTGCAGTTTTTTCAAACTGCACTTATTTATTTTATTCCTTTAAATATCGGTCAAACCAATCGGTAATTCGTTTTGTAAGGTCCATTTTATTCTCCTTGATTACAATTACATGCTGGTCTTTTGGATATACCAATAAAACATTCTTCTTCTTGGCTCTTCTCAATGCATTATAAAAAAGTAAACTCTGTTCGTAGGGTAAATTAGTCTCCATTTTACCCACCCAAGACAGTAATGGTGTAGTAATATTATCTGCATAAAGTATTGGTGAATTTTTTAGGTACAACTCTTTGTCTTCAAAAATAGATTTTCCTATTCTCCATTGTTGCGATTCACTTCGCCATAATTCTGGGATATTGAGACTTTTTGAGTTACTAAAATACCAACTTACCATATCAGAAATTGCTGCACCCGATACTGCCGCTGCAAAAATATTCGATTTTGTAATAATGTAATTTGTTTCATAACCTCCGAAAGAATGCCCTATTAAGCCAATATGCTTTAAGTCAATCATTCCTGTTTTTACAACGGCATTGTTTGCAGCAACAACACAATCCAGTGCACTATTTCCGGTTTCTCCTTCATAATATTTCACATCTGGTAATAATACAAAATAATTTTGTTGCACAAAATGCTTTACATTAAAACCGGTATCGTTGTATAAAGTCGGAATGCTATATTCGTGCAATGAGTTTGTAATTTGCGAATACACATTGGTTATCATCGGATATTTTTTGCCTACTTCATAATTTACCGGATAATATAATAATCCTTGCAGTTTGTCTCCTTTTGAATTCGAAAATGAAATTAGTTCTACCTTTCCTTGATTAAAGTTTTTATCATGATTATTGCTTTCAAACAGAACCTTATTTACACCGTTTTTAAAAGATACAATTCTGGGAGACTCATTATGTGATTGTTCTCGATAGACATAGACTTCATTATTGGCTCTACGCAGTTCATCTGATTTTGTAGCATTATTTGCTACTGGAATTAAAGTGTTGGATGTAGAAACTAATTTAAATTGTTGTGACTTGGTGGCCGCATTTCTTGATGAAACGATTAAATTATTAGCTGAATTAATTTCAGTAAGAGCCCAACCATTGTAATTGTCATTTCCTATTTGCTTGATATTTGAACCATCTACAGTGAAGTAGGTACCGCTTTCTCGTCCATTAGTAATGCGTTTTAGTTTATTTGTTTTGATGTTAAATTGATAGACGTCGAATTCGTCTTGTAGCAAAAGGTATTCTCCATTATCACTCCATCCTTTCATTCCAAAAACATGTGGTCTTGTTATGTACTTTAAATCATTTGAAACCCATTCGGAACCTGCAGGTGGAACAATTGACACCGTAGATTGTGTTTTTATATTGTACAGCCACCAATTTTTATCTTTAAAATAGCATATGTATGCTCCATTTGGAGAAAAAGACAATAAGTAATTTTCACCAGGTTGCTTTTCTAAAAATAACTTTTTGGTGCCATCAGCCAGATTGTACAAGAAATAGTCAACCTCTCCATAGCGCTTAAAATGAGGTGCATATGCAGTTGGATTGTAAAGTATTGCAACTGATTTACTGCCGTTAAGCTGTACAAAAGGAAGTTCTTTATTTGTAATCGTATTCCACCGCTTTTCTTCAATAAACCAAACCGATAAAGTGGCGTACCCCTCAAGATTTTCTCTGCTTGCTTTTGGATAAATCCATAAATCTTCTGTATCCCAAACCTCGACATCGTCTTTTTTTGGTGTTGCCTCTTCTTTGACTTTCGCGATTCCAAAAAACACTCTTTTACCATCACTTGAAATTTTGAAAGATTTTGTGGTAACAATTTCATGCTTTTCTGGAAAATTTAAGAATGATTTTGGTTCAAAGGTTTGAATACTTTTATCTTGGGTTTTGTAGAAATTCAGTTTTGTGTATTTCCCGTTGATGCCCTCTTCCAGCCAAAAAACACCTTTGCCATATTCTGCTAATGTTAGACCAGATAATTTGTTTTGCGTTGTGTAATATTCTGTTTTTTGGTTTGTCCCAAGATTTATTGTTCCGAAACTACTTTTCCCTTCATGGCTAGTGAGATAAAACAGGATATTATTAGGCTGGTCCAATTGGTATTCCGTTACATTTGGAAGTTGAATGATTTCTTCATTTTTGATATTCCTTAGTATTAATTCCCCATCATTGGAATAGCTCACAATAATTTTTCCGCTGTTGGCAAATTCAAAAGCAGCACTATTCGATATAACAGTACTTTCACTATTTTCTAAATTGGTTACTATTACTTTATCTCCTTGAAAGGCACCAAATGCAATTTCACCGCCAAATTTGCCCTGTGTTCCTAGTGGAAAACTAAATCCAATATTTTTCTGCGTATGTTTTACAAATAATGTATCTGAACCATTGCTGTACTGCATATCAAATGATATCCAGTTTCCCTTTTGGGAAATAGCTCTGTTTTCTAATTTGCCCCACCTTTCATACTCTGATTCAGCAATATTCCTTTTGGAATTATCCTGCCCGTAAATAGAGCAGGATATTACTATCCAAAATTTCAAAATTGTTTTTTTACAAGAATAACCTAAATTGTGATTACTATGGTTTTTTAATAGCTTCATAACTTTAATAACCTGTATTTTGTGGTTGTAAATTTGGATTTGCATTCAATTCTAGCTCTGGAATAGGCCACAAAACATCTGAACTGTTCCAGCCTGGTTTTGAAACAGATAGTATTCCATCGGCTGTTCCACTGCGCTTTAAATCAAAAAAGCGATGGCCGTGTTCAGTAAAAAACTCAAATCTTCGTTGTTTTTGAATTTCAGTTAAAATTTCAGTTGCAATAGTTGAGGTAATTATTGGTAAGCCTGCGGTTGTTCTTATCTTATTTAAATCTTCTTTTGCACCCGCTAAATCGCCTAGTTTTGCTCTTGCCTCGGCTCTAATTAAATATTGTTCTGCTAAACGCAACACAATAGAATATTCCTGCGAACTTGTTGTTGCGGTACGTAGTTTGTATTTATTGGGATGATTCCAAGTATTTAGTCCGGTGGTAACTGACTTTGTCCAATTCACTTTGCGTTGGTCGCCTGTTTCAAATGCATTCATAAAATCGGCACGAAGCGCACAAACTGGTGGAGGTCCAGATACGAAAATAAAAGTTGTACCTTCATTACTATTTCGTACCGCTGTTGCTGATGCTAATTGCCAAATAGTAGTTTTACTATTTCTTAGAAAAATTTTGTTTAAATCCGTTTCCCAAGCATAAAGCGGACTATTAATAACAGTAGTTGCTTCATTTGCTGCTTCTGTATTTTTATTCATGTATAAATATACTCTGGCCAACATAGCTTTGGCCACCATTTTATTGGGTTTGGCACGATCCGAAGAACTATAGTTTTCAGGCAATCTAGTACTGGCACTTTCCAAATCCTTCGCGATTTCTGTATATACTTCATCAGCAGAACTGCGAGTAACTTTTCTATTAATTTCATAATTGGTTCCTGTAATATAGGGGATGCTACCATAAATTTGCAACAGATAAAAATGCACTAGAGCACGAACGAATAGTGCTTCGCCCGACACTCTGTTTTTAACCGCAATAGGTAACCTAGTCGAATTTTCAACACCGTGAATAACCGAATTTGCGTTATATATTTGACTATAGCTTGAAGTCCAAAGTGATGCCACTGTAGCATTGTCAGCCGTAAGCGCATTGTTGTAAATAGGTAGGGCAATTGTAGAGTTGGTATAATCTTGTAATTCATCAGCGTACAATCCCATTCTAACAGATGCACCAGTAGGTAATCCAGATAGGATGCCGCCGTCACGAAGTTGTGCATAGATTTGTGCCATTGCTGCATTTGCTGTCAATTCACTTTCAAAAACTGTAGTTCCTGTAAGCTGAGAATTAGGTAATGGAACCTCGACAAAATCGCTACAAGAACTTGAAGACAGTATCAGTGCCAAAACCAAAAGAATGCGATACACCTGAAATGGCTTTGTTTGTACCGTTATAAATTGTAAATTTTTCATATTACTATTTTTTTGAGGATTAAAAGTTTAAAGTCATTCCACCACTGATCACTTTTAGCGGAGGGAGGAATCCTGAGAACTTAAACTCGGGATCACCTGCTTTGTAAGATGTAAATGTCAGTAGGTTTTGACCTTGAATAAAAAGTTTGCATTTTACATTAGTGGTCGCTTGTAACGGAATATCATAGGAAAGTGAAATATTTTTTAGTCTGATAAAAGAGCCGTCTGTAATTACAGCATCGCTTTCTATGTACCTATAATAGGTGCTTACCGCTGCACCATTTAGTCCTGTAGTGTGCAGTTGCGAACTGCTTTGATCTCCAATTTGCTGCCAAGCATCACCACTATTGTTACTTTGGTTTACTTGACCACCGCCCGGAACATTTGATATGTAATCGTAATTGTCTCTTTTTACGAACTGCAATAAAAAATCCAATTGCCAATTTTTATAGTCCAATTGGTTTTGGATGCCTCCAAAATATTTAGGAGATAAGTCCTTGATAATTTGCTTGTCTCCTGCTGTTATGCTTCCATCCCCATTTAAATCTTCAAAATCGTATAATCCTGTTTGTGGATTAACACCTTTGCTTTGGTATAATTTTACAATATCAATTGATTGTCCAATCACATACCGATTTGCAAAAGTGGAACCTGAAAGATTCGGGAAAGAAAGTAGTTTATTTTTTGCAACGGCCACATTGAAGTTCGTTGACCATTTAAAAGAGTTTGAATCAATATTTAGGGTTCTTACGGAAAATTCAAAACCTGAATTTTCAACGGTAGCATCAAGATTCGCATTCAATGACAAGAAACCTGTTGTAGCTGGCATAGGAATACCCACCAATTGATCCGACGAGCGATTCCTATACAACGCTAGCGTGCTAAAAATTCTGTCTTTAAAAAAACCAGTTTCTAAAGCTAATTCTAGTTTACGATTGGTTTCCCATCCAAAATCGGCATTGTATAGTCGTGTAGGTTGTAACCCAATTATGCCTTGATAATTTGCACCTGTTGTACCGTAGGTATCATAAAACTGATAATCTCCAATTTGATCATTGCCCGTAGTTCCATAACTAAATCGGAGTTTTCCAAAACTCATTTTACTGTTTTCTGGATTGAATTTTTCTTTGCTAAAAATCCATGCAGCACCAATAGCACCAAAATTAGCATATTGTTTGCCTGGCCCAAATCGGCTGGAGCCATCCCGACGACCTGTAAAGTTTAAAAAGTATTTATCGTTGTAACTGTAATTGATGCGACCAAAAAAAGCTTGGTAACGGTATAAAAAGGTATCGCTATTGGTTGTGTTTTTTGTAATTGCAGAAGCTAAGTTGTTAATCAGATTGTTGTTTGCAAAACCAATACCCGATTGAAATAGGCGTTCTGTGCGTTGCTGTTGGCTTGTCATCCCCAGTAGTACATCAAATTTGTGGTTTCCAAAAGTTTTGAAACCTCTTAGTTGTGGCTCAATAATCCATGATTGTCTGCTTGTAAGGTTTAAGTACATTAAGGAATTATCACTCCCAACTTCGTAAACGGGATTGTAAATGGTGGATGGTATCGTTCTAACTTCCTTGGTTTTTAGATCGGTAAAACCAAAGTTTGATTTTATTTCTAAACCTGGAAGTAGTTCATAAGTCAACACGCTGTTGGTTACTAAGTCATTGGTGTTCGCACGGTAGGTGCTTTTTAGAGGTGCCAAAGGGTTTTCGAAGGTATCATTTTCCCAGTTTAAATTACCATTTGAATCGTAAAGTGCGGGAGCGTTTGGTGCCAAATAACGCGCTGTTAACGTCAAATCTGTCGCTGCTTGTAGATTATCTTGTGCCGTGTAATTTCCCGAAAAAGAGATTTTGAATTTCTTATCTAAAGAAGTGTGGTTTATTGAGCTAAGAATCCCTCCTTTAATATACCTGAAATCTCCCGGAAGGACTGTTCCCTCGGTTCTGTAGTTCCCACTAATCAAGAATTGTGTTGTTTCACTACCACCAGAGATACTGGTTCTAAAGTCATTGATTGTTGCTGTACCACCTAATAATTCCTTTTGCCAATTGGTATATCGAGTTTGATCCCAAGTTCCATTTACATCATAATCAGTATCCGAGATTGGAATTCCATCATTGATAAATGCTTGTTTACGCATCGACAGATACTGCTGCGTATTCATCAGATCTACAAATTTAGTCGCTGTACCAACGGCTGTTGAGGCCGTTACTGAAATGTTAGTTTTGCCTGATTTTCCTTTTTTTCGAGTAATTAATACCACACCATTTGCTCCCCTTGAGCCGTAAATTGCAGTCGCATCGGCATCTTTTAATACTTCGATACTTTCTATATCATTGGGATTAATACTGTTGAGCGGGCTGGCTTGGCTTGGTAATGCCGTTGAAGTATTCGTACTTCCTATGGACTCGTTTGAATAGGGAACTCCGTCAATAATGTATAATGGCTCATTCCCATCAAGACGAATGCTGTTGCGACCCCTAATTTTAATTTGGAAACCACCGCCGGGAGTTCCCCCATCTTGAATGATATTGACACCTGCCATTCTTCCTTGCATTGCAGCTAGTACATTTGTGACAGGTTGCTTGTCGATGTCTTTTGCAGTCATTCTTGCAATACTACCGGTTTGCTCTTTTTCTTTTATAGAATAATATCCGGCATTGATTACGATTTCTTTTAAAGTAGTTGCATCTTCAGTCAATTTTACATTGATAGTTGCTTGATTTGCAACTACAATTTGAATCGTTTTATAGCCTAGATAGGAAAAAACCAAAACATCATTCTCCGCTGCTAGTATGGTGTAATTTCCATTTTCATCAGAAAATGCTGTTGTTGGCTTATTATTAACCTTTATGGTTACACCAGGAACTGTGCTGGTATCATCGGTAATTTTACCTTTGATAGATCGTGTTTGCGCATTTAATCCTGTTATGAAGCACAGGAAAAGGATGCAGTACAGTTTGGACAGTTGTGTTGTTGTCCAAAACTTCAAAAATGATTTTTTTTTCATACTTTTGAATTGGTTTAGTTAGACTTCGGTTTAGTTTGCTTTGGTCCTCTATTCGTCCGCCAAGAAGAGTTAGAGGGCCTTTTTTTTGTGATTAGCCTCGAAAGCGCTAAGGCATAGATTTTTATTTTTTAAGTCATAGGCGTTATCAGTATTTTATTAGGTGTTGTCACATCTGAGCAAGCTGTGTGATGTGAAAATAAATAGTTATTTTTCTTAGTTATTGCTATTTATATAAAAGCATCGGAACCATAAAGCCAACAAATTATCAGTGTAATTAAAGCTAGAATTAAAGTAACTTTTATAGTTTTATAGTATTTCATGTTTTCGTTGTTTGTTTCCTGTTTTTCAATTTATTATTTCGATTTGCGCTATTGCTGTTACCACAGATCTTGAGAGCACTCTTTTTTTGGGTGCAAAGGCTTTTGAATTTATATTGTTGTTTTTTTAGGAAAGTACACTGCCGTTGCCAGTTGCAGCCCAACGCAGGCAGTGCGTTTCCAAACTAACTAATTCAATTAATTGATTGATTTACGATACTGTAAAAAAGAAGATTTGCTAAGAATAAAAGGGAGTAACTTTTGCGCATAAAAAATGGCATGGAACTCAGCTTATTGCATCAGAGGCATTGGCATACCTTAACCACAAATAAGTGAGCCCACGCCATGGGACGTGAGCATCTTACTTATCATCTCGTGGTTATAAAACGCCAATTTTCTGATACGAGATTCTAAGCGAATGCTTCAAATATTTTATATGAAGAATCGCAAATATATAAATTATGTTACAAATATAACAAAGTTATTCAAAACTAGCACTATCGTGCCAATGAAATTCATGAAAAATATTTTCTTTTGCTGTGATGGTTAATAATAAAAGCAATAGCAACAAAAGTAGTGAAGCAAAAATATTTTTGCTCGATAGATTTGTTTGTAACTACATTAAAAAAGAATGGATTTCAGGTGAAAAATCAAATCTATCTCAAAGTCAAGAACTCGGAATACATCCTCATGTTCTAACTAAGATTAAAAATGATGATGGCTACCGAATACCTTTATCAACACTGGCAATTATCTGCTTTTACAAAAAAATTGAATTATCCGAATTTTTCAAATTGATTGAAAAAAAATATGGTTCTAAGATTAATGATGATTTTGTTTTGAAAACGAACACAAAAAAAGATGCTTAAGCATCTTTTTTTGTGTTATGGCGGTATGAAAAACTTATCAATTAGGGATTAAAACTTGCCAAAAACGGAGGAATTAATTTGATGCTAAAAGTGTAACTCTCTAAACATATTGTAAGCTTTAAAAATATTAATTTGCAAAACTTCCTAAAGAAGGTAAATATACTACAAATTACAAAAAGTTATTAGATTTCAGCTTATAAATGAAATGTGAATTTTTATGAATATGAGCAAGAATGGTAAAACAGCAAAATATCCTTAACTCAACTCAGTCTAACGGTTAAAAAATATTTTGAATAAATCGATTTTATTTCTTCTCGTGAATGGAATTCTCTCTCCTCTACCTCCTTTACTGTGCAGTTAAAATTAAACTTTTTTGGAATAATTAGATTAATAATGGTGTAAGAATAGCTCATAAGCAGAAATAATTATCAATTTGAATTACTATATTTTTATGAGTTTTAGAAATAACATTCCTATTTTACAACCGTAAAAAAATAATTGCAATATCCTTCCTATTTATATTTCTGTATGTCAACACAGAAAAAGGACAATTATTAAAATTACCCAACTTAATAGAACATTTCACAGAACAGACCACGAAGTGAAAAAACTGATACTGTCTGCGCTAGTTCCTAATAAACAGGTAATAAAAACCATACAAGAGGGGACATTAACTTTCCACTTGTTTTACAAATATGGCAGATAGTGCTTTTGGATATGCTATGAGTGATCCCACACAACTTATGAATACCATAAAGGAACAGCGTTCGGCGCGTACAATGCAGTCACTGGGTATTTCCAAAATATCCGAAATTAACAAAAGATGATGAAGCTAAACTATCAATTATTTTTCTAATACTTTCCTGTATGCCTTGTGCAGATGCGGAACCAATTGTATCGTACAATAAGGTCACAATCAACAATCAATCAAATCCATTTTATTACTAATTTTCGTGGTCTATAGGAAGTTCGAACCATTACCCAATAAAATTAAAGTATTTTAAAAGTTATTTTTTTTAACCCTAAAAATATTGCATTATAAAAAGAGGCTGTCTCACAATTAGTGAAACAACCTCTTTTTCTGTTTTTAGTTCAGACTCCTTATCGGAGACTATGTCTCGAATATTCAATTCTAAAGGACTTATTTTAGTTTTGAGACAGCTTTTTTTTTTATTTTTTAAATTGCTCAATACCTAATTTCAGCCATTGTTCATATTCAGCAATGTCTGGCAAATATCCAGCTGGTTGGTTTAAACTTTTCTCTTTTGTATCCAATATGATATAATACGGCTGAGCGTTTGCTTTATAACGAGTGATTTGGAAATCACTCCATTTATTACCTATTGATTTTATCTTTTTACCAGTTTCTTTTGAAATATACTGTTCATTGATTGGTAATTCTCTTTTATCATCAACATATAGTGAGATCAGAACAACTTTATTATTCAAGATTTGTAAAATGCGAGGATCTGACCATACATAATCTTCCATTTTTCTACAATTCACACAAGCAAATCCTGTAAAATCCAAAAGGATTGGCTTATTTACTGTTTTAGCATAAGCTAATCCTTTTTCATAGTCTGTAAAGGCAACAATGTCGTGTGGACCTTTATGTGCGCCGTCTGGTAATGCTATTGCTGATGTAGATTCTCTGTTGGAACCTCCTACACCATATGGAGATTCGCTATAGGTCATAGGTGGAGGGAAACCACTAATAAGTTTTAAAGGTGCGCCCCATAAACCAGGAATAAGATAAATTGTAAATACCAATACCACCAACCCGATAGATAATCGTCCTACCGAAATAGAAGATGAAGGAGAATCATGTGGCAAAGTTATCTTTCCGAATAAGTAGAATGCCAAAGTACCGAATATCGCTATCCAAATGGCTAAAAATATTTCTCTTTCAAACCAGTGCAATTGCAATACTAAATCGGCATTAGACAAGAATTTAAATGCTAAAGCTAATTCTATAAAACCTAAAAATACTTTTACTGTATTTAACCATCCGCCAGATTTTGGTAATGTATTTAACCAACCTGGGAACATGGCAAATAACATAAAGGGTAATGCTAAAGCAAAAGAAAAACCTAACATTCCTACAATTGGTGCGATACCTCCTTTGGAAGCTGCTTCAACCAGTAAAGTTCCTATAATTGGTCCGGTACAAGAAAAGGAAACGATTGCAAGAGCCAATGCCATGAATACGATTCCTAATATTCCACCTTTATCCGCTTGACGGTCTACCTTATTTGCCCAAGAATTAGGTAACATGATTTCGAAAGCACCTAAAAATGATAACGAAAATACAACTAATAATACAAAGAAAATAACATTAAACCATACATTGGTAGATAATGCATTTAGTGCATCGGCACCAAAAATTAAGGTAATTACTGTTCCCAAAAATACATAAATCAAGATAATCGAAATACCATAAATAATCGCATTTTTGATCCCTTTGGCTTTGGTTTTACTTTGTTTTGTAAAGAAACTTACCGTCATGGGAATCATAGGAAATACGCAAGGAGTAAGCAAGGCTGCAAAACCAGATAAGAAAGCGATAAAGAAAATCATATATAAACTCGAATCAGATTCTTTCGATTCTGGTTGTTTTTCTATTGTGGAATTCGCATCAGTTTTAGTAGTTTTCTCATTTACAATATCCGCAGCTTGGATTTCTTTTGCTTCAAGCGTTTTAAGATTAAACTCAAAGTATTTTGTTTCGCTAATACAGTTTTCCTTGCAAACTTGGTAAGAAAGCTCCACTTGTATAATTTCCTTTTCTGGATTAATCTGTTTGATTAATTGGGTAAAAGTAACTTTATCGGAAAAGAAGATTTCATCGACACCAAAGATTTCATTAAACTCTCGTTTGGTTTCACTTTCGGTTGCTTTTCCAATAAATTCATAATTGCTTTTGTTATCATGAAAAATGAATTCGGCAGGAAGAGGACCATCTTCAGGTGTAAATTGAGAATATACGTGCCAACCTGCTTCGATATTACCATTAAAAGTAAGTACATATTCTGAGGTGGATTTCTTCTCGATTCTAGGTTCCCATTTCACAGGATTTATAATCTGTGCCTGGACTTTGACAAAAACAAAGCCCAAGAGTAATAAATAAAAGATTTTCTTCATTTTATAAGTTTAATCAGAACGATTTGTTCTGGTGATAATTTGATTTTACACGTGTCATTTCCCGATAAGCCATAGGAAGTGTTTCGATGGTCTTTTGCCATCGAAACACTTATTTTATGAACTTTAGATTTAAATTAAAATCTTGGCGAAGTAATTTATTTGGTCACATTAAAAAAAGTATATTCCAGTTTTAAGAAAACACCATCAGATGTGGCACGTTGCATCGAGCTATACAATTCTTTTTTGTATGCAAGGTCAATTCTCGCCTGACTGTTAATGATAAACTGAATCGAAGGAACTACATCCAGATATGATTTTCCGTTTTCGGTTATCGTTTGTCCAGTAAATTCCAGCATCGCATTGATGTTGGTTTGTTTAAAACTTGTATAATTTTTTGGATACATTAATTTCCCTACTGAGAACGTATAATTTACTGCGCTGTTACCCAAAAAATCCGGAAAGCTATAATCACTGTTATTAAGTGCCCGCGCGTAACTTACAGAAGAACTTATGGCAACTTTATGGATTAACTGAGTAGCTACCAGACCAGCTTCGTAACCAGAGTTTCCTCCCATTAAGTCTATAGCTTCCTGATTAATAAAAGAGTTATTATAACTGTATCGTCCAAAGGCAGCCATCCTAAAATGACTTTGTAAATCATCTACAGAAAAGAAACGATATTTAGCATAAAAACCACCACCTTTAAGTCCCAATCCATTTTCTTGGTTACTAAGAAAAGCTGAGGTACGAACCATGATATTTTTATTTATTCCCCAAGTAACTTCGGGCGTTAAATTATACATAGACCCACTTTCCAGTTGATTTTTCATAAGAGATTGACCAACCCGAACCCCAATAGAACCCGCCGGAACATTACTAGCGGGTTCGGTTACTACAAATAATTCCTGTGCATCTATTTTGAATGAAACAAGTAATAAGAAAACAATTGATAGATATTTCATTTTTATAAGGCTTTTAAATAATAATCATTTTCATTTTCCGTGGCATAACCAGGATATTTTGAATATGATTTAATTAGTTTTTTATACTCTTTTTGGGTTACAAAACCTTTATCCAAAACTCTGAATTTTGCTTCTGTATCAGCTACTGCGTTTTTAGTATCTATAAAAGTATACGTAACATCATCGATTTTTACTGTTGCATTATCTTCAATTTTTGGAGTATCAAACTTTGCGGTCAAGACCATAGAACCTACAAAAAAACCAGCTTTCTCAACCGCATTTTTCAACACTTTAGGTTGTAATGTATTGTTTTTCTTAAAGTAAACAGTAAAGGTATTGGTGTTTAAATCGGTACCAATACTATCAACTTGAGTTAAGGATTTTAACTGTTTGTTTATAGCATTAGAACACATAGAGCAAGTTAATCCTGTTGCCATTATTTCGGCTTTAGTGATTTGAGAATATGATTTTACACCAGTTAATAATACTAAAAGTGTAGCGGCTACGAATTTTATATGTAATGTTTTCATTTTATTTTTTGTTTTTTTTGATTTGAGCAATTATTTGTGCTTCGGTTGGGTTTATGGCAATCAGTTTTCCTGATGCATCAAAAAGATAGGTTTCAGGCAGTGCTTCAACTCCAAAAGCCACAGCCGTTTTGGCATCAAAACCTTTCGGGTCGATTAATTGCTGGTGTTTCATTTTGTCTTTTTCAATGGCTTTTAACCATTTTGATTTATCGATATCAATTGAAATTCCAACAATTTCAAAATTCTGACCTTTGTATTGGTCATACATTTTTACCAATTTTTTGTTAGCCATTCGGCAAGGTGCGCACCATGATGCCCAAAAATCTACCAAAACTGTTTTTCCTTTAAAAGTATTTAGTTTAACTGTAGCGTTCTTATTGTTTTGAAGCTGAACATCTGGAAAAGAATCTCCTATTTTTATTTGTGCACTTGCTATAGAAACAGTTGCTATCAGGGAGAGTAATGTGATTATATTTTTTATTTTGAACATGAAATTTAATTTAAATGATTGATTATGATTACTCCGCTTTTTTAGGACTTGCTTCTCTATCATATTGGCAACATCCATGCAATTCATCGTAAACAGCATTTGGGGCACTAAATTTTTCATTGTCATATCCAGCATCTGCAACACGTTTTAGTATGGCATCAAGATTGGTTTTCTTAGTATCGTAGGTAACTGTAGCGGTTTTGGTGTTCGTGTCCCAATTTACTTTGGCAACTTTATCAATGTTTGCAGCCGTTTCAATAGTTTTTTTGCACATGCCACAATTACCATTGATTTTTACGGTTTCAGTTGTTTTGTTTTTTATTTGCGCGCTGGCGAAAGTGACTGATAGCAATAGAGTCATTGCCATCAATAATTTTTTTATTGAGTTCATTGTTTTTATAATTTTGAATGAATTAATCCTAGAGCATGACAGAAACCATAGTATTTAGAGCTATGAATAGCGTTGATTGGATTAATATTTAATGATTTTTTAAGCCATAAAACAGGCTTTGGATTAGACAGATTTGTAACTGTCAGGAAATGAATCTAGCTTATTTTAGGTGGAAGCCAGATAGAACGGAAATCTGAAGAAATAAAGATTTCTGAATAATAGTAATTTTGTTTCCTTTCTGAAAAACTAAAAAGAGAATTATTTTCTGTTTGGAAAGAAAGTATCGAGGAATAACCGCAGTAAGCAGTTGGGCAACCACAAGAATTACCTACACAGCTATTATCGCAATTGTGTTCTTTCTTATTAGAATCTTTTTTCTTGCAACAGTCTTTTACTGTAAATTCTTTTTTACAACATGGCATTTCTTTTTTTGTCCCATGCGCATAAGTAAGCGTTGGTCCCAAAAGAAAACCAAGCATAACGAGTAGCAATATGTAGAACTTTTTTGTCATACTGGGCACAAATCTACAATTTTATTAGCTGACTCGAATGTTAATTTTTTTGTAAATGTTCTATTATAATTGATTCTTCAATTATGTTTAGTGACACCCCGCTGAAATAAAAACAGTTTAATTAATTGATAATCAGTATTTTTGTTTTTAGGACTAAAAGATCGTTTTTAATTTACTGAACACTTGTAACATGTAGATTAGTAATTTTTACAAATTAAAAGAAATATAATTGTTGATTATGAAACCAGTTAATTGATAACGTATCCCAACTGAAGAACTGGAAATTCATCGCTTTTATTCCACAAACGGAAACAATTGATAAAATTATCGATGGATTTGAATAGTCATATATCTTCCATGAAATTACATTAAAAGCTAGTGAATTCAAATTTCTAACTTTAGATTATGATGAGAAAACTCAAAATTTCGATATAATAGTTTTCCTGAAAAACTACAATTTATATCAACTGGCTCAAATACCAGATAATAATGAGGAATTAATCCATTTATATGATTTAAATTTTTACATAGATGAAATTAACACTCATAACAAAGATTTAAGTAGTTTAGTCTTCATCTATTTGCTTCCCTAATAATACTTTTAATGAGAATATAAATCAAAACAAAATAGTAGTGATGAAATTTTTTTAACAAGTCTTTATTGAAAATTAAGATTATTTCTCTAACTTTGTTCAGTATTAGATTTTCTATACAAATGAAAAAGTTTCACATTTTATTAATCGTTGTACTTGGCTTCTTCTTGATGCCAATGGTAACTTTTGCGTGTGGAAACAATTCAGAAAAACAATCTTGCAAAAAAGAAATCTCTTCTAAAACAGATAAAAAAGATTGTTGCGAAGGTGATAATCATTCGAAGAATAAAAATCATAAAGGTTGTGGAGGAAAATGCAGCCATTCTAAATGTGGTTGTGCTTCTTCTTGCAACACATCTGTTTCTATTAATGAATTGAACTTTAATAAAAATATTTTTAATTTCTTTTCAGAAAAACAAAATTTTTACAATTACGAAACCTCCATTTCGTCTGGTTTCAATTCTTTATGGCTTATACCAAAAATAGGCTAAATTTTAAATTTGATAGCCATAATTGTGTCAAATCAAAAGCAATTATTGCTTTAAATCATTTACTTTCTCAGTTAATTTCATTTTCAAAAGGCTGGCTTTGTTGTGCTGTCATTTTGTTAATGTGGAACTGGAATGGTAAAAATTACCGAAAAGATAGATACTCACGCTACAAAAGGCAGTCAACCTAAAACTAAAATTGTAACAAAATATGTTTGTCCAATGGATGGCTCAACTTCTGACAAACCGGGGGAATGTCCTAAATGTGGAATGGAAATGACTAAAACGGAGGGTAAGAAAAAATAATCCAGTCGCATAAATTTTAAATTTCCTTTTAGTTTAATTCAATGCACATGATACCAATAATAAGGATGCAATGATTTTAATGACCCTATAAAACGAAAAAATTAATTTCTATATAAAAATGGGTTTTCAAAAAAATATTCATCAAAAAATGTTGCAAATACCAACAATATCAATTAAAAAAAATAATAAAATGAAAAATCTAATCCTTTCAGCCATAGCGATGGCATTTGTACTAGTTTCTTGTAATCAAAAAAATAAAGAAGCTGCAACAACTAATTCGGAAACAACAGAGAGTACCTCGCAATTATACGCGTGTCCTATGCACCCAGAGGTTACAGGAAAAAAAGGTGAAAAATGTTCAAAATGTGGAATGGAATTAACCGAACCAGTTGTACAAAATGAAGCAGCTCATGATCATACTGATGGTAGTCATAGTCATAATGATACAACAACAGTTGAAGTTAATACTGAAGCTACATCGGTTACCCAAACAACATTTTCAACAAGCGAAATAATCTCTGGCTATTTAAAACTCAAAAACGCACTCACAAAAGACGATACAAAAGGAGCAGCCAATGCGGGTAAAGCATTATATGCAACTTTCAATAAAGTCAATACCAATGCAATAGATCCAAAATTGAAAACAGAATATATTGATATTTCTGATGATGCCAAAGAACACGCAGAGCATATTGGAGATAATGGAGGAAAGATAGAACATCAAAGAGAACATTTTGTAATGTTAAGTAAGGATATGAATGACTTAATTCAATTATTTGGAACCAGTCAAAAACTATATCTGGATTTTTGCCCAATGGCAGATGACAACAAAGGTGCTGTTTGGATAAGTGAAAGCAAAGAAATAAAAAATCCTTACTACGGTTCGAAAATGCTTACTTGTGGTTCTATGAAAAAACAATTATAAAATGAAAAAAATCATCAAGAAAATACTCATAATCGGGTTTGTTATTTTTTTGTTGATGCAGTTATATCAACCTGCTCGTAATGAAAGTTATGAGCAGGAATTAACTGCAAATTTCACAAAAATGTACGATGTTCCTAAAAATGTTGAAACTATTTTACGGACATCTTGCTACGATTGTCACAGTAACAATACTAATTATCCATTATATTCTTACATTCAGCCAGCACGGTTTTTTATGGAAAGTCATATTAAAGAGGGTAAGAAGGATTTGAACTTTAATGAATTTGGAAAGTACTCCAAGCGAAAACAAGAAAACAAATTAGAAGCTATCATCAAACAAATAAAATCTGATGAAATGCCCTTAGCGTCCTACACGTTACTTCATAAAAATGCAATAGTAACACCTGCTCAAAAAGAGGAAGTAATCAATTGGATAAATAAAACAAAAGATAGTCTTTCATTAGAAAACTAAACATTATGGTAGAAAAATTAATAACATTCTCACTACGAAATCGAGCCGTTGTCTTGCTGGTTTCAGCTTGCTTATTTGCTTGGGGAGTTTACAGCGTCCAACAAAACCCCATTGACGCCATTCCTGATTTATCCGAAAATCAAGTTATTGTGTTTACGGAGTGGATGGGAAGAAGTCCACAGGTTATCGAAGCCCAAGTAACATATCCCTTGGTTTCCAACCTGCAAGGTATTCCTAAGGTTAAAAACATTCGAGGCGCATCTATGTTTGGGATGAGCTTTGTTTACATCATTTTTGAAGATGATGTCGATATTTATTGGGCAAGAACCCGTGTATTGGAAAGACTAAATTATGCCCAACGCTTGTTGCCTCAAAATGTAGTTCCAACACTTGGACCCGATGGCACAGGTGTGGGTCACGTTTTTTGGTATCATTTAGAGGCTAACGGTATGGACTTGGGAGAACAAAGAGCTTTACAAGATTGGTACGTGAAATTTGCATTACAAACTGTTCCCGGCGTGGCTGAAGTAGCATCATTTGGGGGTTTTGAAAAACAGTACCAATTAGTGTTAGATCCCTTGAAAATGCAGTACTACAATGTGAGTATGATGGAAGTGATGAATGCAGTCAAGGCTAATAATAACGATGTTGGTGGGCGAAAATTCGAAATGAGTGATATGTCATACATTATAAGAGGATTAGGATATATCAAAAACATAAAGGACGTGGAAGAGATTGCTATTAAAAATTATAATTCCGTTCCTGTAAAAGTTAAAGACATTGGTTCAATACAAATGGGTGGCGATTTGAGACTAGGTATTTTTGATGAAAATGGCACTGGTGAAGTTGTTGGCGGAATTGTGGTAATGCGTTATGGCGAAAATGCTGATAAGGTAATAACGGCAGTCAAGGAAAAAATGAAAGAAGTTGAAAAAGGATTGCCTGAAGGGGTTACTTTTAAAACCTCTTATGACCGAAGTGATTTAATAGAAAAAGCAATCGCATCAGTTAAAGGAACTTTAATCGAAATTATGATTACTGTTTCTCTTGTGGTTCTTCTTTTCCTTTTTCATTGGCGAAGTGCTTTAATTATACTCATTCAATTACCTATTTCTGTGTCTATTGGCTTTATTTTACTTGAAGCATTTGGCATTTCATCTAATATTATGTCATTAACGGGTATTGCTCTGGCAATTGGTGTTGTTGTTGATGATGGTATTGTAATGGTTGAGAATGCCTACAGGACAGTTTCGGAGAAACAAGAAGAAATGGACAATAATCAGTAATTGGAAATAAGATGAAAAATAAAATTAAAAATATATTCAAAAAAGAAAACGATCCACTATCTCCTGAAGATAAGTTGAAGCTTATAGAAAGCTCTTCCAAATTAGTAGGCCCAGGTGTTTTCTACTCAACAATAATTGTAATTACATCCTTTTTGCCTGTATTTCTTCTCACAGGAATGGAAGGCAAGTTATTTGGACCATTGGCTTGGACGAAATCTTTTATTCTGATAGTTGATGCCTTTTTAGCCATTACACTTGTACCAGTGCTAATTAGTTTTTTACTAAAAGGAAAACTTCGTCCAGAAAATAAAAATCCAATTAACAAAAAATTGGAAAGCATTTATACACCCATTTTGATTTTTTGTTTAAAATGGAGGAAAACGGTATTGGGCATCAACATCATTGCCTTGCTGATTGGTGTATTAATGTTTACTCGTTTAGGTTCAGAATTTATGCCCCCTTTAGATGAAGGATCTGTACTGTTTATGCCAGTAACCTTACCCGATGTATCCAACTCCGAAGTAAAGAGAATTCTTCAAGTTCAAGACAAATTGATTAAGTCGATTCCCGAAGTGGCTCACGTGTTGGGAAAAGCAGGCAGGGCAAATACGGCAACTGATAACAGTCCAATAAGTATGGTTGAAACCATTATTTTGCTAAAACCTCAAGCAGAATGGCGAGAAGACAAAACCAAGAATGATATTATCACGGAAATAAACAACAAACTGCAAATCCCTGGTGTGACCAATGGTTTTACGCAACCTATTATCAACCGTATCAATATGCTTTCAACAGGAATCAGAACCGATGTAGGAATCAAAATCTACGGAGCAAGTTTAGACACCATCAATGTTTTGGCTCAAAAAATTAAAAAAACATTGGAAGGAACTTCTGGAGTTAAAGATTTGTATGCGGAACCCATAACAGGCGGAAAATATATTGACATTGAAGCAAAAAGAGACGTTATTGGTAGATATGGATTGACCATAGACGACATTAATAATGTGGTTGAAGCTTCTATTGGAGGTATGAAACTAACCACGACTATCGAGGGAAGACAGCGTTTTTCTGTAAATGCAAGATATGCTCAAGAATACCGTAACAGCATTGAAGCCTTAAAAAAACTACAGGTGCAAACAATGGATTTTGGCCCAATACCATTAGAAACTGTAGCTAATGTAAAAATAAGTGATGGCCCTCCAATGATAAATAGCGAAAATGCAATGCTTCGGGGCACTGTGTTGTTCAATGTTCGGGAACGTGATTTAGGAAGTACTGTAAAAGAGGCGCAGAAAAAACTCGATGCAATGATGACTAAAATGCCAAAAGGATATTATGTGGAATGGAGCGGTCAATGGGAAAATCAAATTAGAGCCAACAAAACATTAAGTTTAATACTGCCTATTGTTGTGGTCATTATATTTCTTGTTTTATATTTTACGTACCATTCAATGAAAGAGGCATTAATCACGATGATTACAGTACCCTTTGCTTTAATTGGAGGAATATTTATGGTTTATTTTTATGGCATTAATTTATCCGTTGCTGTTGCCGTTGGATTTATTGCCTTGTTTGGAATGGCAATCGAAACGGCAATGTTAATGACCATCTATTTGAATGAAGCAATGAATAAAATGGTAGAAAAGTACGGAAACACGAAGGAAACCATAACTGAAGAAATATTGAAACAATATATTATTGATGGTTCAGCCAAAAGGTTAAGACCAAAATTGATGACGGTTTCAGTTTCCTTATTTGGATTAATCCCTATTCTTTGGGCAACAGGAACAGGATCTGATATAATGCTTCCCATTACTGTTCCACTAATTGGAGGTACAATTACTTCCACGATTTATGTATTATTAGTAACACCGATTGTTTTTGAAATGGTAAAACTTCGAGAATTAAGAACAAAAGGAAAAATAGATCTTATAGATGTTAAAGAATAAATTATATATAGCAATAAGTTGTTTGATTTTGAGCGCCACTAATTTGGCAGCACAAACACTTTCCTTGGATAATGTCTTGAGTACAATCAAGACAAACAATCCTCAACTAAAAATGTACGATGCCGACATTCAAAGTATGGATGCAGCGGCAAAAGGTGCCAGAAGTTGGATGCCACCACAAGTGGAAACGGGTTTCTTTATGACTCCTTACAATTCCAATCTTTGGAAAGCAAGCGAAATGGGACAAGGAATGGGAAATTATATGTTGGGTGTTACGCAAATGATACCCAATGCATCCAAGTTAAAAGCTGATTTTAATCTTATGAATGCAATGTCATCTGTTGAAAAAGAAAACAAAAACTATACAGTTAATCAATTGAAAGCATTGGCAAAAACAAATTATTATCAATGGTTGGTTTTAAATAAAAAAATAAAAATAGCCGATGATAATTTGTTGCTTTTAGATTATATGATTAAAAGTATGGAAATACGCTACCAGTATAATATGGATAAATTGCCTACTTATTACAAAGCAAAATCGCAATACAGCGCATTAGAGAGTATGATTCTAATGTTGCAAAATGACATTTCCCAAAAGCGAATTATGCTAAACACCTTGATGGCAAGAGATAAAAACACCAAATTTGAAATTGATGAAACTTACGAAATAAAAGATTTTAATTTGGCCATATCAGATACAACTTCTCTTTCTAAAAACCGAAGCGATGTGAAAGCCATAGAAAAAACGATGGAAATAAATCAGCTCAAAATTGCAGCCGAAAAAACAAAATTATTGCCCGAGTTTGGTATAAAATACGACCATATGTTTGCTTTTGGAACACAACCTCAACAGTTCTCCTTAATGGGAATGATTACCATTCCTATGCCTTGGTCAACCAAAATGAATAAAGCCAACATCAATAGTTATCATATTAAAAATGAAAGTCTCAATTGGCAAAAAGAAATGATATTGAATGAAGCCACAGGAATGATTTCGGGTATGAGCAATGAATTGAACGCTTTAAAAAAACAATACGAAGTTGCCCAAAAAAGTATTATCCCTGCTTTGAAGAAAAATTATGAAACAGCAATTTTGGCTTGGCAAAATAACACCGGTGATTTATTTGCCACTCTCGATGCTTGGGAAGCATTAAATATGGCTCAAATTGATGCTTTAGATAAATTGCAAAATATTTTGGCAGCACAAGTAGAAATTGAAAAACAATTAGAAACCAAATAATTATGAACAAGTATATAAAGTATGGTTTAGCTCTTATTGGAATTTCCATTATCGGAATTGCAATCTATTTCTTTGCCAAAAAATCAGATAATCATTCGGAAATGGAGCATCAAAACGAGGTTTACACTTGTTCGATGCACCCGGAAATCATTAGAGATAAACCCGGAAATTGTCCCATTTGCGGAATGACTTTAGTAAAAAAAATAACGGAGAATAATTCAGTTGAAGATAATTCAATCGACAATCTTATAAAACCTACCGACAATTTTATAGTAGGAAATTATCAAACGACAACGGCAATAGACACTACTTTGAGCAGTGAAATAAATCTACCAGGAATTGTGGGGTATGATCCCAATTCATCGGTAAATATTGCAGCTCGAATGAGCGGAAGAATTGAGCGAATGTATGTCAATTATAAATATCAAAAAGTAAATAAAGGACAAAAACTATTTGATTTATACAGCCCTGAATTACTGACGGAACAACAAAACTTCATTTATATGGTCATTAATGATGTTGAAAATCCTTCGATTATTGATGCGTCCAGACAAAAATTGTTGCTTTATGGAATGACTCAAAATCAAATAAATGCGCTGTCTAATTCCAAAAAAGTAAACCCGCTAATAACAATTTATAGTCCTGCTTCCGGGATTATTGATGGAACAGCAACGATGGATAATACAACTATTCCTGTGATGCAAAGTGCGAATAACAACACTGAAGTTTTGAATGTTAAAGAAGGGAGTTATATAAAAAAGGGAGAAGTCATTTTTAAACTATTAAATACGGATAAAGTATGGGGAATATTCAATGTTATCCAAGGATACAATAGTCTAATCAAAGCCAATCAATCCATCAGAATTACTTCCGAACTTGACAAAGATGAATTTATGGATGCAAAAATAAATTTTGTCGAAACACAATTAAACGCAGCTGATAAAACCAATAGAATTCGAGTTTATTTAAATAACAATAAATTGAAATTACCAGTTGGTTTGCGATTGCAAGGCGCAGTGAAAACAAATGCCGTAAAAGGAATTTGGATTCAAAAACAGGCAATGGTAAGTATTGGAAACAAGAAAATAGTTTTCTTAAAAATGGAGAATGGCTTTAAGGCATCGTCCATAAAAACAGGAATTGAAATAGATGATTTTATCCAAATTATGGAAGGTATTTCAGTAAAAGACACCATTGCCAAAAACGCACAATATTTAATTGACAGCGAAAGCTTTATTAAAACCGAATAATGATGAAGACAATAAAAAAAATAAGTTTACTATCAATACTATTTATGGTAATGGTGGCTTGTAATACTAAAGAAAAAGAAGACCATAGCAAACACAATAAGAGTGCAGCAACAACATTTTACACTTGCTCAATGGATCCACAAGTCAAGGAAGACAAACCCGGAAAATGCCCTATTTGCCATATGGAGTTAACCCCAATAAAACAAGATGATACAGAGGCAAACGAAATAAGTTTGAGTAAACAGCAAATACAGCTGGGAAATATCACTACCCAAACTATTTCAGAAACCCAAAGCAGTTTAGAGCAAAATTATACGGGAGTCCTGACAATTAATCAAGAGAAAATCAAAACCATTTCTTCAAGAGCAATGGGAAGAATTGAAAAGTTGTATTTCAAGACCGTTGGTGATTATGTGGCTAAAAACCAAGCCGTATATCAATTGTATAGCGAAGATATTGCTATTGCTAAACAGGATTATTTTACGGCATACAAACAACTCGCAATGCCTGGCGATTTTGGAAAGAATGCCCGAAATATGCTCAATGCAGCTAAACAAAAGCTGTTGTTCTTTGGTTTAACCAATGCCCAGATTGAAAGTATAAAAACCAGTAAGGAAGTTTCTCCTTATACCATTTTTTATAGCACTGCCAGTGGAACAATATCGGAAATAAGTACCACAGAAGGCAGTTATGCAATGGAAGGTTCCCCCATCATTAAATTGGCGGATTTAAACAGTCTTTGGTTAGAAACACAGGTAAACGTAAACTATGCCAAGAATCTAAAAATAGGACAAAAAGCCCAAATTACATTTTCCGATTTTCCTGATAAAACCATAAATGCGCAAGTTTCTTTTATCAATCCTGAAATAAATCCAGATACTCGTCTGCTTTTAATTCGAATGGAAGTGCCCAATCAAAACTTGCTGTTGAAACCCGGAATGCAGGCAATTGCAAGATTGACACAATCCAATATAAAAGGAGTATTCATACCTACTGATGCTGTAATCAGGGAAGAAAATGCTTCTTACATCTGGATTGAAAAAAGACCAGGAGTATTTGAAAGCATAATGGTGGAAACAGGAGTAGAAACCAATGGGATGATTGAAATTAAATCAGAAATGGATCCATCTAAAAAAGTAGTCATCACTGGAGCGTATGCCATAAATAGCGAATATAAATTCCGAAAAGGAAATGATCCTATGGAGGGAATGAAAATGTAGTGTTTAGAAAGAAATGACACATACCTATAGTATTATTGAGACGGCACGTGTTCAAAAATAATATTATATCCGATCTGCGTGCTTTGCAAAAATCATAGCCAAAGGTTGAAAACCATAATAAATAGAAAACGAATTGAAACTAGTATGAATGAATTATGTTCTACTTGCAATTTTAAAAGTGATGAAAATGGACAATCAAAAAGTAGATACCAATTGGTATGTTATTACAGGTGGACCTAGTACAGGTAAAACAACAGTAATTGATATATTATCGAAAAGGGGCTACAAAACAACTATTGAACACGCCAGACATTACATTGATAGCATGAGGGAAGAAGGTAAAAGTCTAGAAGAAATAAGAGAAAATAAAAGACAATTTCAATTAGCTGTGCTAGATATGCAAATTGAACAAGAAGCGGAATTATCACCTATTGAAACTGTTTTTCTTGACAGGGCTATTCCTGATGCGATGGCCTATTATCAGTTTTTAAATCTTGATTATGACGAAAAATTACTTAATGCCATTAAGAGGGTGTCTTATAAAAAGATTTTTATTTTAGACCGATTACCTTTTACAAAAGACTATGCAAGAACAGAAGACGAAGAAGCACAAAAAACCATTCATAGATTAATTTTCGAGGTTTACAATTCATTAAGTTTTCCAGTCATTTTTGTTCCATTATTAACACCAAATGAAAGAGTAAATTTTATTTTAAAAAACATATGATACATACCTATAAAATTACCGGAATGACTTGCGATAGCTGTCGTTCTAAAGTGGAAAAAACATTGAATGCCATCGATGGAATTCAAGCAACGGTTACTTTGAATCCTCCAATTGCAACTATAACAATGGAAAAACACATTCCACTGGATCAATTTCAAGAGGCATTAACAACCGTTGGAAAGTACACTATAGAAATGAGTAGCGCTAACGATACAACTCACAAAACTGTCAATGAGCCAATAACAAAATCGTGTTGCAGTACTAAAACTAGTGATAACATGGATACAATACCTTCACTAAGTAATGCTCAAGGCAAATACTATTGTCCGATGCATTGTGAAGGAGACAAGGTTTACGATAAGCCCGGGAGTTGTCCAGTATGCGGAATGAATTTAGAAAAAGTTCATGAATTAAGTGCGGTTAAAAAATTATACACCTGTCCGATGCACCCGGAGGTAATCAAAGAAGAACCTGGCTCCTGCCCTATTTGCGGAATGGATTTAGTACCAATGGAACCTACAGATAGTGAAGACAAAAAGGTTTACAATGATTTGCTTAAGAAAATGAAAGTAGCAACAGCCTTTACAATTCCTGTTTTCGCAATAGCTACTATAGAAATGATGTCAAATAATCCGTTAGAAAAGATAATGGGCATTTCATACTGGAATTGGGTACAATTGATTTTGACGCTTCCCGTGGTTTTTTATGCGTGTTGGATGTTCTTTGTTCGCGCTTGGAAGTCAATTGTTACCTGGAATCTCAACATGTTTACGCTGATAGGAATTGGTACTGGAGTAGCTTTCTTGTTTAGTTTGATTGGCATGTTTTTTCCTGATATTTTTCCAAATGAATTTAAAACCGAAAGCGGCACAGTGTTACTTTATTTTGAAGCAACAACGGTCATATTAACCTTGGTTTTGTTAGGCCAATTATTAGAAGCAAGAGCACACAGTCAAACTAGCGGTGCCATAAAAGAATTATTGAAATTAGCGCCCACCGAAGCGACTTTGGTTATCGAAGGAGGGGACAAAGTAATCTCGATTCACGACATCAAAAAAGGAGATTTATTACGAGTAAAACCGGGAGATAAAATTCCAGTAGATGGAAAAATTACTGATGGAGAAAGTACTATAGATGAATCTATGATTTCAGGAGAGCCTATTCCTGTTGATAAAAAGATTGATGATTCAGTTATAGCGGGAACCATAAACGGAAATAAATCCTTTGTTATGATTGCCGAGAAAGTTGGTTCGGAAACCTTGCTTTCGCAAATTGTTAAGATGGTAAATGATGCGAGCCGATCCAAAGCACCCATTCAAAAACTCGCGGATAGCATTGCAAAATATTTTGTACCGATTGTAGTTGTAGTTTCTGTCTTAACCTTTTTTGTTTGGGCAAAATTTGGACCGGAACCTGCCCTAGTCTATGGTTTTATCAATGCCATTGCAGTATTAATAATTGCCTGTCCTTGTGCTTTGGGATTAGCCACACCAATGTCGGTAATGGTCGGCGTAGGTAAAGGAGCACTATCAGGTGTTTTGATAAAAAATGCTGAAGCATTAGAGAATATGAACAAGGTAAATGTTCTGATAACTGATAAAACAGGTACCATTACCGAAGGAAAACCTTCTGTCGAAAAAGTGTTCTCCTTACAAAATGACGAAAATGGGCTATTGCAAAATATCGCTTCTTTAAATCAGTACAGCGAACACCCTTTGGCGCAAGCCGTAGGCAATTTTGCAAAAGCAAAAAATATTTCATTAATCGAAGTCAACGATTTTGAAGCCATTGCTGGAAAAGGAGTTATTGGGACGGTAACCAATAAAAAAGTGGCACTCGGAAATAAAAAACTAATGGAACAAGTGAACGCCACAGTTTCTGATGAATTGGAAAATAAAATTGTAGCCGAACAAAAACTAGGAAAAACAGTTTCTTATATTTCCATCGATGGGGTTGCTTTGGGTTTTGTAACCATTACAGACAAGATAAAAGAAACAAGCAAAGAAGCAATAAAAGAACTGATGCGTCAGGGTGTTGAAGTAATAATGATAACGGGCGACAATGAAAACACCGCAAAAGCCGTCGCTGCCGAACTCGATCTTAGTTCATTCATCGCAGGAGCCCTCCCCGAAGACAAACTAAATGAAATTAAGCGCCTCCAATCCCTCGGAAAAATTGTCGCGATGGCAGGAGACGGCATCAACGATGCCCCTGCATTAGCACAGTCAGACATCGGAATTGCCATGGGTACCGGAACTGACGTGGCGATAGAAAGTGCTAAAATAACTTTAGTAAAAGGCGATTTACAAGGTATTGTGAAAGCCAAAAAATTGAGCCACGCAGTAATGAGTAACATTAAACAAAATTTGTTTTTTGCCTTTTTCTACAATGTTTTAGGTGTGCCAATTGCAGCTGGAGTTTTATATCCATTTTTCGGGATTTTACTTTCTCCTATGATAGCAGCTTTGGCAATGAGTTTTAGCTCTGTATCCGTTATAATAAATGCTTTAAGATTAAGACGTTTGAAGCTTTAGAAAATAAGAATAGAAATTTATATGGTAAATTAAAATGAATAACCTTACTCAAATAGTCCAACAATACCAAACCGATGCCGAAAGTGTTTATAATACTTGGTTTGTCGATAACGACCAAAGGCTAAAAGCATTTCGAACCATTCGCAGAGGTATTTTGCAAGTAATAGACGATATTAAAAACAAGACATTTCCAAATGATTTTAAAGGGAGTAGTTTAGAATTTGTGTTGAGTTGTATTGCCGAGCAAAAACAAATTTTTGTAGGTGTGGCACATCCTTTTTATTGGAAACCAAAATTAAGAATTCCAGATATTTACGAAAATCCAAACAATAAAATTGCTTTCGGCCAATTTCTCGAAAACTGCATCAATGCAAAAACTGAAGAGCAAGTTGTAAAAGAAATTGTAAAATTGGATGAATTAAAAATAAAAGGTTTAGGTCCGGCGGTAGCGAGTATTTTATATTTTTTACATCCTACTTGGTTTCCACCATTCAACACGGCAATTCTCAACGGATTTAATTTTTTATTCAAAGACAAAAAGAAATTAGGTAGTTGGACAGAATACCTAAAAATAAGAGAGACATTAATAGAAACCAACAGCAAACATAAATCTGAATTATCAAATGATTTAGGAGCGATTGCAGGTTTGTGTTTTGAAATTGGAACACAAAAAATGCTCATTGGTAATGATGAATATTTAAGCGAAGTAGAACGTACAAAGTTTGAAAAGAACATACTAAAACGACAAAAAGAAATTCAGGAAGAAAAATTAGCAGAAAATCTTCATAACGAAATGCAATACCATTTATTAAAAATTGGGAGTTCATTAGGTTACGATGTTACTCCGGCCAGTAATGACAAGAGCAAAGCATTCAATGGTCAAAGTTTTTCATTTATTTCAGTGAATAAATTTCCAGAATTACCAACCGATAAAGACACTCAAAACACAATCAAACTCATTGATGTACTTTGGTTTAAAAAAGGAACAAACAAAATCATTGGAGCATTTGAAGTAGAAAAAAGCACCAGTATTTATTCAGGTATTTTACGTTTATCCGACTTGTATTTTAGTATTTCCAATGGCGAAGAGGTATTTTATATCATCATTCCGGACAGTCGCGAAAAAGATGTGATACAACAATTGAATAGACCTGTTATTAAAAATTCAAAAATGAATATCAAATACATACTATTTTCTGAATTGCGAAGTCAATGTGATGCGATTTGCAAGTTTGGTTCAGATTATTCCATTATGGAAAAAATAGCAAAATCAACTTAAATAATAAAAAAATGAAAAATCTTGCAGTACTAAAAAAAATTCAGATTATGGTAGTATTAGTAGTGACTGGCTTAATAATAGGCAGCTGCAATAATCCTAAAGAACCAATGCAATTAGCAAAAGTATACGTAGCTAATGAGGATGGAGGTAGCATTTCTGTTATAAACCTTCAGGACAGCACAAAAAATACAGAAATATCAATTAGTGACTCTTCAGGAATGATGTTTATGGCTCATAACGTACAAGTTGCACCTGATGGAAAATCTGTTTGGGTGACGGCAATACCTATGGATAGTACAGCAACAAACCAATTGATAGTAATCGATCCAAACACTAATTCAATAAAAAAGCGTATTGAACTTGGTAAGGATTTACATCTGGCTCATGTAGTTTTAGATAATAAATCTGAATATGCTTATGCAACTGCAAATGAAACAAATCACATATTTCAAGTCGATGCTAAAACATATAAAATAACTCAAAAATTTGAGTTAGGAAAAGGATATTTACCACACGGTTTTAGACATCAAAACGGAAAACTTTATGTTGCAAATATGGATGCAAAAAGTATGTCGATTATTACTATTTCTGATGGCACAATAACAGACATTCCACTGGGAGGAGTGGCTGTGCAAGTTGCAACTACACAAGATGAAAAATTTATTTTTGCGAGTTTGTATGATACTAAAGAAGTAGTAAAATATGATATTAAAAATGCTCAAATAACAAGAATAAAATTGCCAAATGATGCGCAAGGTCCAATTCAATTATATGCCACGCCAGACAGTAAATTGTTATATGTAGCCGATCAAGGGGAAACAATGGGTAGACCTGTTTCAAATAAAGTTTTTGTAATTGACATAACAAGTAACAAAGTTATTAAAACGATAACCGTAGGCAATAAAGCGCATGGTGTAGTGATTAGCAAAGACGGAAAAACAGTTTATGTAACCAATAGTGGTGACAATACTGTTTCAGTAATAGAGGTGGCAACTCAAAAAGTAATTAATACAATTGCAGTAGGCAAAAAACCGAATGGTATAAGTTATTTGTCCGAAACGGGCGGAATGGAATAGAAAATTAAGCTATGAATATTCAAATATATTCTGTTTTAAATAAGTGAAATTTTAATGCGATTTTTAAGGTTGGTTCAGTTTATTTAACAATTAAAAAAAAAATTAAAAGGTAAATGATTAAAGGAAAAAAAGCAAAATGGATTAGAAAGTCTCACCGATATTTAGGAATATTTATAGGTCTTCAGTTCTTAATGTGGACCATTAGTGGTCTGTATTTTAGTTGGACCAATATTGATGACATTCATGGCATGCAATTTCATAAAAAAGGAATTGTTGCGCAGTCGTTTTCGGGTTTAATAAGCCCTTCCCTACTCCATCCTTCAATAGCAATCCAATCGATAGAATTAAGGGAGTTTAATAAGAACCCTTTTTATTGGGTTAATGGGAAGATGCTTTATAATGCCAAGACGGGAAAATTAAAAAAGGGTATCACTAAAGAAGAAGCATTGGCAATTGCAGATAAAAATATTGTATCAGGTTTAAAAGCAAAAGAGATACAACTCATTAAAGAAGTAGGGAAACATCATGAATATAGAGAGCATTTACTGCCAGCCTATGTTATATCCTATCAGGAACCGAATAATTTAAAGGTCTATATTTCGGCAAATGATGGTGCTTTTCAAACGATTAGACACCGCGATTGGAGATGGTTTGATTTTTTATGGATGACCCATACTATGGATTATGAGGGTAGAGACAATATGAATAATATTGTGTTAAGAGTCTTTTCATTATTGGGGTTAATAACCGTTTTAAGTGGTTTTTTACTTTGGTATATCTCATCGCCTACTATTAGAAAAATTTGGAGGAAAATAAAAAAATAATTTAAAATAATAAAAAACAGTAAAATCAATTTAAAATCAAAAACCATGAAAAAAGTAATTCTAATACACTTCTTTATTTTGCAAGCTTTAATAATTTCGGCACAAGAAAAAGTTCAAATAAAACTAACTTCTCCAAGTCCATCCGCATCGTTTGAACAAGAATTGGGAAGCACAATAATCAAAGTTTCTTACAGCAGACCACTAGCAAGAGGCCGTAAAATATTCGGTGAATTAGTGCCATTTGAAAAACTCTGGCGAACTGGCGCCAGTGATTGTACTACAATAACTACCAATGAAGATATTGTGTTTGGAAATACTACTTTAAAAATGGGTAGTTACTCAATATTCACAATACCTTCAAAAAAGGAGTGGACAATAATTATAAATACAGATACAACATTACACGGCGAAACTGGATATGATGATAAAAAAGATGTTTTTCGTCTTACAGTTCCAGTAGAAAGTACACCCAATTTTCATGAAACATTTACAATCGAAATAAATGACATTAACAGCAAAGGGGAGGGATTTCTAAAACTAATATGGGAAAATACTACAATAAAAATACCATTAAAAAGCAAAGCAGATGAAACTATTTTAGCAGTAATAGATAAAAACATTATTAAAGAAAAAATCCTTGATGCTAATTTATTATTTCAAGCGGCAAACTATTATTACAGTACAAACAGAGATTCCAAACAAGCAATAGCTTGGCTAATTGAAGCCGAAAAATTAGATCCGCAGAATTTTTACTATCCTAATTTGAGACAAAAAATAGCAACGGAACTAAAAGACTATCCAAGTGCAATTGAAGCAGGGAAAAAAGCTTTATCAATAGCAGAATTAAAAAAAATGAAAAGTGTTGAATCACTTAAAAAACAAATTTTAGAGTTAGAGTTACTATTGAAAAAATAATTAATTTAAAAAAAAAAAATATGGAAATGAAACACACAACAGAAGAGCATTCAAAAGAATTAAGTTTGACTATGTACAAGAAATTAGCGATTATGATAGTGTTATCATTTATAGCGATGTACATACTAATGTATTCAATGGTAGATGTTTTTGCCAATGTAATACCCAATATAAACCAATTTTACATGGCTGGACTGATGACCATGCCGATGCTCATAATTGAACTTCTAGTGATGGGTAGCATGTATGGAAATAAGAAATTAAATATTTCACTGCTTGTCACTGGTTTTATTGCTTTGATTCTATTTTTTGCAGGTATTAGGCAACAGACGGCAGTTGGGGATAAAGAATTTTTAAAATCAATGATACCACACCATGCCGCAGCAATATTAATGGGAAAAGAGTCATCGGTTACCGACCCTGAAATAAAGGAATTAATTAAAAATATTATTACCAGCCAACAGGCAGAAATTGAACAAATGAAAGCAAAGCTTAAAGAATTAGATAAATAACTCCAAAATAATTTGTAAATCAATTTTAAACTTAAAAAAATGAAAAAAATTATAGTATTAATATTCATCATGTCTATTTATTCCTTTGCCCATGCACAGGATATGAAAGGTATGGATATGTCAAAAAAGGAAAAGGCGCAAAAGGTGCAGCCCACGTATACCTGCTCAATGCACCCCGAAATTCACGCTGACAAACCGGGAAAATGTCCTAAATGCGGAATGACGTTGATAAAGGAGAAAGCTAAAACGGGTAAAAAAACGGTGGTGAAGAAGCATGATGAAATGCAAATTCCCATGAAAAAGACTTCTGAAAAGAAGGGTAGCATGGACAATATGAAAACGGATGCTAATGCTTCACATCAAAATCATAATATGAGCATTATGGATATGACAAAAGCAACTCTAGAAACCGTAACTAAAATTGAAAACAACACACCACCAAGAACAGTGCGTTACGATTTATATGTGCGAGACACCATCGTAAATTTTACAGGTAAACCTAAAAGAGCCATTGCTGTAAACGGACAAATACCGATGCCTACACTTACATTTACCGAAGGCGATACCGCTGAAATTTATGTACATAATGAACTGGATGAAGAAACATCGTTGCATTGGCACGGTTTGTTTTTACCTAACAAAGAAGATGGTGTGCCAAACTTAACACAAATGCCAATAAAGCCCAACACGACACACAAATATACATTTCCGATTATCCAACAAGGAACACATTGGTACCACAGCCATTCAGGATTGCAAGAACAAATCGGAATGTATGGTTCATTTATTATGAATAAAAAAACGGATGATCTAACTTTTAGAAAGGGTATTGATGATTTGCCAACCGTTCCTATAGTATTGAGCGAATGGACAGATCTAAATCCAAAAAATGTACATAGAATGTTGCACAACGCAAACGATTATCCAGCAATCAAAAAAGGAACAACCCAAAGTTATACAGAAGCCATAAAGCAAGGTTATTTAGGTGTTAAATTAAAAAATGAATGGAAAAGGATGAATGCAATGGATGTAAGCGATGTATTTTACGATAAAATCCTTATGAATGGTAAGCAAAGTACGGATGTGAAAAGTATTGATGGAAAACCTTTAAAAGCAGGTGATAAAGTACGTTTACGCGTATCTAATGGTGGGGCTTCTTCCTATTTTTGGCTTACTTATGCCGGTGGAAAAATAACGGTAGTTGCAAATGACGGTAACGATGTAGAACCTGTAGAAGTAGATCGATTAATTGTTGGTGTTTCTGAAACTTACGATGTTCTAGTTACTATTCCTGCCGATAAAACTGCTTTTGAATTTTTAGCCACCACCGAAGATAGATTGTATTCAGCTTCTTATTTTATTGGGGATGGTATCAAACAACTTATTACACCTCTTCCCAAGCTTAAATATTTTGAGGGAATGAAAATGATGAATGGGATGATGAAAATGAACGGCGATTTAGACGATATGGGAATGAATATGTCCTACAATCAAATGGATATGAATGTAGTAATGTACCCAGAAATTACCGGAGAACAAAAAAAGAAAAGCGATAAAAAAATGAAGGATATGAAAATGACCGAAGCCGATTATAATAGTAATGCGCTTTCGGATATTACTACCTTAAATTATGCAATGTTAAAATCGCCAACTAAAACGATACTTCCTAAAGATGCACCAGTAAGAGAATTAAAATTTGAATTGACAGGAAATATGAACCGTTATGTTTGGAGTTTAGACAACAAAGTGGTTTCCGAAGCGGATAAAATATTAATTAAAAAAGGCGAAAATGTTCGCATCACAATTCACAACAATTCTATGATGCGACACCCAATGCACTTGCACGGTCACGATTTTAGACTATTAAATGGTCAAGAGGATTATGCTCCTCTAAAAAACGTTGTGGATATAATGCCAATGGAAACCGATGTATTCGAATTTAATGCCAATGTAGAAGGCGATTGGTTTTTCCATTGTCATATTTTGTATCACATGATGAGCGGAATGGGCAGGGTTTTTAGTTATGAAAACCAAGCACCAAATCCCGAAATACCAGATCCTAAATTAGCACGACGAAAATTGTTTGCTGACGATAGAGCTTTTCACTTTATGGCAGAAAATGATTTTGCAACAAACGGAAACGATGGAGAAGCTATGTATCAAAGTACACGTTGGAGTATTGGAACAGAATGGAGATTAGGATACAATGATATGCACGGTTACGAAACCGAAACCCACATAGGTCGATATATTGGTAAAATGCAATGGCTAATGCCTTTCATTGGTTTTGATTGGAGATACAGAAAAATGGGAATAGACAATCAAGAAAGAAATCTTTTTGGGCAAACCAATACCAAAGACAACAGAGCTGTTTTTAGTGCAGGGGTTAATTACACATTACCAATGCTTATAGTCGCTCAAGCCGAAGTTTTTACCGACGGAAATGTACGTTTACAGTTTGAACGAAAAGACATTCCAGTTTCAAAAAGACTACGAATGAGTTTAATGTGGAATACCGACAAAGAATATATGGCAGGTTTAAAATACATTGTCAAAAGAAACTTTGGATTTACAACCCACTATGATAGTGATATGGGAATTGGTTTTGGCGCTACTTTGAATTATTAAAAAACTCAAATTTTAAATTTATATAAAGGATACTTGTTCTAAAAGACAAGTGTCCTTTTTTTGCAATTACAATTTTCAAAAAAACAAATCTATACGCATGACAATGTGTTAATTATATGATTTTTATTAGAATTTCACAATACTTTTTCAAGTTAAAAAGCTACCTTTAAACTGCGAAAATTAATTCGCAATTTAAATTTAAAAAAGATGAGTCATCAAAAATTTAAAGATTGTATCGATGCATGTTCAGAATGTGCAGTAGAATGTTCGCATTGCGAAAGTGAATGCTTGAATGAGTAAGACGTAAAAATGTTAGCGCGTTGCATAAAACTAGATCATGATTGTGCAGCTATTTGTTTATTTGCAATACAGTCTATGGCAAGCGGAAGTGAGTTTGCTGAAAAAATCTGCAAACTATGCGCCGAAATTTGTACAGCTTGCGCCGAAGAATGTGAAAAACATGCACACATGGAGCATTGCAAAAATTGTGCGGAAGCCTGTCGCAAATGTGCTGTTGAGTGCAGTAATATGAGTAAAATGTGAGTATTTAAATCTCTTAAATATAGTTTCGTTTAGAGGAATTATTTAAGAGATTTTAAAACAATAAAAATTATAAACTATGAAAACAGTACAAAAAATCACATTAATTATTGTATCGATTGGTTTGTTTACATCGTGTCAATCCAAAACTGATGTAAACCAAATTCTTTCAAATTCAGATACAAAAAAGGCAATTATGGATACTATTGCAAACAATAGCGATATGTCTAAAGATATGATGCAAGCAATGATGAACAGTAGTAAAGGAAAAATGATGATGACAAATCACGAAAATATGATGAAAATGATGAAGGATAATCCAGATATGATGAAAGGAATGATGACTGAAATGATGGAAGCATCTAAAACAGATACTACGATGATGTCTGAAATGTGTAAATCGATGATGGATAATCCTAAAATGATGGATATGATGAAAGATAAAAAAATGCAATCACACAAAATGACTGGAATGGATAAAAATATGGATATGTCCAAATAATACAAATACAAACAACATTAAAATATAAAAAAATGGAAACTCAAAAAACGTACACCTGCCCAATGCACCCAGAAGTTACTTCGGATAAACCCGGAAAATGTCCCAAATGTGGAATGAATTTAGTGGAGAAAAAAGAATGAAAATTCTACTAGCAACCGATGGTTCAAGTTATAGTAAAGCAGCTGTAGACGAAGTTGCAAACAGACTATTTCCAGTAAACACTAAAGTATGTATTGTTTCTGTTTATGAAAGAATGTCGCTAATAAATACTCTTGAACCAATGGGAGTTTCACATGAGTATTATGCTGAAGTTGACCAAAACGCCTTTAAATCTGCAAAGAAAATTACTGAAAATGCAGCGAAAATTTTGCGTGATAAAAATCCGGCTTTAATTGTAACTACAGTGGTTATTGAAGGTTCTCCAAAAAGTGCAATACTCAAAGAAGCTGAAACATTTGGTGCTGATTTGATTATCGTTGGTTCTCATGGTCATGGGGTTATAGAAGGCTTTCTGCTTGGCTCGGTTTCGCAAGCGGTGGCATTACATGCAAAATGTTCTGTGGAGATTGTACGTAAATAAAAAACTTAACAATACTTCCGTTCCTTGTTTGGTATCTTTGTTGACTCTTAGCTGAAAAGCTCCATAGTAATAATGCCATAGTGTATATCCATACTGTTTTAAGAATTTTTACCATTGCTTTATACATAATGACGATATAAATATATGTTTGCAATTACTTTTCTGAATTTGAAATATTCTCCATTTCTTTTAAAAGTACTTCGGTTATTATCATTTGAATTATTTATGTTTTTTTTCATTCATTTTCCTAATAATTTTGCCCCTGGTGTTCCATCATTTCGCCTGAATTTTTCAGAGAATTTACATATGCATAGACCGAAAGGATTTCTTCTTCGCTCAAAACGTTTTCCCATGCTGCCATTGCAGTTCCCTTCATTCCTTTTTTTATGAGGTATATTCGTCCTTGATTTGAATAAAATGACGAATGTTCAGGATCAGTAAAATCGGCTGGTTTTGGTTGTAATGTCGTTGCTCCTGGACCATCGCCTTTACCGCTAATACCGTGACAAGTAGCACAATATTTTGTGAATATATCTTTGCCTTGTGCAAGTTGTTCCTCTGTACCGAGAGATACGGGCTGATTATATTTTTCGCCCAATTCCTGTTTTAACCATTCGCGAGTTTCATTCATTAATTGTGAATGTTCGCTATGTTCATGGTTGTGATTTTCTTCTTCTTTTTGTTGAGGGTGGTTCTGTTTAACTTGTTTCTGTTTTTTTTCAGAATTCCTGCAAGAAGTAAGTATCAACTGTGTATACATTAATGCGGTAATGATTACTAATTCGATTTTGATAGTTCGGAAGAGTTTACGCAGAGTTTGACTGAAAAACACACCATATTGTTTTGGTTTTTTCATAGTTGTTGTTTTAGTTTTTAAGTTAAACCAAATACAAATACTCAATAATTTCGATCACTAAAAAATGTTTAATTGATTATAAATCACTATTATTCAGTAATTTAATATAAATTTACGGTTTATTTAAGCATGTAACTTGGAATTTTTTAAATTTTTATTTCCACAAATAAATAATATATATCATGCCGAAGGAATGATTCATTTCATAAAACCATTACGAGTTTTATCATCTTTTCATTCCGTGCATATCGTCTTGCTTACCTAATATTTTATCTATGTTTATAAAAGTAAAAAGACATTACAGAAAATAGTATGTGAATAAAACCACATACTAATTTTTATTAAATAAATACCGTACTTTTACAATCTTGAAAAAAACAATTGCCATATTATTCCTTTTCATCTTTTTGTGTGCCAACACAGAAATAGGGCAATTATTGAAACTACCCAACTTAGTAGAGCACTTTACAGAACATCACGATCAAGATGAGGATAAGCACGGGATTTCTTTTTTAGATTTTATAGCGATTCATTACAATGATAGTCAACATCATTCTAATCAAGAAAAAGACAATCATCAAAGTTTACCTTTTAAAACTATTAACCAATCTGTTAATACTGTACTTGCTTTTGAAAACATAACCGAGTTTTCATTTCGCAAACCAAATACTATTTCCGTAAATAGTAATGTTCCGTTTTCTCCAGAATTTTACACTTCCGATGTTTTTGCATGCATCTGGCTTCCACCCAAATTGAGTTAAATTAATTTTTCAATGCTTAATTAATGATATTCTGAATATTTCTAATTAAGTATTAAAAAGTACTTTGCTATATACTTATAGCGAATGTTTCTTTGCATCAATTTCACTAATATTCAGTATTAAAAAACAAGTTTTTTAGTGAGTTAATGTAGCTAAATAACTAGAATCATTTTTTAGCCGCATACGCTATAAATTGACTTTTTAGTAATGTCGAAGACATACTCAATTACTTTTAACACTACAACATCAAAAATGAAAACAATTAAATCCATTGCAGTTGCGATACTGCTAACCATTGCAGGCACAACAATTTCAAATGCACAAGTAAGTACTAATACTGGCAAAACACCACACGGTGGAATAATACAAAATTCAGGTGATTACAAAATAGAAATGGTCGAAAGAGAAAACAATATTAGTTTTTACGTGCTGGATGCAAAAGGAAAAACGGTTTCAAATAAAAAAATTACTGGATCGGCTGTTTTTGAATTTTTCAATAAAACAAAAGCAACGAATCCAGTTTCTTTGGATACCAACAATTCTTTATTAGTACAAGTTCCTAAAGCAAGCATATATGCTTATTGTACCATCACATTACTTGTCAATGGAAAAACAATCTCTTCTAAATTTAGAAATAGCCAAGTTTCTGAACAAGATATTAATCATGGACACCAACATTAATTCAATTTTATTATTCTTTATAAACCCAATTTAAATTACAATTATGAAAAAAATTTTAATCGTAGCTACTATCGCAATCGGAATGTTAGTTTCTTGTAACAAAAAAGCAAACAACGAAACTGAAAACACTGAAGTTCAAACTATTGAAACAACAGAGCAAGTTCAAGTGATCACAGATACTACTGGTCAATTAAGTACGGATAGTATTAATAAAGTGGAGCAAGACAAAGTTGATACGGCTCATGGACACACGCATTAATATAATTTAACAGGCTGCTTCTCTTCAAAAAATTGCAGGAGAGAAGTAGTTTTAAAAGAAAAATAAAATTATGAATTCAAAAAAAATAATATTTCTTGTTTTACTTTTTTTTGTAAGCATCACAGGTGTTTTTGCTCATGGTGTCGATGAAAATACACAAACTTTTTTGTCAGGAAATGATGGCGTTGCTTTTGGCCCATTTCTTTATATTGGTGCAAAACATATGCTTACGGGTTACGATCATTTGCTTTTTTTAGTTGGCGTTATCTTTTTCCTTTATCGCCCAAAAGAAGTGCTACTTTATGTAAGTTTCTTTACAATTGGTCATAGTGCAACATTGTTGTTTGGCGTTATGAGTAATATATCAATTAATTCGTATTTAATTGATGCCATCATTGCACTATCAATAGTGTATAAAGGTTTTGATAATTTAGGTGGTTTCAAAAGATTTTTCGGGAAACAGCCCAATACAAAAGCAGCCGTTTTAATTTTCGGATTGTTTCACGGGTTTGGGTTAGCCAGCAAATTACAAGATTTCAAATTTGAAAAAGAAGGATTGTTTACCAATCTGCTTGGATTCAACATTGGGGTCGAAATTGGTCAGTTTATAGCATTAACTTTTGTGTTAATCCTTATTACAATATGGCGCAGATACCCGAGTTTCATGAAATTTTCAACATTCACAAATACCATGCTTATTGCTGCTGGATTTGTCTTATTAGGGTATCAATTAACAGGTTATTTTACATCTTAAAAAAATTAAACAATGTCAGAAATAAATCATCAAATAGTAGAAAAAAAAGAAATTATCAAAGCAGTCTTATTTGCATTGGTATTAGGGATAGTCATTTTAGTTAGTGCCGTTTTACCCGCTGAATATGGAATCGACCCAATAGGAACAGGGAAATTGTTCGGTTTCAGTAAGCTTTATGTGCCAGAGGATGCTCCTGATGGCTTAGCAACAACAACCGGGAAAACATTTCCTCTAATAAAAATGGAAAAAGCAGGTTCTGGACCAGAAGTAAAAAGACCAGTCGAGGCGGATAATCCTATTCCAGAAAAGCAATACGCAGAAAGAGAAGATACGGTTGAAGTAATTGTTCCTGCAGGAAAAGGGATTGAATATAAAACCTATATGCTAAAAGGCGGAAAAATGAAATACGAATGGAAAACTAATGATGGAACCGTTTATTTAGATTTTCACGGTGAAGTAAAACAGGCAAAGGCAGTTAATGATGTCTATTTTGAAAGTTACACACTTGCTTATTCCAATAATATGGTAGGAACTTTTTATGCTCCTTTTGAAGGAAAGCATGGATGGTTTTTTAGGAATAATGAAAATAAAGATATTACAGTTACTCTAAAATTAAAAGGTCAATATTCAATGTAACTATTGACTAACCATTAATCTTACTAATTATGCTAAATAAAATTATTGAGTTTTCAATCAAAAACAAACTCATTATTGGACTATTTATTTTTGCGCTCATCGGATATGGGAGTTATCAATTTACCAAATTACCAATCGATGCGGTTCCTGATATTACAGATAATCAAGTTCAGGTAATCACTTCAGCACCATCATTGGGTGCAACCGATATTGAACGACTGATTACTTTTCCAATTGAACAAGCGAATAGTAATATTCCTGGATTGAAAGAAATTCGTAGTTTCTCTCGTTTTGGCTTATCAGTGGTTACCATTGTTTTTAATGATGCAACGGATGTTTACTGGGCAAGACAACAAGTAACAGAACGATTAAGCGCTGTTAAAGACCAAATTCCCAAAGGTATTGGAGATCCAGTTCTTGCACCGGTAACAACAGGACTAGGCGAAATTTATCAATATGCTGTTCGAACCAAACCCGGTTACGAAAAAAAATACGATGTAACCGAGTTGAGAACCATTCAGGATTGGATTGTTCGCCGTCAATTATTAGGAGTTGAAGGTGTTGCAGAAGTAAGTAGTTTCGGTGGAAAATTGAAACAATTTGAAATTGCCGTTGACCCAAATAAATTGCAATCCTTTAATATTACTATTACTGATGTTTTTACTGCTTTAGAAAAAAACAATCAAAATACAGGTGGTGCTTATATCGAAAAAGGACCTAAAGTTTTGTACATCAGAAGTGAAGGGTTAATTAATACTATCGAAAATATTAAAGATATTTCTATTAAAAATACCAGTAGCGGAAGTCCTTTATTTATTCGTGATGTAGCTGATGTACGAATTGGAAGTGCTATCCGTTACGGAGCAATGACTTTTAATAAAAAAGGAGTTCAATCTGGTGAAGTTTCGGGTGCAGTAGTAATGATGTTAAAAGGAGCCAATAGTAATGTGGTTATTAAAAACATTAAGGATCGTATTGCACAAATCGAAAAAACATTACCCGAAGGCGTTATTCTGGAGCCATTTCTAGACCGAACCAAAATGGTCAATAATTCCATTTCAACAGTGGAAAAAAACTTATTGGAAGGAGCATTAATTGTACTTTTTGTTCTTATTTTATTTTTAGGAAATATAAGAGCAGGCTTAATCGTAGCATCAGTTATTCCATTGGCGATGCTGATAGCGGTCATACTGATGAATATTTTTGGGGTGAGCGGTAATTTAATGAGTCTAGGGGCACTAGATTTTGGATTAATTGTGGATGGGGCAGTTATTATTGTTGAAGCGTGTTTGTTTAGTTTACACAGCAGGAAAACGTCTAAAATATCACAGCAAGAAATGGACAGCACCGTATTAAATACGTCAATAAAAATGCGTAATGTTTCCGTATTTGGAGAGTTGATTATATTAATCGTGTACATTCCCATTTTTACTTTGCGGGGTATTGAAGGGAAAATGTTTTTACCAATGGCACAAACCATTGCATTTGCATTATTTGGTGCTTTTATATTGTCGCTGACTTATGTTCCGATGATGACCGCTTTATTTTTGAATAAAAATATATCTCACAAAAAAACTTTTTCAGATAGAATGATGGAAAAATTAGAAAATTTCTACCAACCTCTTCTGAACAAAGCATTAGGAATTCCAAGAACAATTATCGGTGCAACTTTGGGATTATTTGTTTTAGCGCTGATTACACTTTCGTTCATGGGTGGCGAATTTATGCCCTCGTTAGAAGAAGGAGATTTTGCTGTAGAAACAAGGGTTTTGCCGGGAAGTAATTTGCAAACTTCAATGACTGCAATTTCACAAGGCGCAAAAATACTAATAGAAAAATTTCCGGAAGTGGAGAAAATAGTAGGCAAAACAGGAAGTAGCGAAGTGCCAACTGATCCAATGCCCATTGATGCCAGTGATATGATGATTATTTTAAAGGACAAAAGCGAATGGACTTCTGCCAAAACTTTTGATGAATTATCAGAAAAAATGGCAAAGGAATTGGAAGCCGTTCCAGGTGTTTCTTATGGTTTTCAATATCCGGTACAAATGCGTTTTAATGAATTGATGACAGGAGCAAGACAAGATGTAGTCTGTAAAATATTTGGAGAAAATTTAGACACACTGGCTTTGTACGCCAATAAATTAGGTAAAATTGTAAATACAGTAGAAGGAACTTCAGACCTATATGTAGAAACCGTTACTGGAATGCCTCAAGTAGTAATTGACTACAACAGAGCTTCCATTGCACAATACGGTTTGAACATTCAGGATATCAATCGAATTGTAAACACCGCATTTGCAGGACAAAGCACTGGGGTTGTTTACGAAGGTGAAAAACGATTTGATTTAGTTGTTCGTTTAACAGGCGAAAAACGTCAGGATTTGGTGGATGTTCAAAATTTACTAATACCAACGTCCACTGGTTCGCAAATTCCTCTATCTCAATTGGCCAAAGTTGAAATTACTGAAGGCCCAAATCAAATACAAAGAGAAGATGCCAAACGTAGAATTGTAGTTGGTTTTAATGTTCGAGGTCGTGATGTGCAAAGCATCGTAAAAGAATTACAAGGTAAAGTCGAAGCTCAAATAAAATTTCCTGCGGGCTACTATCCTACGTATGGCGGTGCTTTTGAAAACTTAAACGAAGCCAAAAATCGTTTGATGATTGCTGTTCCAGTTTCATTACTATTAATATTTATTTTGCTCTATTTCGCATTCAATTCCGTAAAACAAGGATTATTGATTTATTCCGCAATCCCGCTTTCTGCAATTGGAGGTATTTTCTTTTTAGCGATGCGGGGAATGCCGTTTAGCATTAGTGCCGGAGTTGGTTTTATTGCTTTATTTGGTGTAGCGGTTCTGAATGGTTTAGTATTGATTGCAGAATTCAATAGCATACGAAAATCGGGTGAAACCGATTTAAAAGCGATTGTTTTACAAGGTACCAAAATACGTTTACGACCAGTTTTAATGACTGCATTTGTAGCATCATTAGGCTTTTTACCCATGGCATTAAGCAATGGTTCTGGTGCAGAAGTACAAAAACCTTTGGCAACTGTGGTAATTGGAGGTCTGTTGATTGCAACGTTCTTAACATTATTTGTTTTACCAATTTTATATATCATGTTTGAAAAAGGAATTAATTTAAAACCAAAAAAGATAAAATCAATTACAACAATCATGGTATTGGGACTGCTTTTTTCTTTTCAAAGTACTGATGCTCAGGAAATAATTTCAATTGATAAAGCGATTGAAACGGCTCTTTCAAACAATATAAAAATTAAAAACGAAAAACTAAATTCAGAGTACTTGCAAAAAATGACCAAAACAGGCTATGATATTTCCAACACGGGAATTATTGGGGAATTCGGTCAGTTTAACAGCAATGCAAATGATGTGAAAATTGGTATTTCGCAAAGCATAAAATTCCCAACCGTTTACAAAAGGCAGAAACAACTTTTAATAGAAGAAGCCAAAAAAGGACAATGGAACGAAGCTTTGCAAAGAAAGGAATTGACTAGACAGGTAACAATCGTGTTTTACGAAATGATGTATCTAAAAGAAAAGGAAAAGTTGTTGTTAAAAAGTGATAGTATTTATTCCGAATTTTTAAGGAAAACAGCGCTTCGTTTTGACAAAGGCGAAAGTAATATATTAGAAAAAGCAACCGCTGAAAACCAATCTGGACAAATAAAAATTCAACTTCTGGAATTACAAAGTGATTATAAAATAATACAATCGCAATTAAAGTATTTACTTAATACTGATAAAGACTTTGTCCCAGTTTCAGATAAATTAAAAATGGATTTTACCGAAAATTTAGATAAAAATGCTATTGGCAATCAACCCAGTATAAAATTATTTGAGCAAGAAGTAAATAGTAGCAAAGCTGAAATTTCACTTGAAAAATCTAAAAAATTGCCCGAATTAATTGGTGGTGTTTATTACCAGACTTTCAAAACAAATGCGGAGTTTCAAAACAGTTATAATGGTGTTTACGGACAATTTGGAGTGGCAATTCCGTTATTCAATGCGGCAATAAATAATAAGAAAAAAGCATTAGAGATAAACACCCAAATTGCCGAAAATAATTTAAATAATGAAAAACTAAAACTGGAAAGTAAGAATCAGGAATTAGTCCAAGAATATAAAAAACAGAAAGAAACTATTGCCTATTTTGAAAGTCAAGCCTTGAAAAATGTTGATTTGGTAACCAAAGCTGCTAATGATAAATTTATCAATGGTGACATCAATTATCTGGAATGGGTAATGCTTATTAATCAAAGCACAGGAATTCAAAGTGATTATATTGAAGCGGTTAGAAAATTGAATATAAGTATAATAGAAATCAATGCATTAACTAATTAAAATAGTTTAATTATGAAATGAGCATGACCGTAATTGGGGTCGCAAGCGCCAATGATGATATGCGAATTACATATGACCGATAAAAAACAATAAATATCAACATATGAATTATACACAAACCTTTTTTTCGCGACAGTTCCTTTGGGAAATTGTACGGATCATAACAGTGGGAATAGCCTGTTTATTATTTTATTTCGATGTTATTCTATTACCCATTTTGATAGCCGCAATGGCTTTCGGTCTTTATTCGTTAGTAAAAACTGCGGTACTGGATATCATAAAAGAAAGAAAAACAGGTACCGAATTGTTTATAACCATAGCGGTCATAATTTCAGTTCTTGGCAAAGAATATTTGGCTGGTGCTGTCGTGCTTATGATCATCCTCATTGCAGAATATATTGCAAGTGCGAGCACTGAAAAAGCGAGAGCATCTATAAAAGAGTTGATTGGTTCCGTGCCTAAAACGGCAATAGTAAAAAAAGACAATCAGGAATCCGTAGTGCAAATAACCGATTTAAAAATCGGTGATATTGTTCTGGTAAAAGCTGGAGAAAAAATCCCTGTTGATGGCAAAGTGATTGGCGGATCAGGTTCTGTGAATCAGGCACCAATAACCGGCGAAAGCGTACCTCAAGAAAAAACAGCGGGAAGTGAAGCATTTGCCGGAACCATACTGGAATTAGGTGCGCTAGATATAGAAATGACTAAAGCAGGATTAGACACCGTTTTTTCGCGTATTATAGCCTTGGTGGAAGAGGCAGAAAGCCAGCAAGCACCTATTGAAAAATTCACAGATAAAGTGGCTTCATGGCTTATTCCGGTGGTATTTATTTTTGTTGGTACTGTTTACTTTTTTACCCGTGATGTCAAACTGGTGATTGCATTGCTGATTTTTACTTCCCCTGCCGAATTAGGTTTGGCAACACCGCTTGTGACCATTGCGGCAATTGCTCGTGCAGCGAGAGAAGGTATTTTGATAAAAGGAGGTTTGTTTTTAGAAGAGCTTGCTAAAGTAACTACCATTGTTTTTGATAAAACAGGGACATTAACCGTTGGAAGTCCTATTGTGAATACCGTTGAAATAATAGATCCTGCTTATAATGAAAACCAATTGGTTCAATTTGCTGCTAATGTTGACCGTCGTTCCAGCCATCCATTAGCAAAAGCAATCTTAAGCTATGCGGATCAATTAAAACTTACCTATGGCGAGCCTGAAAATTTCGAGGTGGTAAAAGGACGGGGTGTTTCCGCAAAAATAGATGGCAAATCGGTTTTATTAGGGAACAAGCTCTTTATGGAAGAAAGTAAAGTACCGGTGTCGAAATCCTCAGAAAATAGTACCGATACTGCTATTTATCTTTCAGTTGACAATAAATTGGCGTGTATCTTTTATATATCCGATGCGATACGCGAAGGTGCAAAAGAAATGATTGAAGGTTTAAGAAAAAGTGGAATTGAAAACATAATTATGCTTACCGGTGATAATCCTGAAACTGCCAAGCACGTTGCCAATCAGATAGGAATTACCGATTACAGAGCAAATTTATTGCCCGAAGACAAAATCAATATTATAAAAGAATTGCAAAAAGAAGGTTCAAAAGTAGCAATGGTCGGTGATGGGATTAATGATGCGCCTGCTTTAGTTCAGGCAAATATAGGCATAGCAATGGGTGCTATGGGAACCGAAGCAGCAATGGAAGCAGCCGACATCGTTCTGATGCAGGATAAGTTGGAAAAAATCGCAAAGGCTCGTGCTATTAGTAAAAGAGCCTATCGAACCATTCGTGAAAATATTTTTGTGGGAGTTGGCGTTGTTCATGTGATTGGAATTACCCTTGTCTTGCTTAAAATAATTGGACCAATTGAAGCAGCTGCTATTCATTTGCTTCCTGACACTTTAGTTTTTATTAATTCCGTAAAACTCCTTCGCGTTAAGATTGATGCCTAACCGATTAGCAAGGGCAATGAAATTTTAAATAACAAACACTATCTTACTATTCAAAATAAAATGAAATCGCAGATTCACAAACACCAAAATAAAAATACAATCATGAGTAAAAACACAATAGTTACAATAATGGCAATAGTATTCCTTTCTTCATGTGGAGACAAGAAAACTGAAAGCCAAACAGAAGCCACTCCAACTATCGAAAACACGACAACACTTACCGATGCACAAATAAAAAATGCAGGTATTGAAACGGGGAAAATAGAGCAAAAAGAAATTTCATCTACCTTAAAATTAAATGGAAAAATAGATGTACCGCCTCAAAATTTAGTTTCCATAAGTGTGCCGATGGGTGGTTATTTAAAATACACCAAACTTTTAGAGGGAATGTATGTAACCAAAGGACAAGTATTGTGCGTTGTAGAAGACCAGCAATACATTCAACTACAAGAAGATTACCTTTTGGCGAAAGCAAAAATAGGGTATGCAAAAGCCGAATTCGAAAGACAAAAAGAACTCAACCGAAGCAAAGCTAGCAGCGATAAAGTATATCAACAAGCACAATCAGAATACAACTCACTATCGGTAATGGTACAATCGTATGGCGAGAAATTAAAATTCGCAGGGATAAATCCAAGTAATGTTTCTACAAAGAACATTTCAAAAAGCATCAATATTTATTCGCCAATAAGCGGTTATATTTCTAAAGTCAATGTAAATATTGGCAAGTATGTAAACCCAAGCGATATTTTATTCGAGATTGTTAATCCTTTGGATATTCATTTGGCATTGACCGTTTTTGAAAAAGACATCAATAAATTGACTATTGGCCAATCAGTTATATCCTATACAAATACCAATCCTGAAAAAAAATATCTTGGCAAAATTATTTTAATCGGTAAGGATTTTTCCGAAAACAGAAGCACTGAAATGCATTGCCATTTTACAAATTACGACAAAGCACTTTTACCAGGAATGTATATGAATGCCGAAATAGAATTAAAAAGTCAGCAATCAAATGTATTGCCATCTGATGCTATAGTGAATTATGAAAACAAGAATTATATTTTTGTTGCCAAACAAAACAAACAATTTGAAATGAAAGAAATTAGAATTGGAACAGCTGAAAATGGGTTTACAGAAATTCTTTCAGACGATTTGAATGAGGCGACTATTGTGATTAAAGGTGCTTATTCACTTTTGATGAAAATGAAAAATGTAGAAGAATAAAAACGTAAATTTACAGTATGGACAGAAAAGAGTTTTTAAAATCAAGTACATTGTTTGGCGCAGCTGCATTAGTGCTTCCCACTACAAATGCGTTTCCCAAAAATTTAGCTGACAATTCAATTGATAAATTAGTAGATGTCAATGGTAATTATATTCAACAGACCTTACCCTATAGCGAAAGTTTTTTAGAACCCTATATGGATGCTGAAACCTTACATCTACATTATACTTTTCATCACGGTGGAGCAGTAAAAGGAGCGAACAAGGATTTGCAAATGATAAAAAAAGCGTTGGACGATAATAATTTGGAAACTGTAGATCTCTGGACGAAGAAATTATCCTATCATTTTTCATCACATATCTTGCATTCCATATTTTGGACAAACCTAACTAATAAAAAAACAGCACCACAAGGCGAGTTGCTAAAGCGAATAGAGAAAAATTTTGGGAGTTTCGATAAACTTAAAATCTTAATTGCTGCTACCGCAAAAAATGTAGATGGCAATGGTTGGGGAATTTTGGCATATCAGCCATACAGCAATAGTTTGGTGATTTTACAATGCGAAAACCATGAAAAACTAACACAATGGGGTGCCATTCCTTTATTGGTTATTGATGTTTGGGAACACGCCTATTATTTAAAATACAAAAATAAACGAACCGATTTCGTGGATGCTTTGTTTAATATTATTAATTGGGATAATGTAGCATTACGATTGAATGATGCGTTAAAATTGACATTATAAAATTTTGAAATTAGGATATCAGGACAAATGAGAAAATGACTCATTTGTTCGGTTCTTTTATTCATTAAATCGTTGTTAATCAAAATAAATATTATTTTCAATCACATTTATTCTTGGGGTTCGATACTCATTTTCATCAAAAAGCAATGCATTTTTCTGTATTTAAATTATTACAATTGGTTCAAGAAAACGTTTAGGACACTATTAGTAAAAAATATTAAATTAGCGTTAAACTGCAAAAATATTAAATAAACTTTTTGGACTATCATAAAATTACTTAATTTTGATTTTCAAAACATGAATTACATCATTCAATTTAAACAAGTTAATTCAATAATTTACTTAAAAAATGGCTTAAAATTGTCATGTTGAGTTTTGTGGCAAAATCGTGGCACATTAGTTTATAAGTAGTTGAAAATGCAGTATAGGCACGGGTTCCAGCTTATTGGTTCGAATCCTGCTCTCCCCACCAAATCGCTACAAGCAATTGTAGCGATTTTTTTTTGCCATAAATCCAAATTATATAGTAATCATGGATCAACACGAAAACCTGTGGAGCAGCAAAAATTAAGCATATATATTAGTTAGTCGAAAAAGTAATTTCATAAAATTAGTGGAATTAGATATTTTTTTAAATTATCAGAAAATTAACTGGTAGGTACTGGTTCGTATTACATTTAATCTTTTCTATTTTTGAAAAGTATCTCTGTTTTAATTAAAATAGAATGTAAAAAGTATTAATGGTTTTATTGTTAAATGAAACATAGTACTTCTTGGTTAATCAATGTGTTTTTGAAATCTCAACATTTTTTACATTTAAAAAAAAAATTACATTTTCTATTATTTGAAATCTAAAATCTAGTCCAACCTAAACTATTAACTATGAAATTTCTCTTATTTGCTTTCCTAGCACTTGCAACATTATCAAATTGTGCCGTAAAGAACAGGACATTTTCTGCTACCGAAATCGCAATTCTACCCAAACCAATGTCTATGGATGTACATGAGGCTTCTTTCGCTTTACAAGAAGGGCAAGCTATTTTTTCAAACATTGACGAACAACAATCAGCAGCTAAAGATTTACAGAATTACATCGCTACAAAAACAAAATTTAATTTTGAGGTAAGCAATGACAAGCAGGCAGCTATTGTTTTCGAGAAAAAAGAAGGATTAGATGCTGAAGCTTATGAGCTATCAGTTACTCCAAAAAAAATAATCGTTTCAGCAAGCAGTAAAGCGGGCTATTTTTATGGTGTGCAAACATTAAAACAACTGCTGTCTATTGAAATTTCAAAAGACGCACAAAAAAAGAGCTACTTAATTCCATCAGTTAACGTTCAAGATAACCCTCGATTTAAATGGCGCGCATTCATGCTAGATGAATCACGATATTTTCATGGTGAAGCTTTTGTTAAGCAAATGCTTGACCAAATGGCTTTGTTAAAAATGAACACCTTACACTGGCATTTAATTGATGATGCAGGTTGGCGTATCGAAATTAAAAAATACCCTCTTTTAACCAAAGTAGGTGCATTTCGCACGGATAGCGAAATTGGCACTTGGAAAAGCGGAAAAACATCTGGTAAACCTCACGGCGGATTCTATACTCAAGAACAAATAAAAGATATTGTTGCTTATGCGACAGCTCGCAACATAAATATAGTTCCTGAATTTGAAATGCCAGGTCATTCAAGTGCGGCTATTGCAGCTTATACTTGGTTAGGAACTGCAGGCGTTGCAATCGATGTACCAGTAAAATTTGGTCGTTTATATGATAATTACGATGTTACAAAACCTGAAGTTATCACATTTATCAAGGATGTTTTGAGTGAGATTTTCGAATTATTCCCTTCTGAGGTAATTCATATTGGTGGTGATGAAGTAGGATATGAAGTTTGGGAAAACTCTAAATCTGTTCAAAAATATATGAAAGAACACAACATCAATACTCCAGCAGATTTACAGATCGATTTCACTAATAAGATTTCGAATTATATTGAGTCCAACGGACGCCGAATGATGGGATGGAATGAAATTTTAGGAAAGAACATCCACACGGATTTTGCAGAAAAAAAAGCGGATAAAGAGGCGGAAACAGAATTAGCCAAAAACGTCATTGTACATTTTTGGAAAGGTGACATTAAATTATTGACTGATGCAGCAAAACAGGGTTATGGCATTGTAAATTCATTGCACGATAGAACGTATTTAGATTACAGCCATGAATCAATTTCCCTGGAAAAAGCATACAGCTTCAACCCAATTCCGAAGGATTTAGAGCAACAATATCATAAAAACATTTATGGCTTAGGTTGCCAAATGTGGAGTGAGTGGACGCCAACAAATAAGGATGTAGAGCGACAAGTTTTTCCGAGAATCGCAGCTTATGCTGAAGTGGGCTGGACAGCATTTGAAAATAAAAATTATGACAGTTTTAAAATAGCACTTAAAAAAATGCAGGATCATTGGGATACTTTAGGAATCAATTCCTTCAAAGACGCGAAAAAGAACTAAATTAAAACGAAAAATTAGCAAGCTATTAAACGATCAAACAATTAAAACATGAAATATTATTCGCTAATCTTGATGCTGCTTGCCGTATGCATCGGATGCCAGACTACTTCAAAAACATTTACGGATGCTGAAATATCGATCGTTCCGAAGCCTTCGTCTTTAGTACTTTCTCAGGGTTCTTTTTTATTTTCGAAAGAAACAACTATTTCGGTTCAGAATGAATCTCAGAAACCCGCTGCTAAATATTTATCAGATTTGTTTCAAAAAGCCGCTGGTTTTCCTATTTCAATTTTGGAGAACAAAAACAATACAACAATCGTTTTTCTAAAAGACGACAGTATTAAACCGGAGGCTTATCATCTAGAAGTGACTCCAAAAAAAATAAGTATTAAAGCGAGTGATGCTGCAGGTTATTTTTATGGCGTTCAAACCCTTCGTCAATTGCTTCCTCCTGCTATCGAGACAGCAAATAACGGCATTGCAAACTGGGCTGTTCCTAGTATTGTTATTACTGACCAACCTCGTTTTGCTTGGCGTGGTATGCAAATGGATTTTAGCCGTCATTTTTTTAGCATCGAAGAGGTGAAAACCTTTTTAGATTATATGGCTTTATACAAGCTCAACACCTACCACATGCATCTTACAGATGATCAAGGCTGGCGTATCGAAATTAAAAAATACCCTTTACTGACTGAAAAAGGAGCTTGGCGTGTTGAAAGTTCGCACGACAAAACCTGCAATGAATTAGCAAAAACAGATCCGTCTTTTATAATCGATCCGCAACATTACCACAATCGTGATGGTCAGAGAATGTATGGAGGTTTCTTTACACAAGTACAAATTAAAGAAATCATAGCCTATGCTGCAGCAAGACAAATTGAGGTGATTCCTGAGATAGACATGCCGGGACATTTAAAATCAGCGATCGATAATTATCCGTATTTATCTTGTACGAATGAAGCGGGATGGGGAGAAATTTTCTCAAGTCCGGCCTGTTTAGGAAAAGAAACTTCTTATGAATTCACAAAGAATATTTTGTCTGAAATTGCTGATTTATTTCCTTCAAAATACATTCATATTGGTGGTGACGAAGTGAATATCCAATCATGGAAAGAATGTCCGCTTTGTCAAAAAGCGATAAAAGACAACAAACTAAAAAACGAACACGAACTGCAATCATTTTTCAACAGAGATATTGAAGCTTTTTTACATTCTAAAGGAAAACGTCTTTTTGGTTGGGATGAAATTGTTGAAGGTGGCTTGTCTAAAGATGCTACAATGATGTGGTGGAGAAACTGGGCTCCAACAATGAGAGATATTGCCGCTAATAATGGCAATGACATGGTTATAACACCTTGTTTCGAATACTACTTTGATGCAAAGCACGAGGTTACTCCTTTCGAAAAAGTGTATAATTACGAACCAATTCCGGAAAAATTTACAGAAAAACAAGCTAAGCACATCTTAGGTATTCAAGCCAATTTATGGTCTGAAATGATACCGAATTTTAAACGTTTACAGTATCAAGCCTTCCCAAGATTTTTGGCATTAGCCGAAACTGCATGGACTTCGAAAGAAGATAAAAATCATGATGATTTTCAGAAAAGAATGGCAATTCAGTACAATAGATTAGATGCTTTGGATATTCAATACCACATCCCTGCCGTAACTGGCTTTAAAGATAAAGTAGCCTTCTTAGACAGGGCTATTATCAAATTAAACGCTCCTATAGATGGTATGACGATTTATTATACGACAGATGGAAGTGTTCCTACGAAGGCTTCTAAAAAGTATACAGGACCGATAGAATTTTCAGAAACTACTACTTTGAACACTATCGCCTACAGAGGCAATGTGGCAAGCGATACAAGAATGGCACTGATTGAAAAGCAAACGTACTTAGAACCTGTAACTATTAGTCCAAAATTAGGGTCGATAAAACGCTGGACCGCTGTTAAAAAGTTCACAGTTGTTGATTCTATTTCATTGCCTAAAAACGCCGAATTTACATCGGTTAACGAAATTAGTCTAGCTGGAAAAGAGGGAATAGAACAGCTTTCTATGGTTTTCAAAGGTTATTTTTATGCCGCAGAAGAAGGTTTATTTGAGTTTGCTACAAAGTCTGATGATGGTAGTTTACTTTACATCGGTGATAAATTTGCGGTGGACAATGGCGGAAATCATTCGGCTATCGAAAAAAATGGAATGGTAGCTCTAAAAAAAGGATGGCACCCACTTACTATAAAATACCATGAGGCAACTGGTGGTGGTGCATTAGATGTTTGGTTTAAAGCTCCAAGTGGTGATAAACAAGTTTTAAAGGGAGCATTTATTGGAGAATAATAGATCCTATTAACGTAACATAAATTAATCTTGAATGTCGAAAGTCATTCCTACTAAAAAATTAATGCTCCTGTTTCACCACAGGAGCATTAATTCTTAAAAGTCACTATTAAAACAAATCTAATGAAACTATTCGCTAAGTCTTTTTTCGTTTTTTCTATCTTTTTGATCTTTGCTTGTCAAAATCAGAAAAACTTTATAGTTGAGCAAACGTACCAAGAACCTCAAGACCCTACTCCATCTCAAAGTGAAAACTGGTCAGCAGATTCAAGAGGTTTGCAAGCGTCGATCACGACAACTGATATCCGCTTTGTACGAAGTGAAGTTCCAAAAGTAGAACAACAAAACTCATGGACTGGAACGGCTTGGAAAGGCGAGCGCATTTCGTTACAATTAGTTCTCTGGAGTAACGACTCTATCACAAAAGTAAATACCAAAATCACCGACTTCAAATCAGATTCTGGGCATAAATTGCCATCTACAGCTGCAACAATTAATTTCGTAAAATATGTAATCACAGACGAATTTGCAGCAGGTTGTGGCTACAGAAAACCCGAAGACTTCGCCTCTTCATTAGCCGCCGATATTTTGGAACCTGTGAATTCTTATTCGATAAAAGGACAAGAAGCAAGACCTATTTGGATCACAATTGACATCCCCGAAAATGCAGTAGCTGGATCGTACAACAGTATTTTTACATTAAATATTGAAGACCAAGAGAAAAAGCAATTTAATTTGAATCTAAAGGTTGTCGATAAAGTTTTACCCGCAGCGACCAACTGGAAGTTCCACTTAGATTTATGGCAAAATCCTTATGCAGTATCTCGTTTCCATGATGTGAAGCCGTGGTCACCGGAACACATCGCTTTGCTAAAACCAATCATGAAACGCCTTGCTGATGCTGGACAAAAAGTAATTACAGTATCCCTTAACAAACGTCCGTGGGGCGGTCAAACATTCGATCAATTTGAAGCTATGATTGAATGGAAAAAGAAAAAAGATGGCACATGGCAATACGACTATAGCATTTTTGACACTTGGGTCCAACTGATGATGGATTTGGGTGTGAAAAACCAAATTAGTTGTTATTCGATGGTTCCTTGGGGTAATGAATTTTACTATTTCGATGAAAAGGAAAACAAAGAAATAAAAATAAAAGCAGCGCCAGGAAATAAGGAATATGAGGATTTATGGATTCCGTTTTTAGAGCAATTTAAAGCGCATTTAGAACAAAAAGGATGGAATAAAATCACGCGAATTGCGATGGACGAACGTGGACCGGAAGAAATGAAAGCAATGCTGCAATTATTAAATAAATATGCGCCTGAATTTGGCGTTTCTTTTGCCGATAATCATAAAAGTTATAAGTTATATCCAAACGACTTAAAAGATATGTCTGTAGCATTTGGACACCCTGTGGATGCAGTTGATTTAGAACAAAGACGAGCTAATGATTATATAAGCACTCATTATGTTTGTTGTTCGGATAGTTTTCCAAATACCTTTACTTTTTCACCTCCTGCAGAGGGCGTTTTTATAGGCTGGTACACTATGGCAGCAAACTTTGATGGCTTTCTTCGTTGGGCATACAATAGTTGGACCGAAAAGCCATTAGATGATTCCCGTTTTAGAGCTTGGCCAGCGGGAGATACGTACATTGTGTACCCAGATAACCGAACGTCCATTCGATTTGAAACACTTCGCGAAGGGATTCAAGATGCCGAAAAAATAAGGATTCTTAGAGAGGATCTTTTAAGGGATAATAGATTAGACGACCTAAATCGTCTAAACCAAATTGTAGCGCAATTTAATATAACTGCAAAGCCAGAAAATTTAGAAAGCATGCTTAAAGAAGCAAAAAAAGCACTCAATGTGTTAGCAGAAAAATAATCCTGATCTAGAAATACTTCAATAAAAAAAGTCACGGATAGATTACTCATTATGAATAATCTATCCAGTGACTTTTTTACCTAAAAACCAACTATATTACTTTTTGTAAATTTCTATATAGTGATTGTCTAGTTTCTCTGAATCCTTATATTTTTTACGTGTGTCTTTTAGTTTTTGCTTCATTTCTTGAACGACTTTGGCATAAGCAGGATCATTAATCACATTATTTACTTCCTGCAGATCTTTCTTTCGATCGTACAACTCCCACTCATTCACATCGTGATAAAAATGGATTATTTTAAACTCTTTAGTAGCGATACCATAATGTCTTTTTACCGCGTGCTCTGCAGGATACTCATAGTAATGATAGTAAATTGCTTCTCTGTCCCAAGTTTCTTTTTTACCAGTTAGTAATGGCACCAAGCTTTTACCTTGCATATCAGTAGGTGCAGTTACACCTGCAGCTTCCAGAAAAGTTTGTGCAAAATCTAAATTTTGTACCATCTCATCTTCGGTAGTTCCAGGAGTTATTTTATTTGGCCATTTAATCAACAATGGCGTTTTAAATGACTCATTATACATAAATCGCTTATCAAACCAGCCGTGTTCTCCTAGGTAAAATCCTTGGTCAGAGGTGTAAACAACAATTGTATTATCGGCTATTTTTTCTTCGTCCAAATAATCCAACAACCTTCCCACATTATCATCTACAGAAGCAATAGTTCCTAAATAATCCTGCAAGTACCTTTGGTATTTCCAAACGGTAAGTGTAGAATCATTCATCGTAGGATATCGTTTTTTGAAATCTTCGTTGATAGGTCCATAAACAGCATCCCATTTAGCGCGTTGATCGGCTGTCATTCGACCCAGACTTTCACCTAGATTATTCCAATCCTCTAATCCCAGTTCTTTCATTGTTTTTCGGGTAAGCTTATTGTCATTAACTAAGGACATATGTTTTAGAATACCCATTTCGGCAGTTCTTGCTGCAGTACCTCGTGTATTGTAATCATCAAAAAGAGTTTCTGGTAAGGGAAATGTTTTCTTGGTAAATTCCTTGTAATACTTTTCACTTGGTAACCATGCGCGATGCGGCGCTTTATGCAGGTACATCAACATGAAGGGTTTGTTTTTATCTCTACGGTTTTTCATCCAGTCCAGCGTAAGATCGGTGGTAATATCAGTAACATAACCTTTGATAATGGTGTCACCTTTTTGAGTAATAAAAGTTGGATTATAATATTCACCTTGCCCTGGCAAAATTTTGAATTCATCAAAACCTTTTGGGTTGTTACCAAAGTGCAGTTTTCCAAACATGGCAGTTTGATAGCCCGCTTTCTGTAAGATTTGCGGAAAGGTTACATTCGTAGTGTCAAAATGACTTAAATTATCAATTTTTCCGTTGATGTGGCTGTGTTTTCCAGTAAGAATAACAGCTCTAGATGGCGCACAAATAGAATTGGTTACACTTGCGTTAGTAAACAACATTCCTTCCTTTGCAATTCGATCAATATTAGGTGTATTGATCAGTTTATCACTATAAGCACTTATGGCCTGATACCCATGATCATCAGACATGATGAAAATGATATTTGGTTTTTCGGCGGTTTTCTGTTGTACTCTCTTTGTTGTATTCTTAATTTGGCATCCAAAAAAAGAAGCGGTAAAAATAAGAGCAGCGAAGACTTTAACTTTGTTCATATTATTTAGTTTTTAGTATCAATTTTTATTTTTGCGGTTTGCAATCCTTTTCCTGTAACTTTTAATTCTATTTCACCAGCTTTGGAAGCTGACTGAACCAAAACAACTAGTTTACCACTAAACAATTTCATAGTTGGCAAATGAAACATTTCGAGTGAAGTCGCATCACCGTTACAAGCTGCTCGAAAAACACCGTCTCCTTTCACATTAAATTGCAGTTGATTGGTAGCTGTGGGACATGGAATACCATTTTTATCTACCACAGATACCGTTACAAACGATAAATCCTTGCCATCTGCCTCAATTTGTGTTTTATCCGCTTCTAACACTAATTTATAGGGTTTCCCTGCAGTATGTGTTTCTTGTTCAGCAACAGCCTTTCCGTCATCGTCAAAAGCCACTACTTTTATAGTTCCTGGTTCATACTTAACATCCATCCACATTAATCGATATCTGTTTGTAGGTGAGCTGTTGTTTTTCTTCTGAATACCTATACTTTTTCCATTCACAAAAAGTTCGGCGCTGTTATAGCTTGTATAAACAAAAACAGGTGTTACCTCGCCTTCGCGTCCTTCCCAATTCCAATGCGGAAGCATATGTAACGTTTCTTCTTTTATATTCCAGCGACTGCGATACAGATAATAACGATCTTTTGGTAAACCTGCCAAATCATTGATTCCAAAGTAAGAACTGCGCGAAGGCCACTTCGTATCATAAGGTGTAGGTTCGCCTAAATAATCAAAACCTGTCCAGACAAATTCGCCAATTACCCAAGGTTTGTCATCTTGTAACACAAAATCTTCATCTGGAATATTAGACCAACTGCAAGCTTCTAAATCATAAGAAGAAGACTGAAAATCATCGTATTCTTTCATCTTTGCTTCCACAACAGGAAATTTATAAATTCCTCTACTGCTCACTGTAGAAGCGGTTTCTGAACCTAGAATCATTCCTTGCGGAAAAGCCTTATAAGCCTCATCATATAAATGCACTCTATAATTTAATCCCGGAATGTCTAACACTGCACCAAATCCAGATTTCATCGTTGCTTCCACTTGATCCATACCCACGGTTACAGGTCTGGTAGGATCTTCCCTATGAAAAATATCTTGCAACCATTTGGCGCGTTTAGCACCTAGGCTTCCCCATTGATCAGGCACTTCATTTCCGGAACTCCACATGACGATACTAGGGTGATTGCGTGTAGCATGAACTAAGTTTACAATATCTTTTTCGGCATCCGATTCAAAATAGCGATGGTAGCCATTTTCAACTTTTGGTTTTGCCCACTCATCAAAACTTTCGGCTAAAAACAAAAAGCCCATTTCGTCGCACAATTCAAGTTGTTCCAAAGAAGGCATATTATGCGAACTTCGGATTGCATTAGCACCCATATCTTTTAAAATTGTTAGTTGCCTGCGCAAAGCAGCCTTATTTACTGCAGTACCTATTGGACCTAAATCATGATGCAAACACACCCCTTTAAACTTGATAATGGAGTCATTCAAGCTAAATCCTTTATTAGCTTCGTATTTTATTTTTCGAATTCCAAATTTGGTTGAAGTTTCATCTCTTAAGGTATTACCAACATAGAGTCGAGAAACAGACGTGTACAAATATGGCGTTTCTGGACTCCATAAATTTGGGTTCTTTACGGCAATATTCTGCTCAAACTCATTGCCATAAATAGCAGCGGTGCTATCAATAGCTACAGTTTTTCCAGAAGCATCTCTAATGCGGCTTACTAGTGTAAGTTGCTCTCCAGAAACTTTAGTTTTGATGTTTACTTTGGCTAAATCTGAAGTAATTGTTGGCGTGGTTATAAAAGTTCCCCATTGATTGATACTTTCGTTGTTTTTAACAATAAGCCTTACATTTCGATACAAACCAGCACCAGGATACCAGCGGGAAGACAACTCTCTATTAGTCAATTTGACTGCCATAGTATTTTCTGAAGTGCCCAAAATATGTGGTGTTACGTCAAAATAAAAATAGCTATAACCATAATTCCAGCTGCCTATTTTTTTTCCATTAATAAAAACCTCCGGCTCACTCATGGCGCCTTCAAAAAGAAGAATTACCTTTTTGTCTGAACTAAAATTTGGTATAGAAAATTTATTGCGATACCAACCAACTCCAATGTATGGCAATGCTCCTGTTCTTCCTGTTTTTTCGGTCGCAACTTTCTCACCATTTTGAACAATAGCTACGTTCTGTATATCAATTTCTTTATCGAAAGGGCCTTTTATTGCCCAATCGTGCGGCACCGTTACTTTTTCCCATTTGGAGTCATTTAACGATATAGAAGAACCATTAGCAACATCTCCGTTATGAAAACGCCAATTTTTTTCTAAAGTCAAAACTTCCCTTGTGGACTGCTGTCCAAAAGTGGATGTTGTAAAAATTAAACCGAATAAAACAGCACTAAAGAGCTTGTATTTCACCCCGTTTTTTCTAATTAATTCTATTTTAGTCATCTTCATGCCCTTAGATCGCTAATGGTTAATTATTTATTCTGAAAAACATTGAACGGTTTTGCTGTCCCATCAAGAGTTAAAACAACAACTCCATGTTTAGGAACTTCAAAACTCAATGTGCTTTTTTCAGAGCGATCAAAATCTTTTTTAGCCCATAAATCACGGTAACTGTATCCTTTTGAGGCATCGATACCAACGGTATTTAAGTCTAAACTGATGGTTGCTGGTTTATCGGATCTGTTTAATAGCGTCACCGCAACTTTGCCACTCATGGTTGAAACCAATGGTTTGGCCCATACTTCTAAATCCCCATTATCAACTAATCTTCGGGCTTGATAGACTAGTGGATCTTGGTTTAATGCGATAATTTCCTTGTTTGTGAGTATTTCAATAGTCTGCTTAGTCATACTTCTCAAGTCATTACCCGCTAAAAGTGGTGAGTTCATCATAGACCACATTGTGAAATGCGTTTTATCTTCTTCATAACTCATTCCTCGTCCAACTTGCAACATATCCATATCGTTCACATGACCTGGAGAGGCATATTTCCATAGATCAGCATTTAAATCAATAATATGTAAAATCGAACTAAATGTATTAGTAATGTCTCCAGAAATCCTCCAAGAATCAGCGATTTGAAGTGCCCATTTTCCTGGAAATTCCCATCTACAAATGTTATAGACTGTATTGGGTTTAATTTCTTTGATGACGTTAGCAATTTGAGTATAACGAGTTTCTACATCTAATCCCAACCAATCTCCGCCACACCAATCTACTTTTATAAAATCGTAATTCCAATCCTTTAGCATCAACTTCAGGTCTTTTCGATCATGACCCATAAGCCCAGAACCTACGCCAATGGTGTCTTTATCCCAATGTGAAGCGCAGGTGTTGATTCCTGCATCAGCATATATACCAGCTTTCAAACCTTTAGAATGGATGTAATCTGAAATTACTTTCATCCCATTAGGAAAACGCTCTGGATGCACAATTAAATCTCCTTTTTTATCTCTACCCGCAAAAAAACCATCGTCAATATTAACATAAGAATAACCTGCTGCAGCCATACTAGACGAAACCATAAAATCAGCTTGCGCCTTAATTACTTCTTCATTGATGTTAACATGAAAGTTATTCCAACTCGACCATCCCATAATAGGTGTTTGTGGTTTGGTTACTTCTAAAGATTTTGCAGGATTTAATGCAATTTGCTGTGTTTCTTGAACTTTACAAGAAGATAAAATTATCAGCGATAATAATAGACAATATTTCACCATTTCGTTTTATTTTAAAAAACAGTATCGACTGATTATGCTTGATAAAAAGTCGATACTGCGGGGTTTTAACAATTATAAAATATTTTATTTTGCTACAGGAATCATCCAATACGAATACGAATAATCTTTGAAAGGCAATCGGTATTGCGGCAATGGCAATGTTCCCCAACTGTTAATACTTCCTAATCCTTGTTGGAATCCATCAATATTTACAAAAACCTCTTTTCTAGGATCTATTTCTCCGGCGTGGTGTTGCCCTTTTTCGTCACCTGAATGTAGGTCGTCTTCACTGTAGTTAAGCGCTGAAACTGAAAGTGGTTTTTCACTTACAATTTTAATTCCTGAACCATCTTCTTTTGTAAGAGATACCCAACGCACTTCTAATTTATTTCCGGTCTCTTGCGGACGGATGTATGGAAAATACTGTTCAGCAATGGTTTGCTTATACAAACCTACTTTGGCCGCATGTTGTCTATCAGCATAAGCTTCAAAAGGTCCTTTACCGTAAAAAGTAATATTTTTATAGGCTTCTGGTAAAACTAATTTATTTCCGAATTTGTAAAAATCTGGATGTTTTCCTTTTATTGCTTTCAATTCGTTAGTCACTTTTACAGCACCGTTTCCGTCTACTACAAAAGTCTCCATTAATTTAGCGTCTCCACCAAACAAGTCTTTAGTGAAACTAATTTGAACATCAGTTTTCGAAAGTTGTTTTACAGTAGTAGTTACTTTTTCGGATTTCCCAGCGTCTTTCCACGCTTTGTATCTTTTTTGAGTACCAGCACCATAATCATTATCTACTGGTGCACGCCAGAAGTTCACTTGCGGACCACTTTCTACAAGACTTTTATTCTTAAAATTAAACGTTGTTAAAGTTCCTGTTTTTTGATCAAAAGTGACTTCAAACTCTTTTCCTATAACACTAATAACGTCTCCTTTTGTTTTATAACTAACAGCATCAATCGCTTTTTGCGGAACCTGAACATTTGCTGCTTGCAATTTAAATTGCTCATAAGCCACTTTGTAACCTGCTTTCAATAAAGGCTCGTCTGTTTTTAAGATCGCAGCAACATTTAAGAAATATTCTACATCCTTTTTAAATGTAGTTGTAAAAGGAATCTTAATTGCTTTTTTCGCTTGTGGTGCAGTCACAATATTATCTATCGTTCCTGAGTCTACTACTTCACCATTGGCAATCACTTCCCAATTTAATTTGTAGTTTGATAAATCTCTAAAGAAATACCAGTTTTTAAGGTCTATAATGCCGTTGGCAAGATCATTTTCATAAAATTTTACATCTTGGTGAATGTGTGCTACTTCATAAATATGAGGATTTGGTTTACGGTCTGGTTGTACTAATCCGTTATTTAAGAAGTTATTATCACTTGGCGTTCCTTCTGGACCATAATCACCACCATAAGCAAAAATCTCTCTACCATTTTTTACGGTTTTTATTCCTTGATCAACGAAATCCCAAATAAAACCACCTTGTAATTTATCGTACTTCTCATACAGATCCCAGTATTCTTTAAATCCTCCCATACTATTTCCCATAGCATGTGCATATTCACATTGCACTAACGGTTTAGTATTTTTTGGATTTTTAGCATACGCTTCTACCTGTTCTGGTGTATCATACATTGGTACAAATAAATCTGTATTCCATTCGTGTACGGCACGTTCATATTGTGTTGGTCTAGTCTCATCTAGCTTTTTGGCTAATAAGTACGACTCATAAAAGTTATAACCATTTCCTGATTCGTTCCCTAAAGACCAAATAACGATAGATGGATGGTTTTTATCTCTTTCTATCATTCTCTCAACGCGAGATAGATGTGCTTTTAACCAAGCAGGATTGTTAGCCAAAGTTCGATCTAAGGCATATCCCATTCCGTGTGATTCTATATTGGCTTCATCAACCACATAAATACCGTATTCGTCACATAACTCATAGAAGTATGGATCGTTAGGATAATGTGCTGTACGCACTGCATTGATATTAAACTCTTTAAAGATTTTAACGTCCTTTAGCATGTCTTCGCGAGAAATCACGTGACCCGTGTTTGGATCGTGCTCGTGGCGGTTTACCCCTTTAAATAAAATAGGTTTTCCGTTAACCAAAAAATTTCCGTTTTTAACTTCAGAAGTTCTAAATCCAATTTTCTTAGAAATCGCCTCTAATACATTTCCTTTTTTATCCTTGATAACAATGTTTAATTGATACAAGTTCGGTATTTCTGCAGACCAAGTTTTTACCTGTGGAATGCTTTTCTTAAATTTGATTGTATTTGCAGCATTAGCATTTATTTCAAAATCAGAAGAGCTACTATAAACGGACTGATTGTCTTTTACAATTTCGACAAAAACACTTCCTTTTTGCTTTCTAGAATCGATACTTTTAAGATCTACTGCTAAATCAAAAACACCATCAGTGTAATTATTTTCTAAACCAGCCTTTGCAAAATAATCTGCTAACTGCACTTTAGGTCTAGCATACATATATACATCGCGCTCAATTCCTGAAATTCTCCAAAAATCTTGACACTCTAAATAACTACCATCACTCCAGCGGTACACTTCTAATGCAATAGTGTTTTTTCCTGGTTTAACAAACTTCGTTACGTTAAATTCCGCCGGAAGCTTAGAACCTTGGCTGTAGCCCACTTTTTCTCCATTGATCCAAATATAGAAAGCCGATTTTACAGCTCCAAAGTGGATAAACAAATCTTTTCCATTCCAATTAGTTGGAACTTCAAAAGTTCTTTTATATGATCCTACTGGATTGTTTCCATCTGGGATATCAGGCGGATTTAATTCTCCTTTTTGAAAAGGATAAGAAGCATTCACATAAATAGGAATTCCAAAACCTTCTACTTCCCAGTTTGCTGGAACTTTTATTGTGCTCCATCTAGAGCTATCATAATTGTCCTTATAAAAATCAGTTGGTCTTTGTTCTGGTGAATCAACGTAATTGAACTGCCAAATCCCGTTTAGCAATAAATAATTTTCAGCTTTTGCAAGGTTATCCGCTTTTGCCAATTCAACTGAATTGTATGGAAAAAAAGTTGCTCTTGCATCTAATTTATTAATTCCTATAACATCTGGATTTTCAATAACAGGATCAAGCGTTTGGGCTTGAACTACATTTATTCCTATAAACCATAGGAAAAACACTTGCAATAAATGGGTTGTTTGTTTCATTTTTAACTAGTTTAACGTGATTTTATTTTTGATCTATTATAATTTTACCTCACACCATAAGTACATTCGAAAAATGCCAAATTGATATAAATATTTTTCTTTTAATAGCGATTCTCAAAAATATAACAGTTTTCTTAATTTATACACCAGTACCTACCAGTTTATTTTACGATATCTAAAAAAACAACTTATTTAAATGAACACTAAATCCGAAGATGTGTTTAGCCTCTTAGAGTACACATCGTTCTTAAACATTTTAACCAATGCTATTTTGAAATTTGCCATAAAAAAAGAGCCAGAAACAACCGTTCCGACTCTAAATTTAATTTTAATTTATGCTTTTGCTTTCTAAAATCCTTTAGAAAGCACAATCTGGTATTATTGCTTCATTTCCCCTGCTAGACATTTCCTTTCAAAAAAGACATATTATCTTTTATGCAGACAAGCTACAGCTTCAGCGGAACAACTTGATTTTACCAAAATAAAATATCCTTTCTAATTTTACTCCTCATACGTAAGATATGCCGAAACCAACCAGTGGTTTAGCTTATCTCCATCTACAGGAGTTGCTGGAATTTTAATTTTCAAAGCATGTGAACCGGCTTTCAGGTCGCTTAACTTCACTACCATTGGCTCAACTGAAGAACCTGGACACCAGTTCGATCTTGATAAATCTGATGACGCAATGCGTTCCTCGATTTCTTTGATCTCGTATTTATTCGTTTTAGAATTGATGTAAGAAGCTGAATCTTTTCTTACCCATACACCTGAAGTGGGATTAAATCGTCTAAACGAAGCACAATCATCGCGCCAAGGAATAGTATCTAATACTAGTTTGTTGTCAAAATAAACACTGTTTTTTAATTTGATAAATTCATCTCCACCACTATGTCCACCGTGTCCAGTAGTGATGTAATGTAATTTTACATTTTTTACATTCTTTTTTAAATTAAAGATTTTCTCCAAATCTTTATGCGCAAAATTATCAGGAATCTGTTGTCCGCCAACGTAAGGAATTGTGTTCACCAATGGTAAAACAGTAACTTTTTGTTGTTTTCTATTCGAATAAATTAATTCTAAATCGAAGTCATATCCTTCTGCAGTCCAGGAATCGATCCATACACCTACATAAAATGTACCCGTCACCAAGCTTTCTAAATCAGTTATATCGTGTTCCCAAACCACTTGTTTTTCCCAAGTTGGAATATAAACCGGTCTTCTATTTTTTACTTTGTTATCACTGTAAAACCCAACACCAAAAGGCGTCATAAATCGCATCAATTCTACTGTAGGATTGTAGTTTTCACCAGCAACAAATCCTGCATATTTATCATCTACATAAGAATCTTTTGGAAATTTCGTTTCCTTTTCTGTGATCGAAAGGATGGACAATTTTTTAGGATCAGAAACTACAAAACAAGAACCTGATTTATCCCATCGATCGCCATTAGAGCGTACCGTCAGTTTTACTTTCACATCAGTTCCTTTGCGGAACGTAGGTACTGTCACTTTTTTATATGCAAGACGGCCACTCATTAAACTGACTGCTTCGGAGTCTGTTCCTTTTTGACCACCAAAATTTATAGGTTGCTTTTTAAAAACCGTGTGGCGTATCGGTTCTTGCGCATTTACTGAAACAATAGCAGCAAAAAATAAAGTAAGTAATAATGGAATTGATTTCATTTTGATTGTATTTGTATTTTTATGGTTGGTTGCAGACCTGTCACGTTTTCAAAATCTGACAGGTCTATTAAGTCACTATAATTTATTCTAAAATAATTTTTAATGTTTTGGCATTTACTAAATCACTATGATCTATAAAATACCCCTTGAGAGTTTTTCCGTCAACTTCAATTTGTTTGATTTTACCATTTGAATTGGTCTCTTTTTCGATAACCAATTCACTTTTTTTATAATATTTCGAATCCAATTGAATGGTAATTTTATCAAACAATGGTTTTGTAATGGTATATTTTGGTTCTCCTGGCGCAATTGGATAAAAGCCCATCATCGAATAAACTACCCAAGCAGACATGGTTCCCGTATCGTCATTTCCTGGAATCCCAGCTGGCGTATTTTTAAAATGCTTTCTAACTAATTCTTCAACCAGCTTCTGGCTGCGCCATTCTTCTCCTTTTACATAATTGAATAAATAAGGATAGGCAATATCAGGTTCGTTCGCCATATCAAATTGATTGGTATCAAAAATCTTTTGCAATTGATTTGTAAATCCTTTGTCGCCGCCCATTAATTTTTTTAATCCAATAATATCATGCGGAATCATAAACGCATATTGCCACGCATTTCCTTCAATAAAACCTACGTTTTCGGTGAAATTAGCTCCCGCATTTGGATCAAATGGTTCGTACAAACTCCCGTCTTTGACTCTAGGTCGTAGTAGTTTATAATTTTTATCGAACAATTTTCTATAGGATAAAGAACGATTTTTAAAACGCTTATAGTCGTCTTTTTTTCCTAATTCGTTTGCTAATAAAGCAATCGCATTATCTGCGGCATTGTACTCTTGTGTAGTAGAAACCGAACCTCCGTTTTCAGTGGTGACAAATCCTTTCTCGATATAATCTTTTAATCCTGGTCGCAACGGATTGCTCTCTATTTGATCAGCGCTTTTCAGCATGGCTCGATACGCTTTTTGCACATCGAAATCACGAATTCCTTTTAGATAAGTGTCCGTGATAACAATGCTTGCAGGATCTCCTACCATGGTAAAAGTTTCGGTGGAATTCAATTCCCATTTGGGCAACCAACCGTTTTCATCATACATATCCAACATGCTTTTTACCATATCAGATTGTTGCTTTGGATACGCTAACGACATCAACTGATGTACATTTCGGTAGGTGTCCCATAGAGAAAATACTGTATAACGCGTACCATCAGTCTTACCTATTTTACCCGTTTTAATTTCAGGATATTCACCATTAAAATCGTTAAGCGTATTTGGGTGAATTAAAGTATGGTACAAAGCAGTGTAAAAAACTGTTTTATCATCTCTCGTTCCACCTTCTACTTTAATTTTCGAAAGCAATTCATTCCATTCGTTGTACGTTTCTTTGTAAACTGCATCGAAGGATTTATTACCCGTTTCCTTTTCTAAATTTTCACGAGCATTTTCGATACTTACATAGCTTACACCAACTTTAACTTCGACCGTTTCTGTTTTTTCGAAATTATAACTGAAATAACTCCCGATGCTATCACCCACAACCATTTTTGTGGATTGCTCCATCATCCTATTTTTTCCATTGTACGGCATCCACTGTGCCTCTACTCCTTTATAAGTATCTGGTTTTTTCCAAACTCCAAAACGATCAGCTGGTTTAGAAAATTTAGCTACAAAATAAACTGGATAAGCCGCTTCGGGACTGTTGTAACAAAAGGTTCCCACAGAACGCATTCCTTGAATTTCTGTTGAAGAAACCACTTGAACCATCGCTCCTTGCTCGTTTGTCAATCCTAATCCTAAATTCAATAGCACATTTGCCTGTCCTTTTGGAAAAGTAAATTTGCTTACCCCTACCCGTTTCGAAGCTGTAAATTCCCCTTTAACATTGTATTTGTCAATTTGCGTGCTGTAATAACCCGCTTTTGCTACTTCGTTGGTATAAGTCGAACCGTATTTTAAATGATTGGTTACTAGATTTCCTGTGGTTGGCATTAGCAATATAACGCCTAATTCTGGACAGCCCACGCCACTTAAATTAACTTGGCTAAAACCTGTTAAGAATGTATTTTCGTGCACATACGGATTGGAAAGCCATTGGCTGTCTTTCTCTAATTTATTTGGAGCTCCCGCCACATTAAACGGACTAATACTTGCCGTACCTCTGGGGGCAATAGGTCCCGGGAAAGTGGCTCCATAGTTAGAGGTACCAATAAATGGATTTACAAAATCGGCAGGCTGTTGTGCCACCGCTGTAAATTGATTGCAAAAAATTGCAAAAAGAAGAATTAACTTAATATGTTTCATTGCTTTATTTTTTTGAAGTGCTTAAGGAATACGGTACACTTTCGGCGGTGCTTCCCCAATTTTTATTTGCGGTATCACCCATGTCAAATTCTAAAACGCCTCCTTTTTGAAGGGTGTCAAATTTCAAAAAAGTCTTATTATACAATTTTCCATTTAGCTGGGCTCCGTGGATATAAAAGTTCGCTTTTGAATTATTTTTCGAATTAATTTCAAAAGTATTTCCATTTTCTAAATGAAGCTTTGCTTTCTTAAACAACGGACTTCCTATTACATATTCATCCACTCCTGGTGTAACTGGATAAAATCCTAAGGAGCTAAAAACGTACCAGGCCGATGTTTGTCCGTTGTCTTCGTCACCACAATAACCATCTGGCGTTGCTGAATATAATTTGGTCAACACATCTCTAACTTTTTCTTGCGCTTTATAAGGTTTATTAGCATAATTATACAAATAAATCATGTGCTGAATCGGTTGGTTTCCGTGTGCATAATTCCCCATATTTACAATTTGCATTTCTCTAATTTCGTGAATGGTAAACCCATAATAAGAAGCATCAAATTTTGGAGGCATCTCAAAAACTTCGTCTAATTTTGAAGCAAACTGTTCTTTACCACCCATTAAATCAATTAATCCTTGAACATCATGAAATACAGACCAGGTGTAATGTAAACTATTTCCTTCTGTAAATGCATCACCCCATTTTAAAGGATTAAACGGAGTTTGAAAACGGCCATCTTTGTTTTTGCCGCGCATCCAATTAGTCGAAGGATCAAACATGTTTTTATAGTTCATGGATTGCTTATAATACTTTTTAGCAATCGCTTTTTTGCCTAGTTTATCGGCCATTTGTGCAATGGTAAAATCGGCGTAAGCATATTCTAAAGTTCGAGCGGCATTTTCATTGATCTTGACATCATAAGGTACGTATCCTAATTTATTATAATACTCTAATCCTTCTCTACCTACAGAATTTACTGGTCTTCCTTCGGCTACTGTTGCATTTTTCAACATGGCTTCAAGCAATAATTCTGCGTCCATACCTTTGGCTCCTTTTAGAAAGGCATCTGCAATAATAGGCGCCGAATTAGATCCAATCATCACATCGCGATGACCTGGACTTGCCCATTCTGGCAACCAACCTGATTCTTTGTAAGTGTTTGCTAAACCTTGCATAATTTTACCATTCAGTTCTGGATACATCATATTAAAGAATGGGAAAACCGCTCTAAAAGTGTCCCAAAAACCATTATCAGTAAACATGTAACCAGCCAATACTTTACCATTATACGGACTGTAATGCACCACCTCGTTAGCGGCATTAAACTCATAGAATTTTCTTGGAAACAATAAAACACGGTACAAACTAGAATAGAAAGTTCTTAAGTTATCGATATTATCATCTTCAATTTCGATTCTGCTTAATTCTGTCTCCCAAGCTTTTTTTGCTTTTTCTTTAGTTACTTCAAAACTATCTGTGCCTATTTCTCTTGAAAGATTTAACTGTGCTTGTTCATGACTAATAAACGAAGACGCTACTTTTACATGAACTGTTTCTCCTTTTTTGGTTTTAAAACCGATGATAGCACCCACATGTTGACCTTCACTACTGGTAGAATTTTCGACTAATTGCCATCCATCTTTCCAAGTATGATTGAGTTCAAAATCTTTATCGAATTCTGCGACAAAGTAGTTGTGAAAATTGTCTGGAACACCGCCACTATTATTGCGGCAATAGCCAATAATTTTGCGTTCTTTCGGTAAAATTTTCACCATCGATCCTTTGTAAAAAGCATCGAGTATAATATAAGATTTCTCCGATTCTGGAAAAGTGAATTTAAAATGCGCTGCTCTTTCTGTTGGAGAAACTTCTGCCACTACATCATAATCTGCTAAATAAACCGAGTAATGATGCGGTTTTACAGTTTCTGCTTTATGCGAAAACCAAGATTCTCTTTCGTCTTCCTGAAATTTTAGTTCGCCTGTAACCGCCATTAATGAAAACGCTGCATAATCATTAACCCAAGGACTTGGTTGATGCGTTTGCTTGATGCCTCTAATTTTATTTTCATCGTATTTGTAAGTCCAACCATCGCCCATTTTTGAGGTCATAGGTGTCCAAAAATTCATCGCCCAAGGTGTTGCAATCGCAGGATAGGTATTCCCATTGGATAAATCAAATGAAGAATCTGTCCCCATTAGTGGATTGACGTAATCGACTAAAGAACTATTTTCATCTTGTTGCGCTTTTTGCCCAGCCACATTGATCGTTGCTAATAAAAAAACAATAGAAAGGAAATACGAATATTTAAAAAAAAGATTTTGCATTTAGTTATTTGTTTAATTCAACAGCATTTCCATGACCTCGGTATAAAACCAAAGCATCTTCTAATGTCACTTCCACAAGTGTAGCATTTGGATCTAAATTCTTTTCTTCTGGAATTTCGATTCTTAAAATCCCAGGAATATTGTTCCATTCAGCACCACCATTTCTTTCGAAACTTAACTCTTGATTCGTCCCCACTACTTTTATAGATTTCACCTTATTTTGGATCCCTTTTAATAAAATATAGTTTTTAGGATTGTCAAATAATGCCAAATAAATTTTAGTTTCGTCTTTGCTCAATAAGGTTGGACCAAAGAAATGACCGTAAGGCAAACCAGCTTTAGAATTAAAAACTGCCGAGTCATGCTTACTAACCCATTCGCCTAAAGCTTCCAAGCGTTCTACTTGTTCAGCAGCGATAGTTCCATCTGGTTTTGGACCAATATTTAACAAAAGATTTCCTCCTGAAGAAATTACTTCTACAAAAGTTCTGATAATTTGCGACACTGGTTTGTAGTTTGTATCAGAAGGGAAATAACCCCAATTGTCATTCATAGTCATACAAAATTCCCAAGCACCTTCAGGTCTAACTACTGGTACACCTTGCTCTGGCGTGCTATAATCTCCATATGATTTAAGACGAGAATTTACAATCACTTTTGGATTCCAAGATAACAACGAATCTTTTAAAGACTGTGCTTGCCATTGTTCACTTGATTTTTCCCAATCTCCATCAAACCAATATAAATCTGGATTGAAAGTCGTGCTTAACTCTTTCAGCTGACCATCATTGAATTTAAGAAAACGCTGCCACGGTGACAATTGATTTTGATTCTTTTGAGGGTAATTCCTCCTTGTATCAGGACGTGGAAAAACCACATCATAATCAGGATGTGACCAGTCGATTATAGAATAATACAAACCTACTTTTAAGTTTTCTTTTCGAAGGGCATCGACAAAAGGTGCTACTAAATCACGTTTGGCAGGTGTTTTTTGTACGACATTTAATTTACTAAATTTGGTATCCCACAATGCTACACCATCATGATGTTTAGTAGTTAATACCGCATAACGAGCGCCTGCTTTTTTGAACAATTTTGCCCAAGACTCAGGATCGTAATTTTTGGCTGTAAATTCTTTGCCTTGCGCCATATAATCATCATAAGTGATGCGCTTATGATACATCGACCACGATTCACCAATACCTTTTACACCATAATATCCCCAGTGAATGAAAATACCGAGTTTAGCATCCTGAAACCATTCCAAGCGCTGTTCTTTAGTAAATTTCTCTTGTGCCGACAATTGAAGTGTACACGCACAAACCAAAACCGTTATAATTTTTAAATACTTCATATCTTATTTAATTAAAATTTCATCAACAAATAACCAAGCTTTTCCACCGTTAGGAAGTGTTTTTAAAGTCGTAGCAACCACCTTCACATAGCGTACTGATTGCTTCTCAAAAGAAATTTTAAATTCTTTTAAATCGAAAGATGGATTTTTAGCAAACGCTCTTTTTTGAACACCTACTTCTTTATAATTTTTACCATCACTAGAAACATATACCGTAACTGCCGTTGGGAAATAAATACCAGGCCCTTGATTCTCTAAAGTTCCTAAGATTACCTCTTGAATCGAAGTAGTCTCTCCCATGTCAATTACTGCATCCATGTCTTTGCCCAACCATGCTTGCCAATGTCCATCAGTAAAATTTTTTGTACCACGCAAAGTATTTGTCAACCCAAATTCACCTTCCCCTTTGTACTGGTCGCTATAGGGTTCTTTGAATGTTACTTTTTTACCTACTGCCTTGTGAAATTCAATAGTTGTATTGAATGAAACTCCCACTGGTTGATCATCCTTAAATAGAGAGGCATGTACCTTAGTTGTTTTATCAATTTTTAACGGTTCCGTATATTTTGTCGCTTGATCTGTTAATTTTTTATCTCCCAAAGTATAACGAATGTCTGCATTAGTGAATTCATTTTTCAATGCTAATGAAACCTCTTTGGTTTTCATATCAATTTGAACATCATGCATAACTAAATAAGCACTTTTTGCGTAATTGATACCTAAGAAATCATAACGGCTAAACATACTTTCGATACGAGTAGAGAAATCTTCCCAATTGCGAGATTCTTTAGGCGACCATAATGTTTCTGATAAGGCTGCTAATCTTGGGAAAATCATGTATTCAGAATGTGCTTCTGTTTTTATTTGCTCCGACCATAAATTGGCTTGACCACCTAACACATGTTTCGCTTCAGCTGGAGTCATTGAATCTACAACTGGATCAAATGTGTACACTTTACTCAACGGCGTGTAACCTCCCCAAGCCAACGGCTCTTCGTTTTGTGGTCCTTGATAATGGTCAAAATAGCAATGCGTACCTGGCGTCATAATCACATCATGACCTTGTTTAGCAGCTTCAATTCCGCCTGCAACACCTCTCCAGCTCATTACAGTAGCTTCTGGAGCAATACCACCTTCTAATATTTCATCCCAACCAATTAATTTTTTTCCTTTCGAATTGATGAATCGCTCCATTCTTTTAATGAAATAACTCTGCAATTCTTCGGCACTTTTTAAACCTTCTGCCTCCATTCTTTTATTGCAATGTGGACAAACTTTCCAGTTGGTTTTTGTTGCTTCATCACCTCCAACATGAATGTATTTTGATGGAAAAATATCCATCACTTCTGTTAAAACATTTTCTAGGAATTGGAATGTATTTTCTTTTCCAGCACAGTAAATATCTGTAATTGGCCATACTCCACCTGAAGGTACACCTATTGGTGTTTCATGACAAGATAATTCTGGATACGCTGCAATTGCAGACGATACATGCGCTGGCATTTCTATTTCAGGGATAACTTCGATATTCTTAGTCGCAGCATAAGCCACTAATTCTTTTAACTCTTCTTGTGTATAAAAACCACCATAAGTACCTTTTTCATCGGCAGCGGGAGTATATCTTCCATCCCAATGTTTGTCTTCTTGATCTACTCTCCAAGCACCAATTTCTGTTAGTTTTGGGTATTTTTTAATTTCGATTCTCCAACCTTGATCGTCTACTAAATGAAAATGTAACACATTCATTTTAAGCATTGCCATACGATCAATCGTTTTTTTCACATAATCCATTTTAAAAAAATGACGAGATACATCAAGCATTAATCCTCTGTATTTATAACGAGGTTGATCACTGATGGTTACATTTGGGATAACCCATTCAGCATCAGCAACCTTTGCTGCACTTTCAATACCTGTAGGAAGTAATTGACGAAGTGTTTCTATTCCGTATAAAAAACCAGCATTTCCTTTGGCAGTAATAAGTACTCTATCAGAATTGACCTCTAGTTTATAAGCTTCATCAGCTAACTTCTCATCAATAACAAATTGAACAAAATCTTTTGAAGGTGCTTTATCGGTAACTTCTAAGTTCCATCCTGATGTATTTTTAAATTTATCAATTAAAATAGAAGTGATCGCTTTTTGAGAAGCGTCAGCAAGCACAAATTTTGTGTTTTTACTAAATTCAAAAGAACCCTGTTCTAATTTTAATTCTGCCGGTTTTGGAATAATAGCAACATCATTTTCTGTAAAAACCTTAGTTTGTTTCGTTGTTTGGCAAGAAACTGTGATGGCAACTAAAGCCATTACCGCAACCTTTTTTAATACATTCATTTTTCTAAATTTTTATTATCAATCTTTATTTTTATTCCTTGCGAGACGTTTTTAATGACTCAGCTTCCGCCTGACACTCAGGCTTTTATTATTTATATATTTTTGAAGACGTCGCCATCGTGTTTTTGTTATTTTTATTTGGAGTTTTCCCCATAGTAAACAACAAATTTCCGCCTTGCATAATCTCCTTATGCGTAATGTAATTTCTATTTATTTCTTTTCCATTTAATGTAATGGACTGAATATATATGTTTTCTGAATTATTATTTTTCGCTTTTACGGCAAACGTTTTTCCGTTTTCTAAATTAATCACAGCCGAATCAACCAAAGGTGATCCAAAGGCATACACACCTTGCGCAGGATTTACTGGATAAAAGCCCAAAGAATTGAATACATACCAAGACGACATTTGTCCGCAGTCTTCGTTTCCACAATGTCCGTTAGGTTCGTTTTTATATTGAGTTTCTAAAATTTCTCGAACAAGCTTTTGTGTTTTCCAAGGTTTTCCAATGTAATTGTACAAATAAGCCACGTGATGACTAGGCTCATTTCCATGCGCATACTGACCAATCATTCCGGTACTAAAAATAGGCAATTTGTCTTCTGGAAGCGGATTTAAACTAAACATGGTATCCAGTTTTTCTGAAAGTTTTTCGTTTCCACCAATAATTTCGGTTAGCCCTTCTATATCGTGCTGAACTGACCAAAAATACTGCCAAGCATTGCTTTCGCAGAAATAAGCCGAATACTCTTTTGGCACAAAATCCTTCAAAAAACTACCATCTGTCAATTTCGGACGCATAAATGTGCTTTGCGAATCGTAAACATTTCGCCAGTTTTCAGAGCGTTTTAAAAAGGTATTGTAATCTTCGGTTTTCCCCACAGCTTTTGCAAATTGTGCAATACACCAATCGTCATAAGCATATTCTAAAGTTTTAGAAACCGACCAGTTTTCGTGGTGTTCATCCACAGGAACATAGCCTAATTTCATGTACGTATCAATTTGTCTGGAATGATCGATGGCACTTTTAATACAGGCTTCATAAGCCAACTCAGTATCAAAATTTTCGATTCCTTTAAAATAGGCATCGACAATAACCGGAACCGCGTGGTAACCAATCATCATATTCGTTTCATTGCCTTGCATGGACCATACCGGAAGTAAACCCGTTTCCTTGTAATGGGCTAATAACGAATTCACCATATCTGAAACTCGATTAGGATGAATAATCGTGTACAATGGATGCGCCGCTCTGTAAGTATCCCACAATGAAAAAGTATCGTATCTATTGAATCCTTTTGCGTTCATGGTTTTATCATTAGCCCCTTTATAATTTCCATCGTGGTCGCTTAATAAAGTAGGTGCTAACATAGACTGATACAACATCGTGTAAAAAATCTTCTTTTTCGTCTCGTCGGCTATTGTAATATCAATTTTACCAAGCTGCTTTTCCCATTTGTTTTCGGCTTCTTTTTTCAATGCGTCGAAATCAAAACTAGGGGCTTCTACAGCTAAAGATTTGTAAGCGCCTTCTATACTAGCCGTTGAAATTCCTGTTTTTAAAACAATTTGTTCCTTTTCTGAAGTACTATAATTCAGAATGATTTTCGTGTTTTTGTCGGTAACTGGTGAACTTGTTTCCTGATTGTTTTTAAATAATTGGTAACTCTTAAATGGCTTCGATAATTTGATCACAAAATATACCCTTTGGTCTTTTGCCCAGCCAGATGATTTTCGATAACCTTCAATAGTATTATCGTCAACCACTTTTAAATGCGTTTCCGTAGGACTGTCCCAGTTTAGAGCATACCCTAAATCGATATGAATTTGGCTGTTATCGTCCTTTGGAAAAGTATATCTATGAATACCCGTTCTTTCGGTTGCAGTAAGCTCTGCTTTGATGCCGTAATCCAATAAATCCACCGCATAATATCCTGGAGATGCCGTTTCTTTTTCATGCGAAAAGCTGGAGAATGGCTTGAAACTATTAGCTGCTACTCGTTTTGAAAACCGGCTGTTTGTTGGCATTACTAAAATATCGTACAAATCTCCAGCTCCTGTTCCTGATAAATGCATGTGAGAAAATCCAGAAATAATGGAATCTTGGTAAAAGTAACCAGCAATCCTATCCCAACCTGGAATACCAATATCGGGACTTAATTGCACCATACCAAAAGGAACCGTAGCTCCTGGATAAGTATTTCCTGGTCCATCTGTTCCAATAAAAGGGTTTACAAAAGTTGTTAATTTAACTTGGCTGATCGCTTCTTTTGCTCCTTGACAATTAATCAAGAAAACAGAACAAAATAGAATTATGAAACCAAATTTTTTCATTACTTTTTATTTAAAATATTTATTAAATACGCAATCAAAGTCAATACATTGCTGCAAATTCATTTTTATAATTAGTTGAAAACGAATTATTTCTTAAAGCTTTCTTTAGTTTCTTTAATTGCTTTCAAATATTCATCTGTTAATGTGGGACCATCAAAAAACGTAACACCTTTGGCTCCATTCTCTTTTGCGTAGCGAATGGCTTGTTTCAATTCTTCAGCAGATTTAAATGGTGGAATGTAAATTCCAGTATTCACGCCAATGTTTTTTGAAGCGACATCCTCCACTCCTTGCTTAGTAGCGAAACCTATCCAGTCAATTTCTTCATTATAAAACCCATGATAAATCATTGGATACACTTCGTCAATATCCCATTTATCCCAACGCTGACGCACCATATGATCTGCCATTTCTGGATAAGGAAATACGGCCGCCGTTAATTTTTTGTTGTTGTCGTGGACAATTTTATAGGCATCAGCAACCAACGCTTTTATAGCATTTAATCTAAATTGCTTCCATTCCATGTCGATAGATGTATTTTTACTATCTCTTGGATTTTTATGATGTTCCTTTTCAAACGCACTTACACATGCATCGCAATAGCAAAAATCATATTCTGCCATTTCAGTTTCTTGTTTTAAATTGTATGTAGGAAGCAAGCCGATAGGCAAGAAAATATCTGGAAAACGGATGTAATCTAAATGAACGCTTTCAATCCCTTCTACTTTTGCTAAACCTTCTACTAAACCTAAAATATGATTTCTAGATTCTGTTCTTGTCGGACATAACCATTGGTAATACCCTACATAAGGACGGGTATCAAAGCACGATTTCCCCTCTCTACTTACCATATACCACTCCGGATGTTGCAATGCAATGGAATCGCCAGGACGATTCACAGCCATAATCCATGCATGTACTTTTAAACCTTCTTCTTTAGCTATTGGCACTAAACGGGCTAATTCTTTTGGATCAGTTGATGTGTTTATCAAAACTTCATCAATACCAGCTGCTTTGTATCTTTTGAATTCGGCTGTATACGCCTCATTCGTTTTATCTTTACTTGAAGTAATCCAGGTTCCAAATTTAAAATCTGAACCATCGATTGTAGCTTCAGAAGCATCCTTTTTCTCTTCTTTTTGGTTGCAACCTACCACAACTAAAATAGACAATAGAACTAACAGAAATTTTGCTTGCATAGGAATGTATTTACTAATTACAATTTACTTTAAACTCTCAAAAAGTGTATTCAATAGTTCTTGATCTTTATCTAGACTATATTCCCAAAACATAGCCCCTCCGAGTCCATTTTCTTTAATATATGTTGCTTTTAACTTGATGTCTTTTGGTGTTTCCCAAGACACAAAAATTTTATCTATAGCATTCCAGAGATACGATGCTTTCGCAGACTCATCATACCGTTTTTCATACTTTCCTGATTTTAATTTATCAAGAATTTCCCAATAGGATACAATCATCCCTCCTTCATTTGCCGAGCCATATAAAACCGCATCTGCAGACGCCACTTTCTCCCATTGTCTTCCATAAAAAGGAATCCCCATAACCAATTTATTCACAGGAACACCCGCTTTTATATGCCTGTCAATAGCTTCAACACCGCTATTTCCGCCATATTTTTCCTTGTTAGAAGGATACAAATTTGCGTGATGTCCAGTTTGGTACATCCATCCTTGATAAAAATCATAGCACATCACATTGATAAAATCAAGATATTTATGTGCTTTCCCTAAATCAGTATGGTCAATATATACCTGATCTGCTCCGGTAGCAATGGTCAGTAAATAATGAGCATTATCTTTTTCTCCTTGAGCATCTAAAGCTCTACGTATATCTGCCAATAGCAAGGTGAAATTATCCTTGTCTGACGGACGGAAAACGTTGTCTTCTGCACGTTGTCCTGGATACTCCCAATCAAGATCGACGCCATCAAAACCATGTTTTAATAGTAGTTCAACACAGCTTGCTGCGAATTTCTTCCGAGTACTTTCATAAGCCGCCATACTTGAAAATTGGTCAGACCAAACCCAACCACCAACAGAATACAGCACTTTTAAATTTGGATTTTGCTTTTTAAGTGACATCAAAGTTGCAATTTTAGCAGCATCAGTGTCCAACTCAAATTTTGCCTTTCCTTCCACAATATTTGCAAATGCAAAATTAATATGTGTAAGTTTCGTTGCATCAATTAGCGAAAAATCATATTTCTCATACCCTGCGGCATAGCCAATGATCTTCATATCTGTATTCGACTTTACTTGTTTATCAATTGCACTACCACAAGAAAAAAACAAGGGTAAAAGAAAAATTAATTTTATCAATTTCATAATAGGTCTATTTTCAAAGCTTTTAGCCTTCTCTCTACAATTTATTTTATTACAAATTTCCCGTCCTCGTTTATAATCAATAATTTACTTGAAAACGGACTTTTAACTGAAATTGTCCATCCAAAACTATGATTTTCAAGGATTGGCTTTATTGTTTTATCTTCTATAGTTATTGGCGCTCCCGCGAAAGAACTAATAGAAGTAAACCAGGTGTGTCTTTTATCATAATGAGATTTCTGAGCACGATACAATTCGAATAATTTCCATTTGATTTTCTCATCATTCGGAATTTCAAAACTATCCTTCGCTCCTACTTCTTTCGAAGAAAAATAAACATAACCCCATTTCTCTGGTTCGTGCATGTTGACTACACCTTGTGGCGACCAAACCCAGTTGTACTCTGGAAGGTAGGCGCCTTTAGCATCTTTTTTTCTCTCATATTTGCCATCGTTAAGTTGAAAGTCCCAGTTAACTCTCGAAAAATTAACGCGCCAAAACTTATTTTTAGGCACATTCTTATGGAAATAAGACGTTTTATAAACACTCCAAGGAATCGCTAACTCAACTACCCAACCTTTGTCTACATCCTTAGGATTGTTTAAAGTACCGTCAATTTTTATTGCAGATTTTAGTCCCGTGGCATTCCAATCATTTAAAACAACATTCGTTTCACGATATGGTTTTGAAATAAACAAATCCCAAACGGTATTAATCGCATTGATTTCTAATTCGTAATAATTTTGAGCATCACCGCTTGGATCTACAAAAACTTCGAAATCATTATTGTGAAAAATGATCGCGTCGTGCTCTGTAATATCTGCCCAAACATGGGGTTCCTCCATTTTGGCTAATATGTAAAAATAAGTATCATCCCATAGCATTTTGACCTGCGTTTTATAAGCAGGTTTTTTAACCCCTTCGATATCAATAAAAGGATCCGACCAATTTACTTTGCTCCAAGAAACATCGGTATCGCTGCCATCAACCACAATGCTTTCTAAAGTGTGGTAGGCGATGTAACTTTCAGGAATAGCGCCTTTTTTTGATTGCGCACAAACCATTATTGATACACCCAAACACAAAATTGCCAAATATTTATATTTCGAATACATACTTAATTTTATAAACTATTATCTTTTGTAAACTGAATCACTTCGCTCAGTTTACCGAATGCGATAGCCACCGAAGTATCTGCTGCTCCGTAATACACGACTAATTTATCTTCCTTTTCGTCGTGTAATGCCGCACATGGAAATACTACATTTGGCACATCTCCTGTTGTTTCATAAATTTCTGCAGGACCTAATAAATAGGGTTGCGTTCTATATTTGACCTTATCAGGTTGATTTTCATCAAGCAATGCTGCTCCCATTGCATAACGGAAACCATTACATGTATTTATAACACCGTGATAAATCATTAGCCATCCTTCTTTTGTTAAAATAGGAATTGGTCCAGCTCCAATTTTGGTACATTGCCAAGCACTATCTTCAAAAGGAGTTGCTTTCATAACGCAACGGTGCTCTCCCCAATATTTCATATCTGGGCTATAGCTGATGTAAATATCTCCAAAAGGAGTATGACCATTATCACTTGGACGACTTAACATCGCGAATTTTCCATTTATTTTCTGTGGAAACAAAACTCCGTTTCTGTTGAAAGGTAGAAAGGCATTTTCGCACTGAAAAAATTCTTTAAAGTCGAAAGTATACCCAATTCCAATTGTTGGTCCGTGGTATCCATTGCACCAAGTAATCCAATAGCGGTCTTCGATAAAAACCACACGTGGATCATATTTATAATCAGACTCAATCATTTCAGTATTCCCAGCTTGCATGACGATAGGATCGTGATTAATGTCCCAATTGATTCCGTCTTTACTAAAACCAGCAAAAATATTCATTTGGACTGCTTTGTTATCGCATCGAAAAACACCTGCAAAACCGTCTCCAAAAGGTACAACTGCACTATTAAAAATACTGTTTGATGATGGAATATCATATCTGTTTATGATAGGATTTTCAGTATATCGCCACATCACATCTTGACAATTATCGGGCTTGTCTTGCCATGGAATTGTATTCATCGTTTTAATCTTTATATTTTTTAACTTTATCGAACCAAGTGAATTTTAAAATAACTGTAGTTATTATAAAAACCAATAACACCAACCACATTTTTGGATAATCTCTTATCAAGAAATAAATAGGTAATAAAATCATGCTGGATTGCCATACCACTCCAACCAAACAATTTAACATATCACTTACAAAATCATTGTTTTTATCAACCGTATTGTCATCTGCGTGCAACGCTTTATAAACTGGCCCCCAAAACCCCCAAGGTCTCACGTTTTTATAGAACTCTTTTAAGGTTTCCATTGAGGTTGCTGGTGTAAGCAGTGTTCCTAGAAACGAACCTAACAATGACACTATAAATATGAAAGGAAACATATAAATTGCTGGAATTTGTGATACCTCATAAAGCCAAGATCCTGGCTCGAAACTATCTTTATTATTATCTAATAAAAATTGTAATGTTGCTATAAATAAACCGGCGGTCATTCCCCAGAAATAACCCCATCCATTAAAACGCCACCAAATCCACTTCAAAAAATTTGCTGCTACATAACCGCCATAAAGCGCACTAGTAATCCATAAAGTTATCGAGTTAATAGATCCCGCAAAGAACCCCATAATTACTCCCAATATAACTATAGCAAATGAGGCAACATGACTTGCTTTTATATAATGCTTGTCTGTCGCTTCTGGCTTAAAATATTTTTTATAAATATCGTTAACAATATAAGCGGGTCCTGAGTTAACAAATGCTGAAAACGTAGACATAAATGCCGCTAAAAGCCCTGCTAACAATAATCCTTTTAGACCTACAGGCACATATTCATTAATTACTTTTGGCAAAATAATTTCTAAATCGGCTAAACTCAAGGTATTTGAGACCGCCATTTCTGGCGCTAAATGCACTAACGCAAGAACTACAACACCACCAATTAATAAATAACGCGGAATAAAAAGCACTAGGTTTGTAAAACCACTCATGTATGCTGCTTCTTTTACTGATCGTGTGGATAAAATGCGCTGCATATCATAACTAGGTGTTGGACCAGCAATACTTGCAAAAAAACCTTTAAACAAAGACATACCTATAAAAGCGCCAAACATTTTATATCCTTGCGTGTCAATAAGATTATTAAACGCTTCAAACTTGCCTGTCCACGAACCTTCTAGTTGACTAGAAAATAAGACATTAGACCATTCTGCCGAAATAACACTATTTATCTGAACGTCAGTTACGGTGACAAAGGCATAGCCGGCGATTAAAACACCTGCTATAACCATAATTCCATATTGTAACACTTCTGTCGCTACTACAGAAAACATTCCGCCTTTAATGGTGTAGATTGTTGTCAAAAATATAATAAGGAGCGCATAATTTTGATCTGATGTTAGAAACACAGCATCGTTTAGCATCAGCGTTAAATCCCATGGCAAAATGATGGTCATAAATTTACCTACACCTTCAAAGAAGTATGCTATAAATCCTATGGATGCAATAATAGCAAAAATAGCCACTACTAAGTGCGAAGCCCGACCAGATTTATCATCACCAAAACGTGTTAAAATCCATTCAGATCCCGTCATAATATTAGACCGCCTTATCCAGGCTGCTAAGAAAATCATGATAAAAATTTGGTTCCAAATAGGCCACATCCACATGAACATAAAACTCTTTACGCCATATAAAAAAAGGATACCAACCATCCAGGCTGTTCCGGAGACATCAAACATTCCCGATCCATTACTAAGCCCTAAGTAGTACCATTTGATACTTTTCCCACCCAGGAAATAAGAATCTAATCCTTGGGAAGCTCTTTTTGAAATCCAAATTCCAACACCCAAGGTTAAGGCGATGTAAATCGCAATAATTGCAACATCAATTATATTCATTTTCCTTTAGTTTTTAGTTTGTTGTTGCGCTTTGTCTCTTATTCCCCAATTTTTATTGGGTTTATTCCCCATAACAAAATGCAACGTACCGCCTTTTAAAATATCTTGATGTGACAATGTCGTTTTATTAAAAGGTTTTCCGTTTAATGTAGCTGATTGTATGTAGAAATTATTATGCGAAACATGTTTAGCTTCAATCACAAACATTTTATTTTCTGGAAGATTAATAGTTGATTTTTCGAAAATTGGACTTCCTATTTCATACTCACCCGAGGCAGGATTCATAGGATATAAACCAATAGAACTCAAAACGTACCAAGCACTCATTTGTCCGCAGTCTTCATTACCACTTAATCCATTTGGCGTTGTATTGTATTGGGTATCCATAATATGACGCGCCCAATATTGTGTGCGCCAAGGTTGATTAGCATGATTGAACATATAAGCGATGTGGTGACTCGGTTCGTTACCATGCGCATATTGACCAATAAGTCCTGTAATATCAGCAGAAACATTATCACCTGTAATTTCAGAACTCTCTGTGAATAGTTTTTCTAAACGACCTGCAAATTGATCGTTACCACCATGAATTTCAATTAAATTATCCACTGCATGAGGTACAAACCAACTGTGTTGCCAAGCGTTACCTTCAGTATAATCAGTTTGTTCTCTATGGTTCGAATGTTTAGGATCGAAAGGTGTATTCCACGATTTTCCATCAACTGATTTTCCGCGCATAAACCCACTTTCATTATCAAAAAGATATTGGTACGCTTTAGATCGATTTAAGAAATACTGATAATCAGCCTCTTTACCTAGTTCTTTGGCCATTTGAGCCACACACCAATCATCATAAGCATATTCTAAAGTAATAGTAACTGATTCATCTATTAAACTATAAGGTATAAACCCGTATTTTTTATAATAGATAAGTCCGCGGTCGTTTTTCATCATGGTGTTTTTCATCGCTTCAAAAGCTTTTTCAGCATCAAAGCCACGAATTCCTTTTTTATATGCTTCTACAATTACTGGAATCGAATGATACCCTGTCATCGTGTTAGTTTCGTTTCCGTATAATGTCCAAACCGGTAATGTTTTTTTAGTTTCGTAATAGGCTAACATCGAATTAACAATATCAGAAACTCTATCAGGAGCGATAAGCGTTAACAAAGGATGCTCCGCTCTAAAGGTGTCCCAAAGTGAAAGTGTCGAATAAGCCGTGTAATTCTTGGCAGTGACAATACTGTCATTTTCTAATCTAAACTGTCCGTTTTTATCACTAAAAGTTACTGGCGCTACTTGTGCATGGTATAATGCAGTGTAAAATATAGTTTTTAAAGAATCTACCGGAGTCTCGACAACAATTTGCGACAAAGCCGAATTCCATAATTTATTAGCCGCTTTCTTGGTGTCTTCAAAAGTAGCGTCTGCTGGAACTAAATTGTCTTTGGCATTAGCCACACTTACAGAAGAAAGCGCTACTTGAACGTTTAACTCCTTAGTATTAGCAGCGTCAAAAAATAATTGCGCCGAAGTCTTAGGTGCTTTGACTGAAGCTTCTTTCGTAATTGCACCATTTTGATACAAATTATGAGTTGCTATTGGTTTTGAAAATTTGGCAACAAAAAATACTTTTTGGTTGTTAGCCCAACCTTTGCTGTGACGGTAACCGCTTATCGTATAATCATCTTCTACTTTTAAGGAAGTTTCAACAGCTTTATCCCAGTTGATGGCAAACCCTAAATCAATAACTACCGCTTGTTTATCACCTTCTTTAAAGGTGTATTTATGAAAAGCAGTTCTTGTCGAAGTAGTAAGTTCTACATTAACATTGTGGTCCTGTAAGAAAACTTGGTAGTAACCTGGGGTCGCTTTTTCGTTTTTATGGCTGTAAGACGATTTGTAAGCGATGCTATCTCGCGAAGTTGCCTTTACAGATAAATCTACCTCTTTGTTTACTGGCATAAAAATAATATCCGCTAGATCTCCAATACCCGTTCCGCTCAAGCTCAAATGACTGAAACCAATCGCTACATCATCTGAATAGTGGTAACCTGAACACCAGTCCCAAGCACTCACTCCGTTTACCGGACTTACTTGTAACATTCCAAAAGGAACAGTCGCACCTGGATAAGTATGTCCGTGTCCTCCGGTTCCAATAAATGGATCCACATAACTACTTAGGTCTGTAATCTCATTCTCTTTTTCTTCTGCAGTTTTATTACAGCTTATTAGTAGAGCAGCGGCTAGAATAATTAGATATTTATTTTTCATGATTCTATTTTAATCTGATTTATTAAATGCTTCTTGTGTATAAAAATTCTAAAATAATAATGAATCTATCAGCTATTCCTCCTTCTCGGGTAATAAGCGTTTTTCAGCAAAAAATAAATTCAAAATAACTTCAATTGATAAATTTTCATAAATTTAGCCGAAATTAAAATAAATTTAGACGTACGACACCTTAAGTCTCCTGAACATCATAAAAAATATTTTTTAATGAACTATACATCTAATCGATTACACAAAATATCATTTTGGCATCACATTATTTTTTGGTCTGTCTATTTTCTTTTCAATACTTTTAGATGGGGAAGTTACTTTAATGACTACTTATATTCTTTAAAAACAAATCTTCTGGGATTCCCTATTCATATTATTTTATGTTATTTCAATATTTATTTCCTGATGCCAAAATTCTTGTTCAACAGAAAATATTTTTTGTATTTAATTCTAATGATATCTGCGCTTTTTTTAATGGTGGTTATGAAGTTTAATCTTACTTATTTCTTAATAAGCACTAATGTCTGGCCCGAGGGACCGCACACCATAACCAAGCTATCATTAAATTACAGTATTGATATGATGTTAGGCGAGCTGTATGTCATCACTTTTGTTACCGCCATTAAAGTAACCTTAGATTTTCTTAAGGAACATAAAAGGGTTGCCGATCTTGAAAAAGCCCAATTAGAAACAGAACTATTGTTTTTAAAATCACAGATTTCACCACACTTTTTCTTCAACACACTCAATAACATTCACTCCTTAGCGCTCGAAAAGTCTAACAAAACACCAAAAATTATTTTAAAGCTTTCAGAGTTAATGCGATACCTACTTTATGAAACAAAACTAGAACGACAATCTTTAGAAAATGAAATACTTTGCATTCAGAATTATTTAGATTTAGAAAAAATTCGCCATGATGATTTATTACGTATCAATATGACTATTTCGGGTGATATATTGGATAAGGAAATAGCGCCCATTATATTGCTGACTTTTGTCGAAAACGCCTTCAAACATGGCGTAAATAAAAACATCGGAATTGTTAAAATCGATATTGACTTTACTATCATTAAAAATTTTCTTTACTTTACCATTACAAATCCACTACCTGCCGTATCAGAGATCAAGAGCAGTCTAGATCAATCTAGCGGAATAGGCTTGGAAAACGTAAAAAAAAGATTAATATTAGGCTACGATCAGCAAGACTATGATCTTAAAATAAGTACTGATAATAACATATTTACCGTCATATTAAAAATAAAAGTAAGTTAAAGAGTATACCGTTATTTCACACAGATTAGGCTCTCATTTTTTAAATTAATACGTATGAAACTTAAATTTTTAATTATTGACGACGAGCCATTAGCTGTTAATGTCATAAAGAATTATTTACAACAAATAGAAAACGCTGAAATAGTAGCGACTTTTAATAATGCTATTGATGGATTGAACTTTTTAAATAACAATACTGTTGATGTAATCTTCCTTGATATTAATATGCCTATTTTGGATGGACTTAATTTTATTAAAAGTTTAAAAGAACCACCTTTAATCATCATTACAAGTGCCTACACCGAGTATGCATCTGAGAGTTTTAACCTTGACGTTCTTGATTATTTGGTAAAACCAATAGAGTTCCCAAGGTTCATGAAGGCTTTAAACAAAGTATATAGCCGTTTAGAAAGCAATAAAGTTGCAGTAGACACTAATAAAAAACGTCCCTTTATTTTCATTAAAATCGATAAGAAAAAAATGAAGAAGATTTTTTTAGACGAAATATTAGTTATCGAATGCCTTAAAGACTATTTAAAAATAAATACCACTAATGGTAAATTCCTTATTCACAGCACCCTATCTGATTTTACAGACCAACTGCCGTCTGGAGAATTCATAAGAATTCACCGATCGTACACGATTGCCATTAATAAAATTGATACAGTAGAGGGTAACAGCCTTGAAATAGATGGAATGCGCTACACCATTGGAAGATCGTATCTGGAAGAGGTCAAGGAAACGATTTTAAATTCTTCTCTTTAATTTTACAACACGATTCTATTAATTCATTTACTTTATAAATCATCAAAAAAAAAAACAGCAATTAATTGCTGTTTTTTTTTTGTAGCCCCTGATGTCTTATTTCGACTTTAGTGATAATTTTCGAACACAAAAACACTTGGAAATTATAGATGCAAGTGCTTAAATATTTTAACTCGATCTTCTGAAAATGAGAAGAAGTTTTATGAAACTAATTTCATAAAACTTCTTCAAATTCAATACATAGCAACTTAGAAAAGCTAGTATGTATTTTTAATAATTATCTATAAAAAACTAACTTACTGTTGTTTTGCCCACCACAATGGAGTAAATACAGAATCAGGACCACCTAATTTACCTACAGCTTGCTGATATCCACCAGGAATATTGCTACCAAAGTTAGAAGGATATTTTAAACGCTGTCCATAAAACTTAACACTGTTAGTCATGTAATTACCCGATGTTAAAGCAGGCATGTCTGTCAACGGGGTTTCAATAGCTGGGTTTTCAAAAAATGGCAAACCAAGTCTTCTATGATCACTCCAAGTTTCTAATGGCAACCATGGCGTTTGAGCAATAAACTTCTGAGTTATAATCTTAGTCAAAAGGTCATTTTTCACAGTTCCATTTTTATATATATTATTTACAGGATACTTCATGTTATAAGTTCCTGTAGCATTAGTATATCCATCTTTATACGTCATTACTACTGTTGCTGGTGGCTCTGCTGTATGTCCCCAACTAACAGAAGTTCCAACTCTATTGTAATCTTGTGAAGTTAAATAAGTACTTAATTGTCCTGAAACATTATTGTAAGCAAAACTAGCTGCAATTCCTTGCTCGTAAGCAGATTGTCCGCTCATAGGTACACTCCAGCCTCTTACTGCTGCTTCAGCAATTAAGAAATAAGATTCCCATGACGCAAAGAAAATTCTTTTATTAGAGCTATTTCTATATTTGTCGGCTAAACGAGGTAATGTCCCTGTGTAGGCATAAATATTATTTTTAACTCCTTTAGACCCCCAATTTCCACCAACATAAGCATTCCAACTGTAAGCAGCGTCAATTTCTTTCACAACTTTATTATCAGCATCCACTAACGTTCTTTTAGTCGTTTTCGCCCCGTTCGTCCAAGATGGGTAAGTATTAAATTGTGGGTTGTTAAAATCACCTGGGATTGCATACAAATCGTAAGCTCTTGGATCCATAGTATTGTGCAAACCGTCAAAGAAAAATCCAGCTGAAGGATCATTTGTCATTGATGTAAAATGGTTCTCAAATTTAAGACCCATATAATTTGCAGGCTTAATATATGAGAGTTTATCTGCAGACAACATATTTGCAGAAGGAACTCCACCTAAACCAATCATTAAGTTGTTTAGGGTTGCTGATATTTCATGATCCCACCATTCTCTTGTCATTACACCAGTATAATCGTTGTAACCTGCAACTTCCTGTACCGCGAAGTTATCAGAAGCATCTTTGATGTATAGATCAGCTACAGCAGCTTCAAACTCTTGTTTTGCTTTAGCTGCATCTACTTCAGATAAACGCATAGCTAAACGCATTCTTAAAGAGTTACCATATTTTTTCCATTTCACATAATCGTAGCCGTAAGCTGGATCCAATTTTTTTAACGAATTGTCTGCATTACCAACGCTAAGATCTAACGCAGTAGTAGCTTCTGCTAATTCTTGCAACATGTAATAATATACCTCTTTCAGATCACTGTATTCTGGATTTGAACCTTGAAATCCATTCACCGGAATCGGTCCGAAATTATCACTCATTTCGCTCATCATATAGGCTCGCCAAATTCTAGCAACTTGTTTAAGATTTGCAGTATAAGGTCTAGCTTTACCAGCTTCCAATTGCTCATCTGCAATTTTAATACCTGCATTAATATTTCTTAACCAAGAAGAAACATAATTATTATAATATTGACTGGTCCAGTCATCATTTGAAGAACCTTCAGATAAAGTTCCTACTCGAGTCATTCTTCCTGCATCATCCCAATACAATACAAAAACACGTTCTGCGATGTTTGGGTCTTGCTGTGCTCCTCCAATAGAACTATTGATAAAATATTCTATTTGTACTTGATCCGCATTTGCTGCAGTCGGGTCTACGTTAACCTCTTCAAAATTGGAACAAGATAGGAAAGTCACTAAGACACCACCCATCAAGCCTATATTTCTTAATATTTTTTTCATAACTAATTTGCTTTAAATTTTAGAAACTTAATGATACGTTAAAAAACACACTACTTGTTGTAGGTGATGACAAATATTCAAAACCTGTTGCATTTGTACCTGTTGCAAAAACAGACTCTGGATCAATACCGTTTAAGCTGTTTTTTATCATCCAAACGTTATTTGCAGACAATCCGATCTTAGCACTTTGAATACCTGTAGCTCCTAACCAGTCTTTTGGCATGGCAAAGTTTACGTTAATATTTCTCAAACGAATATTAGTCGCATCATATATATTAGCCTCATTAATACCTAAGTTACCTGTTCTAGCAGTTATTGCCTCCCAGTATCTTTGTGCAGAAACTGGTAAAGTATTTGCTGTAAATCCTCCAGTTCCATTACTAACAACTCCATCTACAATAAGATCATTTCGTTCTCCATTAACAACAGTAACGGCAGCATTTCCAGATTCTTGTAGTGCATGATTTGATCCTGAAAATATTTCACCACCAAAGCGCGCGTCAATCAAGAAACCAAAAGAAAAGTTTTTATAAGTAAATGTATTAGAAAAACCTAGCATAGCATCTGGTTGTTGTGAACCTAATTTAAATTTCTCACTTGAGGCGATAGGCAATCCATTACCATCCACAATGATTTTTCCAAAATCAGGACTTGTCTTATCTTCCACTCTTGAGTATTTAGTTCCCCAAATTTCACCATAACCACCTCTTTCAACTGCCAAAACAGCTAAATTATCAAAACCACCTAAACGGAATTGTGTTACATCATCTGCTAAACTTTCGATTGTGTTTTTGTTGTGAGAATAGTTTAAACTTGACTCCCAATTGAATCCTTCTGGATTATGAATTACTTTTCCAACAATTGACAATTCAACACCTTGATTTTGAACATCTCCAGCGTTAACTTTTTTAAAGTTATATCCACTCAATGGATCTAAAGGCAAATCGATTAATTGATTAGTAGCGTTAGACTGATACCAAGCAAAATCTAATCCTAAACGATTTTGGAAAAAACGAACTTCTAAACCAAGTTCTTTAGATTTAATTAACTCACTTTTTACCTCAGGGTTGAAAAGTGTTTTATTGGATCCTGCAGTAGTATTATTATTTGCATCGTTTCCTATTGAATAATAATTATACAATTGGTACGGATTCAAGTCATTACCTACAGACGCATAAGACGCTCTAAGTTTACCAAAACTCAACCAAACAGGTAACTCAGCACCTTGTTTAGTCAACATATCAGTTACTACAAATGAAGCACTTATAGATGGATAAAAGAATGATCTGTTTTCTTCACTTAAAGTAGAAGACCAGTCATTACGCCCTGTAAAATCAAGGAAGGCATATCCATCATAATTAATTTGGAAAGTTCCATAGATAGAATTTGTTCTTCTTTCGCTTGAACCTTGTCCTATTGACGGGCTATTTACGCCATTGTTTAATGAAAACAAGTTCGGAACAACAAGATCTCCAGAACTACCATTAAGGTAATTAGATTTTCTTGCCATTAAATTTCCTCCAAGAGTTGCAGCAGTACCAAATTTACCTACAACGTCATCTTTGTTTGCAAGTAACAAGAAACTATAATTTGTTTCGATGAACGAATCTTTTCCAAAACTGTAGCGACCTGTATTATTTCCTGGACTACCTGAATACAATTTAGCTTCATTTGTAGTGTCGTATAAATCGGCTCCCGCTTTAACTTCAGAACTCAACCAATCGTTAACTTGGTATTTTAATGAACCATTTAATAAGAATCGATCTCTTGTATCTGTACTTAATCTATTTTTTGCAGACCAATATGGATTTTCAGAGTTTTCGGCAACAAACCATCTCATTTTTCCGAATTCATCACTAGCATCTCTGTACTCATTAACATCTATTGACGCTGGCATTTGAGCAATAGTACCAAACGCATTATTTACATTACTACCGTTTAAAGGTCTGTTACCAGCCTCCATATTAATGTACTGCACCTTGACGTCTGTAGTCCATCTTTTATCTGCACCAAATTTTGAAACTGCTCTGGTCATCAAATTCAGTCTTTGTAAAGTTGCTCCAGGAATATTACTATCATCTTTTAGATAGTTAACTGATGAATAAAGTGATGTAGCATCTGAAACTTGTTGTTGAAACGACAAACTATAAGTTTGATTGAAACCACCTGTATAAAAGTTTCCTATATTATCATGAGAACTTAATCTTGTAGTATTACCGTTAAAGTCAACTACTTCTTGTCCAGCAATTTTAGGCCCCCAACTTGTACGGGAATCATTTCTAAAAACGCCTTCACTACCTTGACCAAAAGATCTTTGCGTTTCTGGCTCTAAAAACAATCGTTCAAATCCTGTTGTTACAGAAAAAGTAATACCTAGACCTTTTCTTGATTTACCGGTTTTTGTAGTAATTAAAATCACACCATTTCCTGCACGTGAGCCGTATAAGGCTGCTGCAGAAGCTCCTTTTAAAACGGTCATTGTTTCAATATCGTCTGGATTTAAATCACCTAAACCGTTACCTAAATCCTGAGAAGGATTAAAGAAGTCATTATTATCTGCTCCAGTAAAGTTATCCATAGGAACTCCATCCACAACAATAAGCGGCTGATTATCACCTGTAAGCGAACTATTTCCTCTTAAAACAATTTTTGAAGAACTTGCAGGACCATTACTTCCCTTAATAACCTGTAATCCAGAAATTTTTCCAGACAAAGCATTTGCTACATTAGTTTCTCTTGCTTCAGTAAGACTCTGTCCTTTCAATTCTTGCACAGAATATCCTAAAGATTTACGTTCTCTCTTAATACCAAGTGCCGTTACGACAACCTCATCCAGCTTACTAATATCTTCTATAAGTGAAATATTAATAGTACCTCTTCCATTAACTTGAACTACTTGCGACACAAAACCTATATAAGAAAACTCTAAGGCCGTCTCATTATTAGGAACATTTATACTATAATTCCCATCAAAATCTGTAGTAGTCCCATTTGATGTCCCTTTAATAACGATACTTACACCTGGCAGTGCAACCTTCGTAGCCGAATCTACAACAACTCCCTTTACAGTTGTTTGTGCATTCATACCATAAGTACATACCATACATAGTACAAACAGCAATCTGATTACTTTTTTTGTCATAATTTGTTATTTCTTTGATTAGTTAAGTTAAATTAACAACATTAAACATTATCTGATGAAATATTTTCGACTAACAACAATTTTCAAGATGAGTTGGTTCAAATTTTGTTAATTATGTTAAAATACCAGCTTTATTCTTAACATAGAATTAACTTAAAAAATCATTTAAAATAGTAAGTGAAAATTCAATTGTAACAAACATTTAAATTGAAACATTACAACGAGCTAGCTCAGAAACAGATGGCATGCGTGATACGTATGAAAGATGTTGTCTGAAAATAGAAAAGCAAACGGTTATAAATTCGTTAGTTAAATTTAAATACCGGAACTACTTTTTTTATTTTACATCTAAAATAAAACCAATTTTAACAATTTTAACAGATACTTAAACATAAAATAAAACGGCAAAATGACGCTTTATTTTCTTTATGTTTCTTGCTGTTTTAGAGCGAATTTCAAACAAAAAAAACACTTGCAATTTTTAATCACAAGTGTTTTTTGTTTTGAGCACCCGACAAACGAAAAGATGTTTTATGAAACGAACTTCATTTTAGCTATCTGATTACTAATGCTTCGTATATGGCTTTGTTTTAAATTAAAAAAACATCATTTATTCTAATATAAAACTCACGCTTACATTTGCAGTTATCGTGATTTCACCTTCAGCTAGCGTCTCTCTTGGAGCAGAGCTGTCTTCCATAGCCATCGACTTCATTCTTGCATAAATAGGCTGTGGTTGGTAGTTTTGAGAGTTGTCTGATACAGTCATCGCTTTGCCTACTTTTTGCCCTAATACAGACACATAGTCTTCTGCTTTGAGTTTAGCGTCTTTCATCGCTAATTTCCTAGCCTCTGATTGGTGTTGTGCTAATTTTGAAGACTGAAAAACCACATTATCAATTCTATTGATTCCCTGATTCACTAGTCCTTCCATCAACTCATCGTACTGCGATAAATTTCTCAATAGAATTTCAACGGTTTGCGTCGCATTATAACTCGTTTTCTTTTTCTCATAATCATAAACTGGATTCAATGAAACACGCTGCGTTCTATAATCAGCTGGTGCCAAATTCATCTTTTTAATGATTTTAAGAACCGCTTCCATTTGTTGGTCATTTTGCTTTTTTACGTCCTTAGCATTATTCCCTTTTGTTTCCACAGTCGCTGTAATAGTAGCTTGGTCTGGAACAACTTTTACCTTTCCTTCTCCTGCAACACTGATTTGCGGAACTTGTTTGATTTCTTGTGCGTATGACATGGTCATCAACATCATGGACAGAGCTATTAGCGCTTTTTTCATTTTGATTTATTTTAATTAATTTATGAAGTATTTACCTTTCAAAAGTTGTGCCACTATAGTTTTCCCATTTTTGCCATCACAAAAAGAATAATTATTGGAATAGTAAGTAACACCACCATAAAAGTATGATCAACCACTAAACTTGGATTAGAAATCAGAGTAATCAAATACCCTCCGATAGCGCCTCCAAAATGTGCTGTATGTCCAATGTTGTCATTCTTAGCTCTCATTCCGTAGATAGAATACAGTAAATAAAGGATTCCGAAAAGATAAGCTGGCATTGGAATTATAAAAAAGATGCCTAACATCATATCGGGCTGTAATAATATCGCCGAATATAAAACACCCGTAACAGCTCCCGATGCTCCTACTGCTCTATAATTATAATCGTCTTTATGAAATAATATGGTCAATAAACTTCCGAAAATTAAACTTCCAAAATAGATAATTACAAATGACAAACTTTCTAAATGACCAATAACTACGGGAGCGAAAAAGTAAAGCGTGATCATATTGAAAGCTAAATGAGCTATGTCAGCATGAAGAAAACCGGAGGAGATTAGTCGTATTTGCTCACCAGCGCGAACACTTCCCATATGGAATTCATATTTTCTAAAAAAAGATAAGTCATTAAAGCCTTTAAAGCTAAACAATGCATTTGCAATAATTATTGCAATTAAAATGGTATTCATAAAGTCTGTTTATTGTTATTTACAAATGTACTAATTCTCACAGACACGATTAGTACCTCTTCAATATATCTATGCCTATTTGTTTTTGACTTATATTTGCAAGAAAAAGTACCGCATGCAATTTCTCGTTTTTATAATAGCTTATCCTTTTCTTTGGGTCATTTCCATTCTTCCATTTCGCATTTTTTATTGGTTGTCAGATGGTGTCTATTTTTTAGTTTATTACATTATTGGCTATCGAAAAAAAGTAGTTAGAGCAAACATCGCTTTGGCATTACCTCATCTTAGCGACAAAGAGAGATTGGTAATCGAGAAAAAATCATACCATCATTTATGTGATATGTTTATGGAGATGATAAAAACCATGACCATATCATCAGAAGAGATGAACAAAAGATTTGTAATCACAAATCTCGAATTAATGAAAGAATATGAGCAAAAAGAAAGAAGTATTATGCTTATAGCTTCGCATTATGCAAGCTGGGAGTGGCTTATTACACTTAATCAAAAAATTAGTTATCAAGGTGTCGCTGTTTATAAAAAGTTAAGTAATAAATATTTTGATAAGCTCATCAGAGACATTCGCTCAAAATACAATACTGAACTGGTTTCCACAAGCAAAACGATACCCTATATCGCCCGCAATCAAAAAGAAAGCATTCTTTCCATTTATGCTTTAGCAAGCGATCAATCCCCAAAAGCAGATCGAATTTTTCATTGGAAATCTTTTATGGGAGTTGAAGTACCAGTACATACTGGTCCAGAAATGTTGGCAAAAAGATATGATCTTACTGTTGTTTTTGCGAAAGTAAAAAAAGTAGGAAGAGGTTATTATGAAGCTACATTGATTCCCCTTAGTGAGGACCCAACTTCTGTTCCCGATTTTGAAATTACCGATGCTTTTATTCAGGAAGTGGAAAAACAAATCCATGAAGCGCCCGAATATTATTTCTGGACTCATAAAAGATGGAAGCACAGACGCTAACAAGCGAGCTGTAATTTTAGTTTTTATTAACTGTAGGTCTTAATATATTTGATTAATTTTGATTCTTATTCAAAACAAAATGAAGTTAAAAATCAATAATAGATTTAGTACAGAATTACCCGCAGATACTGATAAAACGAATGTTACACGTCAAGTCAAAAATGCGTGTTTTTCTTATGTTACCCCCAGAATTCCATCAAAACCCACATTAATTCATTTTTCGGAAGAAGTCGCAGCGATGCTTGGTATTTCTAGTGAAGAAACGCAATCTGCTGAATTCACAAACGTATTTTCAGGGAAAGAACTCTTGCCTGATTCTCGTCCGTATTCAATGAGTTATGCTGGGCATCAGTTTGGCAATTGGGCAGGACAACTAGGAGATGGTAGAGCCATAATTCTAGCAGAAGTAGAACATCAGAAACAAGTTTACACCTTGCAATTAAAGGGAGCCGGTATGACTCCTTACTCTCGTAGAGCAGATGGATTAGCTGTATTGCGCTCTTCTATTCGAGAGCATTTGTGTAGTGAATCCATGTTCCACTTGGGTGTTCCCACTACCCGTTCCCTATCCTTAATACTTACAGGCGATCAAGTATTGCGTGACGTAATGTATGATGGAAACCCCGCTTATGAAAAAGGTGCTGTAGTTTGCAGAGTAGCGCCTTCGTTTATCCGTTTTGGAAACTTCGAATTATTCTCTTCTCAAAACGATCTCAAAACATTAAAAACACTTGCTGATTTTACGATAAAATATCATTTTCCCGAAATTAAAGAAAACACTCCAACTAGTTATGTTGATTTCTTTCAGGCTGTAGCCAATAAAACCCGCGAGATGATTGTGCACTGGCAGCGCGTAGGTTTTGTACATGGCGTGATGAATACTGATAATATGTCCATTCTAGGGCTTACAATAGATTACGGACCTTATGGCTGGTTAGAAGATTACAACCCTAACTGGACACCTAATACAACGGATCGCGAAAATCGCAGGTACCGCTTTGGCAACCAAGCCGAAATAGCACTTTGGAATTTATATCAGTTGGCCAATGCCTTGTATCCTCTAATTAAAGAAGCAGCTCCCCTTGAATCGATCTTACAAGCTTTTCAAGCGCAGTATGAGAGCGACTATTTAAATATGATGCGAAATAAATTAGGCTTATCGAGCGCAGAAGAACAAGACAACCAACTAATTCATATGCTCACCGAAAATCTTCAGCTAACAGAAACTGATATGACTATTTTCTTTCGAAAATTAAGTCTAATTAAGAAAGAAGAATCTGTTGAAGATGCTTTTGAATTAGTTAAAGAATCTTTCTACAAAATCGAAGAAGTTGCAGATAAAACAGAGGATTCTTGGATGTATTGGTTTACCCAATATTTAAATAGACTGCAGCAAGAGTCGAGCTCAGATACTGATCGAAAAGTAGCGATGGACAAAGTAAATCCTAAATATGTATTGCGAAATTACATGTCGCAATTAGCCATTGAAGCGGCTGAAAAAGAGGATTATTCACTAATTGAAGAGCTCCACCTTTTATTAAAAAATCCATACCAAGAGCAAGACGAATACCAAAAATGGTTTGCTAAAAGACCAGATTGGGCCCGAGAAAAAATTGGAAGTTCTATGCTGTCATGTAGCTCTTAGAACATAAAATATCAATCCAACAAAAAGCCCTTTAAAACATATTTTAAAGGGCTTTTTCGATATATAAAAAGATTTTTATTGGCTAATTTGAAAACCAACTCTTAACTAATTCGTCTTCTACTGGCAGTGCATCCTTGTGGATAAATTCGTTACTATCCCGATTATAAGTATAATCTAAAGCCCATGTTTTATGATTTTCGGCCAAAGCTTTAATACCATCGCAAACGTATTCAATTTCAGCACTTGTCGTTGTAGGATGAATAGACATTCTAATCCAACCCGGCTTTCTAATTAAATCCCCTAAGGTAATTTCATCAATTAACTTATGAGAAGTTTCCTGATCTACGTGCAATAAAAAATGGCCGTAAGTTCCTGCGCAACTACATCCACCACGAGTTTGAATTCCGAATTTATCATTCAATAATTTCACACCCAAATTGAAATGCAAGTCATCTACATAGAATGAGATTACACCCAAACGATCTTGGTGCTGGCCTGCCAAAATTTTAATATTCGAAACAGACTCTAACTCAGCAAATATGTAATCTACAAGTTCGTGCTCTCTTTTCAAGATATTATCAATTCCCATCTGATCTTTCAACTGAATAACCAGCGCAGTCTTAATCACTTGAAGAAAACCAGGAGTCCCCCCGTCTTCTCTATCTTCGATATTTTCTATATATTGATGTCCACCCCAAGGATTAGTCCAGGAAACTGTTCCTCCACCTGGATTATCAGGAACTAAATTTTGATATAATTTTTTACTAAAAACTAATACACCGCAGGTTCCAGGTCCGCCAAGAAATTTATGTGGCGAAAAGAAAATTGCATCTAAATAACTTTCTGCATCTTCAGGATGCATGTCAATTTCGACATAAGGTCCTGAACAGGCAAAATCAACAAAACAAAGTCCGTTGTGTTGATGCATTATTTTTGCCACCTCATGATATGGTGTACGAATTCCTGTTACATTAGAACAAGAGGTAATCGATGCAATTTTAAAACTTCTATCTTTGTATTGCTCTAATAAATTTTCTAAATTTTCGATACTTAACAGTCCGTCTTCAGTAGAAGGAATAACTTCTACATCAGCAATCGTTTCTAGCCAAGAAGTTTGATTAGAATGGTGTTCCATGTGAGATATAAAGACGACTGGTCTTTTCTCGACAGGTACATTTATGTAATCCTTTAGGTTTTCAGGTACTTTTAATCCTAGAATACGTTGGAATTTATTTACAACTCCCGTCATACCGGTTCCATCTGTAATTAGTACATCATCACTATTTGCATTTACATGCTTTTTGATAATGATTCTGGAATGGTGGTATGCTTTGGTCATGGCCGTACCAGAAACGGTAGTTTCCGTATGTGTGTTAGCTACAAAAGGACCAAATTCATTCATCAATTTTTCCTCAATAGGACGATACAAACGACCACTTGCGGTCCAGTCTGTATAGACAATTCGTTTTTCCCCATAAGGAGACTCAAAGTCTTGATTGATACCTATGATGTTTTTGCGAAATTGTTGGAAATACTGCTCTAATTGCGTTGGATTCTCTTTAATTATCATTCTAATCATTATTTGACCTCAAAGATATTGATTTTTAGGGAACTTGCAATTACGATTAAATATCATTTAACAGCGTGCTCATTTTCGGAAAATTATAATTTTCGCTTTTATTCCAATGCGCAAGCAAATTGAAAATACTTCTATTCGAAAAAAAACAATACCCCCTTTCAAAGTAGTACTCTGAAAGGGGTATTGACAGTATTAAAATCAGAAATTACAAATCAAATCCAACTGAAAATTGCCAAACTCGATTTCGTGCTTTTCCTTCATCATATAAATCTCCAAGACCTAAGTGGTAACGAACTCCTAAACTGATTCCAGAATTAGTTTTAAAACCGCCTCCAAAGTTCATTCCCCAATCGAAGTTATTGGGATCGTACTCACGACTACCGCCAAATAAACCATCATATTCTTCTTTATGAGAAATAGCCAAACCAATTTGTGGACGTAACAACACTATTGTAAACTATGGTGCTCCTAACAGCAAGAATCTAGATGATTTTATGCGCTTTGATGCTTCTTTTAGTTACACCTTCAATTTTATCCCTACAATTAAAGCTAGTTTGCGCGGCGGGGTCATCAATATCACTGACGAAGACAATGTCATAAATCGCTATTGCAAGATAAATCCAAACAATACCAACAAAACTATTGAAGTGAGCAATAAATCTCTTGGAATGACTCCTAATATAATCTTTAGAGTTCACTTTTAACTTCCTTAATTCAAGTAACTCTGACTAATTAGAATCAATAAAAAACGAGGATAAGATGTATACAATAAAACCAAGATTTAACATTAGTTATGCTGATATATAACTAATAATTTCATTAATTTTACGCTTAGATTTTATCCCAAAAACATGAACACGATTGTAGAGCACATTGCTGATTTTTTAAAGGAATATTCACCATTTGATCATTTGACTTACCCCGAGTTATCTGAAATTGCAAACAGTATTCGTGTTGTAAACTTGGAAAAAAACAAAACATTGTTCCAGTATAACGACGTATTACATGACAGTTTTTATGTTGTTGCTTCAGGAGTGATTCACTTGTCTGTGATAGCTGATGCCGAAGAAACAATTTTAAATAAATGTCACGAAGGTGCTATTTTTGGTTTACGTCCATTTTTTGCAAAAAACAATTATAGAATGACAGCCAAAGCGCGAGAGGAAAGCATCGTGTATGCTATTCCTATCGCCGTTTTCAGACCATTTGTAGCTAATAATACCGCGGTTTTAGACTATTTATTAGAAAATTTTGCTACAAATACACCAAGCTCTAAAGACAATGAAAATTCACGTGGGAGTATAATTTCCGATACCGTATTTTACACGGATCAACAATCGGAAATGCAATATTTCCAAACGCTTTCGTACAATACTGCACCACTCACAACAAATGCAACTAGTATTGTTAGCGAAGTGGCGCAGCTCATGGCCGAAATGAGAATTAATAGTGCTGTCATTTGTGAGGCTACTTTTCCCATCGGAATTGTTACCAATACAGATATGTCTTTTAAAATTGCCACAGGTCGATTCCCAATCACTGTTTCAGTAGATAGAATAATGTCATCTCCAGTAGTAACCGTGCCTGAAAATGTTTCGCTAGCAGAGGCACAACTACTAATGTTAAAAAATAATGTCACCCATTTATGCGTTACGGCAGATGGTACAAATAAATCGAACGTAAAAGGAGTTATTTCTGAACACGATTTGATTGTCGCTCAAGCCAGTAATCCTGGTGTTTTGATCCGAGAAATTAAACGTGCTCAAAATCCGAAAGAGCTTAAAAAAATCCGTGTAAGACTGACAGATCTTGTTCAAACTTCCATTTACAAAAACATTCCGCTTACTCATATTTCAAATATTACCTCTGAGATTAATTTTGCCCTTTTAAAGCGCGCGATTGAACTCTCTATACTTGAAATGGGCTCGCCGCCTGCACGTTTTGCCTGGTTGAGCATTGGTAGTCAAGGAAGAAAAGAGCAAATGTTACTTACAGATCAAGATAGTATCTTGGTTTTTGAAGATGTAGCTACAGAAAAACACAGAGAGGTAAAGGATTATTTTGTGAATTTAGGTAAAAGTACAAGCTTGACACTTGAAAAAATAGGCTATGAATTATGCCCAAACGGACATATGGCAAGTAACATGTTGTGGTGTAGATCACTAACTGATTGGATAAAACAATATGAAAGCTGGATGAAAATTCCTGGTGAAAACAGTAATAATTTGAGCAGCATATTCTTTGACTATGAGATTGTTTTTGGAGAACAAAGGATCGAAGATGCGATAAGTAATGTAATATTCAAAAACGCGAGTAACAACACTTTGTTTTTTGACTTTTTAGGAAATGATGCTTTAAGAACAAATTCACCTTTAAGTTTTTTCAAAAAGTTTATTCTTGAAGAAACGGGTCCCAATAAAGATAAATTTGACATCAAGACACGTGCTTTGATGCCGCTTATAGATGGAGCTCGATTGTTTACGCTAAGCCAAGGTATCAAAGGAATTAACAACACCTACACCCGCTTTAAACAATTGGCAATTAGCGATCCTAAATATTCAGAAATATATCTGAATTGTGCGGAAGCTTTCATAACTTTATCGAAATTAAGAACTGTAGAGGGGTTGAAAAACGAAAATTCAGGACAATATATCAATCTAGAAGAATTATCTAAAATTGATAGAGAAAAGCTGAAAAATGCGCTGGCTCCAATGCGTGAATTAGAAGAATTAATTAAAAATAAGTTTCAACTGACTCAATTTTCATAACTATGCTCGAATGGCTGAAATACATCAATAAAGAGCTTCCAGAATTCTGGAAGACCTACCTATCTAAATTTGATAAAAAATCGAATCGTTATGTGGTGATCTCTACTGAAACTTCAGGTACAAATCCGCATAAAGATGTCATTTTCTCGATCAGCGCATTTGCCGTTGTCGATGACAGCATCTATATTGGAGATAGTTTTGAAGCCATATTATTACAATATATATTCCTACATGATAATCAGCTTTCTAATGAATTTATTATTGAAAGCAAGATGACTAAACTAGGAGAAACAGAGGCCATAAAAGCCTTTATTGAGTTTATTGGGAATTCGATTTTAGTAGGACATCACATAGATCATGATGTCGAAATGATCAATGCAGCCTTAGAAAAACTAGATTGTGGCCGATTGAAAAATGAAGCCTTAGATATCGATATGATGCATTTAAAATTAAACGATATTACCGACAAGCAATTCACATTGGACCAATTGTCCGAAATTTATAAAATCCCAAACAGCGAGAGAAATTCGTCAATTAACGACGCTTATAAAACGGCTTTGTTATTTCTAAAATTAAAGTCAAGATTGGGAATTAAATAAAGTTCTATTTTAGCCCAACCAATGCACTGTAGCGCCCGTGATGGCTCAATGAAACTGGTTTTAAAATATTTCTAGTGGTATCGAATAAAAACGGAATTCCCTTTTCTTTAACGATTTTTATTTCTGTACCTAGTTCCATTGCTCGTTCAAAATCCATTATATTAGTGACTGCAATTGTGTGTATTTTATCCTGAACTATTTTAGTTTTTGTATAGAAAATATAACCGCTGCACGATACAGAACCAGTCTCGGCATTATCATAAACACATTCCAACTTCAAGGGAAAATACCCCCTAATTCCTGTTAGCCGATTGTAGATTTTATAAGCTGCTTCCTTCCTACTCCACAGATTCCAGACCATAATAGTAGGATACTGAGCAGTTGAAATAAGCAGTTGCTCCGTTCCCGTAAATATTTTATCCAAATATCCCCGTCGGTTCCAATTGCTTTCTTTTTGAGCTAAAGCCAAATCTACAATATCATTTCCAATCACGTCTAAGTTAGTTTTGTTGCTATTATTTCTAATGTTGCTTTTACATTCACCATTTTTTCCATCGACTCATTATCGATATGGATTTTAAAATAATCCTCCACATCTAAAATGATATCAACGAGATTAGCCGAATTGATATTTAAATCCGTTATAAAATCAGTGTTTTCTGTGAAATTTTCGAAAGCTTCTACATTATTAATATAGGGCTTTACGATAACTCTTAATTCTTCTAAAATCTCTTCTTTGTTCATATTTAGGTTTTTAAACTACATATTTTTTAAAAATTACACAACCATTGACATCTCCAAAACCAAAACTAGCTTTGGCAACAATCGTTAATTCTTTTTCAATCCTTTTTTGCGGAATTTTTGAGACGTCAATCATATTTGTGATATCAGCGTTCAAATCTTCACAATTAATATTTGGAAAAATAAATCCTTGATACAATTGCAATACCGCAGCGACACTTTCTATACTTCCTGCTGCTGACAAACAATGTCCAACCATTGATTTCAAAGAGTTAATGTATGGAAAATCGCTTCCTCTTCTACCTAGCGCTTCACTCCAGTTCTCAATTTCCAAGCTGTCTTTTGCAGTCGCTGTCAAATGACCATTTATAGTGTCAATATCGGATGCTTGAACACCAGCATTAGCAATCGCATCCTTGATACACTTTTGAACCGCAATGGGATTTGGAGCCGTCATTGTTCCCAGACCGCGTTGTCCGCCAGAGTTTACATTTCCTCCCAAAACTTCAGCATATATTCGCGCTCCGCGGGAAATTGCCGATTCTAAATCTTCCAGCACAAATGCTCCTGCACCACTTCCTGGTACAAATCCAGAAGCGCTTGCACTCATTGGCCTTGAAGCTTTTTCTGGCGATTCATTGTGTTTAAAAGTACAAACGCGCATGGCATCAAATCCTCCCCAAATATATGGACCGCTGTCACTCGTACTTCCAGCCAAAATTCGTTTAGCCAGTCCTGACTTAATCCTCTCATAAGCCATTAATAAACTTTCGGTCCCAGTTGTACAAGCTGATGAATTTGTAGATACCTGATTTCCTAAACCTAATTTCCCCCCTAGATAAGCACTGATACCGCTATTCATTGTTTGCGCTACCGCTGTACTTCCCAATCTACGAGTTTGTAAATCATCAATTTTATAAATGCTTTCGCGAAATTTTTCGATCCCTGAAGTTCCGGTTCCAAAGATAGTTCCACTGTCCCAATCCGGTTCTTCCTTGTTTTCTATCGTTAATCCTGCGTCTTTCCAAGCGTCCATACCGGCAATCACGCCATATGAAATACCAGTAGAATTAAAGTTTCTTAATTCTAATTCTGTGAAATATTGCAATGACAGCTCCTCGGAAATTTCTGGTTTCCCCGAAATCTGGCAGGAGAATTGTAGGCGTTCCAAATCAGGGTCTTTCCGAATACCAGAAATTCCGTTTTTAATGGCGTTGGTAAAAGCGTCAAGCCCTACTCCATTTGGAGCCACGACTCCGAGTCCAGTGATTACTACTCTTATACTCATTTATCGGTTTTTTGAACAATTAAGATCAGTATGTTTTTTTGTAACCAAGTACTTTTTGTCATTCCGACGAAGGAGGAATCTCATCAAACTAGTGACTTAATAGAAATTACTCGCTCCTCGGAATGACAGTAAGCGAATTTTCACTGACAACTAATATAAATACAATTTTTATGACTATTTAGCAGACATAAACATTTTGAAAAATGTCCTTTATATCGTTTTTAATATTTAAACAATCATTCCCGCAATTTCCCCAGTACAAACAACAATTCCGTTCTCATTTTTCATACTTACTTTGCACTTTAGTTTACCAAATCTGAAGTATTTTTTTTCTGATACCACTGTAACTTTCTCATTTGGGAACACTGGTTTAATAAATTCCATATTTGTTGATGTTAAAGCTATTGAAGTATTTTCATTAAAAGAAGTATCTAGTAAAAAAATCCCCAAACAAACTAAACCTATTTGAGCCATAGTCTCCGTCAAAATTACTCCGGGTGTCACGGGATGGTTTTTAAAATGCCCTTTATAAAAATCTAAATTTTCGTCGAAAGTAAAGCTGCCTTCCACACCGCTTTCATCGATTTTGGAGATATAATCCACAAATAGAAACGGCTTAGAATATGGTAATTTTAATATTATTTCTTGGCTTTTCATCATTTTCTATCATCTTTAACTAAAATTGCAACAAAACCCTCTGTGCTGAAAATCCCGGGCCAAAACTTAACATTAAACCTTTATCTCCTTTTGGAGGCATATTGTCCATAAATCGCTCCAGAACGTATAATACAGTCGCACTCGACATGTTACCGTACAAACGCAACACCTCTTTTGTATCATCTATGTTTTTACCCAAATCAGAAAATAAAGCTTCGACCGTTTGCACTATTTTTTTACCGCCGGGATGAAATATTAAATGATCCATATCTTCAATACTTAGATTATTTTTTTCTAAAAACGGATGAATGATAGCCGGAAAATGGGAAGCAATAGTATTGGGAACTTCGATGTCTAAAATCATTTGCAAGCCAGTGTTGGTCAATTTAAAACCCATCATGTGCTCATTATCATAAAAATGATACATTTCTTCGTCCAGAATTTCGGGCCCTTCGTCGTCTTTATGAGAAGAAAGTAAAACGCAGGCCGCTCCATCACCAAAAATCGCTGCACTAACTATATTAGCCATCGAAAAATCATTCAGTTGGAAAGTTGCTGTCGGACTTTCAACTGCGATTACTGCTGCGCGTTTGCCAGGATTGGATTGTAGGAAGTTTTTAGCATAAATAATTCCCGAAATTCCCGCTGCACAACCCATTTCAGTTACCGGTAGACGTACAACATCCTGACGTAATTTCAACTTGTTAATTAAATAAGCGTCTAGCGAAGGAATCATTATTCCGGTGCAGCTTACTGTAATGATATAATCTAAATCTTCTGGTTTCCATTTGGATTTCAATAAGGCTTTTTCCAGTACCTTCTCTCCTAAATCAATTACTTCGCGAACATAAATATCGTTTCTTTCTTCGAATGAGGTTTTTGTAAAAACTTCAATAGGATCCATTATAGAATAGCGTTTATCCACTGCCGCACCTTCAAATATTTTCTTCACTTTTCTAATGAAGCGCTCGTCCTGCCCTACAAGCCAAGCATCTAGAAAAGGAATGATTTCTTCGGTGGTTCTGGAATATTTCGGAAGTTGTTTTGAAACTGTATGTATTTTTACACTCATATTTTTGAAATTATCCATTGGTATCTAAAAGCCCATTTCCACTGGATTGTATATTTATTAAAATTTAATTCTTTCGAAAAGCCAACTAAATCTTCTTTCTTAAATCCTCTTAAAATTGACACTAAACCATCTTCTCTTGACATATCATTCAATCGAAAAACAAAACATAAAGCTTGGAATAATCGGTACGCGACGGCACTTCGATGTAAATCATTAATTACAACTCCAAGACTTGCATTCCTATAAAACAAATTCATTAAACCAATAATTTTATTCTCCTTAAAATGATGTAAAGTCAAGGTGCACAAGACAATATCATATTTTAATTGTCCAAAAGGCTTTTCAAAAATATCCTCACAACGGTATGTTACATTTGGATATTTCTTTGATAAGTCAATCGCATGATTCACTGTAAATTTATTAGCATCAACACCTATTAGTTTGAATTTTAAATGATGTTGCACACCATATTCTGCCAGCGTTCTCAACATATCGCCGTTTCCACAACCCACATCTACAATCGTAAATTCAGTCGTTTTAGGATTACGGGCAATTAGTTCCTGCACTCCAAGTAAAGTTAGCTTGTTTCCACCCAATAGCTGATTTATTTTAGCGATTTTATCTAAAGCTTCACGCAAAACTTCGCCTTCGAGAGCAAAATCGTCCATAATTTCCGATGCATCAGTTCTGTATTTAGTATTTAGCATCATCAGTGATTACTGTATAATAGGTTTACCATGCGTTTTTCTAATTATTCCTTTTAAAATGAAAGGGAATCTAACTACTATACTCAAAACAACTTCTGACAGTTTTTGCTGCTGTAAGATTTTCGATAAAAGTCGTCCCATTCTCAATCTCTTATTAAAATTATAATTCCATTGCTCTAAATATTTTTTTTCCAATGAAGCCCTCGATTTAATTTCGCCCGAAAAATAAGCACCAACTAAATCAGAAGCAATTTTAGCACTGTGAATTGCCATTGCCATTCCGTTGCCGCACAAAGGATGGATCACTCCGGCAGTATCTCCTATCATTAAAATTCCATTTTCTACAACTCTTTTTTTCTCGAAAGAAATCTGACTGATGGTTAGAGGCTTGTCAAAAATCAGAGTGCTGTTATCAAAAATCGTTTTTAAATGATGATTTTTACAAATCACTTCATTCTGATACTCCTGTATATTTTTATGTTTTTTAAAAGTAGAATAATCGGCCAAGTAACAAATGTTTATCGCATTATTTTCCACTTTTGAAACACCGCAATAACCGCCTACGAAATTATGTAAGCCAACCAAATTGTCTGGAAAATCTCCGCTGTAATGCGCTTTTACCGCCAGCCAAGATGACTTTTTCTGAATAAAATTTCGATTCAACTTTTGATCAATATTCGAACGTTTCCCAAAAGCACCAATCACGATCTCCGCTTGCAACACAGTATTACCAGCTGTCCTTATTGTAAATTCATTCTCTTTAAAATCAATACTTTCTACAGTATCTTGAATAATTTTACAACCGTTTTCCACGGCTTTATTGTACAAAAACGCATCTAAAGCGTATCGACTGATTCCAAAACCTCCAAGTGGCAATTCAATCGTAATTGATTTTCCATTTTCTGTCGAAAACTGAAGTTGGTTAATGCTCGTAGGCTTTAATAGAGAAAGATTTATATCTAACCATTCGGTATAAGGCACCACTTCATTTGAAATATATTCTCCGCACACTTTGTGTTTTGGAAACTCGTTCTTTTCTATCACAATTACAGCAACGCCTATTTTTGATAAATGAATGGCTGCGGTAAGTCCAGCTAATCCACCACCAACGATAATAACAGACGCTTCCTTTTCCATAGTTCAGCTAATTTAGGTAATTTCTTGCAAAGAAAAGAGCTGAAAAACAAAAAAACCGCTCCATATTCTAGAGCGGTTTTCAATTGGTTAATATTACGTGGTCTTAAATTCTTTCGTTTTTAATTTCGTCTACAATCTCAGGATTTAATAAGGTAGAAGTATCTCCAAAATTAGAATAATCACCTTCTGCTATTTTGCGTAAAATTCTACGCATAATTTTTCCAGAACGCGTTTTTGGTAAACCGGAAACAAACTGTATTTTATCTAGTTTTGCAATAGGTCCAATGTGATCTGAAATGTGTTGGTTGATTTCTTTGGTAAGATTCTCTCTATCACGGTATTCTCCAGATTCTTTCAAAATGACAAAACCATAAAGAGCATTCCCTTTTATATCATGAGGAAAGCCAACAATAGCGCTTTCGGCCACTGCAGGATGTTCATTTATAGCGTCCTCAATAGGTGCCGTTCCTAGATTATGACCTGAAACGATTACCACATCATCTACACGTCCAGTAATTCTATAATAACCTACTTCGTCTCTTAATGCACCATCTCCTGTAAAGTATTTACCTGGAAAAGTAGAAAAGTAAGTTTGTTTGTAACGCTCGTGATCACCCCAGATAGTTCTTGCAATCCCAGGCCACGGAAACTTGATACACAAACTTCCCACTACCTGATTTCCTTCAATTTCATTTCTTTTTTCATCCATCAATACGGGCTGAATCCCTGGTAATGGTAAGGTAGCATAGGTTGGTTTTGTAGGTGTTACAAATGAAATAGGTGCAATCATAATTCCACCAGTTTCCGTTTGCCACCAAGTATCAACGATTGGGCATCTTTTTCCTCCCACGTGGTCGTTAAACCAGTGCCATGCTTCTTCATTAATAGGTTCCCCAACAGATCCAATCACTTTTAAAGTACTCAACTGATATTTTTGTACATATTCTAAGCTTTCTTTTGCCAAGGCACGAATTGCTGTAGGAGCCGTATAAAATTGAGTTATTTTATGTTTTTCGATTATCTCCCAAAAACGACTGTAATTAGGATAAGAAGGAACTCCTTCAAAGATAACAGTCGTAGCACCGTTTAATAGTGGTCCATAAAGAATATAAGAGTGTCCTGTTATCCAACCGATATCAGCGGTACACCAAAAGATATCATTGTCTTCATAATTAAATACATTTTTGAAGGTATAAGCCGTATGCACCATATATCCTGCAGTAGTATGCACCATTCCTTTTGGTTTTCCTGTTGAACCGGAAGTGTACAATATAAACAAAGGATCTTCAGAATCCATTATTTCGGCTACACTATTATCTGAGGCTTCGTCCAGCAACGGCTGTAACCAAATATCCCTTCCTTCTTGCATGTTTACTGGAATATTGGTTCTATTTACAACCAAAACACTTTCTACCGAAGGACATTTTTCTAAGGCTTCGTCCACAATGGATTTTAATTCAATAGATTTATTTCCACGAAAACTACCATCAGAGGTGATGACCATTTTACACTCGCTATCAATTATTCTGCTAGCAACAGCCGAAGCTGAAAAACCTGCAAAAACAACGGAGTGGATGGCTCCAATTCTCGCACAAGCTAGAATAGAAACCGCTAATTCTGGAATCATAGGTAAATAAATACAAACGCGATCCCCTTTAGTGATGCCTTTCTCACGCAAAACATTTGCCATTTTACAAACGCGTTGGTGCAACGCGTTATAGGAGATATGCAAGGCTTCTTCGCTAGGGTCATTAGGCTCAAAAATGATGGCCGTTTTATCTCCTCGTTTGTTTAAATGTCTGTCTATACAGTTTTTAGCAATGTTTACTTTTGCTTCGGTAAACCATTTTATATCGGCTTCAGCCATATCAAATTCCACCACTTTATCCCATAATTGGTACCAAGTGAAGTTCTCCTCTGCTATTTTTCCCCAAAATTTTCTAGGCTCACGAACTGATTTATTATAATGTTTGAAGTATTGTTCGAAGTTTTGAATTTTGTAGTAGCTCATCCTTTTTAAATTTTTTATAAAAGTATTAAAATTCCCCCTATTCCAAAAAAAAATAAATTGATTAATTACCCCAATAAATCAAATACTATTTAACAATACAGCAAAATAATTACGTATTCCTTAAAAACTGGCTGTTTTTCAACAAAATGATAAAAAGCAAAAAAGACGAAGTAGATTTTCTACCCCGCCTTTTCTCATTAACAATAATTATAACAATTTATTTAGCAACCCAAGAATTAGATAAAACGTATTTGAACTAACAGATTCGTGTTAAACATATTACGGACTCTAAAGCCTTTTTGCGACCAATCTTCGAATTGAAAATCGGTACAAATTTCACTATGTAAAATAAGGAACTACTTCACTTAATTTTCCCTCGCTAAAACTTAAGTGAATGTAGCACGCTTCCATACCCAATTCAAATGATTAAATACCTTGTTAACTAACTCAAAATACAAAAAGAGATTTGATATGGAGCAAATTACAGCACACCCTCTTGTGTGGCAATTTCCTTATTTTTAATTATCCTATTTTTTTCATCGCTGTCATAGACTCTCTCAACCACTCACCAGTTTCTTCTATCGGATGTTGACGAATGCTTCTATTTACAGCAATAAGTACAGCATTATCTACACCATTTGAAGTAGAAAATGGCTTACCGATGATATTTGTTTCGACAGTTTTCATAAACTCAGTTAATAACGGTTTACAAGCGTGATCAAACAAATAACACCCATATTCTGCAGTGTCAGAAATGATTCTGTTCATTTCATATAGTTTTTTTCTAGCTACTGTATTTGCAATTAAAGGCAATTCATGAAGAGATTCATAATAAGCTGATTCTTCGATAATTCCGCTTTCAGTCATTGTTTCAAAAGCTAATTCTACTCCTGCTTTTACCATTGCAATCATTAAAACTCCGTTGTCAAAATACTCTTGCTCAGAGATTGCATCAGCAGTAGGCGCAGTTTTCTCAAAATTAGTTTCAGCAGTCGCTGCTCTCCAAGTCAGTAAATTAACATCATCATTATCCCAGTCAATCATCATGTTTTTTGAAAACTCACCAGAGATGATATCATCCATATGTTTTTGAAATAAAGGACGCATAATGTCTTTTAATTCATCTGCTAATCTATAAGCTTCTACTTTTGAAGGATTGTTCAAACGATCCATCATATTAGTAATTCCACCATGTTTCAAGGCTTCCGTTACTGTTTCCCAACCGTATTGGATTAGTTTAGAAGCATAAGCAGGTTCGATTCCCTTTTCGACCATTTTATCAAAACATAAAATAGATCCTGTTTGCAACATTCCACAAAGGATCGTTTGCTCTCCCATTAAATCCGATTTTACTTCGGCAACAAAAGAAGAGTTTAAAACTCCCGCTTTATGTCCACCTGTAGCAACTGCATAAGCTTTTGCTTGTTCGAAACCTTCATTATTTGGGTCATTCTCAGGGTGAACCGCAATTAGTGTTGGTACACCAAATCCTCTTTTGTACTCTTCACGTACTTCAGATCCTGGACATTTTGGAGCACACATAATGACAGTGATATCTTTACGAATTTGCATTCCTTCTTCTACGATATTGAATCCATGAGAATAAGCTAATGTCGAACCTTTTTTCATTAAAGGCATAATTGCAGTAACTACCGCAGTATGTTGTTTGTCTGGCGTTAGGTTACAAACCAAATCAGCCGTTGGGATTAAGTCTTCATACGTTCCCACTGTAAAACCATTATCGGCAGCGTTCATAAAAGAAGCTCTTTTTTGTGCGATTGCCTCAGCTCTTAGCGCATAAGAGATATCTAAACCTGAGTCTCTCATGTTTAAACCTTGGTTCAAACCTTGAGCTCCACAACCTACAATAACGACTTTTTTTCCTTTTAAAGCTTCGATGCCATTTGTAAATTCTGATTGGTCCATGAACTCACAAACTCCTAATTGTTCTAATTGTAATCTAAGTGGTAATGAATTGAAATAATTTGCCATTGTCTCGTTTTTATTTATTTTTTAGTTCTTCTAATAGTGTTGATATTTCCATTTTCTCTTTGGAAACCGATATTCTTCCTGAACGCACAAACTGCATGATTCCGAAAGGTTTTAATTTGTTATATAAGTCTTCAATCTCTGAACGTCTTCCTGACTTTGAAATCACAAAAAAGTCTCTTGATACAGTTACAATTTCGGAGTTGCTTTCTTTTATTATATTCTGAATTTGTTTTTCGTCGAATAACAACCCAGATTCGATTTTGAAGATGGCATTTTCCAAAAATATAGTTTCTTCATCGGTGTGATAAAAAGTCTTAATAACTTCAATCTGTTTTTCGATTTGGCCAACAATATTATGCACCCATTTTTCTGTAGTGTGTACTACAATCACAAATCGAGAAACATTTTCAATCTCAGATTCTGACACATTTAAACTAAGGATGTTGATGTGGCGTTTTAAGAATATACCCGATATTCTATTTAATAGACCAACGTTATTTTCTGAATAAACAGAAATCGTGAATGTTTGATTTTCCATAATATTAACTTAATCTGATATCAGAAACAGAAGCTCCTGTTGGAATCATTGGGAATACATTATTTTCTTTTTCTACCATAACCTCAAGGAAATAAGACTCTTTTGAAGCCATCATTTCGGCAACTGCAGCGTCTAAATCTTCTCTTTTAGTTACCTTCTTAGCTTTGATATAGTAGCCTTCGGCAATTGCAACAAAATTAGGATTGATCATTTCAGTTGAAGCATAGCGCTTGTCGAAAAACAATTGTTGCCATTGACGAACCATTCCTAAAAATTCATTGTTTAGTATTACAATTTTAACTGGGACTTTCGTCTGAAAAATAGTTCCTAATTCCTGAATAGTCATCTGGAATCCACCGTCACCTATGATAGCAACCACTTCTCTGTCTGGCATTCCCATCTTAGCTCCAATGGCTGCTGGTAAAGCAAATCCCATTGTTCCTAATCCTCCAGAAGTAACATTACTTTTGGTCTGGTTAAATTTAGAGTAACGGCAGGTAAACATCTGGTGTTGCCCCACATCCGAAACCATGATTGCATCTCCTTTTGAGTGCTTATTAATCATTTCAATCGTCTCACCCATAGAAATACCTTCTTTCTTAGGTTTCAACTCGTCGTTGATTACTGCTTCTAACTCAACTTTGTATAGCTCTTTGAATTCATTATGCCAAGACTCATGCGTTTTACTTTCGATAAAAGGAAGTAAAGCAGTTAATGATTCTTTAACATCTGCTAAAACAGCCACATCTGTTTTTACATTTTTATCTACTTCAGCAGGATCAATTTCGAAGTGAACTACTTTGGCTTGTTTTGCATAAGTAGCTAAATTTCCAGTCACACGATCATCAAAACGCATTCCTAAAGCGATTAAAACATCACATTCATTAGTTAATACATTAGGACCGTAGTTCCCATGCATTCCTAACATTCCTACATTCAAAGGATGTTCAGTAGGCAAAGCCGAAAGACCTAAAATCGTCCAAGCTGCCGGTATACCTGATTTCTCAACGAATGCTTTAAGTTGAGCTTCAGCTTCTCCTAAAATAATTCCTTGACCAAAAACAATAAATGGCTTTTTAGCACTGTTGATTAATTCCGCCGCTTCCTTTACTTTTTCAATGTTTAAAGTTGGCTTTGGATTATAACTTCGAATACTGGTGCACTTTTTATAGCTGAAATCGAGTTCATCAAATTGTGCATTTTTAGTGATATCTACTAAAACTGGTCCCGGACGTCCTGATCTGGCAATGTAAAAAGCCTTTGCCATAATTTCTGGAATCTCAGAAGCTTCGGTAATTTGGTAATTCCATTTGGTCACCGGAGTTGAAATTCCGATGATATCGGTCTCTTGAAAAGCATCTGATCCTAGTAAGTGTTTACCAACTTGGCCTGTAATACAAACCATTGGAGTGGAATCAATTTGCGCATCGGCAATTCCAGTCACCAAGTTTGTCGCTCCAGGACCTGAAGTTGCGATTGCCACCCCAACTTTTCCAGTTGCTCTTGCAAATCCTTGTGCTGCATGTGTAGCACCTTGTTCGTGGCGAACTAAAACATGGTGCAATTGGTCTTTGAATTTATACAATTCATCGTAAACTGGCATGATTGCTCCACCTGGATACCCGTAAACCAAGTCTACTCCTTCTTCTAATAAGCATCTAATAATGGCTTCGGCGCCTGATATTTTTTTTGTTCCCATCGGTATTTATTTATTCGAAAGCGCAAACGCTCTTGGCTTTAGTTATCAGTTACACAACCTGTAGAGGCACTTGAAACTGATCTTATATATTTTAGTAATACTCCTTTTTTTACTTTTAAATCAGGTTGTACCCAATTTGCTTTTCTCGATGCGAACTCTTCCTCTGAAATTTTCAGGTTTATCGTGTTTTTTACGGCGTCGATGGTAATTATATCTCCATTCTTGACGAGTGCAATTCCACCTCCATCAAATGCTTCTGGTGTAACGTGACCTACCACAAAACCATGTGATCCACCCGAAAAACGACCATCTGTAATTAAAGCGACGCTTTTTCCAAGTCCGGCACCCATAATTGCCGATGTTGGTTTTAGCATTTCTGGCATTCCAGGTCCTCCTTTTGGTCCGCAGTATCTAATGACGACTACGTTTCCTGGTTTAACGTCACCATTACGAACACCTGTTATCACATCATGCTCATTTTCAAAGACAATTGCATCTCCTTCAAAATATTCTCCTTCGTTTCCGCTTATTTTTGCAACGCAACCTTCTTCTGCAAGGTTTCCGTACAAAATCTGAATATTTCCTGTAGATTTTAACGCTTTTTGAATTTCGTGAATCACTTCTTGACCATCGTTCAAATCTGGAACTGCAGCTAAGTTTTCAGCTAATGTTTTCCCAGTTACAGTTAAACAATCTCCGTGCAACAATCCTTGTTTCAATAGATATTTCATTACTGCAGGAACTCCCCCAGCTTCATGTAAATCTTCCATTAGGTATTTACCACTTGGTTTCAAATCAGCAAGTAAAGGTGTTTTATCACTAATATCTTGGAAATCTTTAAGTGTGATTTCGACATCAACCGAATGTGCCATAGCGATTAAGTGCATCACAGCATTTGTAGAACCACCTAAAACAGCCACCATAGTGATCGCATTTTCAAACGCTTTACGCGTCATGATGTCTCTTGGTTTGATATCTTTTTCCAATAAGATTCTGATCGCTTTTCCCGCATCAATACACTCTTGCTTCTTTTCTTCGCTTAAAGCGGGATTAGAAGAACTATAAGGCAAACTCATTCCTAAAGCTTCAATAGCCGAAGACATCGTATTTGCCGTGTACATTCCTCCGCAAGCTCCTGCTCCAGGACAAGCATTTTGAATTACTCCTTTAAAATCTTCTGGAGCAATTGTATTGCTAAATTTTTTCCCTAAAGCCTCAAATGCAGAAACAATATTCAATGATTCCCCTTTCCATTTACCAGAATGGATGGAACCACCATAAACCATAATAGAAGGGCGATTTACTCTACCCATAGCAATTACAGAACCCGGCATGTTTTTATCGCAACCTGGAATCGCGATCAAACCATCATACCATTGCGCTCCCATTACTGTTTCAATAGAATCTGCAATAACATCTCTTGAAACTAAAGAAAAACGCATTCCGTCAGTACCATTAGAAATACCGTCACTTACACCAATAGTATTAAAAATAAGTCCAACTAAATTTTCTTTCCCGACCCCTTTTTTAACGTCTTTAGCCAAATCATTTAGGTGCATGTTACAGGTATTTCCTTCGTAACCCATACTTACAATTCCAACTTGCGCTTTCTTTAAATCTTCTTCAGTTAGACCAATTCCGTACAACATCGCTTGCGCTGCAGGTTGCGTTTCATCTTGAGTTATGGTCTTGCTATATTTATTTAATTCCATTTATGATATATTTTTGTAACTTTAATTTTATTCCAAAAAAAAACTCCCAATTTCTTGGGAGCTTTTATAATATTATCTTTCAATTATATTAATACCTTCCCTATGCAGTTGTTGAATCAACAATGACATTAATGACAGATACTATAATAATTGAATTTTTCATTTTCTTTTTTTGATACTGCAAAAGTATAAAAACCTTTAGTTCTAAAAAAATTTAAATTCAATATTTTATCAGTTTTTCTGTTATTAATTGCAACTATTTAACATTTATACCGTTAAACAATTGTGGACTGACCTATTTGTACATTATCGTTGTTGAAATACAGTAAATCGTCTTTATTGAAAATAAAATTAGAAATAAACTCTCCGATTTCATTTGTTCCAAATTTAGAATCCGCATTCAAATCAGTTGTTAAAACGCCATAACCTATAGCAATTTCGACACCTTCATATATTTTTTTAGCTTCTTCATGAAGACCAAAATGCTCTAGCAACATCGCTGCAGATAATATGGAAGCGATTGGGTTTGCAGTGTTTTTCCCTTTAGCTTGCGGATTATATCCGTGTATTGGTTCAAATAAAGCATTAGTAGTTCCTAATGATGCTGAGGCTAATAATCCAATAGAACCAGTTATTACACTAGCTTCATCTGATAAAATATCTCCAAATAAGTTCTCTGTCAAAATAACATCAAACTGTCTTGGATTAAGAATAATTTGCATCGCGGCATTATCTACATACAAGAAGTCTAAAACTACATCAGGATAATTTTCACTAACCGTTTTCACGACTCTTCTCCATAAACGGGAAGTTTCAAGAACATTAGATTTATCAATCAAAGTCAATTTTTTTCTTCTGTTTTGAGCCGACTTAAAAGCTAAGTGAGCAATTCTCGAAATTTCTACTTCTGAATACTCACATAAATCAGAAGCTATAGTTCCTGAATCATTTAATTTTTTCTCTCCAAAATAAGAACCACCAGTCAATTCTCTAAAAATCACAATGTCAGTTCCTTCAATAATTTCTTTTTTCAAAGGAGAAGAATCTAATAAAGCTGTGTATGGTTTTATGGGTCTAATGTTAGCAAAAAGACCTAATTCTTTTCTCAATTTTAATAAACCCTGCTCAGGACGCACTTTTGCATCTGGATTATTATCGTATTTAGGATCGCCGATAGCACCAAACAAAACCGCATCTGTATTAAGACAAAGGTTTAGTGTTTGCTCTGGAAGTGCACTTCCCGTTTTATCTATAGCAATAGCTCCAATGAATGCATCTTCAAAAACAATTTCATGCTCGTACACAGCACCAATAGCATGTAATACTTTTTTTGCTTGTAAGATCACCTCAGGACCGATACCGTCTCCTGATAATACTGCTATTTTTAAATTCATGGCGTACGGTTATTAATTTCTTATTAAATCACTTTCTATTTTACAAACTTCAATGATTTGATGTATATCATCATCAAGCACTTCTTTTTTTACATCAGCAAATCTCAAAAATTCAATGTACACAATATCCAATTGCACTTTTGTAAGTTCGTAACCCACTTTCTTAGCTCTGTAAGCTAATGCAGCTCTACCACTTCTCGCAGTAAGAACAATTGAAGACTCATTAACACCAACTTCTAATGGATCCATTATCTCATAGGTAGCTCTATTTTTAATAACTCCGTCCTGGTGAATTCCTGAACTGTGAGCAAAGGCATTCGCTCCAACAATTGCTTTATTAGGCTGCACTATCATTCCCATACTTTCAGAAACCAAACGACTCATTTCATTCAATTGTTTGGTGTCAATATCTGTATATAAATTCAAGTAAGGATGTTGTTTAAAAATCATAACCACCTCTTCAAGTGCGGTATTTCCTGCTCTTTCTCCTATTCCGTTAATTGTACATTCAATTTGTCTGGCTCCGTTTATCGCACCAGAAACAGAATTAGCTGTCGCCATTCCTAAATCATTATGACAATGGCATGAAAGAATAACATTTTCTATCCCCTTTACGTTTTCACGTAAATATTTAATTTTTGCTCCGTATTCTTCTGGCAAACAATATCCAGTCGTATCTGGTATATTTAAAACGGTTGCTCCTGACTTAATTGCTTCTTCACAGACTCGCGCTAAAAAATCATTATCAGTTCTTCCAGCATCTTCAGCATAAAACTCTACATCTTCGACATAAGATTTTGCATGAGAAACTGCAAATTTTGCTCTGGCAATAATATCTTCTCGTGTTGTATTTAATTTATGAACAATATGTGACTCAGAAGTACCGATTCCTGTATGAATGCGAGGTCTTTTGGCATATTTTAAAGCAGCTGCAGCAACGTCAATATCGTTTTTTACAGCTCTCGTTAAACCACAAACAGTAGCGTTTTTTACAATCTTACTAATTTCAGAAACAGACAAAAAATCACCAGGGCTTGAAACAGGAAATCCGGCTTCAATTATATCAACACCCATTTCATCCAATCGATTTGCTATAACGAGTTTTTGTTTGGTATCTAATTTGCATCCAGGAACCTGTTCTCCATCTCTTAAAGTAGTATCAAATATTTGGACTTTCTCTCTATTCATTTTCATTTATTTAATGTAATTTCACATCTCGATAACAAAGTTAGATTTCATTGGAGCGAAATAAAACTCCATTTAATGAAATATACTGTTTATAAAGCCAGTAAAAACTTTGTAAACTACTGAAAAACATACAAATAAGCTCCAATATTATACAATGGCTAACCATCAAAAAGATTTTTTATTCGTATTAATTAAATCATTATCTAAGTCAGAAAAACGACAATTTAAGATTTTTGCAAGCCGACTTGAAGCAAGTTCGAATACAAAATTTATCGAATTATTTAATATCTTAGACAAATCTGAAGCCTATGATGAGAAACTTATTTTAAAGAGTGGAATCATCAAAAAAGTACAGCTATCAAATCTAAAATCGTATTTATACAAACAAATCCTAGTAAGCATTCGATTGAATATTCCAAGTCAAAACGTTCGTTATCAACTACGAGAACAAATTGATTTTGCGACAATTTTATACAATAAAGGCTTGTATAAACAGAGTTTAAAAATTTTAGACAAGACAAAGATTATCGCATTAGAAAACGACGAAAAATATATCGCTTTTGAAATTGTTGAATTCGAAAAATTAATTGAATCACAATACATCACCCGAAGTATTCAAGGACGTGCAGATGAATTAGTAATTCAGGCCAAAGAATTAAATTATCGAAACACCATTTCAAGTAAGCTATCTAATTTGTCTCTGCAGCTTTACGGCATCATGCTAAAAACAGGTTATGTAAAGAGTGATGAAGACCAGCAGTATATCGACACTTATTTCCATAAGCATATAGCTAAGTTTGATGAAAATAAATTCGGTTTTCGCGAGAAATATTGGTTTTACAACGCTAACCTATGGCATAGTTTTTTAGTTCAGGACTTTTTAGGGAGTTACAAATATGCCTACAAATGGGTAACGCTGTTTTATGACAATCCAAACATGATTTATTTGAATCCTGTATTTTTCATAAAAGGAAATCACTATTTACTGGAGTCCTTATTTATGCTGAAATACAAATCCAAATTTAAAAAGTATCTTATCAAACTCGAAGAGACAATCCAAGACCCACGTTTTCCAGTTAACGATAATATAGCGTCATTGTCTTTCCTTTACCTATATAATAATAAATTAAACTACCACATAATGGATGGTACATTCGAAGAAAGCGAATACTTAATTCCAGAAGTGTTAGAGAAGATTAAACTGCATAGTGAGCATCTTGACGAACATCACGAAATGATGTTTTACTATAAAATTGCCTGTATCTATTTTGGAACTGAAAAGTATGCCGAATCAATTCACTATTTAGAGAAAATTATAAACAACAAAAACCTCATTATGCGTGAGGATTTAATGTGTTTTGCCCGACTCTTGTACTTAATTGTACATTATGAAATAGGGAATGATTTTAATTTAGAGTCCCAACTAAAAAGCACCTACAAATTCTTATTGAAAATGAATGACATGCATGAAGTCCAGAAAGAAATCATTCGTTTCATGAAAAACTTAAATTCGCTTTATCCAAGTGACATTAAGAAGGAATTTGTAAAAATGAGAGCGCACTTTATTGAATTAGAGAAAAACACCTATGAAAAAAGAGCCTTTAACTATTTAGATATTATTTCTTGGTTAGAAAGTAAAATAGAAAATAGAAAAATTGCTGATATCATTAGAGAAAAAGCAAAACTAAGTAACCGCTAAAAATTAAGAAGAATAGCAAATATTTACAATAAAAAAAAGTCCGCCTAAATTGATTTTAAGCGGACTCGTTTTTTAGGACTATTTAAATTCTTTTCGTGCCCTTATTATATCTTCAAAAGAACTGCATTTTACGAATTCTTGCTCGCCATCTATCGTAAATGGTAAAAAGATAAACTCCACTTCAGATAAATCTTCTTTTAGATAAAATGCCATATCATCCAGTTTATAAAACCATTCTCTATCAAATTGCACTTTATTTATTGTGGCGTCTTTCAGTATTAATTTTTCATTTAAAGGCTTCATTCTTGGAGTAAAATAAAAGGTTCTATTTTTTTTACAAAACTACATGATCAAAGCCTAGTTCCCAAATTATCGTAAAAGGAAATTATTTATTCGTCCCAACAAAGGAAACGTTTCTGAGAATGTAGTATTTACAACAATTTTCCCAAAAACTAACATCGATACAGTGTGTTAGGTTTTCAAAATTAAAAGTTTTAGTTTCAAGATTTTGCTGTAAAAGTAATTGCACCGTTTTAATAGATTAATTTTGATAAAAGATAATAAAAAGAAAAACTAATTAAAAAAATTTAAGCCATGAACGGATTTTTCAAAACAATAATAGCTGGTTACGGAGCAAAAAAAATGGGTGGTGGATGTATTGGAACCATTATCCTGTTTATAATCATCTATTGGATATTAGGGATGTTTTAGAATATTAAAAAACAACTAAATGCTGCATCGATTTACTTTTTTATCTCTTTCAGCATTAGTTCTTTAATGTATTTTACAGGAGCACTACCGTAGCTCAGGAATTTCTCGTGGAATTGTTTTAACTTAAAAGTAGCTCCTTGCTCTTTTTTAAGCATTTCTCTAAAATCATATATTTCAGTATAACCCGTAAAATAAGAACAAAGCTGAACCTGTGATAAATTCACGCGATTCCATTTCCCCTCTGCTTCTGCTTCTTGTTGAAAAGCTTCAATGACCAATAAATTCATAGCTTCTTCCTTAGTCATGTTCTTTGTGTGCACGCTATAATCTAAAATTGCATTACAAGTTGTTCTCAAATTCCATTTGTAATACATCAACCACATTTCGTCTGAGTTTTTGTATCCGCTTTCTAACATCATTCTTTCGGTATAAACCGCCCAGCCTTCTACCATCGCTCCATTCCCAAAAATCGCTTTAATTAAGCTTGGTGATTGATTGCTATAAACTAGTTGCGTATAATGTCCTGGAATTGCCTCATGAATATTTAGAATTTGTAAAATATAATCATTGTATTCTCTTAAGTAGCTTTCTGATTTCTCTGCACTCCAACCTGACATGCTTCCTACATTATAATACGTATTAGCATTTTTATCATAAGGTCCAGGCGCCGAAATAGATGCTCCGGCAACTCCCGCCATGTAAGCTGGTTCTTTACGGACAACCAATGGTTTTGAAGGATCGATATAAAGTAAATCTTTCTCTTTCACATAGGCCTCGAGCTCCGGAATTTGTTTCTCTATCTCCGATTGAAATTTAGCTGGCGTCGTATGCTGAAGCGAAATCTTATCGATTACCATTTTGATAAGTTGTAATTTATCCTCTGGCTTAGACGTTGATTTCATATATTTTGGCCACAAAGTTTCGGCCAAGACAAACATTTTTCCGTGCAAATCTTTTTTATGATCCACTGCCTTTTTAAAAATAGTATCAGCACTATAGCTGGACTGAATATCCAAATCAAACTTTTCAGCATATAATTTACTGCCTAATCGAAAAGAACGTGGTGTTTTATTGTCTAAATCTTTCAACCAATTTGTATAAACCACAATCGCATTCACCGCTGTTTTTGCTTTTCCTCTAATTTCCTTTTTCTCAGTATTAGATAATTTACTTTTTGCCAAAGCAGCAATCAAATTTTTTTCAAAAACCGATATCCCGCCTAAATTCTGAGAAATCGCAAGTGCAGTATGCTCTAAAGTAGGATTTTTAATGTTTGCTTTTGCTGCTTCATAATAAGCAGGAATTGCATCCATTTTAATATTGAAATTATGCAAACGAACATCTAAATCATCATACTTTCCATTTAAGATTTCAGCGAAAGCACCGCTAACATTATACTCGGCGGGATTCCATTCGTATGATTTTAGTTTATTTATATAAAATATGGAGCTTTTTAATTGATTTTGTATCATGTAAAAATCTATGATATTATTATCCGAAAGATTTTTCAAAGGATAATTTTGAAGAGAATCCAGGTGCGCGTGAGCAAAATCTAACTGTCGCTTTTTGTAAATTGAATCCGAAACCACCAAAACACTATCCAGCTTATGATAACCTTGATTAGCAGCCCAATCTGGATACAATTCCCATAGAGAAGTGACAAAGTTTTCTTTGTAATTTTCGAACTTCTTATTCAAATCTTGCGGAGCGGCTGCTTCCTCTTTTTTCTGACAAGAAAAAAGTAAAACAAGGAACAAAATGGAGACGATAGATTTTTTCATTGGTATTTTTTAAGATTTTAAAGATAAAAAAAAAATGCTATTCAATGAACAGCATTTTAAAATCGATAACTAAAACTCTAAAAGCTCCCGTAATTCTTTTTCGAAGCGGCCTTTCGGCAAATATTGATCTTCGAGTGCTTTTGTAAACGGAATGGGTGTGTCTAAACTCGCTACCCTTTTTACGGGAGCGTCCAAATACTTAAAACATTCCTCCATAATCATCGCTGAGATATCGCTGGCAACTCCACCAAACATGGAGTCTTCCTGATAAATAATTACTTTTCCAGTTTTCTTTACAGAAGCAAAAATAGCTTCGGTATCCAAAGGCTGAAGTGTTCTTAAATCGAGAACATCTGCTGAAATTGCTGGGTTTTTATCCAAAGTTTCTAATGCCCAATGCACCGCTGCTCCAAAAGCAATTATAGTAACCTCGCTTCCTTCTTTCAACAAAGCTGCTTTTCCTAATGGTAAAGTGTAATAATCTTCTGGTACCTCTTGATAGACACTGCGGTACAATTGTTTGTGCTCAAAAAACAGCACAGGATTTGGGTCGTTGATAGCAGCGTTCAATAATCCTTTTGCATCATAAGGAAAGGCCGGATAAACCACTTTTAAACCCGGAGTTTTAGTAAACCAAGCTTCATTAGTCTGTGAATGAAAAGGCCCGGCTTGTGTTCCTCCACCGCAAGGCATTCGAACCACAACATCCGCATTTTCTAACCATCGATAATGTGACTTGGCCAATAAATTCACAATCGGGTTAAAACCTGTTGAGACAAAATCAGCAAATTGCATTTCGACAATTGCCTTATATCCATTGATAGACAATCCCATTCCCGCAGAAACCACGGCACTCTCGCAAATAGGTGTATTAATCACTCTTTGTTTCCCAAATTGTGCCACAAATCCATCGGTAATTTTAAAAGCACCACCGTACTCAGCAACATCTTGACCCATAATAACCAAATTATCATGACGTTCCATAGATTCCCTTAAACTATTAGAAATCGCATCAATAAATCTTATTTTTTCCGTTTGTTCAGAAGGACTGATTAACTCAGCATCAAATGGTTTGTATATATCACATAATTCCCCTTCTAATGTTGCTTCGATTTCTGGTTCTGCGTTGGCAATAGCTAGGTTTTCTTCAATTTCTACTTTGATTTCGCTTATCAGCATGGCATCAAAGTCATCCGTTAGTATACTGTTTTCTTTTAAAAATCTGCGGTAATTTTCAACAGGATCTTTCGCTGCCCATCGATCCATTAATTCTTGCGGAACATATTTAGTACCACTAGCCTCTTCATGTCCACGCATTCTGAAGGTTTTGAACTCCAGTAGAACCGGACGCGGTTTTTCAATCATCGAAGTTTTCAACTCAGACAATAAATTATATACTTCGAGAATGTTATTACCGTCAATAATATGACTTTCCATTCCGTATCCTTTTCCTTTATCAGCTAGGTTTTCGCAACGATATTGCTCGTTTGTAGGAGTCGAAAGACCATAGCCGTTATTCTCTATGACAAACATAACAGGTAATTCCCAAACCGAAGCGATATTCAAAGCCTCATGAAAATCACCTTCAGAGGTAGCGCCTTCGCCTGTAAAAACTGCTGTAACTTTTCCGTTTTTCTTTAGTTTATTTGCCAATGCGATTCCGTCAGCAACACCTAATTGTGGTCCAAGATGCGAAATCATCCCAATTATTTTATATTGTTGGGTACCAAAATGAAAACTTCTGTCCCTTCCTTTGGTAAAACCATTGGCTTTTCCTTGCCACTGCGAGAACAAGCGGTACAAGGGAATATCGCGTCCGGTAAACACACCCAAATTTCGATGCATCGGCAAAATGTATTCATCTCTATCCAAAACTGCGGTCACTCCTACCGAAATGGCTTCTTGGCCAATTCCTGAAAACCACTTGGATACCTTTCCTTGCCGAATCAGGATTAGCATTTTTTCTTCGATAAGCCGGGGCTTAAGTATTCTTTTATAGAGATCTAATAAGGTTTCGTCAGTAAGACTTTTTCTGTCAAAGTTCATTTGGTTGGTTTTAATAGATCATCCAAAGATAAAAAAATATAACAGTTTTGATTAAATTTGTTATATTTTTTCAACTTGTTTATCTCTTTAAAAATTCTAGTCTAAAATTATTTAATATATTTGTAACTGCAGGCCTATAACGCCTTCTAAGTTATTAAAAAATAAGTATACTATGCAAAACATTCCTAGTGTTGACTTGCGTGATTTCCTTTCGGACGACCCGAAACGTAAACAAAAATTTGTAAATGAAATCGGAAGTGCATTTGAAGACATTGGCTTCGTGGCACTAAAAGGTCACTTTTTAGATGATCAATTGGTAGAAGAGTTGTACGGTGAAATAAGAAATTTTTTCGCATTACCCGTAGAAACAAAACGCAGCTACGAAATTCCAGGTATTGGAGGGCAAAGAGGCTATGTTTCTTTTGGAACAGAACATGCCAAAGGAAGAAAAGAAGGCGATTTAAAAGAATTTTGGCATTTTGGTCAGTACGTGAGTGAAAATTCAAAATATGCTTCTGAATATCCTGAAAATGTAGAAGTTAAAGAACTACCTCGTTTCAATGCAGTAGGAAAAGAAGCCTACCAAATGCTAGAAAAGACAGGGGTTTATGTATTGAGAGCTTTAGCATTGCGTTTAGGTTTAGACGAATTTTACTTTGACAATTATGCCAAAGACGGAAATTCTATTTTAAGACCTATTCATTATCCACCTATTACCTCAGAGCCAGCAAATGCACTTCGCGCTGCTGCTCACGGAGATATTAACTTGATTACCCTTTTAATGGGAGCTCAAGGAAAAGGATTACAGGTTCAAAACCACAACGGAGAATGGATTGACGCCATTGCTGAACCAGATGAATTAGTAATAAACGTAGGAGACATGTTATCACGTCACACTAACAATAAATTGAAATCTACAATTCACCAAGTGGTAAATCCGCCAAGAGAATTGTGGGGAACTTCAAGATATTCAGTGCCGTTTTTTATGCACCCTGTGAGTGATATGCCATTAAATTGTTTAGAAAACTGTATTGATGCAGAAAACCCAAAACAGTTTGAAGATATTACTGCTGGTGATTATTTATACGAACGTTTAGTAGATTTAGGATTGATTAAAAAATAATCTTTAAATTTATCCTATCTGTAAAAAGACATTAGGTGTATGCTTAATGTCTTTTTACTTTTTTATCATTTAGAAAATAACGATTAATGATAAACGATTAATGAGACATAAAATGCAATTTTAACGACTCTCGCCAATCAGCATTTAATAAATCAAATACAACATGGACTTACAAGACCAATTAAAAAACCTTTTTCCAGATCACGAACCAGCTCCAGAAGAAGCTAAAGAGGAAGTTCCTCATGAATTATACGTTCAAAAAGAACCTATGATTTGCAAATTCGAAAAAAGAAAAGGAAAAGCTACAACAATAATTGAAGGGTATGAAGGCTCTGATGCCGATTTTAAGATTCTTGCTAAAGAAATTAAAACCAAGTTAAGCGTTGGTGGCACTTTTAAAGACGATTCGATTATCCTTCAAGGTGATTATCGTGATAAGATTATGGAAATACTTAAAGTGAAGGGCTTCAAAGTAAAACGCGTCGGCGGATAAAAGTAGTTGTCAATATTCAGTAAGTAGTGTTCAGAATAAGCAATGAATATTAATCGAACGGAAAAACTTTAAACTTTTAAACCTTAAATTTTAAAAAAAAAATACTCAATGATACAATCATCAGAATTAATACTAAATCCAGATGGAAGTGTGTACCACTTGAATCTAAGACCAGAACATATTGCTCACGACATCATCTTTGTAGGGGATCAAAATCGGGTGGAAAAAATTACCCAATTCTTTGACAGTATCGAATTTTCGGCGCAAAAAAGGGAATTTAAAACCCAAACAGGCATATTCAAAGGAAAAAGAATAACAGTAATATCAACGGGAATAGGCCCTGACAATATTGATATTGTAATCAATGAATTGGATGCCTTGGTTAATATTGATTTAGAAACGCGTAAACCAAAAGAAAAACTGACTTCGCTAAATATCATTCGTATTGGAACTTCAGGTTCTTTACACGCTGATATTCCCGTCGATAGCTTTGTGTTGTCTAAATTTGGTTTGGGACTTGACAACATGCTTCGCTCTTATCTGATCGACGAAGTTTCAAACTTAACAATGGAAGATGCCTTTGTAAAACATACAAACTGGGATATACGCAAAGGAAAACCCTATGTAATTGCCTGCTCAGAAAAACTAGAAAAAATCATCGAAAGTGATAAAATGCACAAAGGAATCACTGCTACAGCCGGAGGTTTTTATGGACCACAAGGTCGTGTGCTGCGTTTAAATATTCAAGATGCGGCTTTAAATTCTAAAATGGATAATTTTGAATTTGAAGATAATAGAATCACAAATCTTGAAATGGAAACAGCAGCAATATATGGTCTTTCGGCACTTTTAGGTCATAATGCCTTATCACTAAACGCCATTATCGCTAATCGTGCTTCGGGAACTTTTAGCGCAGATCCCTACAAAGCTGTTGATGAATTGATTGCGTATACATTAAATAAATTAGCGAATCAACACTAGGAAATATATTTTACTTTGGAGCTATTTCCTGCTCTCCACTGTATCTTTTATGCCTTCTAAAAATGGCTTCGTTCCTCGCAATGACAGCATAAAAGGATGCCGTTTCGATCAGGGCTAAATCAGTACATATTTATCATTTTTACAAACATCATGAATTTAATTTTAGAAACCGACCGATTATTACTAAGAGAAATGCTCCTTTCAGATGCCGAATCGTTATTTGAAATGGACAGTAATCCAAAGGTACATCAATATCTTTGGAAGAAACCATTGACAGATATTAGCGAAGTGCAGTCGTATATCAAATCCGTAAGAGAACAGTACATTCAAAACAATATTGGCCGATTTGTAGTTGTTTTGAAAGAAACCAATGAACTAATTGGTTGGGCCGGATTAAAATACAACACCGAAATGGTAAATAACAAAATTCATTTCTATGATATTGGGTATCGATTCAGCGAAAAATTCTGGGGCAAAGGATACGCTAGTGAAGCCAGTTTTGCTTGGCTAGATTACGGTTTTAATACAATGAAAATCAAAGTAATGGAAGCCGCAGCACATACTAATAATGTTGGCTCAAACAAAATACTAGAAAAAATTGGACTAAAAATGACCGAACAATATTTAGAAAACGGCATTTCTTGGAATTGGTACGAATTAAAAAATCCTAACTTATAATGAATACAGTGAAAATTGCCGGTGTACCGGAACATTTCAATTTGCCTTGGCAACTATCCATAGATAACGGCGATTTTGAAGCCCAAAATATAAACTTACAATGGACTAGTGTTCCTGAAGGAACTGGAAAAATGTGTCAGATGCTCCGTGATGGAACCACTGATATTGCGGTAATTCTAACGGAAGGAATTGTTAAAGACATTGTTGCTGGAAATTCCAGTAAAATAGTGCAAGTTTATGTAGAATCTCCTTTAATATGGGGAATTCACGTAGCAGCAAATTCCAGTTACAAAACCCTTGCTGATATTGAAAATACTAAAGCAGCGATTTCCCGTTTGGGTTCCGGCTCTCAGTTAATGGCGTACGTAAATGCAAATAATCAAGGTTGGAAAACAGACAATCTTCAGTTCGAAATTGTAAATACGATCGACGGAGCAGTCGAAGCTTTGACCGCGGGAACTGCAGATTATTTTATGTGGGAGCGCTTTATGACCAAACCTTTGGTAGATCAAGGAATATTCAGACGAATTGATGATTGTCCCACGCCATGGCCTTGTTTTGTGATTGCCGTACGTGACGAGATATTAGAAAAGAATCCAGAGATCATTAAAAATATATTGAGCATCATCAATAAAACTACAAATACTTTTAAGGATATTCCGAATATAGATCAATCCCTAGCTGCTACTTTTAACCAAAAAAATGCAGATATTCAAGAATGGTTATCTTTAACGGAATGGTCAGCAAAGCCATTGACTATAGAAATGTTAAACAATGTTCAAAATCAACTATTTCAACTGAAACTCATTAATAAAATAGGTACTTTTGATGAAATTGTAAAACAAATCTAGATTTAGATTTTTGTGGGCTCTATGATAAACATTAAAAAATTTTCTTTTAATAATAGTATTCAAAAACTTCGGGTTAAAAAACCCTGGGATGACGTTATTATTTTTATTCTAAATATTTTAATTGCGATTCCTCTTTTCATCATCGTCCATCAAAATTTGATAGAGTTTAACTGGGTTTTTAATCTGGATCGAATCCTGCTTTTTCTATTAATAATCATCGTAATACAATTAATACTAAGGCTCTTAAGAACCATTATCATTATATGCATCTTCTTATATGTTCTAGTTTTATTTTATGGGTCAGCCTCTGGAAATTATGGATTTAATAGCATCTATGAAGATTATGATTCTATGTTATACACCATGTCTGACAATCCATTTCCGCAAGATATTATCATTGCTAAACTGTTACCATTTCCCAATAAATCTAAAATTCTTGCGGCAATAGAATATCAAAACCCAAAAGTGAGGAACTTTGCGATTATGGCCACTTCAAAACACTTTAAGGATATAAAAGGATACGCTGATTATAGAACATTAATACAATGTTTTGCAGTATTTAAAGAAATAAACAAGCGTTGGAACTATGTAAGTGATCCATCAGACCGTGACTATATCGCCACGGCGAGTGAATCATTAGATTATTTTTCGGGAGATTGTGACGACCATTCTATTCTTATGGCCGCCGCTGTTCGTGCTATTGGAGGTACTCCCCGACTTATTCATACCAAAGGTCATATTTATCCTGAAATTTTGATAGGTTCCGTAAATGATTTGGAATCAATAAATTTCCTGATTAAAAATGTATTATTCGAAAAAGACAGCTACAAAAAACAACTTCATTACCATATTGATGAGCGAGGTCAAGTATGGCTAAACTTAGATTATACCGCTAAATATCCTGGAGGGCCATTTATGTCTGAGGAAATCCTCGGAGCACTTACACTTAATTAAATACAACTAGCTTTTGATCTGTCCCAATATTTCATAAGAATGAAGTCTCGCTTCGTGATCATAAATAGCAGAAGCGACCATCAATTCATCAACTTTTGTTTTTTCAAGAAAGTAATCTAATTCTCTTTTTACTTTTTCTGGTCCGCCTATGAAAGTATAAGCAATCATTTGTTGCAACGCTGCCTCTTCCATTGGATCCATAAAACCTTCGCCAGGATCAACTGCTTGTTTAAGCTGCTGCCTGTTTCCAGTAATAATTCCGAGGAACAACCTCTTGAATGAAGTCGCTAATCTCTCAGCTTCTTGATCAGTATTGGCGGCAATTACATTAACACAAGCCATCACATAAGGTTCCTTCAAGTATTCTGATGGCTGAAAATTATTGCGGTATATTGATAAAGCAGTTAATAATTGTGCAGGAGCAAAATGACTCGCAAAAGCATAAGGCAATCCTTTTGCAGCTGCTAAATAAGCACTATCTGTACTTGAACCTAAAATCCAAATAGGTATATCCAATCCTTCTCCAGGAATAGCTCGAACACGTCCTTTTTTATTCCCTTCTGAGAAATACATCTGTAATTCTTCCACATTAGCAGGGAATTCCTGAGCCGCATGTTGATCTCTATTCAAAGCAGCAGCAGTGAACTGATCTGTCCCAGGCGCTCGACCTAAACCTAAATCTATTCGATTAGGAAAAAGTGTAGCAAGTGTGCCAAATTGTTCCGCAATGACAAGCGGTGCATGATTAGGCAACATAATACCTCCTGATCCCACTCTCAACTTCGATGTTCCAGAAGCAATATGCCCTATTAAAATCGAAGTTGCACTACTAGCAATTCCTGGCATGTTGTGATGTTCAGCTAACCAGAAGCGTTTATACCCCCATTTCTCCACCTGCTGAGCAAGTTCGAGACTATTTTTAAAGGTATCAGCTGCGGTACCTCCATCTCTAACTATTGCTAAATCTAGAACTGATATTTTTGTTTGGGAGAGATTATTTGTACTCATAAACTACTTTTTTTTGTGACTGCAAAAGTAAGGATTGTATTAACGTTTATGACACAAACAAATACTAATAGGAAGTTAAAAAGAGTACATTCGACATATTCAATTTCGCTCCATGTGTTAATCCTTACTAACATTATCTATTTTCTTTTTGGCTCTCTTTTTCAATGGTAAAATTTAGTTATCTTAACAAATTTTAAAACACAATTCAAATTTAATATGGAAAATTCAAAACTTAAAGCCTTTATACCTCTTTTCTATCTAGTGTGGTCTGACGACCTGTTGAGCAAAAAGGAATTTTTGACTTTACAAAAGTTTATCATTTCCCAGAACTGGCTTTACAAAGAGGAAAAAGAAACTATACTTTCAAAAATTGCTATTTCATCACCGCCTTCTAGAGAAGTAGTGGCTAATTGGAAATCTGAAATTGAAACTATTATTCAGAAAAACTCTTTGGTAAAATCTATTTTTGACATTTCAATTTTACTTTCTGAAAACGATGAAATGATCAAAGATAACAGATCAGCTTTCGTCCAAGTCGAAAATGACTTAGGAATTTCTGGCGAAGAGGCTTTAGCCGATTTCAAAACAATTGCCAATACCTTCACCGCAAATTATCAAACGAATGACAGCTTTGAAGTCGAAAAACTGACTGAAATTCTGGATGGAAATCAGGCGAGAATTATTAAAAAGGTAAAATCTATTATCAGCAGACCTGAGTTTGCTTTTGAAACATCGACTGACACTGCTGTGTATCGTGAGAAAGTCTATGATTGGTGTAAAATTCTAGCACAAGAGAACCTCGGAAACATGGCGTATCCAAAAGAATATGGCGGTGGCGAAAACATTGAAGATTATTTTGCCATAATGGAGGCATTGAGCTACCACGATTTAAGTTTAGTAATCAAATTTGGAGTACAATTTGGGCTTTGGGGAATGAGCATACAATCTCTTGGCACAGAAAAGCATTATAGCAAGTATTTAAGAGATATTGGAACACTCCAACTTCCGGGTTGCTTTGCAATGACAGAAACCAATCACGGTTCGAATGTGAAAGGATTGGAAACCACGGCGACCTATAATCACGAAGACCAAACTTTTACGATCCATACACCGCATGAAAAGGCACAAAAAGAATATATTGGTAACGCTGCTGTTCACGGACAAATGGCTACGGTTTTTGCTAAATTAATTATTGGCAAAACTGATTATGGTGTTAATGCATTTGTTGTTCCGCTTCGCGATGCAAACAATTTTATTCTAAAAGGCATAACTATTGGAGATTGCGGACTTAAAATGGGACTTAACGGTGTTGATAATGGAACAATAAGTTTTGACAATGTGGTGATCCCAAAAGAAAACATGCTCGATCGGTTTGCTTCGGTAAATGACAAAGGAGAATTCGAAAGTCCGATTCCAAGTGATAATAGACGATTTTTCACCATGCTAGGAACTTTAGTTGGTGGAAGAATCGGGATTCCGAGATCTGCTTTGGCTGCAGCCAAATCTGGATTAACAATAGCTATAAAATATAGCAATCAACGCAGGCAATTTGGCCCCGAAGGAGGAACCGAAGTTCCAATATTAAATTACCGTATTCATCAACGAAGACTCCTTCCCTTGCTGGCTAAAACATACGCAACCCATTTTGCATTACAATATGTCACGAAACGATTCATTAATAAAAGCGAATCTGAAATGCCCGAAATTGAAGCGCTCGCTGCGGGAATGAAGGCCTATTCTACTTGGAGCACAACTAATATTTTGCAAGAATGTCGCGAGGCTTGCGGTGGAAAAGGTTATTTGTCGGAAAATCGTATTGATGCTTTGAAAAATGATACTGAAATCTACACCACTTTTGAAGGTGACAATACTGTATTAATGCAGTTAGTTGCTAAAAACCGCCTGTCAGAATTTCGAAAATCTTTTGGAAAAATGGATGCTATGGGAATAATAAATTATGTTTTTGAGAATGCAAAAACCGCTTTTTCTGAAAAGAATCCACTTATAACGAGAAAAACGGATGAGTCTCATTTAATTGATGAGGAGTTTCATTTGCAAGCTTTCCATTACCGAGAAAAAACAACTTTGGCATCTGCAGCAAAACGATTAAAAAAACTTATTGATAGCGGACTAGATCCTTATGATGCATATAATGTTGCACAGCATCAAATGATTGATGTAGCACAAGCCTATCTCGAACGAATTGTATTAGAGCAGTTTCAAAAGGCTATTCCAACCATAGAAGACGAAAATTGTAAGGAAGTCATTATACGATTATATCAATTGTATGCACTTTCGCAGATTGAAAAAAATAAAGGATGGTATCTAGAAGATGGCTACATGGAAGCTGTAAAAACAAAAGCCATACGTAAAATAGTCAATCAGCTATGCTGGGAAATTAGGCCGGATGCTGTTTCTCTGGTAAAAGCTTTTGACATTCCTGATAGTTGTCTAGCTGCGCCAATTGCAGTTTAGATGCAATATTTCACAGAAATAAGACAAAAACTTCTCAATTTCTTGAGAAGTTTTGTGGGCTGTCAGGGTTTACAATCGAACACTTGATACCTATTTTGACATTTTTTGATAACTTAAAGTAGGTTGCCTAGTACTTCGAATCACACTGTGGTCACGATTTTATATTAAAATATTACTTCCCGCTTTTTCATACACTATCCATACACTATCCATGGCTTTGATATGCCTTATCTATACTCTGTGTCCCTTTTAAGTTAGTCTCTCTTCGATCAAATTTTTCCAAATTACAAAACCTTTTCTGTCAGCTGAATAATCGTGAAGTATTCTACTGAAATTATCAGGCGGATTTTCTATAAAAACTTGTCTTCCATCATTTCTAATGCTATTTAGATAGTTGTCAATTAGCTTTAAGTTATGAGGAAGTGATTTTTTTATAAAATTGAAATTACTAATCTTTGTGGGCACGGATTACAAATCCGCGCTATCGGGTATTCGAATCACACTGTGGTCACGATTTTATATTAAAATATTACTTCCCGCTTTTTCATACACTATCCATACACTATCCATGGCTTTGATATGCCTTATCTATACTTTGTGTCCCTTTTAAGTTAGTCTCTCTTCGATCAAATCTTTCCAAATTACAAAACCTTTTCTATCGGTGGAATAATCGTGAAGTATTCTACTGAAATTATCAGGCGGATTTTCTATAAAAACTTGTCTTCCATCATTTCTAATGCTATTTAGATAGTTGTCAATTAGCTTCAAGTTATGAGGAAGTGATTTTTTTATAAAATTGAAATTACTACTCTTTGTTGGCAAAGAATGCTTCGTCAGTGCACTTCGTTCGTGTGCAATTCTACGCTATCGAGTAATTTATTTATTAGACCCCCGTTGGAAACGCTTTGTTTCTTTTGCACAAGTAAGTAGGTGCTCGTTGCAAACGAAAACCAGAGGGGGTGTTAATACTCTGTTCCCCATTCGCATTTTAATAATTAGTCTGGTGGGAATTATATAACTTTTTTCTGAAATTAAATAAATCTTAGTCTAGTCTCCTTTGTATCTTTAGTATTGCATTAAAACTATTTTATAATCAAAAAAAATAAAGTCATGGCAGAAATTAAAATTGAGAAAAAAAAATCGGTATGGCCGTGGATTGTTGTAGGGCTGATAATCGCAGCACTTTTATACTTCCTCCTTTTGAGTAATACGGAAACTCAAAGTGAAAGTAACGTAGAAATCGAAAACAGTACAAGTGTACGTTAGAAAGTAACAGATAAACAACGGGATAATAGTGTTATTTTACCTATTGATGAAATGCAATCTATATTTTCCCGCATTGGTACGCAACAGAAAATGAAGATATAATAGTAAAAAAGAAATTATGGAAAATAAAAATAGAAATTTATACAAACTGGATGAGCTTTCGGATTATAAGATTGCTTCAAATTATTCTGATATAAGAGGATGGAAAATAGTGGACGCTGATAACCGGACTATAGGTAAAATTGATAATCTGTGGGTTAATAAAGATATGCAGCGCGTTGTCTATCTGGATGTAAATGTAGATAAAGCATTGATTGAGGACGGCCGTAATGAGGTGCATGATGCGATAGCGAACGACAATGGAAAGGAGTTCATCTATAAAGACGGAGACAGCCATATTATTATACCCATTGGATCTGTAAGCATAAATAAAGACACGAAGATTGTCATGGCTAACAGTATAGGATATCATACTTTTAGAAACACGAGCCGATTTAATAGTCAGAACAATTTTGACAGAAATTATGAGCGAAGTGTGATGAAGTCGTACTACCCTGAAAATGATTCTAGTCATAATGATGACAGTGATGATGACAGCTTTTACAAACGCAGGGAATTTGACAATCACTAGTGTCACTCTTAATAGAGATCTTTTAGAAGCAGAATAAGATATCGTTCGGATAGGTGAAAGAAAGTTTCTTAGAAAGATAGGCAGATTTGTACACGAACGAAGTGAACTGACGCAGTAATCCGTGCCCGCAACAATAAGCCATAAAATTAATACACACAAAAAGCTACAAGGAAATAATTCCTGTAGCTTTTTTTTATGAAATTGAAATTAATTCTCTTTGCGGGCACGAATTACTAATCCGCGCAATCGGGTTATTCCTTCAGAGGAGAAAACTTCCTGACTTTCCCTTTTAATTCAATTAGAATTATTTTCGAAATAGTGGGTAAAAATCAAAATAGAATTCCTTTAATTTAAAGATTGAGTAAAGATATTAAAAAAATAAAAAGTATTAACTTTTTGATTATCATTATTGTAATGTATGATTGTAGAGCATGACGAAGCCTTGAATAAGAATTTATAAAATTTATTAAGTAGGAACATCACCGGATGATCCTTTATCGTCAGCAAGCAATATTTTTCTGATTCGGTCAATATGCACTTGCGACAGCTTTGCACGCTCCAAGGCTGACTTTGAAGTAGCACCTTTGTTGTCTTTCGAAATGGTCATTAATAAGTTCTTTCTTTCTTCAAACATTCTTAAAGCAGTCCACATAGTTTCTTCAATTTTCATTGTCTGGTCTGCCAGGAGCGTAGAGGATGTGTAAGCATGGCCAGTATGACAACGGTATCTTGCTCCTTTACCATCTTCAACTTTCCAGAGCACTCCACCACATCCCGGGCAATTAAATGGTACTTGTACCCCAAGCGTATTGACAGATTGTAAATCGCTCGTCACACGCTGGGCGATTTTTGTTTCTATTAATATGTTTTTTGGGACCGGAGCACTCTTTTTAATTTTTCTGGATATCAACTGATAGATCAGCCCTCCCATTTCACTTATCGGAACAACATGATCGACCTGAACCTGATTAATCGCATTTTTTGGCATATCAGGATAGTCAGCATCTTCAGGTTCCTGTACAACACAAATCCCTCCACATTCATGAATAACCTGCAGTCCATCGGTTCCATCGTCAAGATAGCCAGTAAGCAATATGCCAATCACTCCGAAGCCAAATGCAACGGCGGCAGAACGAAATAAAGGATTGATTGCTGGGCGTGATCGATTCTCGTGTGCCCCTTTGGTGATCAATAATTTTTGATTTATACCAATCATCATATGATGGTCTGACGGCGCAATATAGACATGACCGGGTAAAAGAGCTGCTCCATTAGTAGCATGAATACAAGTAAGTGTTGACGCTTTGTTCAGACTGTCGATCAGGGCATTGCCCGCCGCATCCGCTGAGATATGCTGGACTACCAAAATAGGAACAGGAAACTCTGGCTGTAGTTGGGACAATAATTTTTTTAAGGCGGTCATTCCCCCCGCCGACGTGCCAATCACAATTACCTGATTTTCAGCATTCTGTTTTTGAAGATATGGCATCAGCTTTTTGTTTTCAGATTAATATCTATAAAGATACAGTTTTAAAGCTATATTAGATAATAAGTAAATAAGAGATGATTTTATTGACCCAATTGGCGATCTTAAATTTTGTGTATTTTACATATACAACAAAAAAAAGCTACTTAAAAGTAGCCTCCGTATCTCGTAATATTTAATCTATATATTTAGAAGTTTCTCCAATAGAGCCAATTTGTCCTTTTCTGCCGCTAGTAAACGTTCATAAAGTCTTTCTTTTTCTTCAATAGCTTCCATAAGCTTATCTAAAGGATTGAATGTGCAATTACTATTAAATTAAGAATTGTCATTAAAATTATTGAAACTACTAAAATAGTTAATAACCCCTTCTTCAAAAAAGTTTTTAATAGCCTTCTCACAACTGAGTTCATCTATAAAGACGGAGACAGCCATATTATTATACCCATTGGATCTGTAAGCATAAATAAAGACACGAAGATTTTCATGGCGAACAGTATAGGGTATCATACTTTTAGAAACACGAACCGATTTAACAGTCAGCAGAATTTTGACAGAAATTATGAGCGAAGTGTAATGAAGTCGTACTACCCTGAAAATGACTCTAGTCATAATGATGACAGTGATGATGACAGCTTTTACAAACGCAGCCAATTTGACAATCACTAGTGCCACTCATAATAGAGATCTTTTAGAAGCAGAATAAGATATCCGATTTGGATAGGTAAAAAAAGTTTCTTAGTAAGATAACGCAGACACGAGTGAAGTGAACTGACGTAGTAATATGTGCCCGCAACAATAAGCCATAAAGTTAATACATAAAAAAAGCTACAAGAAAATAATCTCTGTAGCTTTTTTGTAAAATTGAAATTGCTAATCTTTGTGGGCACGGATTGCAAATCCGCGCTATCGGGTCAAATATCGTTGGGAAGCCATAGATCAAGAAAATGACGCAATAGAACGAGTAAGGAAGTCAAAAGTAAATTTCAAATCTAAAACACTCTCTAATGGCGATACTCTTAAACAATTACTGGCAAGGAGTCGTTATCTCTTGTATAAA
>NZ_VOGZ02000005.1:0-300489 GCF_008033395.2 Flavobacterium sp. XN-5
GGACAAAACTACTACCTTACATCAGCCCATGAAATATGTGCTTGCTCGGGCGGATACATATATTCTTCCGTATTCTGTTGTGTTTTCCCCAATTCTAAATTCCATTCTTCTCAAAGAACCAAAATTAAATTCGTTTCCTTTGTAAAATTCTTCGTTAAGATGAACTCTCATAGGGAATTCTTTGTCATCCTTTTTTAGAATAAAACCAATAGAAGTTGTGTCATTAATTTTTTCCTTATCTTCTTTATAAACTTGAAATGTTCCATTACCAACCATTTCATTCAAAAAGGTTTTTTTAGAAATATTACCAAAATTTATATCTTCGAATGGTCCGGTAATCGTGTTGCAACAAATAAATAAGAAACAAATAAAAGGAAGTAATAGGATATTTTTTTTCATAATTGAGATGTTTGTTTTTTTAGTTCGGTGCGCTAATATGGCTGGTAACTTGTATATACTCGCTATAAACTATCGCATATACACCCAAAATTGGGTAGATTGGCGCTATAAAGTAGCGTATTATTAATCAAATATATAAATATTTTATTACAAATTATCAACTGAGCTTTTAATTCACTGCAGGCCTTTCGTGCTTACATGGGTTTACATTTCAGTAGTCTCACCGCTAATAATACCTGATTATAGGCCATTAAAAAAGATACCTAGTAGACTGCCCCCAAAAAGTTAGACACTTATTGGGGGCATTTTTATGAGTAGAAAAATCAAGTATGACATTGACTTTAAGAAGTCAGTTGTTGAGAGAGTTATTAATGGAAAATCTGGCTGTAAGTCAATAGCATATGAGTTTTCCTTACAACACGGTATGGTTAGGCGGTGGGTTTCTTTTTACCGTAGGTATGGCCTTGAAGGACTTAAGCCTATTAAAAATAGCTATTCTGCTGATTTTAAGCTAAAAGCTATTGAAGAGATGAGAAATAAATACTTATCTTTATCTGAAACCTGCATACACTTCAAAATCCCAAGTATTGGTACCTTAATGAAGTGGATAGCGATTTATGACAGTGAAGGCCCATCAGGTTTAGCATTAGAAAGAAGAGGAAAACGTAAAACTATGCCTAAAAAACCTAAAAAGCCGTTAACACGTGAGGAACAACTATTGGAAGAGTTGACCGACTTAAAAGCAGAGAATGCCTATTTAAAAAAGCTTCATGCCTTAGTTCAATCAGAAAAAGAGAAAGAAGAAAAGCGGAGATCATCCAGGAACTAAGGCATCAGCATGGATTAGCTAGACTACTCAAACATGCCGGGATGGCCAGAAGTACTTTCTATTACCATATAAAAAAATTGGGTAATGGAGATAAGTATACGTCTGTTAAGAAAGAAATCAAGCTTATATACCATCAGCACAAAGGTCGCTTCGGATATAGAAGAATATTGTTGGAAGTTAAGAAAAGAGGATATGTGATCAATCACAAAACTGTTTATAAACTTATGCAAGAGCAAGGGCTAAAAAGTCTGATTAGAGGCAAGAAATATGTTTCTTACAAAGGGGCACTAGGCAAGATAGCACCAAACTTACTTCAGAGAAACTTCAAAGCGTCCGGGCCTAATGAGAAATGGGCTACTGACATAACGGAGTTCAGGGTTAAAGACAAGAAACTTTACCTGTCTCCTGTGATTGATTTATTTAATGGAGAGATTGTCAGCTATACAACTTCGGAAAACCCAAATATTAAGCAGGTTATAGATATGCTTAAAAAGTGTAAGCGAAATAAAAACGGTAAAACATTGATACTACACTCAGATCAGGGTTGGCAATATCAAATGAAGGCATACCAATTTATGCTCAAAAGAAAAAATATCAGCGCAAGTATGTCCAGGAAAGGAAACTGCTTGGATAATGCAATTATAGAAAACTTCTTTGGAACATTAAAATCTGAGATGTTTTATCTTAAAAAGTATAATTCCATAGCAGAATTAAATAAAGATATTATAGACTATATAAAATACTATAACAATGATAGAATCAGACTTAACTTAAAAGGAATGAGCCCAGTACAATACCGAGCTCATTCAGAAAATCTTAATTAATTTAACCGTCCAACTTTTGGGGGTAAGTCCATAGGTATCTTTTTTAAATTATATGTTATCAGTAAAAACTTGTATAATTATTCTATTATAGTGCAATATGCTTGCTTTCTATCCTTAAAAAATTGATATTCCTTTTCCGAAAGTTTAACTTTAGAGAGTACTTTTAATCTTTCAGGTACATTTCCATTAGCATCTACAACCTGACTTCTAGTATTAATATTAAATAAATCAAGTCTTAATCTGACTATATCATTTTCTATTATTTCTTTTGGCATTATTTCACTATAAGAATCAAGTCCCAATGCTACTGCAATTCTAGAAAGTAACCTTATATTCGCTTTAGCAGAATCTTTTGGATTTTCAATACCTCCAATATAACCTTCTGACACACCTATTCTTTGAGCAAGCGTAACTTGATCAATGCCTGCTTTTATTCTTGCATACCTAATATTTTCCTTGATTTGAAAATCGATTTCTGCTGTTACTATTTCTACAATCATGATTATAAATTAGTTGGCAATGAAGGAATTTTAAAATTTATTATCACATGCCTATGGATATGTGATAATATTTTATATATTTGTTTAAAATTAAGTAATGAATTGTAATTTTGCGTTTCTTCATGTAAAAATATTTGAAGCATTCGCTTTGAATCTCGTACTAGAAAATTGGCCTTTTCAAATTACCACGAGATGATAAGTATGATGCTCACGTCCCATGGCGTGGGCTCACTTATTTGTGGTAAGGTATGGCCAATACCTCTAGTGCAGTAAGCTGAGTTCCATGCCATTTTTTTTGGCCATTAATTAGGCAAAACTCAACTTCCATTCTTAGCAACGCTTCCTTTTTTTATAGTCTCGCAGCAGTTTAACCCGCTAAAACCCGCATGCCTATGAGTAAACTACAGCTACACACCTAAAACAGCCAACGCCCAGCGTTAACAGTGGTTTATGTCACTAAACCACAACAATCCCAGTCAGGAAAACCGCATTTTCTAAACTGGTGTGCAATACCTATGCCAACTTTAAACTATTAACCATTAACTATAAAATGCCTATGATGAAATAAAGGGTTACTACTAAACTAAGAAACACCTGCACCGCCAGCCTCTTTGAACAAAAGGTCTCATTAATTTAATTTGAATTTATTAATGGTGCAGGATGTTTTTTTATAGTGAGATGTGAGTCGTGAGATGTTAGATGTGTCCTTCGACTCTTCGACAAAAGATTAGGACTGGCTCAGCTCAGGATGACGATGAGATGTGAGAATATAGAGTATAGAAGTAAGATAGATGATGGACGAAATACGATGGACGAACAACCAAAACCCATCGTGATAACTATCTGGACTGACAACCTATACATAACCCATAACCGACAACCGATAACCCATAACTGATAACAGAAAACCGACAACTGATTACAGATCACTGATAACCGATAACCCATAACCTACTAAATAACATGAAATATTACAAACAAATACTAACCGCATTAATGCTCGCACTAATAACGCTAATATTCAATTGGATTTATGGTTGAAAAATTTAGAAGCACGAACTAGTATTCAAAAACCGCCCTTCTATTTTTATCCCAGAAAATCGAAGAATGGATTTAAGCCTTGGCCGAAGGGAGTGACCCCCGAGTCGAGTGCGTAGCACGAGCGGCTGGGGTCGCGATAGGGAAATAAATACGAAGATTTTCAGGATAAAAATAGTCAGGCTAGCGTTTTTTGGTTCTTTTTTGGGCGATGCAAAAAAGAACAAATAACAATTAAAATTCAACTGCTTATAGATAAAAATAAATTAATGTTTAATTCCTAACCACTAACAAAAGATCAACTATGACAAAATAAAAAACCTTACATCAAGACTTTAAGACATTCAACTTGATGACTTTAAGACTCATAAAAAAAGGCCCTCTAACCCGTCTGCAAACTAGTATAGAGAACCCTCGCAAACAAAACTCACATTTCATTTAACTAAACCAATATTATGAAAAATAATTCATTAATCAAGGGGATAAGGACAACGGTATATTCCTTAATTTTAGGAATTTGCCTGTTCTCCTCCTCTGCTGTAGCCAAGAACCACCTACTCTTTTCAAGTTTTCAACAACCAACACTTAAAATTAGTGGTACAATCACTGATGGTAGCGGCCCCTTACCTGGAGTTACTGTTACCGTTAAGGGAAACTCTACAACTTCAATATCTGATTACAATGGTCAGTATGCAATTTCCGCCTCTCCTACTGATATTCTTGTTTTTTCCTTTGTAGGCTATACCACCTTAAATATTCCTGTAGCGGGACGCACTGTAGTCAGCGTGCACTTACAAGAGGATGCTACCCAACTGCAAGAAGTGCGTGTCAACGCAGGCTACTATTCCGTAAAAGAAAGCGAACGCACGGGAAGTATTGCAAAAATCACGGCAAAGGATATTGAGAAGCAACCGGTAACCAATGTACTTGCTGCCATGCAGGGCAGGATGGCAGGAGTTAGCATTACACAAACCACAGGAGTGGCTGGTGGTGGGTTCGATATTCAGATACGGGGACAAAATAGTCTTAGACCGGATGGAAACCGACCGCTATATATTATTAATGGTGTCCCCTATGCCAGCGATCCTGTTGGATTTAACGCCTCAGCTACGATTATGCCCACTTTAACAAGTCCGTTGAATAACTTGAATCCCGGGGATATTGAAAGCATAGAAGTGCTCAAAGATGCCGATGCCACCGCCATATATGGCTCGCGCGGCGCCAATGGAGTAGTACTCATTACCACTAAAAAGGGAAAGGCGGGCAAAACCTCCTATACAGCCCATTACTCGCATGGTTTTGGGAAAGTAACCCGTTTTATGGATTTAATGAATACAGATCAATACGTACAAATGCGTAAGGAAGCGTATGCAAATGATGGCTATACGAAGTATCCCGCTTCTGCTTATGAAGTCAATGGTACTTGGGATCAAACCCGCAATACCAATTGGCAAAAAGAGCTCACAGGAGGGAGTTCGACGATCACGAACCTACAAACATCCGTTTCAGGTGGTGATGAGCAAACTCAGTTTATCATCAATGGAAATTATGGGAAGGAAACCACTGTTTTTCCTGGTGATTTTGGATATAAAAAAGGAAATGTCCGTATCAATCTCAACCATCTAGCCACTGATAAAAAGTTTGGAATTACTTTTTCGTCTGGATATACCGTACAAGACAATAATCAGCCCTCTACCGATCTTACCACTATTTCGAGAAAACTAGCGCCAAATGCCCCAGCACTATATGATACTGAAGGGCAGCTAAACTGGGAAAATAGCACTTGGGAAAACCCTTTGAGTAATCTAAAAGGTAAATCGCTGAGCAAAACCTATGATTTTGTGGCCAATTCCATTTTATCCTATGCCTTGCCTTACCATTTGGAACTAAAATCTAGTTTTGGTTTTACTGACCTCAAGCATACAGAGAGTAGTACTTTTCCATCGACCATTTATGATCCTGCTTACGGGCTGGACAGTGTGTTTTCGTCGATTTTTACTAATACGACTTCCCGTCAATCTTGGATTGTGGAGCCCCAACTCAATTGGCATACCACTATTGGTAGAGGGAAGATCGCAGTATTGGTGGGAAGTACTTTTAACCAGCTAACTGGTCAACAGCTTGTTTTGGCGGGCGAAGGATTTACCAGCAACAGTTTAATTTATGATTTGGCATCAGCCTCCACTGTTAGTATCATGAGTAGCGGTACGACTGAATACAAATACCAAGCTTTTTTTGGACGAGTCAATTTTAGTTGGCAGGACCAGTATTTTGTGAATGTTACGGGTAGAAGGGATGGTTCAAGTCGTTTTGGACCAGGTAATAAGTTTGCCAATTTTGGTGCCGTTGGTGCAGCCTGGCTTTTTTCGAAATCCTTTTTTGACAACGGTAGTACTTCTTTTTTAAGTTTTGGAAAACTACGTGCCAGTTATGGCACAACAGGAAATGACCAAATTGGGGATTACCAGTTTTTAGATACCTACAGCTCCTCAGGAAATCCTTACCAAGGAATTGTTGGACTAGAACCTACTCGCCTTTTTAATCCTGATTTTGGATGGGAAAGCAATAAGAAATTTGAGATAGCAACAGAACTCGGTTTATTTAACGACCGTATTTTCATGACCGCTGGATGGTTTCGCAATACCTCATCAAGCCAGTTAGTAGGGATTCCCTTGCCTGGTACAACAGGATTTAACAGCATACAAGCTAATCTTGATGCTAGTGTGCAGAATGACGGGGTCGAATTGACCTTGCGAACCGTAAATTTTCAAAAGAAGAATTTTGGATGGAGTACAAATTTCAACATCAGTGTTTTGAATAATAAACTGTTGCGATTTCCCGATTTAGATAGCTCCACCTACGCCAACAAGTACATCATTGGATCGCCTTTAAACATCGTAAAAGTATATCATTTTACGGGACTTGACCCAGCAACAGGACTGTATCAGTTTGAAGATTTTAATGGGGATGGACAACTATCGGCAAAAGACGATAAGCAGTATCTAATAGACTTGAATCCTGAGTTTTATGGAGGGTTGCAAAACCAGTTACACTATAAAGGGATACAACTCGATTTTCTATTCCAGTTTGTCAAACAACTGAATTACAATTCGGCTTCAACTCTTGGCTTGCCAGGAAGTCGAAACAACCAGACTACTGATGTACTAGCTCGATGGCAAAATCCAGGTGATATAGGTCCTTTTCAGCAATACAGCACGGGAGCTAATGCTGCAGTTGCCAGTGCTTATACTAAATATAGGGATAGTGATGCAACGATTACAGATGCTTCTTACATTCGATTGAAGAATGTGGCCTTGAGTTATCAGCTTCCCCCTAGCTGGTTAAAAGGTGTCGAGTGTAAACTCAATATTCAGGCACAAAACGTACTTACCCTGACTTCCTATCGAGGAGCTGACCCTGAGTTTAAAACAAGAGGAGTATTGCCTCCTTTGAAAATAATTACTACTGGCATCGAATTCATTTTTTAACCTTAAATCCACTGAAATGAAAAATCTATTTACTAAAGGAAGTTTTTTAATTAGGGTACCTAAAAAACAGATGCGTTCTCTTACATTAACATTTTCTATAGCCTTATTCTTGTCACTTATGGCTTGTGAAAATTTTGTAGAAACTGAACTACCATCTTCACAGCTTGCCGCTGGTGATCTATTCGAAAGCTCCGCTACTGCTAACGCAGCTATGGTCGCTATTTATGCGCAATTGCGTAGTTCTACACTATTAACTGGATCCCCCCTTGGACTGTCCAATCAGTTGGGGCATTATGCAGACGAGCTCACTTTTTATGGCGATACTGAAAATTCAACCTTTGGATTTTACACCAACAGTCTGTTGGCATCCAACGATGCTGTTGCCGGATTATGGACTAACAGTTACCATGTTATCTATACTACTAATGCGATACTAGAAGGCGTTGCTGTCTCCAGTGACTTACCAAATGAAATAGGCCAACGGCTGACTGGAGAAGCCCTTTTTGTACGGGCTCTAGTTCATTTCTATTTGGTCAATTTATATGGAAATATTCCCTATATCACCTCAACAGATTATAGGCAAAATAGAGTTGTCAGTCGCATGGCTGTGACCGATGTATACGAATCGATAATTGCTGACTTAAATCGTGCTGTTCCGTTGCTTCCTCAAGAAGACACAAGTGGAGAACGGGTCAGACCCAATCGCTACGCAGCTCAGGCTTTACTGGCAAGAACCTACTTGTATGCCGGATTATGGTCAGAGGCATCCAATGCCGCTTCTGCTGTCCTTAACAATACCGCGGATTATGCCATAGCAGACGATCTTAATGCTGTTTTTTTGAATAGCAGTCGCAGCACAATATGGCAATTTTCACCTGCCTACTATGGTAATAGCACGCAAGAGGGAGGCCTATTTATATTTACTGCAGGACCACCTCATTTTACGGCTTTAAGTGATGTACTTATGGCCGATTTTGAGCCAATGGACCAGCGCAAAAATTACTGGACCAAGGCAGTAACTGATGGAACAACAACCTGGTATCATGCTAATAAATATAAAGAAAATAATAGTACTGCTGTCTCCACGGAGTATTCCGTGATTTTTCGAATTGAAGAACAGTACCTCATTCGAGCCGAAACACGAGCACGGGCTGGAGACCTTATTGGTGCGAAAGAAGATTTGAATGTGATTCGAAATAGAGCGGGACTCGATTCGACCCTGGCTACTTCACAACAGCAGATTTTAGATGCTATTTTAAAAGAGCGACGCATAGAATTATTCAGCGAACACGGACATCGTTTTTTTGATTTAAAACGATATGAAAAACTCAGTGAAGTGCTGGGAAGTAAAATTGGTTGGAACTCGACCGATGCATTGCTTCCTATTCCAGAAACCGAAATACTGCTGAACCCCAACCTTGCCCCCCAAAACACAGGCTACTAATAAAACATATTATGATAAATAAAAAAAGATATACCTCGATGATCATTTACCGGCATTGCTATCGAATGATTGCATTATTATTGTTTTTGGTTTCCAACCTCTCCATAGGACAGACCAATGAAAAAAAGCCATTGACTGCTGCTGATTACCACTTGTGGGGAAAACTGGTGTCACAACAACTTTCAGATAAAGGCCAATGGGTGAGCTACAGCGTAAATTATGAATCGCATCAAGACACCTTATTTGTGCGCAATACCCACAATTTAAATACCCATGTTTTTCCGAAGGGAAAAAATGGAAAATTTAGCAAAGATGATTTTTTCGCCTATTTTCCTGCTCCAAATACTCTGCAACTAGTCGATTTAAAAACGAGTCAACTAACTACATTTGACAATGTTACGGACTTCCTTTTCACTACTGATAATCAATATCTTATTCTTAGCATTCGTGACGAAAAACAGCAAAAGATAGTGATTTGTAAAAATAATGGACAAGTACTTAAAAGCTTCGATAGCGTACTTTCTTACGCTTGGAGTACCGACCAGACTATGCTGGGCATTATCACAAAAAGTGAGAAAGGATCTGTTGCGGAATTAGTATTTATGCAGGAACAATTCCCACAATTAAAAATGGCACACAGCCTAGATGAAAACTTTGAAAAAATAGCGTGGAGTAAAAGCGGTAAAGCTTTGAGTTTTTATAGCACTTCTTTAGCTAATCCTTTAAAACCAACTCTTTATCACTATACTATCGCCCAAAAGAAGTTGGTGTTTTTTGATTCCAACCGTGCAGCATTTCCTAAAGCAATGCAATTGTCCACTGATTTAGCTCCACTGGTTTTATCGGATGATGGAGAAAGAGTATTTATGAAAATCTGTAAAAACGATCCAACGGCAACGGCGACGGATACTGCTATGGTTTGGAAAACTACCGATCGTTTGTTGTATCCCGAAAGAAAGCAAATGGGAAACACCGTTTTTTACGGACTATGGTGGCCAAAAAGCAATCGCTATGTACAAATAACCGATACTACACTATCGACGATGATGCTAAATGGTAATAAAAAAATAGCCCTTTTATTTGATGATGGAGCCTACCATCCCCAATTCAAAGACAATGGTGATGTAACTTCGTGGTTACTTAATCTGGATACAGGTAAAAAGCAACTTTTCCTGAAAAAGCATCCCAGTTTAGATTATCCTATCCTTGCCTCCCCTGGTGGTGGCTATTTTAGTTATTTTAAAGATGGAAACTGGTGGGTATACAATATTGCCCAAGCCAAGCATAGTAACGTTACCCAAAACAGGTCTGTATTTTCAGAGCAGCCCTATGTTGTACAAGAAGATGCTGAACCTTTTGGACTTGTAGGCTGGAGTGCAAACGACGAATCATTGCTGATTTATGACCAATTTGATCTTTGGGAAATTACTCCCGATGGTAGTAGAGCCAAGCGTTTAACTAGTGGAAAGGAAAACAATCATGTTTATAGAATAGCGCTGCAAGAGCAAGCACAACGCAGTGCTTACAATTACAGCGGTTTGACCAGCGCCTGTTTCAATTTGGACGAAAAACTCTTTTTACAGGTTCATAGTACCGATTATAGATCCAGTGGTTACTCTCTGTGGCAGCGTAATACCGGTTTACAATCAATCGTATTCGAAGAAAAGAAAATTAGTTATTTGATGAGTTCCAAAAAAGGAAACGCCTATGTCTATCGCGAAGAAACCTTTGAGCACTCGCCTGCTCTGATTTTTAAATCAAGTACTCAGATACGACCTACTCTTGTTCATCAAAGCAATAGCCAACAACAAAAATATTTGTGGAGTACCGCGAGAAATATTGCCTATACTAACAGTTCAGGCATCCCTTTGCAAGGGGTACTGTTTTATCCTGCAGGTTATGATCCGCAAAAAAAATATCCAATGGTAGTCCATATTTACGAGAAACAGTCGAAAGAATTACACTGGTATGTAAATCCTTCTCTACATAATACAGTAGGATTTAATGTACGTAATTTAACGGCTCAGGGCTATTTCGTATTGTATCCAGATATCGTTTACCAAGAAGGTCAGCCCGGACAATCGGCACTGGATTGCGTTTTGGCAGCCACCGATGCAGCGCTTTTGAAAGCGTCTATTTCACCTGAGCATATAGGCCTTATCGGTCATTCTTTTGGTGGATACGAGACTAATTTCATCATTTCGCATAGTAATAGATTTGCAGGGGCTGTATCAGGGGCTGGCATATCTGATTTCACTAGTTTTTATTTGCATATTAACGGTGCAACAGGCAAAGCAAATTACTTTCGTTTTGAACTACAACAGTTCCGAATGGGCACGTCCTTATTTCAAAACAAACAGGGCTATTTTGATAATTCACCCGTGCTAGATGCTGCAAATGTGACTACGCCTCTTTTGTCTTGGTCAGGAGATACCGATCCACAAATACATTACTTACAAACTGTGCATTTTTACATGGCGTTAAGGAGACTGCAAAAGCCATGCACGATGTTACTCTATCCAAATGAAGGGCATGCATTATCACAGCGGATGAATCAACAGCATTTAACGCAACAGATTGAAAGGTGGTTTGATTCTTATTTAAAGAAGAAGGGGCTAGCCGATATAAAGTCGCCAATTAATTGAAAATAAACCGATGTTAATTTCTAAAAAAAGCAATGCGGTTTCTATTTAAAAGAAACCGCATTGCCATCGGGTATTTCCTAAGATTAGAACTGATCGCTTTTACCTATTGCTTGTAAAGTGGAACATTACAAGTTGTAGCCTCTGGATTAGTTTTACCCCACAATCTTACCTCTTCCACTCCTATAGTGCAAAAGTCTGTACCAATATCAGAACACATGTTAGAAATATTACAAGCCGATGAAGGACTGGTATGTGTGTATCCTTGTTTTGCAGCAAATACTTTTGAATTTTTATTCATAGCATTTGAACTGAATGCGCCAGCTACGGCAACTGCAATGACTGCCATAGGCAAAATCATTTTTGAAATTTCTGTTTTCATAATTATAGAATTAAAAATTGATGATCTACTCTGTTAACAGGTTTTCGATCGTATCCCTGATACTGCGCAGTATAATTTTAGACAGATAGAACTCCTGTCATTATTTTTTGGGATTGCTTTTAAAGAGGGTGTTCAACTTGTAAAGTACCAAATGTGTGCCTACGATAGCGAACAGTAGATTGCCTTGAACGATAAAGCTTTTCATTGTTTCTTTCTTTACATTGTATATAGGAAAACTAAAAAGATAACTATTATTTGAAAGGTCATAAACATCTATTATAGTTGCCGTGTCCCATAGTTCTATTGCTTCATATTTCCCAGGTAATGCAGACGCCACATACAGCAGATTATTGTGAACAGCAATTGATTTATTAACTACAAAAGGAGGGGTAGACATTTTTAGTTCTTTGGAAGCAGGCAGGTATTTTACTTGAATTTTTGCCTTGCTAAACGTATCAATAGTTTTACCTCGACTAACAACTGAAAGACTTTGGTCTGTTGTAATAAACTGATTCCTGTACTTGTATATGTAGACGACACTACGCTTTACTTTGTCATATTTAAGCACACCATCTGTATCAAAGATCCCATCAATCTGTTTTTCCAAAAGTTTCGGTTTAAAATCTGTAGTATTTTCTGTTGCAAGTTTAAATAGTCCTAAGATATTTTCTCCAGTTTTAGGTCCAAAAGCACGGAAAACAACTGTGTTAGTATCTACTGGCTCTGCCAGAGTATATCTAATCGCTATAGGTGCTTGTAATTTTGCTTTCCAATTTGCTGTTTTCCCTCTATAAATACAGGGAACGGTTCCATCAAATAAGTAGAAAGAGGAATCAAGCACACGTACTTCGGCACTATGAAAAGAAAAATCGACTCGATCAAGCTGAATATTATGCTTGTTAATTGTTTTTAAAAGAGTGTCCGCCACTGTAATTTGGAATGGTGTTGTATAATTACCCAGATATATTTTTCCAGGATTGGTTCCTGCAAAATAGTAAGAATTGTATTTAAGATCATGTTGTCGTATTTCAGTTGCGGGATAATGAGGAAAGCGTCTGGTGAAATTGTTGCGATGATGAATAATATCTTCTGATAATACAAAAAGTAAAACTACAACGGCAATACTAGTAACCAATAAAGTTGGAACTGTAATAAAAATGCTGTTGCGTTTTCTTGTATTGTCGGTTAATTTGGTAGATGTTAACTGCAGAATGCCTATTAGTGCCAACACCACAAAAACAATATTAAATATAAGATGCTCCGTCCACCCCATCTTCTCCAAAATCCCACCACAAGAGCATGGAACAAAAGAACTAAAATTTAAAATGACAATAATATAAGTCGTGAACATAACCATCAGACTAAAGGCAGCTAACAATCCTATAAAACGAAATCTCGGAATAAGCAGTAATAAGGCTATGAGTAGTTCCACAGTTGGAACACCCCAAGAAACCGACCCTGCAAAAGCACTTAGTAATGGTGACTGTCCCAGTTGCACTTGAAAGTTCTCAAAATCCAATATTTTACTCACTGCAGCATAAACAAATAGTAGTATGTACAACAGACAAATTACCTCTAAGATTCCCTTCTTTATTGCAGTACTTACTTTCATATCTGTTCTTTATAGGGTTAAACCGAATGAATTCTAAATGTTCACAACTTTGAAGTTTCTATGGATAAGGATTTAAAAGATTCAAAGTCTTTCCGATTATTTAAAACAATCATTCTTAAAGACGTACCAAAATTACAGCCGTTTTCTTGGAAACATGGTTTGAAAATCAAGCCAAAATATTTGAAAATCAAGCCGTTTTTCAAATAATGAAGAGAAACAGCAATTACTCTTAGAACCAAAGATGATTAAAACCAAAGAATGCCAAATAAACAAGATCAGTTCATTTGGCATTCTAATGTTTCTATTTAATAATCCTTTCTACTTCGTGGCTCCACTCAACGCATTCAGTTTTTCACTTAGTTCTATCAATCCAGCTTTTAAGAGACACTCCCCTCCTAGCGACCTCAACTCTTCCAAATTTTCTTGCGGAACACTTGTCAATAAGTTTGATACTTTATCATCGACTTTAGCCAATAATCCACGTTCGATTACATGGTTTAATAACAATACATTTTTACGGGAGATTTTCAAATCAATCTTCACCAGCTCATTCATACCAGGGATACTAAGGATCGTATCAAAAACCTGGGCTACATCATTTGTTGTTAGCATAATCTTCTCGTTTTAAATTAATAATTCAGTACTCCAAAAATAAGAAGCTTGCTTCAATTTATCCTAGTCAAAATATGATGAGGATTGGACAAAGGATTTAGCTTTTTTACTTTAGTAAGCGGAATCTGAATTATGAACCTGATAAAATGTATGTTATGAATTTCAGCAACAATAGCTTTTCGATAGAGCAAGCCAAAGCAATAGATATAATTAATTACTTAAAGTCATTGGGTTTTGAACCTGAAAAAATTAGGCGCAATGACTACTGGTACCTGTCACCATTGAGAGATGAAAAAGAAGCTTCCTTTAAAATCAATCGCAGATTAAATCGTTGGTATGACCATGGCCTTGGCAAAGGCGGAAACTTGGTTGATTTTGGTATCGAATTTTACAAGTGTAGCATTCCTGAATTACTACACAACTTAAGTGGAAATCTATCTCTTCAACAGCCAATACTTTCTTCTTTAGAAAATAGTGTCCAACAAGAACCTAAAATTAAAATTATAGAAGTGACTAAGCTTACTTCTTATCCGCTATTACGCTATCTCGAACAGCGTACTATTCCAGTTGTAATTGCACAACAGTTTTGCAAGGAAGTTCACTACAATTTAAATGATAATACTTACTACGGAATTGGTTTCCAAAATGACTTGGGAGGCTATGAGATTCGCAATCCTTATTTCAAAACAACAGCTTCTCCTAAGGGAATATCCACCTGCGAAAATGGCAGTAATGAGGTAGTTGTTTTTGAAGGCTTTTTTGACTATTTATCCTTTAAAGCGATAACCAAAAACCTTCCTGAAAACAGTCAGAATTTTGTCATTTTAAACTCTGTTTCTTTTTTCGAAAGAGCACGTCCTTTTATGGAAAAACATGAATCCATTCGGCTTTATCTTGACCGGGATGAAACGGGACAAAGCTATACGAAGCGTGCACTTTCTCTGAGTACAAAATACAAAGATGAAAGTAACCTCTATAAAAACTATAAAGACCTCAACGACTGGGCAATGAATTTTGGAAAATCAAAGAAAATTAATTTACGGCAAAAAAATAGCTAGCTGCAGTACCAATTCCCCTATAAATTATTGCTGTGCAATATACTATCTAAAAAACGACTACAATAACCAATGCCATTATAATTAGCTAAAAGATTGCCAGGTTCCTGCAATCGGCAAGATGTCCGGTTGTATCACAACCGATTCTTGCTGCCTATTCACTCGGGACTCGTGGCCAGTGACACTGAAAGATTAATAGAGTTTGTAAATATGAACATGAGAACTAATGAAAGAGCAAAACAACAACCGAACAAAGTGGCTTCATTTGCGTTTGAGTCCTGATGAACACAAAAAAATAGTGAAGGAATTCAGCAAATCAACCTGCAGAAAACTAAGTGATTATGCCCGAAAAAACCTGTTGCAGAAACCAATCGTCAAAACCTATCGAAATCAATCTTTAGATGATTTTATGGCGGAAATGATGCGTCTGAGAGGCGAATTGAACGCTATTGGAAACAACTTTAATCAGGCTGTAAAAAAGTTACATACCCTGAATCAAATTACCGATTTTAAGCACTGGCTCATCAGTTATGAGTTGGAGAAAAAAATACTTTTTAATAAGGTGGATGAAGTAAAGAAACAGATTCAAAAAATGGCGGAATCATGGTTGCAATAATCAAAACCGGACACTCCATCCATCGAATTTTAAACTACAATGAAAACAAAGTGCAGCAAGAAGTTGCGCACTGTATTGGGGCTGGAAATTACCCGGTCGATATTGACAAAATGAGCTTTACCATGAAACTAAACCGGTTCTTGAAACAGGCTGCTTTAAATGAAAATGTGAAACGAAACAGTGTCCATATTTCGCTCAATTTTGATGTGACCGAAAAAGGAATTTCAAAAGAGAAACTGATGGAAATAGCGGATACCTATATGGAGAAAATTGGTTTTAGCGAGCAGCCGTATTTGGTCTATCAACATCATGATGCTGGACATCCACATATTCATATTATTTCTATAAAAGTCAGAGCTGATGGCAGCAGGATTGATATGCAGAATATTGGTCGAAACCAATCTGAAAAAGCAAGAAAAGAAATTGAAATATCGTATGGATTAGTTCCGGCTGAAAAACATAAAAGAGAAAAAGAATTAGTCGCAAAACCAGTTAATGCCAGCAAAGTAGAATACGGACGTACCGATACCAGACGAGCCATAACCAATGTACTGGATAAAGTTCTTAAAAATTATAAATACACCAGCCTCCCCGAATTAAATGCGGTACTCCAACAGTATAATGTTACAGCGGATCGAGGAAGCGAAAATTCAAGGATTTTTCAGAATGGAGGTTTAGTGTATCGCATCCTAAATGAAAGTGGTGAAAAAGTAGGCGTTCCAATAAAAGCCAGTGATTTTTATAGCCATCCAACACTGAAATTTTTAGAAGAACGATTTATTGTAAATGAAAAAGCACGAACACCCCACAAGTCCAGAATAAAAAACACAATTGATATGGCGTTACTCAATCCACAAAAAATATCAATTCAGGAACTTAAAAAAACTTTGGCACTATCTGGAATCAATATGGTTTTTCGGCAAAATGGAGAAGGTTTACTCTATGGTATTACGTATGTGGATCACCAAACGCAATGTGTATTTAATGGAAGTACTTTAGGAAAACAGTATAGTGCAAAAGCCATTCAGGAACGTTGCGGCTTTAATGATGGAGCGCAACAAAAAGCAAGCATTTCTAAAATTAAAAAATCGCATGGAGTCTCAATACAAAAAGATTCCAAAGAAATATTCCTTGCATCAAGCGCTCCTGATTCACTAAAGAATTTTGCTACTAAACCCACTTTGGAGATTGGCAAATTGATAAACACATTTACACAGTCGGAACAGGATTCCTCGTATCTGCCAAATCAATTGAAAGCCAAGAAGAAAAAGAAGAAACGAAAAGGACAATCTGATAACCAATAAAGAAAATTATTATGGCTATGCAAACGGGAGAGAACGAACAGGCATTACGTAAAATACTCGATATGACCCGACTAATTAGTATCGTAATTTTACTGCTCCATTTTTATTATTACTGCTATACCGCTTTCAAAGAATGGAGTTTTGTTAGCACCTTCAGCGATACAATTTTGGGCAATATACACCGTACTGGAATGTTCAGTAATTTTCATAAATCCAAGGTTTTTGCATTATTCTTTTTATTGATTTCCTTACTTGGAGCCAAAGGACGCAAAGACGAAAAATTGAATCACAAAACGGCCTTTGCCTACATCATTACGGGTGTGTTGATTTACTTTTTAAGTTATCTATCGCTTTACCTAAAAGCAAAAACTACTGAAGTAGCGATTGCTTATATCAGTATTAGCTGCATCGGATTTTTATTGATGCTTTCAGGAGGCACATTACTCTCACGGATTATAAAAAACAGGTTGAATAACAAAGATATTTTCAATAAAGAAAATGAAACGTTCCCACAGGAAGAGCGATTGCTAGAAAATGAATATTCGATTAATCTTCCAGCTCGTTATCATTTGAAAGACAAAGTTCGAAGCAGCTGGATTAACATTATCAATCCCTTTCGAGCCTTAATGGTTTTGGGTACACCTGGCTCTGGTAAATCTTATTTTGTGATTCGGCATGTGATCACCCAGCACATTCGCAAAGGGTTTACGATGTTCATTTATGATTTTAAATTTGATGACCTTTCTAAAATCACCTACAATACCTGGCTGAAATACAAGCACCTCTATCCTATTCCACCGCAATTTTATGTGATTAATTTTGATGATTTGAGTCGTACACATCGATGCAATCCACTGGAGCCTTCTGCTATGACCGATATCACGGATGCAGCAGAATCGGCACGAACGATTTTATTGGGACTCAACAAAGAATGGATCAAAAGACAGGGTGACTTTTTTGTGGAGTCGCCTATCAATTTTCTGACTGCCATCATATGGTATTTAAGGAAGTACAAGGAAGGGCAATTCTGTACGCTGCCGCATGTTATTGAGCTCATGCAGCTCGACTATGATAGTCTGTTTACCATCTTACGGACGGAGAAAGAAATTGAAGTACTCATCAATCCGTTTATCAATGCCTACCTCAATGATGCAATGGAACAGCTCGAGGGACAAATTGCTTCTGCTAAAATTGCAATGGCTAGGCTTTCCTCGCCCCAATTGTATTATGTACTATCCGGAAATGACTTTACTTTAGACATCAATAATCCAGCCGAACCCAAAATTGTCTGCATGGGAAATAACCCCCAGAAAATACAAATTTATGGCGCTGTCTTATCTTTGTACGTCTCCCGCTTGGTAAAACTGGTGAATCAAAAAGGAAAACTAAAAAGCAGTCTGATCTTCGATGAATTTCCAACTATCTATCTTAACAATATGGATAGCTTGATCGCAACAGCTCGAAGCAATAAAGTAGCCACCTGTTTAGGCATTCAGGACTTTAGCCAGCTCCGTAAAGATTACGGCCGAGAACAGGCTGATGTGATTCTAAACATCACGGGAAATATTATTAGTGGTCAAGTTACTGGTGACACAGCTAAGCAACTGTCTGAACGATTTGGAAAAATCATGCAGGATCGAGAATCACTATCTATAAATAGCGGTGACACCTCCATCAGCCGTTCTAAACAATTAGAGTCTGCCGTTCCTCCTTCTAAGATTTCTTCCTTGAGTTCCGGTGAATTTGTGGGTATGGTTGCCGATGATCCTGACTGCAAAATTGAACTAAAAACGTTTCATTGTGAAATCGTCAACGATCATGAAGCGCTAAAAAAAGAACAGGATAATTATATTGATATTGATGTAATCAGAAAGATTGATACCACAATAGTACAGCGAAATTATCTGCAAGTAAAACAAGATGTTCAAGAGATCATGCAATCTGAAATTGGGCGACTGTTGCAGGATCCAAGCCGGGCTTATTTGGTTTTGAAGAAGTGAGATACAACAGCTTACAAATGAATTATTGGCTTTATTTTTAGTTGAAAAAGCCAGATTAAACACTTATTTACATTTCAGTACTAGTAAAAGGAATTATTCAAACAAGTAATAGATCTAGTAGACTAATTCTTGTTTATTTACAGTTCGACAGTTTAAAACACTAATATATTGACTTTTATAATTCAAAATGATTAAAATAGTTTTCACCTTATAGCTTATCATATTCTATAAGAGTTTTGTTCAATACCTTAACAAATTATATAGCAAATATCTCTTAAATAGAAATTGTGTAAGACTTTTATTATCCTTAAGTTTGGGTATCTTAAAAATGTAATTTCAAAGCTATGGATAAGTATAGAGAAGTAATTGAGGAACTAATCCAATTTAGAAATGAAAGAGATTGGAAACAATTTCATGATTCAAAAAATTTGGCGCTTGCCATTTCAATTGAAGCTGCTGAACTCAATGAAATTTTCTTGTGGAAAAAAGGAGATGAAGCAGAAAACGTCAATAAAGACAGATTAAAAGAAGAGCTTGCTGATGTATTATCTTTTGCTTTTTTACTTGCTGAAAAACATGATTTAGATATTTTTGATATTGTTTCAGAAAAAATTAAAAAAAATGCTCTAAAATATCCTGTTGAAAAAGCAAAAGGCACTGCGAAAAAATACAATGAACTATGAGTCAAAACCCTGTTTTCTCTATTAAAAAATTCGATTTTGATTCAAGCCTGGTAAGTGAATTTAATAATATTCATTACGTTAAAGATTTGTGGCCTGTTGTTTATATTTTAAGTGATGGAAATGTAAACGAAGCCTATGTTGGTGAAACTACAGATGCCTATGCTAGGATGAGTAGTCATTTAAAGCATAACATAAAAAATAAATTAGCAGCGGTCCATTTAATTTCAAGTGAAAAGTTTAATAAATCTGCAACATTAGATATAGAATCTAATCTCATTAAATATATTTCTGGTGATGGCCAATATAAATTAATTAACGGAAACGTTGGATTAGCTAATCACAATTATTACCAAAAGAAAGAAGTCTATTGGGATATATTTAAATCCATTTGGGATAACTTAAGATCGGTTGGAATAGCTAAACACCCTATTGATTATATTGATAATTCTGATTTATTTAAATATTCACCCTACAAAACTTTAACCTCAGAACAAAAGAGCGGTCTACTGGTTATTATGAAAAATCTTCTGGATAATAGATATAAAAATATTATCATTGAAGGTGGTGCAGGAACTGGGAAAACAATTTTAGCCATCTTCTTATTTAAGTTACTTAATACTACAAACGAAGATTTTAATTTTGAGGAATTCGGAAATGATGAATTTGAATTCATGGAAATTGTCTTTCAATTGAAAATAAAATATCCAAACCCAAAAATGGCATTAGTTGTTCCGATGTCGTCTTTTAGAACTACTTTAAAAAAAGTTTTTAAAAATATTAAGGGATTAAATGCCAATATGGTAATTGGTCCTGCAGAAATCGTAAAGGACACTTTTGATATTGTTATTGTAGACGAGTCACATCGATTACGAAGACGAGTTAATTTAGGCGCCTACTTTAGAGCGTTCGATGTTGTCTGTGAAAAATTAAATTTAGACAAACATACTTGTAATGAATTAGACTGGATAATGAAACAATCTGAAAGTGCTGTTTATTTTTATGATGAAAACCAATCCATTAAACCATCAGATGTAAAGAAAGAAGATTTTGATAAACTAAAAGTAAATGGTTTAACAAAAATTGAACATTTAAAATCTCAGTTTAGAGCAAGAGGCGGCAATGATTATGTCAAGTATATTGATAAACTATTAAAATGTAATTTAAATCCTTCAGACACAGTTTTTAGTTCTAAAGAGTATGAATTTATTCTTTTTGATTCTATAGAAGACATCGTAAATGAAATAAAATCTAGAGATATCGAGAACGGGCTTTCAAGATTAGTAGCTGGTTATTCTTGGCCTTGGACGACTAACAAAAAAGATGCCAAGCAAGATTATGATATTGAAATTGAAAACACAAGATTAAAATGGAATAGTACAAATATTGATTGGGTTAATTCCAAAGATTCTAGAGATGAAGTGGGTTGTATTCATACTACCCAAGGTTACGATTTAAATTATACAGGAATAATTTTTGGAAATGAAATTACATATGACAAAGAAAACAATCAAATTAAAATTTTCAAAGAAAATTATTACGATGTAAATGGAAAACAATCCATTGTTGATCCAGATGAGTTAAAAAATTTCATACTAAATATATACAAAACGATAATGCTTAGAGGTATTAAAGGGACGTATGTATATGTTTGTGATAAAAACCTAAGGGATTATTTCTCTCAATTTATTCCAAAATATAAGACTGAAAAAGAAAAAGTGCTTTTAGAAGATAATGAAGTTATTCCCTATGTAAATAGTATTCCATTATATGATTTAAAAGTTGCAGCAGGAAACTTCAGTGAATTACAAACCGTAGATAATTGTGAGTGGATGGCATTACCTACAACTTATAAACCATCACGAGATTTATTTGCTTGTAAAATTATTGGTGAGTCTATGAATAAAATAATTCCAAACGGATCAATTTGTATGTTCAGAAAATATTCAGCTGGTTCTAGAGATGGTAAAATAGTACTGGTTGAACATACTAATATACAAGACCCTGATTTTGGTTCGGGATATACCGTAAAAGAATATAGAAGCAAGAAAAAAATTGAAGGTGAACTGTGGAGTCATGAATCCATTATTTTAAAACCGCTTTCAGATAATATGGATTACGAAGATATCATACTTGAAGAAGAGGATGTGAGTACTTTGAAAGTAATTGGGGTGTTTGAGTGTGTGTTGTAAAAAAATAATTTCGTTACCCATAAATCAATAAAATGGTTTATGAATTATCTGGTTTCAGTGAGGAAGAGATTGCTATAATTAAACAATTTTAAAATAGGTTATGAGTAAAAAATTTATTTATCTAAATGGTCAAAAATCAGTCGAAGTTGAGTACAATGAAGATATTGTCAGTAATGTATATATTAAGTTTCTATAATTTGGTTCCTAGTTGTCATATATGCAACTCAAATTTTAAAGCAAAAAAGAAGTTTAATATAACAAAAAACATTCATCCTTATATAGAGGGGTTTAGTAGCGACATGGTTTTCTCAATCAAACCAAGAAACATTAATTTTATTAATGGAAATCATTCTGCATATAGGATAAAGTTTAAAAAAGGAAATTTAAGTACGTGGAATAATGTTAAAGCTGTATTTGAAAACACCTCAACATTTCAGCTAACTAAATTGTATAATATGCATAAAGATTATGTTTATGAAATTATTCAAAAATCAATAATTTATAACCAAGATTATATAAATAGTTTATATCAAACTTTTGGAGGAACACTATTTAAAATGAAGATGATGTAAAGTGATTTTTCTAAGGTAACTACATAGACCAATAGAGCTATTCTAAAAGACCTTTAGCAAAACTAACAGCGGATATTTCAAAAGAGTTAGGATTGATTTAATAACATAACTTGTATGATATTTTAGCAAATACTATGATTAAGAATAAAGACTGTGTAAAAACGAATAAAATTAATTGATTTAATAATATAAGATTAATGCAAAAATACTCAGTAAATCAACATTTAATAGAAACCCTTTTAACTTGGGTAAAATCAGGAGAAATAGCAATACCCGAAATACAAAGACCTTTCGTTTGGGACAGTTCCAAAGTGAGAGATTTAATGGATAGTTTGTATCAAGGTTTCCCTATTGGCTATGTCATTGCATGGCGCAATCCCAATGTCCGTTTGAAAGACGGCAGCATGAGCGAGGGCAAGAAAATACTAATTGATGGTCAGCAAAGAGTTACGGCATTAACGGCTGCCATCCTTGGCGAATATGTGATTGACAAAACCTATAAGAGAGTAAAAATAAAAATTGCTTTTAACCCTATTCTTCAAAAATTTGAAGTTCAAAACCCAGCTATTTTAAAAGATGTGAGTTGGCTTCCAAATATTTCGCAAGCTATTAATGGCGAGGTTAGTATTTTGAAATTAGTACGTCAGTATTTATCTCAAAACCCTGATGTTGATGAAGACGTAGTGGAGAAGTCATTTACGAATCTAATCAACATCCCTAAAAAACAAATTGGAATTATCGAACTGGCTCATGATTTGGATATTGAAACAGTAACAGAAATATTTATTCGTATCAACTCAAAAGGAGTCGTATTAAGTCAGGCAGATTTTGCCATGAGTAAAATTGCTTCCAATACAGAATACAACGGAAATCAACTAAGAAAAGCGATCGATTATTTCTGTCATTTGGCAATCTCTCCAGAGTTTTATAAGCATATTGAAGACAATGACGATGAGTTTGCAAAAACAGAGTTTTTTCAAAAAATGAAATGGTTAAAATCTGAAACTGAAGATTTATATGATCCAACTTATACAGATATGATTCGTGTTGCATTTACATCACAGTTTAACAGAGGAAAACTTTCGGATTTGGTAAGTTTACTTTCAGGACGGAATTTTGAAACCAGAACATTTGAAGATGCAATAGCCGAACAATCCTTTGCTAAATTTAAAATAGGTATCATGAACTTTATGAACGAAACCAATTTTAAACGATTTTTAATGATAATTAAATCCGCAGGTTTTATTTCTCCAAAATTGATACGTTCTCAAAATGCTTTAAACTTCGCTTACATTCTTTATTTGAAACTAAAGGAGTTGAATGTAAATTCGGTTGAAATAGAAAGTTATGTGAGACGATGGTTTGTATATTCTGTATTAACAGGAAGGTACTCTGGTTCTGCTGAATCCTTTTTTGACTTTGACATCAAGCAAATCAACAACAGACCCTTTGATGAATACCTAAAAGAAAAAGAAGAGGGAGAGTTATCAGAAGCTTTTTGGAATGCTTCGCTACCTCAAAGTCTTGACACTTCAGTAGCAAGTAGCCCTTATTTTAATGTCTTCCTGGCTTCACAAGTAAAAGCTAATGACAAAGGATTTCTATCTAAAGATGTTCTGGTAGGTGATTTAATATCTTTGAGAGGAGACATTCATCATTTATTCCCCAAAGACTATTTAAGAAAAAATGGACTAGAAAGAGGGAAATATAATCAAATTGCCAACTATGTTTATATGCAGTCTGAAATCAATATTAAAGTAGGAAACAAACCTCCTAAAAATTACTTTGAATTAATCAACTCAAAAATTGAAGGCGATAACAAATTGGTTAGCGGTATTTCTAAACAAAGTCAACTCCTAGATAATTTAAAGTGTAATTGCGTTCCTGATTCTATTATGAACATGGAGATCGATGATTACCACGAATTCCTTGTTTTAAGACGAAAATTGATGGCTCAAAAAATTAAAAATTATTATTTTACACTTTAGAAATGGCAGAGTTTATTACCGAAAAACAATTAGATGACAAACTTACTGACATCATCTGGAATGCAAAAAAAGAACTTATTATTCTTTCCCCTTATATCATATTAGATGAGTATTGTAAAAAAATATTTAAACAATTAAAGAACAATCCTGAACTTAAAATTGTGATCATTTTTGGTAAAAACGAAAGAGAAACTAGTAAAAGTTTGAATCCAGAAAATTTAGAATTATTCAAAAAGTTTAGCCATGTCACTATAATTTATTGCCATAATTTACATGCTAAATATTTTTCCAATGAAAGTGAAGCCTTATTGACTTCTCTGAATCTTCTTGGTAAATCTATGACAGGAAACATTGAATATGGTATCTGTTTTCAAAAGGAAGAATCCAAATCTGAAAAATTGTATGAAGACTCCCTAAACTATACTAAAGAATTGCTCTCAAAAAACCCATGTATTTATGTTAAAAGACCTGTATTTATAGAAACCAGTAAAGACAAAACTAAAAGATATATTGAGTCTAAAGTAATTTATGATGTTACCGAGTTACTCTATAACAACACTTTTTTTGAGAAAAAATATCATAATGAATTTGAGACTGAATTGGTAGAAGCTGCTGAGAAACCTACTAGAGAAAATTATACTCATGATCGTAAATACTTAGGTGTTTTAAACTCGACTAAACCTAATCCCACTGACAAAACAATTGTTATCGAAGCAGAAGTTGATAAAATCATAAAAGTCAATAAAACTATTTTTCCATTAATAGATAAGGACCTTATAAGAATTCATCAATACTTTCAAGAAAGGTATTCAGGAGTTAAAATAAATAGCACCAATACATATGTTTTTTGCAAAAAATTATTGCCTTATGCTGATGTTATGTTCAGAGATGGTCTTGAGATTCGATTTAATTTTCAGTCGAAAAACTTGAATCAAATAATAAAAGTTCTAGAGAATATAAAATTTGAAGCTAACCATTACAAATACAAAAGGGAAATGAACTCAAATAACAACGGCCCAAGTTCCTATGCATTTATACCACTAGAAGTAACAGATATTCAAAAATTGATTTATGATTATGTTTTTATGACAAATACTATTTTAGATAAAACGAAATCGATAATCTAAACACAATAAATAAAATCATAATGCAATACTTTGCCTTTGTTCCCCCGCTGGTGAGAATGTCTCGCTAGTACTCATAACTAATAAGAGAAGTGTTACTTTCTAAGCTCATAAGTTAAGTATTACTGTTTAATTCAGAATCTAGACTAACGGCAAAACCTTTTGAATGTTTTTCAAAAAACTGAATAGCATCGAAAAAGCAATTAAAAACCCACTGCTATATGAACTTACAGTTTTCCGAAAATCTGCCAGTAAATAGATTAGCTTCAGTATTTGCAAATACTTCGGCTACCTATAAGTTTTATTGGTTTTTGGCTATCCTTGAATTAGTGGAAGAAGGAAACTCAGCTATTTCCAAAAGAAAACTTTTCTCAAGAATGATAAGTAATTCTTGGTACACAGTAAATTATTTTCATGTCTCTTTTGGCAAACAGGATCTTATTCAAGAGGCCGTAAGATCTATTCTGAAAATTGAAAACCTTACTATCGATGAAAATAAAAACAAAATAAATGCTGTTTTAGAGAACACCACTAATACGCAAACCATTAAAATTTTATATCATTTCGATAAAAATGTACCACATTGGTTCATCTCTCCCTGGTTTTCAGGCAATCGTAATAGTATTTACTTACAATCACAAAACTTTGATAATGGATGTCTCTACAGTTTAGAAAAAGATTGCATAAATATTAACCCCATTTGGATCTCTTATTTAATATCCAATTCTAAGTTACTGAAAGACTTTTGTTATTGGAATCTATCGCTATTTTTGCAAAAAAGAAATCCAAATGTTCCGGACATTCCAAATAAAATAAACAAATCAATCACAAGAAATTCCTTGACCAAACAAACCAATGAATATTGGAAATTGGTGTTTAATGAATTGGGATCTATCGAATGCATCTTCACAGAGAATAAATTGATATTCGACGAAAAAAAATATGCAATAGACCATTTCGTTCCATACGCCTTTGTTTCTCATGATTTAATTTGGAATTTAATCCCCATTGACAAAAGTTTTAATTCATCTAAAAGTGATCAGCTTCCATCGGTGAACAAATATTTTGACAAGTTTTTTAATCTCCAAAAAACAGCCTTTGAAATCGTACAAAGTCATAATTCTAAAAATAAATATTTAGAAGAATACCTAACTATTTTCCCCGACCTGGAGGATGAAAATGATTTCGATTATTTGCGATACAAAGAAAGCATTCAACCCTTGATTACTATTGCCAGTAACAATGGTTTTTCCTTTATGAAAGATTAACTCCAGTTATAGTTTTTCCATAATTTTTAAATTTGAGTAGATAGACCACTTTCTAAACTTAAAACAATGGAAACATGAACCTGCTCTCCGAAGTCTCCTGACTCATATCTTTGTAGAAGTAATCATTTTATGTAAATGATTACTTTTTAAAAAGTCAGAATTAACCAAAAAAGATATATTTTATGAACCAAGCTAGTGGGTAATAAATCATAAAATACATCAAGTAAAAAATCGGATACAAATAATCAACTCATTTTACGGCAAACCGTAAAAGAAACGTTATTTTAAACCGTAAGTTTGAACACTAATATTTAAGATTGAAATATAATTACCCTAGCAGCAAGATACCTTTATGAAAATCCTTTACAAGATTATATTTTTTTTCATCCTAGTTAATAACGGATGTGTTTTAAGTGCTAGAAATAGTGACCCAAACATCGAGAAAACGAAAAAGGCCGGAACTTACTTAAGTATTTTGAGTAATTTAGCATTGCCTTCCGCAACTATTTCAGGAACAACAACTGTTTGTCAAAATGCTACACAACCACAAATAACGTTTACTGGATCTGGCGGAACTGCGCCCTATACTTTTACCTATAATATTAATGGGGGACCTTCACTATTTGTCAGTACAAACGCAACAACCTCATCGGTGACTGTTGCTGTCAATACAGCAATAGCAACCACCCTAAATTATAATTTAATTAGTGTTCGTGACGCTACTACCCCTATTACAGAACAAACAAGCTCTGGTAGTGCTATTGTCACTGTAAGTTCACCTCCTGCAGTCGACTTTACATTTAATAATGATAGTGCCTGTTCTGGAACTGAGATACAATTTTCATCTTCTGTTACAGGATCTGGTACATATACATACACTTGGAATTTTGGAGATGGTACCACTTCCTCTCAACAAAACCCAACACAATCTTTCAATTCCTTAGGCTGTGGTACTGCAACATTCAATGTTAGTTTAACAGTCACAGGGGCTGGATGTACAGTTACAGAAACAAAGATCGTGACAGTAATACAAAAACCAGATATAAACTTTATCGATGTTATTAATCCTTTTTCTGATCCATTTAATAATTGTGGTAATGCATCATCAAGTTCTGAGTATTCGATTACTGTAGGAAATGCTTCAGCATCGACTTGCATTTCATCCTTTTCTATTAATTGGGGGGATGGTAATTTGCAAAATAATGTATCCTTCCCTATTTCTCATACATACTTAGCCGCAGGGGCTTATTCAATGACTATTACCGCAAATGGAGACAATGGTTGTGCAAATTCAAAAACCTACATTATCAAAAATGTTTCCAACCCACTTGGTGGCTTAAATAGTCCCGGTTCCACCCAAAATTTGTGCGCTCCAACTCTAGACTTACAATTTTCAATATCCAATTGGGGAACTAACTCGCTTGATACTACTTATAAAGTTAATTATGGTGATGGTTCTCCAATACTGGTTTTAACTCAAAGTCAATTAAATAGTTCCAGTTACTTCAATTCAGCTAATCCTTCAAATTCAGCTAATTATCCCATTCCACATATTTATACTTCAAGTAGTTGTCCTGCCAACAGTTTTGAAGTAAAATTAGATGTAACTAATGCATGTGGTACTACACCATTTACATTAGGTAATATAACGATACTAACTAAACCAACAGCAAATTTCACAGCTCCAGCTAAAAGTTGTATTAACAGTAGCGTTTTGTTTACAAACACAACTGTTTCTGGATATGGGCAAAATTGTAGCCAAGGTTCAGTTTTTACATGGGATTTTGGAGATGGTTCAGCTTTAGTCACAACAGCCCTTTCTGCTCCTCAAAACATTAGCCATACCTATACCAATTCAGGAACATATACTGTAACATTAACTGCTAGAAATTTCTGTGGAATAACTACCAAAACACAACAAATCTGTATTGAACCACCGTTGACTCCTCAATTTACGATTATTCCTAATTCAGGGTGTTCGCCAATTGCAGTTACCACAACAAACACAACAGTACCAACAAATTCTTGTAGTCCTCCATCCTATGTTTGGAGTGTAACCTATGCTTCTGCTTATTGTGGCACCAGCATTACACCTATTCTAAATCAAACTACAACAAATGCTTCTTTCAATTTCACGGAACCGGGAACATATACCATTAAACTTACAGCAACAAATGCCTGTTCTCCTCCGCAAGTAGCAACACAAGTTGTAACGGTAAAAAAACCACCAACAGTAAGTATTAATCCAATTGCCTCTGTTTGTCAATCACAACCAACGACATCTATTACTCCAACGGCAAGTACCACTAATTGCGGTACTCAAGCCCTAACATATGCTTGGAGTTTTCCAGGAGGTTCACCAGAAACTTCAACTTCTGCAATTCCTGGAACAATTAGTTATGCCACCACAGGAACTTTCACTGTTTCATTGGCAGTTACAAATGAATGTGGAACAACGACAGCAACTAATAAAACTTTTACAATCAATCCTTCCCCTACAATAACAGGGAATCTATTTTCATGTGTTGGGTTCACTTCACAATTAACGGGTTCGACAACTGCCGCTACAACTAGTCCTTGGACATCTTCCAATCCATCAGTAGCAACAATTAATTCGACTGGCTTAGTGACAGGAATTTCGGGAGGAACCACAACCATTACTTATACCAATTCTAGTAATTGTAAAACTACAGAAGTGTTTACAGTAAATTCGGCACCTACAATAACTCAACCGCTTTCAAGTACCATTTGTCTAGGAGGAACTCCCAATGTTCTGTCTGTTACTGTTAGTGGGACTACTAGTACTCCAATGTATCAATGGTATTCGAATAGTATTAATAACACAACAACTGGAACTGCAATCTCAGGAGAAACCAATGCTACTTATACTCCCACCGCAACAACGGTAGGAACATTATATTACTATTGTATTATTAGTTTGCCCTCTGGAGGATGTTCAGAAATTAAGTCTAACACTGCAGCGGTAACCATACTACCCAATGCTACCATCACCACTCAACCAACTATCACTCAAAATATTTGTGTTGGTGTAACAATACCCACTCCCCTAACTGTTGCTTATTCAGGTGGAACCGGCACTGCTAGTTACCAATGGTATTCTAATACCACAAATTCTACAATGGGTAGTACATTAATAGCAGGAGCAACTTCCGTAAACTACACACCTCCAGTTTATAATACCCCAGGCAATTATTATTACTTTACAACAGTTTCATTAAACGGGAATGGTTGTTTGCCAGCCACCAGTAATATAGCTGAAGTTATTGTGTTTGTTGATCCTACAATAAGTAACCAACCAATTACTTCACAAACTTTGTGTCAAAATGCAACTCCAACAGCTCTAACAATTGTTGCAACTGGAGGGAATGGCGCATTTAGTTACCAATGGTACAGCCATTCATCAAATACCAATACTGGAGGTACATTAATTGCAGGAGCAACAAGCAATAGTTATACTCCACCAACAAATACTGTCGGTACAAAATATTATTATTGCATTGTCCGCCAAAACAGTACTTCTGGTTGTAGTGTTACCAGTGCAACAGCTGCTATTATTGTAATTTCTGCACCCACAATTACACAACCTGCTTCAAGCTCTGTTTGCCAAGGAGGCACTCCAACTACTTTGTCTATCACAATAAGTGGTGCTACTGGAACTCCTCAGTATCAATGGTATTCAAATACTGCTAATAATACAACTACTGGTTCTGCAATCTTAGGAGAAACCATTTCTACTTACACTCCATCGGCTTCAACTGTGGGGACAATTTATTATTATTGCATCATTACTTTACCTTCAGGAGGATGTTCTAGCATTATCTCTAATACCGCCACAGTGACCATCAATGAGGGAGCTACCATCAATACGCAGCCTACGGCAACGCAAAGTTTATGTGTTGGGGCAACTATTGTTACTCCTTTAACTATAACCTATACTGGAGGAACAGGAACCGCTAATTACCAATGGTATTCTAATACCACAAATTCTACAATAGGAGGAACACCAATTCCAGCTGCAACCACTGCTAACTATAAGCCAGCTGTTTATACAGCAATCGGTACTTATTACTATTTTGTTACCTTATCATTCTCTGGTAATGGCTGTGGCCAAATAACAAGTAATCCAGCCGAAATTGTGGTCGTGAGTGATCCCATCGTTGATACGCAGCCTATTGCTTCTCAAACCTTATGTCAAGGTGCCACACCAACTGATTTAGTTGTTACGGCAACCGGTGGAATTGGAACTTTTAACTATCAATGGTATTCATCTAATACTAATACCAATACTGCGGGGATACTAATTACTGGAGCAATTAATAACACCTTCACTCCGCTCTCAAATACAGTTGGAAAAAAGTATTACTATTGCCTGATTACACAAACAGCTAATGGTTGTAATGTGACAAGTACAACTGCTGAGGTAATCATAAGTCTTGCACCTACAATTGTGACACAACCAATTTCCAGTACAGTATGTTTAGGACAAAACCCTACAATTCTAAATGTAAGCTATAATAACGGTGCGGGACCCCCCACTTACCAATGGTACTCAAATAGTATGAATTCAATCACTGGAAGCAGCCCTATTTCTGCCGCTACAACTAACTCTTACAACCCGCCAAAAACTACAGTGGGAACCATTTATTATTACTGTGTCATCACACTGTCATCAGGCGGCTGTTCTAATTTAACATCTTCAATTGCTGAGGTCGCAATCAATCAAAACCCTGTTATATCCTCAAAAACAACACTAATATGTAGCGGAAATTCATTTACAGTAGACCCGCTAAATTCTGCTGGGGATATCGTTCCAAATAACACTTTATACAGTTGGACAACCCCTATTGTTTCTCCAGTTGGTGTAATTACAGGCGCAATATCTCAACCAACGCCTCAACCGACAATAAGCCAAACATTAGTAAATTCCTCTTCAAATCCTGTTACTGTCACCTATAATGTAACTCCAATTACGGGTAGTTGTCCTGGAAATGTATTTACAATTATGGTTACCGTAAACCCTTCCATTTCATCTACTGTTACTTTAACAAACAGCAGTTGTTTCGGTGCCAATAATGGTGAAATCCAAACTAGTAGCACCGGAGGAATACCATTCAGTACAGGAACATCTTATACCTACAGTTGGACAGGACCAAACGGATTTACCTCATCTGCATCTAACATTTCAAATTTGGCTCCTGGAAATTATGACCTTTCCATTACAGATGCTGGTGGTTGTCCTATTACTAAAACCTATGCGATCACAGAACCTAATGATATTATTATTGGCACTGATTTGCATAAAAATGTTAGTTGTTTTAATAAGGCAGATGGTTCAATTGCAATCACAGTCTCGGGCGGTAACTTGAACTATTCTTACGCCTGGACGAAAAACGGAACCCCTTATGCAACCACAGAAGACTTATCAGATTTAGGTCCTGGAGTATACGTTGTTTCGGTTTCAGATGCAAAAAATTGCAACCCAAAAACTGCGACATTTACCATCACTGAACCACCTGTATTAGCGGTTAGTCTGATTAGCAAGACCAACATATTGTGTTTTGGCGAATCTACAGGAGCTATAAATATATCGGCAGTTGGAGGAACACCCGCAATTTCCGGTTATAACTATGCCTGGACAGGACCAAATGGTTTTACAAGTTCCAATAAAGACTTAGACGCCATTGCAGCTGGAACATATAATTTGGCAGTAACCGATAATTCGGGTTGTTCAAAAACATTAAGTGTTACCTTAACCCAACCATCTGAAATTATTATTACCGCGACCACAACTCCCATTATCTGTTATGGTTCTAATGATGCTTCTATAACTCTTGCTATAAATGGCGGTCTTGCACCCTATCAAATAGTATGGAGTAATCTAGGAAGTAGTACTTTCCAGGACAATCTATCCGCTGGTGATTATTTGATTACCGTTACAGATTCAAATAATTGTGTAAAAACATTGAATGTAAATATCCCCGAAGCGCCCATTTTCACAATCAATCCGGTTGTCAAAAACATCAGTTGTTTTGGTAATAATAATGGCAGTATTAATCTAAATCTAGTGGGTGGTATCACTCCCGTGAAACTGGTGTGGGATGATAATGCCACGGCTGGAAATGTCAGAAATAATTTGGGGCCTGGTTCTTACACAGTAACAATTGTTGACAGCAAGCCTTGTACGATCAAAAGAACTTTTATCATATTAGAACCTCAATTATTAGTACTTTCGGCCAATGTCACCAATGCCTTTGATTGTGACAATGCCAATAGCGGGGCGATAAACCTCCTTGTTGCTGGCGGTACCGCTCCATTTACCTATGCCTGGTCTAACGGTGCTACAACGGAAGATTTGGCCAATATTCCCGCAGGAAACTATTTGGTTACTGTAAAAGACGCTAATGGTTGTTCACAACAGGCGCAATACAGTATCAATAGGCCACCACCTATTGTTATAGAAGTAGTCACTAAAACGGACTTCGACTGCGATACCAAATACATCAAACAAAATTTTGTAGCCCAAGCTTCGGGTGGTGTTCCGCCCTACTTGTTCGAGTGGTCAAGCGGAACCATTAGCGGCGCCAACAACGAAATTATGAATACCAGTCAAAATGGAACTGCTATACTTTCTGTAACAGATGCTATTGGATGTAAATCCAATTACTCTTTCAATGTTAAATTGCAATCACTTGGAACACCTTCATTCAATGCAAGTTCATATTCATATTCTACTTATGGTAATTATTCCATAAATGATCCCATTCAGTTCACTAACACAGCAACTGGAGATTACGTGAGTATGCTATGGGATTTCGGTGATGGCACTACTTCAACCGAATTGAACCCGGTACATACCTTCATCAATCCAAAAGATTACGTGGTGACACAAACAGTAACCTATCCTTTTGGTTGTATTTATGTTAAAAAGATCACTTTTACTGTTGGCAAAGGCTATCTGCTCGTTGTTCCGAATGCTTTTACTCCAAACGATGATAATATCAATGACACATTTAGACCCGTAATTAAGGCTTTAAAAAACGTTCGTCTGGATATATATGACACCTGGGGTTCATTGATATATTCAGAAAAAGCGGATGTCTTGCGAGGATGGGATGCTAAAATAAAAGGCTATAAAGCTGAAAACGGTAATTACTTCTGTAAAGTCAGTGGCGAAACGTTTTACGGAACTATTGTCAATGTCAATCACCCATTTGTATTAATAAAATAAGCCCCCAAATTAGAATGAAATTAAAATTTATTTTATTTATAGTGTTCACTTCTCTATCTATTACAGAAGTGAAAGCACAGGATCCCGTTTTTACCCAATATTTTTTGGTTCCTGAAACACTAAACCCTGCATTCGCTGGAACTTTAGTAACTGGTTATACTGGTCTTATACACCGTTCTCAATGGCCAAATGAGAACCGCAGAATAGATTCAGAATATGCGTTTGTCAACGGTCCTATAGGCCCGGAAAGGAACATGGGATTAGGCTTGTCTATTTTAAATCAAAGTGAAGTATTTACAAATTATAATTATGTTCAAGTCAATGCGGTCTACTCCTACAATGTTAATCTAAATTATGATTGGAAACTTCGTTTAGGCATTGAAGCTGGATATGGTCGAAAAAACTTTAATTTCAGCAGCCTTTTATTCGAAGATCAAATCAATACCAATGATGGCACAATCAGCGGAGGCAGCGTTGATCCAGGTGCATTGAATGCAAATGAGAAAATTGACTTACTGGATATATCCTCTGGAATAATATTGTATAGTGACAAAGCTTGGTTTGGTGCTTCATTAAAACATTTGAATAAACCCAATATTGCTTTTACTGCAAATGGTGCCGTTCCTTTAGATATGTTTCTAAGTATTCATACCGGATATTCATTAAGTTTAAATGAGAGTCATTTAAATTTTTTCCCTGATCAAACAAATTTATTATTGACAGCTAGTTATATGCGTCAAGCACAATACAACAGATTAGATTTCGGAACAGCATTAGAATTAAAACCATTAATTGTGGGAGTTCTTGCAGCAACTAACCCAGAAGGACGAAGTGATAACAGTCACTTTCTAACGTCTGTAAATCTATTTGGATCTATTCAGTTAGATCGTTTTGTTTTGGGTTATTCATATGATATAAACACCTCAAAACTAGGGAATACACAAGGCGTACATGAACTTTCACTAACATGGCAATTTGGTCGCGAGTGCTCGAGTTGTGAAAATTATTTGGTAAAAAAACCTTGGGGAAGAAATTACTAATAGCATTTCTTTGACATTACATATTTACTAAAAGCAATAATTATTGAACTTCCATACCTAGCACACTATTTAATTTTAAAAAGATACTATGAACATCCTTTTCCTACACGGTCTCGAAAGTAAATTAAGTGACACAAAAAGAGCCATTCTTGAAACCTATGGTACCGTAATAGCTCCCGACATCAATTATAAATCGGATCACAATGCCATTCAAAACTTATATAATGTGTATCACAATCAGGATATCAATGTCATAATCGGAAGCAGCATGGGTGGTTTTGCAGCTTACCATCTGGCAAATAGTCTAGGTCTTTGTGCTTTACTGTACAATCCTGCTCTACCCTATCGCAGTGATATCGAACAAATAATTCCTACAACACTACCTATAAAAAACAGTCCTTTTATGCGATTTGTTTTGGGTGCCCAGGATGAGGTGATCAAAGCAAAAGACAACCTAAACTTCTTGGCACAAAACACTAATCCTACAACTGATTATCACATTAGCATCAGGAGAGAACTAGCACATCAAATTCCTATTGAAATTTTCGAACAAGAAACAAAAACCTTTTTTTGAGCAGCTCTGTTATTGAGGAGTACCTCATCAGAACATTTAAGCATTTTAAATATGTAGTCTCTTCATCAAACCAGTTGTAAAACAAATAGTAGCGCGCTAAGCTTTTAGTAATAATTATACCTTAAATGCTATCAAATTGGCTTGGTAGGGAAAAGCAAAGTCGTTAATTGGATTAGAATGGTCTAGCCAAGCCATTTCATCGGCTTTTTTTAACATCACAGGCATCCTATGTTTCATATTGTGAACATATTTCATCGTTTCGTTAGCCTCTGTTGTTAAGATGGTATAGCTGTTGAGCGACTCTCCCGTTTGAATGTCACTCCAAGTACTGTAAAGACCTGCGAAAGTAAATATTTCGGTATCCTGTGAGTTGATTTGGTATTTCTCTTTTAGCTTTCCTTTCGGGTCGATCCAGCGCCATTCGTAATAGGCAGTAGCAATAATTAAGCATCGGTTATTAACTACGTTTTTGAAAGAAGGCTTTTCGTCAATGGTTTCAATTCTCGCATTCAAGGTGTTTTTTCTAAAATCCTTATTCTTGGCCCACGAGGGTATTAATCCCCAACTGTAGTTAGTAGATATTATATCAGGTGTTTTATCAACTATGATGGGTGTATTCAAGTGAGCAAACCCATTAATCATATCTGATACTAAAAAAGCATCTGGATCATCAACAGTAGCTTTAAATCGTTTTGTTACATCTTTCATTGAGGCATGTTGCTGAGTATAATAACACATAATTATTGTAGTTAAAATTTAGAAAAATATTCAGAGATAAATTTAAGAAATAACTGTGGAACTTAGCTTTAATTATATCTATTGGAATAATGCACCAGATTGTTTTTTATAAAAGCTCGTCTGAAAGTTCACCTCTGCTTTTCTTTGAAAAAATTTAACATTTTTAATTAAGTATTAAGTAAAGAATCGTTTATGACGAGCGCCAAATATACATTAAAGTACATGCCTTGTACTATCAACACGATAACCCAAGCTATCAAAATCTAAAACAAATAATCTAACAATTACCAAATTGCCCAGTTCCCGCGGATTTATAATTCGTTCCTATTCAAATTGGAAACAAAAAAAAGAATCTTACGACATCGGTTGCTACCATAAACATTTTTAAATAATTAAAAAAGACAAAATGTCTGTTATTTAAAACATAAAAGCTATTTTTGTTTAGAATAACGAATATTTTAAAATAAATGGCAACAAAAAAGCAGACTGTTTTCCCAAAGTATGACAAGATATTGGAGCAAATGGGGGAAAACATAAAAATGGCTCGTAAAAGAAGAAAACTCACTATGATACAGGTAGCGGAGAGAGCCGACATTTCAAGATCCACATTACACCTAATCGAGTTGGGAAACTCAAGTGTGGCAATGGGTGCTTATTTCAATGTACTCAGAGTATTAGGCCTTCAGGACGATTTCCTAAAACTGGCTTCAGACGATGAACTCGGAAGAAAACTTCAGGATCTCGAACTATTAAAATAAAATTATACCATTTAATCCAAACTAAAATTCTCCTCACGATAACTATCGGGATTGGAGAGATGTTCGGAGAGCGGGGTAGTTAATCAGAAATCACATCAATCTAAAATGGCTCAAAACAAAACCGATATATACGTTTATGCACATTGGAAGGGTATAAATGAACCCAAAATCATTGGCATCCTGTCCGCACAGCAAGCTAAAGGTAAAAAAGCATTCAGCTTTGAATACAACAAAGACTGGATAAAATCGGAACAAAAATTCCTGTTAGATCCAGACATTCAATTATATGGTGGACCACAATACCCAAACCAAAAAGAAAACTTCGGAATATTTCTGGACAGTATGCCTGACACTTGGGGAAGAACACTGATGAAGCGGAGAGCGGCGCAATGGGCAAAAGAAAAAGGAGAAAAAGCACCAACACTTTATGATATTGATTTTCTGTTAGGTGTTTACGATGAAAGTCGTATGGGAGCATTACGCTTCAAAATAAATCCAGAAGGAGATTTCTTAGACAACAATAAAACAGCATCAACACCGCCATGGTCGTCCATTCGCGAACTGCAAAATGCAGCCGCTAATTTTGAAAACGACGATGACAATGATGCCGTAAAAAAATGGTTGTCTGTTCTGATGGCACCAGGATCTTCACTCGGAGGAGCTAGACCAAAAGCCAATATCCTAGACAATGATAAAAGCCTTTGGATTGCTAAATTCCCATCCAAAACCGACACTACAGACAAAGGGGCCTGGGAATTCCTATCCTATAAATTGGCAATAAATGCGGGTATAGAAATGGCACCATGTAGGATAGAAAAAATAATGGGCAACTACCATACATTTTTCACAAAACGCTTCGACAGGGAAAACGGCGAAAGAATACACTTTGCATCCGCAATGACCATGACTGGAAACAATGAAGATACCATCCGGGACAATCCGGCAAGCTATTTAGACATAGCCGAATTCATTAGTAATCATGGAACAAATATAGAAGCTAACTTACACCAATTATGGCGCAGAATAGTATTCAACATAGCTATTTCAAACAAAGACGACCATTTAAGAAACCACGGCTTTATCCTGACCAAAGAAGGCTGGATATTGTCACCAGCCTACGACCTAAACCCCTCAATTGAAAAGGACGGTTTGGCTTTAAATATCGATACTGATAATAACGACCTCGATTTCGAATTAGCAAAAAATGTTGGAGAATATTTCCGTTTAAACAAACGACAAATGGAAGTTATTATGCAAGAAGTTATTCAAGCTACAAGCAACTGGAAGACGATTGCTAAAGAAATAGGAATCTCAAGAGGAGAACAAGAATTGATGGTAAAAACATTTAATTCCTAAACATAATTAGGATAAAATCATCTTTCGATAAAATAATTTCATCGATAACCGTAAGATTAAAAGATTGCCTAAACGATAGCTACATTGGTAGTGGAGTCATATGCTATCAGGATAACTTCAAATACAAAGTAAAGGCGCGAATCCTTTCGTGTGGTACATTTCCTCTAGTTATATAACCTTCTAGCACGGTAAGAAATTACTATTAATTATACCTTAAGCGCTATCAAATTGGCTTGGTAGGGAAAAGCAAAGTCGTTAATTGGATTAGAATGGTCTAGCCCAGCCATTTCATCGGCTTTTTTTAGCATCACAGGCATCCTTTGTTTCATATTGTGAACATATTTCATCGTTTCGTTAGCCTCTGTTGTTAAGATGGTATAGCTATTTAGTGCCTCTCCCGTTTGAATGTCATTCCAAGCACTGTAAAGACCTGCGAAAGTAAATATTTCAGCATCCTGTGGGTATTTCGGTCGGACCGTGCCACCCATTTCGGTTGAAATGGTGCCACTTTGAAAGATATTACAATAATACAAAAAGTGGACAGCTTAAAACTTCCGCTTTGGATATTTATGCAATTATCGAAATCGATAACTCATCTTTGGGTTTTAAGCAAATAAATTTCGGTTATAGGCTACGATTTCTTCGTGTGTTGGTTGAGTTGTAAATTTCATTAAATCTGAAATTGCATTATCACGAATTTGAGGAGCAGTTTTTTGATCTGCATTTTCGAGTGCTTCTTTTAGTTCTGACGCATTTAATTCCCTACAATAAGCAGGAGTTCCAGGTTGATGCCTCCAAGAGTTTGACAAAATTCCTGCATCGACAAAATCAAAACCTGCATCTTTTATCAAATCAGATACTATTTTTTTAGCATTATTATCATTACCCGAAATTGCCATAGCAATTTTCTCATTTCCGTGAGCAAGACTTTCGGCCAAAAGATTGTTGAAAGCTTTGATAACAGGACGACCAATTTGCTCAGAAACCCATTCACTTTCAATTTTACCCGCTTTTAATTCTTCAATTTCGCCATCACGAAATGGATAATAATTTGAGGTATCCACAATAATTAAATCTTGTCTACATTCTTCAAACAAATTTTTAGGCAAATCAGAAATTGCACTAGTTGGAATTGAAAGTATTACGACATCTACATCCTTTACAACATCTATCAAAGAAACTGGTATCGCACCAAAATCGTTTGCTTTCTTCTCTAATTCATCAAACCCACCTCTATTTGTAACTTTAACTTGATGATCCGCATCAATCATTTTTTTTGCGATTGTACCTCCGATAGCACCAGTTCCAATTATTCCTATTTTCATTTGCTTCTTAAATTTTAAATTAATTATACTGCAAAATTACTTAAAATTACTTTCCTTTGTATAGCGCTTTCCTTAAAGAAAGTGAAAATACAATAATTATGGCAAAAAATAAAATGTTTTGCGACTGTCTTGAGACCGTAAAACCTGTACGTGACACACTAGAAGTTATAAATGGAAAATGGAAGTTACCAATAATAATTTCTGTTGGCGTTGGCAACGAAAGATTTACTGATATTCAAGAAAGTATTGTTGGATTAACACCAAAAGTATTAGCAAAAGAACTTAAAGATTTGGAACAACATCAACTTATCAAAAGAATAATTGTTGAAGATTATCCTGTAAAAATATCTTACAAACTAACCGATTATGCAGACACGCTAACACCAATTATTTATGCTCTAAAAGATTGGGGAGTAAATCATAGAAAGAAAATATTCGCTACTGACTAGTTAATAAAAAATGTTATATTTTTAGAAACTGTAAAAAAACTACCGCTAATAGTTAAGGGCTCGTTGGGCTTGTAAAGCCAACAATGAACCCGATGGCGCGGAATTGCACCTTAAATCCGCATGTCTACATTAAAAATAACCGCAAAGATTTGACACCAAATGCTTTGTGGTTTGGGTATTTTCACCTAAATTGGTGTTGCATCAAATACCAATTATGAAAGTAATAATTTCTTCGGACATAAGTCCATTTGGATGGTTTAAATTTCGTTTTAAAAGAATTTGAAACTCTTAAATTAGGGAATCTCCTTAATTAAAACCATTACCCGCTCAATCAAGATATCAGTGGAAAGACATTTTGTATTCTTTCTGGAGCGTTTATTTCTGTGGAGGTGATTGTATTGAAGACCTATCGGGCAACTTCAACCGGCATTTAAAACAGAATCCTTTCCTGAAAATCCCCAGTCCGGACAGAGTCTTGGAACGGTTCAAGGGACTTTCTCTGCCTAAAGAAAATTTTTCTGTTCCCAGAGGCACAAGTAGTCATGAATTTAGCTTTAATGATCCACTCAATATGGAAAGAATGGTCAAACTGACCACCCCATTCCAGTTTTAATTGACCAGTACAAATTAGTAATTAATCCATTTCCAAACATGCCTTTATCACACTTAAAATCAAAACATTACAACTGAATTGATACTTATAAAATGATTTGGAATTCAATGGTCACTACAAATTGGAATAAGATGATCAGTGGCATTGGAATTTGCAAGTAATAATAACAAAACCATGATTTCTCATGGCTTTGTTTAAATCCTTTTTTTAAAATAAATGCTAAATGTTCTTCAACTCTGCCACTAATTTCGTTAAAGCCTCTTTTGCATCACCAAATAACATCGAAGTTTTTTGATTGAAGAAAAGCTCATTTTCGATACCTGCGTAACCTGCATTCATACTACGTTTATTAACGATAATGTATTTTGCGTTTTCCACATCTAAAATAGGCATTCCATATATTGGGCTAGAAGGATCATTATTGGCCGCCGGATTAACCACATCGTTTGCCCCAACGATCAATACAACATCTGTATTTGCAAATTGCGGATTGATATGATCCATTTCTATTAATTTACCGTAATCAACATTACTTTCTGCTAATAAAACATTCATGTGTCCTGGCATACGCCCCGCAACCGGATGAATTGCATAACAAACATCTACGCCTTTTTTAGTCAGTTGCTCTTCCAGCTCATGAATAGCATGTTGTGCTTGGGCAACAGCCAATCCGTAACCGGGTACAATAACAACTTTGCTTGCATAATTCATCATTACCGCAGCATCGCTAGCCGTTGTTTTCTTTATGGTTCCACCTACTTTTGTGGCTGTGCCGGCAAAAGCATCAGAGCTGGCACTAAATGCCCCAAAAATAACATTAGATAGTGAACGATTCATTGCTGTACACATCACAAATGTCAATATGAATCCTGCAGAACCTACTAAAATACCACCAACAATCATCACCATATTTCCATACAGCACGCCTGTGATTGCTGCGGCAATACCAGTTAATGAATTCAATAATGATATGACAACGGGCATATCGGCACCACCAATGGGAGCGACAAATAAATACCCATAAATTAAAGAAGCAATTAATATAATGTAAATTAACATCATACTATCTGTATTCATCATAACGATGTAGGCTGAAAATGCTACAAGGGTAATGAAGAGCACATTATTAATTAAATTATATTTGGGTAATCTTAGATCTTTCATCGATCCGTTTAATTTTGCCCAGGCCACTAAACTTCCAGTAAAAGTGATACTGCCAATGACAATGGCCGATAGAATTGTTGCTAGAATTGCCGAAGACGCTTTCTTTGTATCTTCGACCCCTACATTGTTGCCAAACTCTACAATACCGATTAATAGTGCGCTACCACCACCAAAACCATTAAACAAAGAAACTAATTCGGGCATTTTGGTCATCGCCACTTTCATGGCCATTATCCAACCTAAAATAGTTCCAATTAGTAAAGCAGATCCAATTAGAATGTAATTCATTGTTGGCACCTTATCAATACCATGAAATAACAATGTTCCAAGAATGGCTAAGCCCATTCCGGCTCCTGAGATAAGATTTCCTTTTTTGGCTGTTTCCGGGTGTCCTAAAAATTTCAGACCGAAAACAAACGTTAGGGTTGAAACTAAATATATTAAGCTAAGTTCTAAGTTCATTATTCGATTATTTTCTTTTTTTAAACATTTGTAACATTCTATCAGTAACAGCATAACCACCAACAACATTTATGGTTCCCAGAATTACAGCTATAAACCCCAGGACTAAAGCCAAAGTGGTTTGGGCTTCTAACATGACCAGAATGGCTCCTACAATTACGACACCACTCAGAGCATTTGCTCCAGACATTAATGGTGTATGTAAGACTGATGGGACATTTTTGATTAATTCTACACCAATAAATATGGCAAATATTAGAATATATATAAGGTTAAGATTCTCAGTTAAAAAATTCAATAAATCATTCATTTTCTTTTGTTTTAATTTTGTCTAATAGCTCCGTTATATACGATTAAAGTACCGTTGGTGATTTCCTCTTCTAATTCCCATTTGAATTCATTGTTTTGGGTCAAATGGTTGATAAAATTGTACATGTTCTTGGCGTACAATTCACTTGCATTTGTTGAAACACTTTCAGGAGCCATCGTATACCCCATGATTTTAACTCCATTTTCGACAACGGTTTCATTGATAACACTTAACTCACAGTTACCTCCCTGAGCCGCGGCTAAATCAATGATAACGGCTCCGTTTTTCATTTGTCTAACTTGTTCTGCTGTGATTAATACCGGAGCTTTTCGGCCAGGAACCATGGCTGTTGTGATTACCAAATCAGCTTGAAATAGAGAGTCATTAACGGCCTCTTTCTGTCGGCGTGCATAGTCCTCAGAAGCTTCTTTGGCATAGCCTCCTTCTGAGGTCTCCCCTGAATTATCAACTAGAATAAATTTTGCCCCCAGGGACTCTGCTTGTTCTTTAGTTTCAGATCTAATGTCAGTAGCCTGAACCACAGCTCCCAATCTTTTAGCTGTTGCAATGGCTTGTAACCCTGCCACTCCAATACCATAAATCAATACTTTAGAAGGAACAATTGTTCCGGCGGCGGTCATCATTAGAGGGAATATTTTGGTCATTTCGTTAGCACCAACAATTACCGCTTTATAACCCGCTAAATTGTTTTGTGAACTCAACACATCCATGTCTTGGGCTCTTGAAATACGAGGCATGGCATCCATTGAAAATGCTGTTGCTCCGGTTGAAGCGATAGCTTTTACTAATTCAGCATTCGATTTATGGTACAATTGACTCATTAAAATGTGAGTGTTATTTACCATCTTTAAATCGTCTTCATCAAATGGGTTAATTTTGATAAGGACTGTTGATTCTTCAAAAAGTGTAGCTCTATTTGTGACTTTAGCTCCAACCGATTCATAATCAGAATTTTTATATAAAGACGCTAATCCTGCGTCTTCTTCAACAAGTATTTCAAAACCTTTTTCAATAAGCAGTTTTGAAATATTTGACGAAATGGCTATTCTTTTTTCCCCTTTTTGGTTTTCTTTTATTACTCCTATTTTCATTTATTTTACATTTATTTGGCTAATTTTTTTTACAAAAAAATAAAAAAGCATAAAAAATTAGCATATTATGAATTCTAGATGATTTTTGAATTTGTGCTTCAATAACTTACAAAATCAGAACTATTCGTCGAATTGATCATAAAATTCTTTTATTACTAGAGGACAGGCTAACTTGGTCTTCTAAGAAAATTAAAAAAATCCTAATTTTAAGCTATAACATCCATTAAAAAACAACACAATGCCAAGCTATAAAATAGAAAAAAAACTAATACCGGTTATTCTCCTGTATTGGGTTTATATTATTCCAAAATATCCGCACTTTATTTTGAAAATATTATACAACATCATTTTAAATTAATTCTTTAATATGAGACCTGTTTTATAAAGTATTTTTCTTTTTGCGCATAAAATACTGCACGGATATTTCAAAGGACTTAAACCATAATTTCTTGAGTAAATTTCTCTACCCTTAAAACTGAATGCTCTTTGGAAGCCAAATATCTTTCAGCATCCAGTGCTGCCATGCAACCAGTTCCTGCGGCTGTAATCGCCTGACGATACACCTGATCTGCGGCATCACCAGCCACAAAAACACCTGGTACATTTGTTCTTGAAGAACCCGCAGTATTGACAATATATCCTGTTTCGTCCAGTGTAATATACTCTTTAAAAATATCTGTATTGGGTTTGTGACCAATCGCGACAAAAAAACCTGTAGATGGAATATCAACAATAGCTCCTGTAGTTTTGTTTAATGCTTTTACCGCCTCAACAACTTGCTCATCACCTAATACTTCAACGGGATCGTGGTTCATCAAAATAGTGATATTCTCCGTTTTACGGACACGCTCTTCCATAATTCTTGAAGCTCTAAACTTTTCACTTCGAACCAACATAGTTACTTTTTTACAAAGCTTAGACAAATAGTGGGCTTCTTCACAGGCTGAATCCCCGGCTCCTACAATTACTACTTCTTGGTTTCTATAAAAAAATCCGTCACAAACAGCACAGGCAGAAACACCACCACCCATTTTTAAATAATGTTGCTCTGATGGCAATCCTAAATATTTGGCAGAAGCTCCTGTTGAGATTATTACAGTCTCACAATGCAATTCGATGCTATCATTTATCCAAACCTTGTGAATATCCCCAGAGAAATCTACTTTCGTAGCCCAGCCATCACGCACATCGGTTCCAAAACGTTGCGCTTGACTTTGCAACTGAACCATCATTTCGGGACCCGTAACCCCATCAACATATCCAGGGAAATTCTCCACTTCGTTGGTAGTTGTCAGTTGCCCGCCTGGTTGCGTTCCTTGGTATAAAACGGGATTCATATTGGCTCTGGCGGCATAAATGGCTGCGGTATAACCCGCAGGACCAGAACCTATAATAAGGCATTTTATTTTTTCGATTGTATCAGACATAATACTATTTTATTTAATTATTGAAGTTAAATTCTTGGTCTTTTTCTTTTAATTTTTAAATCGAAAACCATCCTTTTACCAATTCGTCTTCCAAAGGTTGTGCATTTTTATTCACAAACTCATTGGTAATCGCATTATAATCATAGTCCAAAGCCCATGCTACATGGTTTGCCGCCAATTCCTTGATGCTGTCACAGACAAACTCAATTTCGGCAGTAGTGGTAGTTGGATGAATAGACATCCTAATCCAACCCGGTTTTCTTATTAAATCACCCAAAGTGATTTCCTCAATGAGTTTATGGGAAGTTTCCTGATCTACGTGCAATAAAAAATGCCCATAGGTTCCTGCACAACTGCATCCACCTCGGGTTTGGATTCCGAAACGATCATTCAATAGTTTCACACCCAAATTAAAATGCAAATCGTCAATATAAAAAGAAATCACCCCTAACCTATCGTGATGCTGACCAGCAAGAATTTTGATGTTGGACGTATTCCCCAAAGAGTCAAAAATAGATTCCACAATCTCATGTTCTCTATTCAGAATATTATCAATTCCCATTTGTTCTTTTAGCTGAATTGCCAAGGCCGTTTTTATCACTTGCAAGAAACCTGGTGTTCCACCATCTTCCCTATCTTCAATATTGTCAATGTATTGGTGCTCGCCCCAAGGATTAGTCCAAGAAACGGTGCCTCCTCCAGGACAATCTGGAATCATATTAGTGTATAGCTTTTTGTTAAAAACCAATACTCCTGGGGTTCCTGGACCACCCAGGAATTTGTGTGGGGAAAAGAAAATAGCATCAAGATAGCATTCTGGATCTTCAGGATGCATATCAATTTGCACATAAGGTCCAGAACAGGCAAAATCAACAAAACAAAGTCCATTATGACGGTGCATTAGTTTGGCGACTTGATGATAAGGAGTTCGGATACCAGTTACATTCGAACAAGAAGTAATCGAGGTTATCTTATAAGCTCTTTCTTTATATTTTTCCAATAATAATTCTAAGTTCTCTTCGGAAAACAACCCATCTCCAGAAGGTGGAATGACCACAACATCAGCAATGGTTTCCAGCCAAGAGGTTTGATTGGAATGATGTTCCATATGTGAAATAAAAACGACTGGTTTTTCTTCGGGGGGAATGCTTATGAATTCTTTCATGTTTTCAGGTATTTTTAAACCCAAAATACGTTGAAATTTATTAATGACTCCCGTCATTCCAGTTCCATCCGTAATCAAAACATCATCACTACTCGCATTCACATGATATTTGATAATGTGACGTGCTTTGTGATAGGCTTTGGTCATGGCAGTTCCGGAAACAGTAGTTTCAGTGTGGGTATTAGCGACAAACGGACCAAACTCGTTCATTAGTTTTTCCTCAATAGGACGATACAAGCGTCCGCTAGCCGTCCAATCTGTATAGATGATTTCTTTTTCTCCATAGGGGGATTCAAACTGCTGATTGATTCCTATAATATTGTTACGAAACTGCCGGAAGTACAGCTCTAATTTGGTTGGTTTTTCTATTGTATTCACTGTATTTGTAATTTTATTTTTTATTTTTTAAAAAATTGGTCATTTTAGTCTTAGGCTAATTAAATTCGAGAATTACTTCCCAATATTTATTTTACCAAACCCAATCATATAAGGTTTAATTTCAGCTTTTAACTGTTCTACTAAAATATTTTTCCTGGGGTTGTCTGCAATGGCACTCCAATTTCCTTATCTTGTTTACTCATATAGTTTTAAGAAAACCGCAATGAACGAATACAAACCTGCGTCTAGTTTTCTAAACCGTGTATGATGTTTATGCGGTATCATTCCTTATCATCGGTAATGGGAGTAATACTTTTTTTAAAATTTCTAACATAGGTTGTATATCTTCCTTTTTAAAAGTACCAACACTTATGCGATACCAAGGTGAATCTTTAGCTGTACCAAATACCGAAAAAGGCAAGACACCAATGCCTGCTTGTTCCAATAATAATGTGTGTGCGTCGGCTACCTCAATTTTAACAGTTAAATAAATCCCAGCCTGTGGAGCAATGGCATCAATAGCAACACCTTGTTGCTTTAATAAAAGAATACCATTATAAATCATTTGCAGGCGTTCCTCTAATTCTGCTTTAAATTGTAGCAAATATTTTTCAATTGCTACTGTATCCACAAGAAAAGTCGCAACAGCTTTTTGTTCTGCCATTGGTGCCCATGCACCCACATGAGTGAGGATAGCTTTCATTTTACTCAATACAACTGAAGATCCCATTGCCCATCCTACCCTTACACCCGTAGCAGCAAAAGATTTACTAATGGCATCTACATATATCACATATGGGCGGATATCTGGCAAAACCGAAATAGGATCATGATGTTGATTTTCCCCATAGGTCAAAGGCCAGTACATCTGGTCAAAAAGTATGTATAACTTTTTCTCTCCATCAGAACGGCGTTTGTTTTCTTCTAAAACGAGTTCACAAATTGCTTTTAAATTTTGTTTCGTGAACCCCGTTCCTGTAGGGTTTTGCGGAGAACATAGTGCTAATAGTACCCCCTCTTTTAAATGAGGAGCAATTTGCTCTGCTGTTGGCATAAAGTTATTATCAGCGGTTGTTTCAATTTCTAAAGGAACTCCTCCAGTGAACTGTGTATAGTAATGATTGTTCCAAGAAGGAACGGGATAAATTACTTTATCTCCTGGGTCAACAAGGGTGCGATACAAAGCATAGATTAATGGCCTGCCCCCAGAACCTACTAAAACTTCTGACGGCTCATAAATCATCCCTTGGAAGGTTTTTGTAAATGATACAATTGCTTCTCTTAAATCCAAGTTGCCCTCGGCTAATGGATAATTAGTAAACTTGCTCTTGTAAGCATTAAGGATATACTCCTCTAAAACTTCGGGTATGGGGAATAATTGAGAGTCAAAATCACCCACTGTCAAATTGTAAATTTTCTCACCTGCTTGTATCCTTTGTTTTATGGAGTTGCTGATTGCCAGTATCTGAGAACTAGGCAATGTTTCGGCTATTGTTGAGAGTTTCATAAATTACCACGAGCCTCCTGCTCTCTTTCAATTGCTTCAAACAATGCTTTAAAGTTTCCTTTACCAAAACTTTTTGCTCCTTTGCGCTGAATGATTTCAAAAAATAATGTAGGTCTGTCTTCGATAGGCTTTGTAAATATCTGCAAAAGATACCCTTCATCATCTTTATCAATCAAAATGCCCAACTTACTCAAGGGCATCAAATCTTCATCAATTTTGCCTACTCTATCTAATACTGTTTCGTAATAACTTGGTGGAATTTTTAAAAATTCTACACCACGTTGTTCCAGCATCGTCACTGTTTCTATAATGTTTGAGGTGGCTATGGCAATATGTTGTACACCAGCTCCTTTGTAAAAATCAAGATATTCTTCTACTTGACTTTTCCTCTTGCCTTCGGCAGGTTCGTTAATCGGAAATTTTACATAGCCATTATTATTACTCATTACTTTGCTCATCAAGGCAGAGTACTCCGTAGAAATATCTTTATCATCAAACGATAGAATATTTTTGAAGCCCATTACATCTTCATAAAATTTCACCCATTTATTCATTTGGTTCCAGCCTACATTACCCACACAGTGGTCAACAAAAAGCAACCCTGTCGAGGTTGGATTGTATCGACTATCCCATTTTACAAAACCAGGCATAAACAAACCGGTATAATTTTTTCGTTCTACAAATAAATGAACTGAGTCATCGTAGATGTGAATGCCACTCATAATAACTTCACCCGTTTCATCCTCCATTACTTTGGGTTCTAGGTAGCTCTGGGCACCACGGCTCGTAGTTTCCTTCCAGGCACTAGTAGCATCATCTACTTTTAATGCTATTACTTTTACACCATCACCATGCTTATAAATATGATCGGCTATCTCATTGTCTGTTCGCAAAGGAGTAGTTAGCACAAACGTTATTTTATTTTGTCGGATTACATAACTCACTTTGTCTTTCACACCCGTTTCTGGGCCTGCATAGGCGAGGCTTTGAAAACCAAAAGCTGTTTTGTAAAAATGAGCTGCTTGTTTGGCGTTCCCCACATAGAACTCTATATAATCTGTTCCTTGCAAAGGGAGAAAATCTTGTTCTTCCTCTTTATTTTTTAAAAATATTTGTGTTGTGTCCATATTATATTTTCTAAATAATTGTTTTAAACTTATGATTAACAACTTCTGTTTCACCATTGTACCCATAGGACGATAATAACAAAAATCAATTTTACTTTTTATCTATATACACTCAATGAATAAACTTGTATTCAAGTTTTATTATTCAATATAAAACCATTTTTCTACATCAGAATAAATGGCTTCCTTACTTAATGGTAACTCAAACTCATTCCTATTCGAGTTATATTTGTAAGGCTTTTGCCAGTCTAGATAATTATCGACTACTTCCTTTATCGCATTGCAAATAAATAAAAGTTCTTCATTTGTCATCGTTGGATGTAACGACAAACGTACCCAACCTGGCTTGTCAGTCAAATTTTTATCAGCTATACCTTTTGCTATTACTGCAGATTTTTCATCATCAATATTAAAAAGACTATGCGCGTATGTGCTCGCACATGACCAACCACCACGTGCTTGAATTCCGAAACGATCATTTAGAATCCGTATAATTAAATTGTAATGAATGTTTTCAATCGTAAAAGAAACACAGCCTATTCTTTCGACTGCGGTATCTCCTAAAATCTTCAAACCATCTATTTTTTGCAATTCATTAAAACAAAGATGTACTAACTGAATCTCCCTGTTTTTAATGTTTTCAATACCCATTTGTGTTTTAAGTTCAAAACATAAAGCGGTGCGAATTACTTGTAAAAACCCGGGAGTTCCACCATCTTCCTTAACTTCTACAGAATCATTGTACGCATATCCTCCCCAAGGATTTGTCCATTTTACATTTCCTCCTCCTGGATTATCAGGGTAATTTGCCTGATATAATTTTTCATTAAATACTAAAACTCCGCAAGTTCCAGGCCCACCTAGAAATTTATGAGGTGAAAAGAATATGGCATCCAATTGTTCATCAGGATTTTCAGGATGCATATCGATTTTTACGTACGGTGCCGAAGCTGCAAAATCAACAAAACAATAGCCTCCGTATTGATGCATAATTTTAGCCAATTTATGATACGGCGTAATGATTCCCGTAACATTAGAACAAGCGGTAAAAGACCCAATTTTCAACTCTCTGTGTGCATACTTTTCAAGTGCTTTAGTAAGTTCATTTGGATCAACTAAATTATTTTGACCAGGAGCTAAAACCACTACATCAGCAATAGTTTCGTACCAGGGAACTTGATTGGAATGGTGTTCCATATGGGTAATAAAAACCACTGGACGTTCATTTTCATGATACAATTTGACGTTGAGTATATTATCCATGGATCGCAAACCCATAATTCGTTGTAACTTAGCTAGCGCGGCAGTCATTCCTGTGCCAGTAGTTATTAAAACATCATTATCATCGGCATTGACATGCTTTTTAATCAAGTCTCTAGCATACTGGTAAGCATAAGTAGATGCTTTAGCAGTTTGGCTTGAAAAGGAACGCGTATTGGCTATCATCGGCCCCACTTTATTTCGCATTATATCCTCAATTGGTCCGTATGATCTTCCACTGGCAATCCAGTCAGCATAAAGAAGATTTTGTGTTCCGTAGTGCGACAGGAATTGGCAACTCACTCCTATTGTATTTTCTCTGAATTTTGAAAAATGCTCTTCTAATGGTTTTAAAGGCACTTTATATAACTGCGTTTCCATTTTTTAAATTTTTATTAAAAAATCTTATTTTTTAAAATTTCCAATTCCACTTTTCAGCCAATTATAATAATTCTCGATGTCAGGATTGTAAGCCGAAGGTTCTATTAGATTCGCACTACTATGATCTACAATTACGTAAAAAGGTTGTGCGTTAGCCTTATAGGTTTTAATTTGTAAATCGCTCCATTTATTACCAATTGTCTCAATTTTTTTTCCGGTAGTTTCAGAAACATATTGTTCATTTTCTGGTAATTCTTTTTTATCATCTACATAAAGTGAAATTAAAACCAAATCATTTTTTAAAACTCCTAAAACTTTAGTATCTGACCAAACCAGTTCCTCCATTTTTCGGCAATTTACACAGGCATATCCTGTAAAATCTAACAAAACTGGTTTTCCTTCTTTTTTTGCAAACTCCATTCCCTTATCATAATCATGAAAAGTGATTATGTTTTGAGCTCCATATTCAGCGCCTTCAGGTAAATCTGAAGCTGATCCCACTCCTTGATTGTTGGATTGACCTAGACCATTAGGCGATTCGCTATAATGCATTGGAGGCGGAAATCCACTAATTATTTTAAGAGGCGCACCCCAAAGTCCCGGAATCAGATAAATGGTAAAAGTTAAAACTAATAGTCCGAAGCTTAATCTTCCTACGGAAATATGATTGATTGGTGAATCATGTGGCAGTGTAATTTTACCGAATAAGTAAAAGGCTAAAATTCCAAAAACCGCTATCCAAATTGCTAAAAACACTTCTCTTTCTAAAAGGTGTGATTGTAGAACTAAATCAGCATTAGATAAAAATTTAAAAGCCAAAGCCAATTCTAAAAATCCTAAAACTACCTTAACCGTATTCAACCAGCCTCCTGATTTTGGCAATGAATTCAGCCAACCTGGGAAAGCAGCAAATAAAGCAAAAGGCAAAGCAATAGCAGATGAAAATCCCAACATTCCAATAATTGGAGCAATACCACCTTTCGAAGCTGCTTCTACTAATAAAGTCCCTACAATAGGTCCTGTACAAGAGAAAGAAACAATTGCCAATGCCAAAGCCATAAAGAAAATACCGATAAGTCCTCCTCTATCAGCTTGCGAATCTACTTTGTTCGCTAAAGCATTTGGTAACATAATTTCGAAAGCTCCCAAAAACGAACAGGCAAAAACCACCAACAAAATAAAGAAAATGATATTGAACCAAACATTCGTTGAAAGTGCGTTGAGCGAATCGGCTCCAAAAACAGCAGTTACAATCGAACCTAATAAAACGTAAATAATGATAATAGAAAAGCCATAAATCAAAGCATTTCTAATTCCTGCTGCTTTAGTTTTGCTTTGTTTCGTAAAAAAACTTACCGTCATAGGGATCATCGGGAAAACGCATGGTGTTAATAAGGCTGCAAAACCCGATAAAAAGGCTATAATAAAAAGGTTAATTAATCCTCCTGAGCTCTTTTGAGGCTTTTCTATTGCGCCTTTTGCATCCGATGTTTCAACAACTGTTACTTTTTTAGCATTTGGAAATTTAAACGCTAATTCCTCCGAAGATGGCGGCAAACAATTGGTGTCATCACAAACCATAAATTCAACTTCGGCTGCAATGTTGGTAATATCGTTAGAAGTAAATTTTATTCTCTGTGTGAAGAGTGCTTTATCTTCAAAATATTTAATTTTCATATCGAAAATCTTATCAACTACTTCATGTCCTTGCTCTTCGGTAGTTTTATCGATAAGTTCGAAACTTTTTTCTGGATTTTTAAAAGTAAAAATCGTTCTTGATGGTCCTCCTTCTTCAATATATTGGCCATACAAGTGCCATCCTGATTGTATCGTGGCTTCTGCTTTTAAAATATATTCCTTTTCAGAAATTTTCTCAAAAGAAGTGCTCCATTTCACTGGATGGTACATTTGTCCAAACATACTGCAACTAAGCAATAATAGTAAGGTAACTAGACTATTTTTCATGATTTTTTTTTTTTTGTTTATTAAAAAGAGCTGTCGGCAAACAGCTCTTTTAGGTCTTTCACAGAAATAATAACTAATTCAATTCTAAAATGAAAAATAATGAAAGACAACTACTAAAATTTATTGTAACGGATTGCCGTCCTGATCAATTGAACCTGACTTGATAATGATCATTTTATCCAATTGAATGTATTTTTTGATAGCATCATTGACTTGTTTCAATGTCACTTTCTCTATATCCTTTGGGTATTGCTCGATATAACTTGGATCTAAACCTCTTTCAACAAAACTTAGAGTTGCTCTAGCCATTCCAGTTGTTGTGGCCATACCTACTTTGAAACTCCCAATTAAATTAGTTTTTTTGTTTTTTAATTCTTCTTCAGTTATTCCATCTTTTACCCATTTCTCTACTTGAACCATACTCGCGTCTAATCCTTTTTGGAATAATTTTGGATTGAAAGATGCATTTACAAACCAATAGCCACCAGTAGTAATATTTCCGGCTAAACTTGATGAAATGCTATAGGTTAAACCATCAATATCGCGAACGGTTTGCATCAAACGACCAGCAAAACCAGCTCCTAATGTATAATTGGCAATGAAAAATGGAATATAATCAGCATCTGCTTTTTTTAAACCGGTGTATTGTCCAATGAATAATTCGGCACTTGGTTTTTCTGCAATGGTAACTACTTCTGTTTTTACTTCTGCTTTGCTGATTTCATCGGATTTTAATTCTTCAGAAACTCCACCATTCCAATTATTAAATGATTTTTTTAAAGAAGTATTTAAATTAGCTCCATCCGTATCTCCAACAATTACTAAATGCATGGATGCTGGACCGCAATATTTCTTATGAAAAGCCTTTATTTCATCAAGGGTCGCATTTTTGATATTGGCCAAATCCTCTTCAACACTTAAATTGTAATTTGGATTTCCTTTTGGATAAATTGCTTGAGATAAAGCTATACGTCCTCTTTGATTAGGATCATTTAAATTTTGTCTCGTGTTTCCAATAAACTGCTGTTTTAAGTTTTCAAATTCCTTATCATCAAATAAAGGATAGCGTAATTCTTCTGCTAATAAAGCAATTACCTGATCTAAATCTTTTTTCAAACATTTAAAACCAATGCTTATCTTGCTAGTAGAGGCATCAAGCTGAAGATAAACTCCCAATTTTTGCAGTTTTTCAGAGAATTTAAATTTGTTGTTTTTTGTAGTTCCTTTTGATAACATAGAAATGGACAAAGATGGAATCATCGAGTTATTATTCTCATTGACAAAATTTCCTAACGAAATGCTAGCCTCTACCGTTACAAAATCTTTAGCCGAAGTTTTAATTGAAACTACATCAATACCAACGACTTTTTCTCGTTTATATGACGAAGTACTTTTTTTAATTACATTTTCATCTAATGCTATTTCTGTCGCATTGTTTTTTTGTTCCATTGAAACAGCTGACAAAATTCCATCGCCTGAATGTCCACCCTCTGGATGTCTGTAGTAAAACGGAGCATTTTCAGGAATGACATTATTTGCATGTGCGACACCTTGGCCTTGTGTACCGCTTTGTTTCGGAATAAAATACCCAGTCGTGCTTTGATCTTCTATCAAGTATTTTTGAGCCACACGTAAAACATCTGCTGGTGTAACTTTTTTAAGTCTGTCAACTCCTGTAACATAATCTGTCCAGTCACCAGAGGCAATGGCTTCGTTTAGACTTGAAGAAATAACTCCCGAACCATCGCGGCTTAAAATCGTTTGTGCACTAATTTCAGCAACTACACGATTCACTTCTTCTTGAGTTACTCCTTCTTTTTGAATTTTAGCAATAACCTCACTTATTTTAGCGTCGACATCCTCATGTTTTGATGTGGTTGGAAAGCCAACTCCAATAGAAAAAAGGCCAACTTCTTTAAAATTAGTAGCGGATGCATAGGTATAAATCCCCATCCCGCTATCCACAAAAGTTTTGCTTAAAATAGCTGAAGGACCAGATCCGATAATTTGACCCAAAATATTCAATGCTGGTAAATCTTCGTGCAAAGCACCTGGGATTTTATACGCTTTGTTTATAACTCCCAATTCCCCTGATTTTCTAACTACAATTTTACGAGCTCCATATTGCACAGGCTCCTCAGTATAGGGTTGTGGTATTACATTAGGCGCTTTGGTAATCTTTCCAAAATACTTCTCGATTAATTCGAAAACATTGTCTTTTTTAAAATCTCCAATAATAGTTAAAGTTGCATTATCAGGCCAGTAATAGGTATTATAAAAATTACGCAAAACTTCAATTGGTGCTTTTTCAATATCTGATAACCAACCAATGGTAGAATGATGATACGGATGTGCAATATAGGCCGCTGACCAAATTTCCTTATTTAATAAACTATTGGGATCGTTCTCATTACGTTCAAACTCATTACGAACTACCGTCATTTCAGCATCTTTATCCTCTTTAAGTAATAAAGAATTTCGCATTCTATCGGCTTCAATTTGAAGTGCTAATTCAATTTTATCACTTGGCAATGTTTCGAAATAATTAGTTCGGTCGTACCAAGTTGTAGCATTTAACTTCGCTCCAGTGTTTTGCAAAGAATTGGTAATATCATTACCATTTTTTTTATTAAAAGTAGTCGTTCCTTTGAACATCAAATGTTCCAAAAGATGTGTAGAACCTGTGTTACCTAAAACCTCGTTTTTAGAACCTACGCGATATACAATCTGCACAGTTGCGACAGGCGATGCATTGTCCTGCAAAAGTAGTAGACTCATGCCGTTTGGCTGGAACAAATATTCCTCTATACCACCTAACTCCTTGATTTTTTTAAAATTAACTGATTTATCCTGTGCAGAAATTAGAGTGCAGAATGCTAGTGAGCAAATGCCCACAAAAATATTTTTTTTCATTTTTATGATTGAGAGATTTATATCTAAGACTATAAAACGATCATCATTTTAACAATCGCTTTATAGTTTACACCTAAGAACAGTGTTATGATTTACTGAAAATTTCTTTCAATTTAGTTTGAAGTGCTTCTTCGCGAAGATTTTTAGCCACAATTTTACCATCAGGTCCTATTAAATAGTTAGTTGGAACCAAACTTACACCGTATAAAATTGCTACTTCATTTTTCCAACCCTTTAAATCCGAAACATGTGTCCACGTTAAACCATCTTTCTCGACGGCTTTTTCCCATAGATTCTTTTTATCATCTAAAGAAACCCCTAATATTTCAAATCCTTTATCGTGAAAAGTTTTATAAGCTAGTACTACATTAGGATTTTCTTTTCTACAAGGGCCACACCAACTTGCCCAAAAATCAACTAAAACATATTTCCCTTTGTAATCGGATAATTTTATGATTTTTCCATTTACATCTGTTTGAGAAAACTCAGGAGCGACAGCACCAACAGCCGTTTTATCATTAAGGGCAATTGTTGCTTTTAACTTTTTACCATAAAATGATTTTTGCACTTCTGGAGTCAAAATAGCAAAGTATTTTTTAAGCTGTTCAGGGGTACCATAAGAAGCAATTCGATCTTGAGTTACTAAAGCTCCTGCCAGTTTATCTTTATGTGAATTAATAAATTTGCCTGTTAGATCATCTGCAAATTTTTGTATATCATCCCAACGTTTATCCATCATTATTTTTTGCTCGGCAGTCATTTCTACTTTTCCGCCATGAGTCAAAGAATCTGAAATTTTATAGATTGGACCTGCTATACCAGATATTTTTTTGAATTCATTTTTATAAAAAGATTTATAAATAGAATCCTGAGTGGCCCCCGAAACCTTTGCCAAATACATGGAATCTTTTTTGGCTTCGAAAGCAATATTTTCGTTATCTAATAAAAAAACAACTCCTGTTTCAGAACCTTTAAGTTTTATTTTATATAATAGAGGTTCATCTACTTTTCCTTTAAAAGTAAAACTTCCTCCAACAATTTTAGTTGAATCTGTGATTTTTTTATCCCCATCTTCAAACTCTAAATAAACGATTCCATCCTTTACATCGGAAAACTTTCCATTGATTGTGAAACCTTCTGCCTTTTTAGAACAAGATGAGATTGTGCTTACTAGTGCTAATGCTAATAAAGCTGATTTTAAACCTGTATTTTTCATGATTTTTAATTGTATTTAATTATTTTTTATAACAAGGCTTCCTTATCGAAAATTATTCCTAATCAGGAAGCTTTGTTTCATTATTTATCTACATTTTGAGTTAGTGTTCCATTTCCTGGGTTTTTTACAGCGCCCTGTGGAAAGGGCATGGTCCATAAATGAGACTCCGGAGACAAAGTATACGTGGTTCCATTTGCCATTTTTGAGAAACTTACTTTGTAAACGCCTTCAGCATTTAATCGACGAGTATCTGCAAAAGGAACAATTGACATAATCAGCTCATTATTTTTAGTTTTAAAAATAGCATTCAGAGCTGTCGTTTTATCTGAAGTTGCTATATCTTGATAAGAACCTGGAAGTATACGAGTTTTACGAACTGTGTTTAATAAACTCAATGCATCACTAATTTGTCCTGCACGGGCTAGACATTCTGCTTTGATTAAGTAAATCTCTACAGTTGTAATTCCGCCATAATTAAAACTTCCGGCCATTGTTCTTCTATAAGAAGTCTCTGTACCAACTGTTCTTATTTTCCAACGCGACATAAAACGTGCGTCTCCAGTTTCAAAACGTAGAGCGCGTTCTACCGGAACATCGTTTTGCTCTGTTGTTACATTTGATGTAGCTCCGTGACGGAATGTATAATTCTCTACATAATTATATCCCATTGGAGATGTTGTTGCTATATATGAATTTGGGACTTCAATGATTGCTTTATTAGTATTATAATACCCTACCCAGTCATAAAGTTTGTTGTTTTCGGCTAAAGCTAAATCAGCATATTTTAAGGCTTCTGTATAATTATTCATTTGCAGATAAACACGTGAATAAAAAGCATAACCGGCTCCCAAATTGGGATGCAAAGCGGTTTGTGAAACTTTTGGTAAATACGGCAAGGCATCTTTTACATCAGTAAGAATAAAATCATACATTTCTTGAATACTTACCTGTTTGCTTGCTGCATTAATATCAGCACTTGTAATTAAAGGCACCGATAATTTTGTTGAAGCTGTTGCCGCTAAATAAGTATCCGCATAAAAATTTACCAAATTGTAATAATTCATGGCACGCAATACTTTTGCCTCAGCCCAAACTGCTCTTCTTTCTTCTTCAGTCGCCTGAGTTGCAGTTAATGCATTCTCGATAATTAAATTAAAAGTCGAAATACCTGCATAACTTGCATAGTATGCAGTCTCATCAGACTGCTTTAATGCAATGCGGTCTGCATTTTCATCCCACATATAATTTGCGTTGTCCAAGCGGTTGTTTGCTAAACTTGCAATTGTTAAAAATCTGTCGTTTAGTAACTGTAAAGCTGCTGTAACATCTACTCTATGGCTTCCGTATTCGGAACGTATAAAAGCTTCAAAATCTGCTAACGTTGTTGGTACTTTTGAGCCTTTTGGAACATCATCTAAATAGTTATCGCAAGAGGTAAAAGCCAATCCCAATGCTAATAAGCAAACTATATTTTTATATATATTTTTCATCGTTGTTGTCTTTTAAAATTAGAAATTTACGTTTACACCAAATACAATATTTGGAGATTGGAAGCCACCTATAAGATATTTAGCATCTCTGCTTTTGGCTAGAGTAAAAACATTTTCTACATTACAATTGAAGCGTATATCCTGTAATTTTACTTTTTCAATAAGCGCTGAAGGCATTTGATATGAAAGTGAAATGTTACTTAATCTTACATTCGAAGCGTCAAGAATGTTGACATCGGCATACGAATAAATAGTACGTGAATCAGAACTAAATTCCGGATCGTATTCATATACTACTCTCGGAACATCTGTAAAACCTTCGTCACCCGGCTGCATCCAGCGATTTGCAATGTTTTTGTTTACAATACTGATATCTGCTATATAACCTCCCATTGCACCTGAATAATTATTACTCAACATTGGTAAAAATGTATTTCGAATTTTATGACCTAATTCATAAATAAAAAGTGCCGAAAGAGAGAAGTTTTTATAAGCTGCTGAAGTATGGAAAGAACCACTATGAGTGGGTACTGTTGAACCATAATCTTTTATGGCATCCAGTTGACCAGGATTATATTTTACTGCAGTTCCGGAAGCATCATAAACTTGTGGTAGTCCTGTACTGCTTAATCCAGCCCATTTATATCCGTATACTGAGTTGAAATTTGTTCCAACTCTTGGAAATGACTGAGGGTAATCTAACTGTAGGAAATAAACTGGAGCTACTACATTTACATAATCAACTTTATTTTTATTATAGGCATATAAAACAGCCGCATCCCAAGAAAAAGAAGGCGTTCTTACGATGGTTCCTCTTAAGCTAACTTCGATCCCTTTGTTAGTCATTTCTCCATTATTGATTTTGTAAGTAGAGTAACCCCATCCTTCTGTTGGAATTCCTTGACTGCTGGCTAACAAATCTTCTCCTTTTTTGTTGTAGACATCAAAAGTTCCGCTTAATCTGTTTTGAAAGAATGCAAAATCTAAACCTATATTAGTTGTTGTTGTTTTCTCCCATGATAGTTCAGGATTTGGTCGTGAACTCACACTTCCTTGGATTCCTCCAACATTAGGATTAGAACTGTAGTATGCTGTAAGATAAGGCGCTGAGTCTTTGGCGATATTCCCTCCAATACCGTACGAAGCACGAAGTTTAAGTGCATTTACCCATGAAGCTTCAAAAAACGATTCTTTATCGATATTCCATGCTGCTCCGGTGGACCAGGTTGGTTTGTTTTGATATTTATTATTCGTCCCCCAAAGATTAGAACGATCCATCCGAATACTTCCTGTTACAGAATACCTTTTATCAAAAGTATAACCTCCTGTACTGTATAAAGAGACATAACGATTTTGCAATTCTTTTTCTAATGAAAATTCACTCTGACTTAAGTAACCACCAAAAACAGATCCGTAAACTTTAAGTAAATCTATCTGATTTATTGGCGTAAAAGACAATGTCTGCGCATCATAACCGTAACGCGTACTATTGTCAAATTCTTGTTTTGTATGACGTATTTCCATACCCGCAATGGCTGAAACATCATGTTTCCCATTAAATATCTGATCAAAGTTTAACTGCTGACGAAAATTGTAAGCATTGGAAGTTTGATTGGTTTCTTTTATAATATCACCGTAAGGTAAATTATAAACTGCTTTATTATTAGCGATAGTTACTAAACCATTTACCTGATTTCTTACACTATAAGAATTTTTATCTCTTAACTGACTGTCACGATCTACGCCATATTCGTATTGAAACATAGCATTATAGGCAAATACTTTACTGAACTTTACATTGAATTTGGCGTAAGTTCTATTTTGGAAGTATTTACTCTCTGTTAAATTTCTTCTAAACTCATCCATTGGCGTGATATCCATGTTGTAAAGACCATAATTCTGCATCGATTGAAGCGTAAAGTTACTATAACGAGACGCCGCTGTCGAAGTAAAATGAGAACCATCATTATTCACCAATTGATTGTACGGCTGATATTTAAATTCTGGAAAAAAAGCATTATAGCTTTGTGTATTGCCTTTACCGTAATTAAGATAGGTTCCCAAATCTATAGATAACCAGCTGTTAACTTGTGTTGAATTTTTTAAATTAAGACCAACTGATTTATTATCAGTATATACATCTTCAAATTGATTTCCTTTGTAAGTTAAAGAGGCATTAAAACTATTGGTTTCAGTTGCTTTGCCTAAACTTATGTTGTGTTGAGTAAAATACTGGTCACGTTTTGCATATCTGGCAACATCATCATAATATTTATACCCTTGTGCTCCAAGACCGTTCAAACTATTATTCATTTCAGTTTGCGAAATATTTCCAGCGTATCCATTTAAAAGAGTTTGCATCCCCTGACTAGTAAACACAGCATTATCTAATAATGATTGTGCATAACTAGCACTATTTGTTCCCTGCAAATCAGGATTCCCAGCTGCCCAACCTTTTTCTAAACCAATAATATCAGCAGAATCAGTAAGGTTACCAGTATAATTTCTATAAGGAGTAACAGTTAAATTGCTTGAATATGAAATAGTTGTTTTTCCGGCCTTGGCCTTTTTAGTAGTAATTACCACAACCCCATTTGCTGCACGTGCTCCGTAAATAGATGACGCTGCAGCATCTTTTAGTACAGTAATATTTTCAATATCTTCCAAATTAAGATTGGGCAAGTTCTCTTCTATATCAGCGTACGGAGTCAGTTTTGTATTTTCAACAGGAAAACCATCTATTACATACAATGGCGTTGTCAAACCAGTCATAGAAGTAGTCCCTCTAATTTTTCCGCCTTGATACCCGACAATACGTCCTTCTAATATTTTATCCAAACTACTTAAACGTTGTTCTTTAAAATCTTTCGATTTTAAATTAGAAAAAGACCCTGTCGCTCTTTCACTGGAGATGTTTTGATATCCTGTAACTAATACCTCCCCTAATTCCTGATTACTTTGAATAAGAGTCACATTGATTAGGCTTCTACCAGCAACTTTTATTTCTTGTCTAACAAAACCAACATAGCTATATGCTAATGTAGTTGCTGAACTGACTGCACTAATCTCATACTCTCCGTTTAAATCAGTCGTGACTCCATTTCCTGATCCATTATCAGCAACTGCTGCTCCTGGCAAAGGCATTCCTTTTTCATCGGTTACTTTACCCTTTACAACAAAAGCTTGAATTTGCTTATTTGGAGTAGGTTTCAGTTCTTTTATAGCAGCACCTAATTCTTTTAAAATAACATGAGTTCCTTCTACTTTAAATTCAGTTCCTGTATTTTTAAATAATTTATTTAATACAGTCTCAATGCTAGCATTATATACATTAAGTTTTACTATACGATCTAAATCAACAGACTTAACATTATAAACAAATCGATAATCTGTGGTATACTCAATTCTTTCAATAATTTTCGCAATAGTCATACTATTCTCATTCAAAGACACTTTTGTATTTTGAGAATAAGAAATGCTTGCGTGCATAACTGACATTGTCGCTAATAAAAATAATGTGGTTAATTTCATTTTTAAATCAAATTTCAAAAAAGGCTTATTAAACCTGATTTTGTTCGAGACTTTTTTCATACTTTTAAATACTTTTAATTGTGGTTAGTTAATTTCTAATCATATTACAATTGCCGGGAAATGTTGACGCATTTTCCGGTTTTTTAAATATGACCTGTACTTATTATTTTTTATATCATAGGCATTACTTTTTTTAAATTAAATTTTACTTGATAACAATGATGTTTTTATTTATCTCATAATTAATAGCATAACTATCACTAAAATATTTCAAAACAGTTTCAATCGACTCATTATCAAAACGAGCATTGAAAACTTCTTTACCTAATGTATTATTTTTATTAATAAAAGTTACGCTGTAACGGCGTTCCAATTTTATGATAATGTCACTAAAGGAAGCATTTTTAAAAACCAAATTACCTTTCATCCATTCTGTATAATAATCTGTATTCACTTTCACTTTGGTAATTTTACCTTGACCATTTACAGTACTACCTTTCAAACCTGGCGATAAATACACCATTTTATCTGCTTTTTTCACTCCTTTATAAAGAGAAACTTTACCTTCTACAAGTACAACATCGGTAGCAACATCTTCGGCATAAGAACTTACATTAAATTTAGTTCCTAAAACCTCAACATTCATTTCTTGAGTATTAACAATAAAAGGGTGTGATCTATCTTTTGCCACTTCAAAATATCCTTCACCTGTTAAGTAAACCTCTCTATTACCCTTTTTATTAAATTGAGTAGGAAAACGTAATGTACTTCCAGCATTTAAATAAGCTACTGTACCATCGGACAATTCAACTTCAAAAGTCTTTCCGTAAGGAATCTTTAAGGTATTATAAATCAATTTTACATTCGACTCTAAATTCGAATACACTAATTTACTTTTGTTTTGTTTTCCAATAATCTTCCCTAAATTATCCGTCAAATTTTGAGTATTTGTAGGGTCAATAATTTGTTCTGATTCATTATCTACCTGTAAAACTATTGCATTTTCTTTTGGAACTATAACATTATTAGCCTCAGTACTGTGAGTGTTTAAGTTTTGATAAAAATAAAAACCACCTAAAACAGCAATTAAAATTGCAGCATACTTAAAATACGACTGTATTTTTCGTTTATAAAAAACATTATTGTCTTGTCTGATTTTTAACAAGAGTTTCTTTTTAGCTTCAGAAGCATCAAAGGTACTCATCATATAATCTATAGCGTAATTGGTTTTTAAAAAATCCTTAAACACTTTTTGATTATCCACATCCTCAAGCCATATAGTAAGAAGTTCCATTTCATCTTGACTGGCTTGGTTTGTGATATATTTGACGATTAATCGTTCAGACTGTTTCGCTGTCATTTTATTCTCTTTTTATATTATTACGAAGCTAAAAAACAAAACCCTAACAATTTGATAATCTATTTTTGTTTTTATTTAGTTAATCTGTTTTTTAGTGCTATTCATTATCCAATTGACTACTTAACTGATTAACTCCTCTTAACCATAATTAACATTAAAAATGACATACTATCCTACTAATAATTTTCTATTCCACAACTTAAGCTGTAATAAATCGTTCTCGCTTTAATAGTACTTTTACATTGTTATTACGAGTCAAAAAAGGAAAACCCTAACAATTTCTTAATATATTTTTATTTTTGATGCATATTCAATTATAATTTCTTTTATTTGTTTTCATGAAAAGGGAGGATTACAATGATAATGATGTCTTAATCGAATCACTCAGGAGTGGTGATGAAAAAGCATTTACTTATATGATAGATAACTATCATCATAGGCTTTGTGTATATGCAAACAGCCTGATTAAAAATGTGTATACAGCAGAGGATATTGTTCAAAATGTTTTTGTGAGAACTTGGGAACAACGAAGCCGGTTAAAGACTAATCATTCTATTAAGAGTTTCTTATATAAATCAGTATACAATGAATTTATAGATCAATACCGTAAAAATCAAACTCTTTTTACCCTAGAAAAAAACTATCATGAAGCATTAAATGCATTTGTTCTCGAAGATGATTCGGAGTCATTTGATAAAATACTTACGGTTGTAAAAAAAGAAATTCAGAATCTTCCTCCAAAATGCAAAGAAGTTTTCATTTTAAGTAAACAAGAAGGTTTGACTAATATTGAAATAGCCGAGCATCTTCACGTATCAATAAAAACGGTTGAAGCACAAATAACAAAGGCTTTTTCTATTTTACGTTCTTCTCTTGAGGAAAAATCAAAAACCTTCTTATTTTTATTATTCACAATAAAGAAAAATTTAGGATTAAATTTTTAAGGTACTATAAAGCTTGACATTAGGATTATCATAAAGACTTCAAAGTCTCTTTCCTTTACTTGCGAAGCGCAAATTATGCCTCACTTTGGAGTTGAATTATAACGTAAATAAAACTCAATATTACAGTTTATAAACAACAAAAGAACGAGTTTTTTAAAATCTCGTTCTCTGTTGTTATCACTTTGTATTTAACAGACATTTTATAAATAGTAAATTTCAAAAAATAAATAGGCACTAAGTCCTTAGGCTTCCTCTTATGAGAAAATAACTTTGATATTTAGGTCTTTTGAATTATTCTATCCAACAATAGGAACTGAATATGCTAACAAAAAATGAAGACTGAGTTAGGAAAAAACTAGCTTAACTTTATGTTAGCATATCCAAAAGCTTTATCATAAATTTTGGGGACTTGCTTCATAAGTTAAAATTAAGATTTATTTCTTAACTTTCTGTGATAGCTAAGTTAGCATGTACAGTTTCACGAATGGCACATCGTGACGTTTTTCAACTTAATCTTCCTTGTCAGATATAACTTATTTGTACAAAGATGATATAAAGACCATTAGTGACAAGCTATACTAGAGCGAAACATAATATAGGAAATAAGCACCGTATGATTAAAACAAAACTCCGTAAAAATTGAAAGTGCTATCCTATTGGTTTAAAATACAGATATTCAATTATAGTATTGATAATTAATTTGCTGATGAATTACCATTGTATAAATTATATGTATATTTACGGATAGATAATCGATTAATTACCGATTAAATACTTTTAAAATCACAATAAAAGATGTATATTTGCAAATAGATACTCGATAAAATATCGAGTATCTATTTGTAATTTTACAAAATTATCTTAATTATGGATTTCAGCAAATTATTATCTGCTTTTGAAGGACAACCAATAACCCATCAAATTTTGACCAGCCTATTGCGTCAATACAAGCGACCTAATGATAAAATTAAAGCCCTGAAAGAGAAGGGAATGATCAAATCTATAAAAAGAGGAATTTACATTCCCGGGGAAAATTCAAATATGCAAATGCCCGAAAGTAGTTTAATTGCCAATCATATTTATGGTCCAAGTTATTTATCGATGGAGACCGCCTTATCTCATTACGGCTTGATTCCAGAACGTGTATACGCAGTAACATCGATGACAATAAAACCTTCAAAAGACTTCCGGACTGCGATTGGATTATATAGCTATTCATATCTTCCACTACCATATTATGCTTTTGGAATTAAGAATGTAAAACTTCAGGAGAATCAGAGGGTAATTATGGCATCACCAGAAAAAGCACTAGCTGACAAAATAGTAACTACACCGGGGGTTATACTGAGAAGCATGAACAATGCTCAAAATTTTGTTTTCGAAAATCTAAGAATGGAACAATCTGATTTAAAAGATTTCGATATAGCTCAGATGCGTTCCTGGTTATCGGATGCACCAAAAAAAGAGAGCTTGGAAATATTAATTAAAATGATAGAGAAATTATGATAAAAGAATGGCTTGAAAGTTACACCCCTAAAAACAAAGAAGAAGCACAATCCGCACTTCGCGAAATCATGCAGGAGATTGCTCTGGCCGGACTCTACCGCTCGGGTTTTTTTGACAAAGCAGCATTTTATGGTGGTACAGCTTTGAGAATATTCCATAAACTGGATCGTTTCTCCGAAGACCTTGATTTCTCTCTGCTGCAAGTAGAACAAGAATTCTCTTTGGAAAAGTACCAGAATGCAATTGTAAATGAATTTGCAGCATTAGGTATGAATGTAAGTATTAGTGAGAAACAGAAAGTGAAGCAGAATAATATCAATTCAGCTTTCCTAAAATCGGAAACCCTGTGGCGTGAATTAAAACTGGAAACTATCATACCTCAAATTGGCCTGGACACTAAAGCTAAGGTGAAAATTAAGATAGAGGTAGATACAGAACCTCCTTTGAATTTTAAGACAGAAGAAAAACTTCTCTTACAACCTTTTGCTTTCTATGTTAAGTGCTTTACTCTTCCAGATCTCTTTGCCGGTAAGATGCATGCACTGCTATTCCGCAAATGGGGAACTAACGTAAAAGGACGTGACTGGTACGACATGGAATGGTATATAAGAAAAGGAATTAAACTTGATCTGAGTCATTTCTTAACTAGAGCACAAGATAGCGGCGACTGGAAAGAGGAAACAATTTCAGAAAAGGAATTCAGAGAATTACTAGCACAAAAAATCGACACTGTAAATATGGAATTTGTAAAGAGAGATGTAATTCGATTTATAAAAGATCCTGAACAATTGGATATATGGTCGACCACATACTTTCATGACTTAGCTTCACACTTACAAATAGAATAAATTCAAGATTGAATTTTGGCAATTTAATTCAGAAGTTCTTGTTCTTCTATTTTTATGACATACTACATCCAAAATATCAAGATTTAAATTTTCATTGTTCCATAAAGTTTAAAATTGGTACAATATAAATCCATACCTTTGCTCACGCTACTGCCAACACACTAAGAAGTATTTATATTGTTTTTGTAAGTGTAATAAATTACTTTTCAACTTTACTTCAAAAATTCACGATTTCGGTCAAGCAATTTTATTACACCCACAAAATCAAGTCCAAGAAAGAGAATGAAATTTTAAATCAGAAAAAAGTGATTCAGTTTGATTGGATATCGGTTATTTTTTCTGATTTAAAATTTCATACCCTTTCCGAAGCGCATCATCTATCTCATCAATATTTTTTTGCATTTATTTTCAAAAGAAACTTCACAGTTGAAAGGAAAATAAAAAAAGAAAGTAAAGGTAAGTCCTGGTTTCTAAAAAGTAAAATTCGAGCCTTCGGTTTTTTATAAAATCTCCACCCACTCATTTTCAAAATATTATTTGATTTTGAAATCACAATTCCGATTCAAATCACCAATTGGGTCGTATTTTATTAAAAAACTTGACTTTTTAGAAACCTTCGCTTGAGAGACGACTTTCTTTTTTTTCTTTTTTTCTTTCGAAAATTATATGGTGACGAGCGTAGCGAGAGCATCATTTTAAATCCAAAGCCAAGATTAATTTTATTGTACCCCAAAAAAAAGACACCTAACACAAGGGAAGTCGAATTTTCATCCTAAACAAAAGAATGAACAGTGGAAAACCTCAAAATCTGAAGCTCACTTACTCTTGTACCATGCAAACCCAATCACTGCAAAGTGTTTCTCATATCTGTCTTTTAAATAAGTAAGATAATAGCTTTTAAACAAAAGTTTTTTGAATGGTCATTTTCAACCAAAAGCGTTAGTCAATTTTTTCCGAAATCAGGTAATCAATTTGACCAGATTTCCCGCACCTTATAACAAAAAAAAGCAATAGGTGAAATAATTATTATTATTTTCATACTTTTGTATGACATATCAGTCGCTAACAATTAAAAATCAACTTTATGAATGATATACAATACATAAACTGGATTGCAATGAGTGATTATGCATTAGCGCAAACCATTGGTGCTTTTGTAAAACACCACCGCTTAGTTCAAAACAAAACCCAGGAAGAAGTTGCCGCCGCTGCAAATATAAGCCGTTCTACACTAAGTTTACTCGAAAAAGGAGAAGCAGTTACAATCCCTACCCTACTTCAGGTTTTACGCGTTTTAGATTTGCTTTATATCATGGACATATTCAAAATACAAGAGCAAATAAGTCCAATAGAATTAGCAAAATTGGACCAACAAAAAAGACAAAGAGCTAGAAATAGCGATAATAATACAAATAAACAAACAGACTGGTAATGATAACAACGGCTTTTGTAAAAGTTTGGAACGAAACCATCGGCGCTGTAGCGTGGAATCCGGAAACGGGTGTAGCCAGCTTTGAATTTGAACCAAAATTTTTATCCAAAAAATGGGATATTGCACCCTTAAAAATGTCCATTGCAAATGCTAACAGACGTGTGTTTTCTTTCCCGGAACTACGGGATGTGAAAACATTCAAAGGGCTTCCGGGCTTGTTGGCAGATGTACTACCTGATGATTATGGAAACCAATTAATTAACAGTTGGCTAGCCCAAAATGGTCGTCCGGAAAACAGTATGAATCCTGTAGAGTTATTATGCTTTATCGGAAACCGCGGGATGGGCGCACTAGAATTTGAACCTTCACAATTCAAAGCCAATAAAAGAGCTTTTGATATTGAAGTGGACAGCTTGGTAGCAATCTCCCAAAAAATGCTTTACAAAAGAGAAGGCTTTGAAACCAATCTAAATCAAGACGAGCAACAAGCCATGATGGATATCCTAAAAATTGGAACGTCAGCTGGTGGAGCACGTCCTAAAGCTATTATTGCCTACAACGAAAAAACGGGACAAGTCAAATCAGGGCAAACCAATGCTCCAAAAGGATTTGAGCATTGGTTAATTAAACTCGATACGGTAAGTGATGTACAGTTTGGGGAAAGCACTGGCTATGGCAGAATTGAAATGGCCTATTACTTGATGGCAAAAGCGGCGGGGATTGAAATGATGGAATGCCGGTTATACGAAGAAAATAACAGGGCACATTTCATGACAAAACGTTTTGATCGTGAAGGTGGTGAGGAGAAACACCATATCCAAACTTTATGTGCCATGCAGCACTATGATTTCAACCAAATAACAAGTTTCAGTTACGAACAGTTGTTCCAAACCATGCGTTTATTAAAACTGCCTTATCCACAAGCAGAAGAATTATACAGAAGAATGGTATTCAATGTAATAGCACGAAATTGTGACGACCATACTAAGAACTTTGCATTCCGTCTAAAAAAGGATGGTAATTGGGAACTTTCTCCTGCTTATGATATTTGTTTTGCATATCGCCCGGACAGTGATTGGGTAAGTCAGCATAACTTAAGTATTAATGGTAAGAGAACCTATATTACAAAAGAGGATTTACTTTCTGTGGCAAAATCAATGAATATAAAAAAGGCGAATACAATCATTCAACAAATTGACGATACAGTAAAAAAATGGAATGAATTCGCAGAAGAAGCCAAGGTAAAAAAGGATTTGAAGGAGCGAATCGGTAAATCACATCTAATATTATAATTAATGGACAATGTTTGCTGCCATAATATCAAAGGATTCGACTTGTTTGATGAACTTATTTTTCTGTTTTTTCTCAAACATTTTTTTGTTCTTTCATTTATTCAAGTTTTATCTAAATTCGCCTCTTTATACCGTCATAGCCTTTGAATAAAGATGTAATTTACCCTCTTAAAACAATCAATTAAAAACTTATTCCTTACCTTTACATAGTTATAAATAAAGACTCTGAAAGTCTAGTGACCCTATTGGTGACCCTGTTCTTAAAAAATATTTCGAAAGCTCAGTAAATACTGGGACTATTATAAAGGCATCGGAACATCTTTATCTTCTAATAAAAAACGATTAGCAAAAACGAACACCAAAGGATGGTTTAATACTATATTTTCTTGAAGGAATTTCCAAGGCTGGTTTTCTAATTTTGAAGCTTGAACTATTCTCATTATTTGGAAAATTTATTTGTTTAGTTTAATAAAGAAGGTGGCTCCTTGACCGATTTCACTTTCAATCCAGATTTTACCATGATACAAGTCGATTATTTTTTTTACTATTGAAAGCCCGAGTCCTGTTGATTTATCACTAGCGCCTAAAGACTGAAATATTTTAAATATTTTTTCTTGATTTTCTTTTGCGATTCCCGGTCCGTTATCTTTTATTGAAAATAGATAATGCTTTGGCAAAGACTTGCAATCTACTTCAACAATTCCGGTAGGTTTATCAATATAATTTACAGCGTTGCTGATGATGTTTTGAAACAATTGTTGGATTCTAAATCGATCGGCATTTACCATTGGTAAATTATTTTTAATAACAACTGCTGTATGCGACGGAATGTGAATAATGTTGATGATATTTTGAACGATTTCTTGGGTGTTGACGTTTTCCATTGCGACATCGGTCTTGTCAATTTTGGCGTAGGTCAGGATGCCTTCTATAAGATGATCCATTTTTTCTACTTTGTTTTCCATCATTCCCAAATACTGCAAAGTTTGAGGATTAAACTCTTTTTCATTATCTTCTTTTATCCATGTCAATAAAGAGTAAATACTACGCAAAGGCGATTTTAAATCATGCGAAACAATAGATGCGTAATCTTCGAGTTCTTCATTGCTTTTCGCCAAACTGTCCACTAGAAATTCTCGTTGTTGTTCCAATTCTTTTTTCTTAGTAATATTTTCCTCAATGGCAAAGAATTTGACCACTTCATTGTTCTTATTATACAAAGCTTGCCCTTGAATATTCACCCAGTATTTTTCGCCATTCTTAGAATAATTGATAATTTCGCAATTAAAAGGCAACCCTTTTTGAATGCAGTCTTTCATATAGCATACTGTTTCCGGATTGGTTTCAGAGCCTTGCAAGAAATGACCCGGTTTTCGTTCTATAATTTCCTCCATTGAAAAGCCCGACATGCCTAAAAAACTTGGATTAGCCCATTCGATAGTTCCTTCTTTGTCGGTGATAATTACAGCATTGATATTTTTCTCCGCAATGAGTGATAGCAAAAACAATTGTTCTTCTTGTCTTTTCTGTTCGGTAATATCAAGATGTATTCCTATTGAACCAATAACATTTCCGTAAAGATCATAATTAGGCGCTCCACTAATTAGCCAGTTGCGTTTTTCTCCTTTTTTGTTTACTGTTTTTACTTCATAAGAGTCGGCTTCTCCTTTAGTGCGAGTATCATTTTTAGATTGTATGGTCTGCAGGCTATCTTCTGGAATCAAAAATTCGGAGGCTTTCTTACCTTTTAACTCTTCAGAAGCATACCCACTCATTTCACTAAAGCTATTATTAGATAAAGTGATGACATCATTTAAGTCTACTTCAAGTAGTCCCAAATTCATATTGGCAATGATATTTTGATATTTGTTTTTTTCTATCTCAATACTTTCATCATAGCGTTTTTTAAGCGAGATATCCTCTAACATGGCGAAATATTGTTTCACATTGCCCTGCTCATCAAAAATAGGCTGTCCTTTGGTTCGTGACCAAAAATAGCTTCCATCTTTTCTACCGTGTACAAGTTCCACTTCAAAATGCTCGCCTCTATAGAAAGGAATGAGCATCTTTGAAAAATCTTTTTTGCTGGTGTGTTCACAATTTCCAATTTCTATTGGAGTTTTTCCTAAAATGAATTCCTTAGAATAACCTGTCAAATTTGTATAGGCATCATTGCACCAAAAAATGCTGCCATCGGGATTAGTAAATACTATTCCGTTTTCATTCGAACTAGCTACTAAAGATAAACGTTCTAATTCGGCTTGATTTTTCTTTTGCTCGGTGATGTCTCGTCCATAAATATTGATGTACCTTTCCTCTTTAAGACTTTTGCATAAGAAAGAATAATCTACAGTTCCACATTTGGTTTCAAAAGTATATCGTTCAGCATCAACATTTATTTCTTTAATAATGTACTTGAAAAAGGATTCGGCATTGTATTCTTTTTTTAAATGAATAAAGGAAGAAAGTTTCTCAGCAGCGGGATTTCTTTTTAACAGATTTCCGTCAAAATCTAAGCGTATTAATGGATCTGGATTTTGCATAGGAAATAAGGCAATATCATGAATTTCCTTATTAGCAAGCTTTAACTTGTTTTTTTGGTTATTAATTGTAGTTAATAATTCTTTTAATTCTTTGGAAGTATTTTCCTGATTATTAAGCACATGAAGTAAATCTAAAAGCGGATCATGCAAAGCAAAATCGTGTAAGGTTAGCTTTTTTTCGACAACTTCATTCATGGATTGAAACCAAGGCGAGCCTACAAATAATAAGGAATTATCGATTAATTCAAATTGTCCTCGAAGTGACATGCCACTTTTTTTACATGTAATAACTGTTAGTTGGTTATTACTAAGTACTAATTCATGAAAGGTTGGTTTTTCAAGATGTGGTCTGCTAATTTCAAAACAATTAGCAAAAGAAGCGGCTTTTTCAATTCCTGGACAAATTTTAGCTAAGCTTTTGCCATAACTTTTGATTGTTAATGAATCATCAATTAGAATATAAAATGGGAATAATCTATTAAAATTATCATCACTAAATTTAAATTCTAATTTTTTCATTTTACCAGTTTATTTTAAAAATTTCATGCGTACTTCCTTCATCACGAGTTTGAATTAGTTCCAAAGTTAAGGCAGTATTGAACATTTTACCCAATCCTTGAATTAAGCCACGAACAAACTCTTGCAAACCTTGTCTTTTAGAAAAATAATGCAGATGCAAACCGTTTTCGGTAACATCACTAACTTTGAATTCAGGAGGTGTTAGCTTTGGATATATGAGCATTACTCGGTTGTGGAAGTTCGGTAAATTCATTAGAAATTCTTTCAAATTAGTTCCTCCAGAATCCATTAATCCAGGATATTTTTCGGTTGTCGTTTTGACAACCCACCATTCTCCAAAAGCAATTAGTACATTACCTACACTCATTTTCATTTCTTCCGAAACAGCCACTGCTAATTTGAAAGTCACCTCATCATCATAGGGTTCACTACTAATAAAAAAATCAATATCAATACCACTTCGCTCTTTGATGGCTTCCCATTTTTCCTCACCAAAATTAGCGATCACTAAGTCTTCGATAGCTTTGTTTACAATTCCATACATAACCTTATTATTGAGGAATTAATTCATTACTACTCCAATATTCTATGATTTTCTTAATACGGTCTACATAATCCTCATACTTTAATGGCTTCAAAACATAACCAGCAATACCAATATTATAACATTCCTTAACATCTTTGTAGTTGTTGGAAGTAGTTAAAACTATTGCAGGAATGTATCTTAAATAGTCATCATTCTTTAGAATCTGCAAAAATTCAATACCATTTATTTTAGGCATATTCAAATCTAAGATAATTATATCAGGAATGATTTTTTTTTCTTTTAAAATGAGTAACGCTTCTTCACCATTATTAGCCTCAACTATTTTATGATTCATTTTTAAAGTAGTGAGCACTCTGTTGAATTTTAATAATTCGATTGTATCGTCTTCAATAAGTAATATGTTTAATGATTTTGCCATTTTTTTTTATAATTATCCAAGATCAAAACTAGGACAAAGCCTTTGAAACTTGTTTTTTTATTCGTTGGTTCAATTGTTAGTATCGCCGAATGGCAAAAAAGTATCGATGAGCTGATTTAAAAATGCTGAATAGATTTTGTAGCTATCCAGTAATCTTTAATACAATTTAGCTAGGTTCTGTTGCATCTGCCCTATAAATCCAAGAGAAATCAGGGACCCGAAAATTATGCAGCTAATTTGCAAAATGATTTGAACATACTTGTGCACCACTTCAATTCCTCCTAAGGTTCTTTTGGCGGACTCAGAACTTTTAAAACCCAATCCGTTTTGTATCCGCCATTTTATAAAACGATGATCCTGCTCAACAATATTATTGAGATATTTACATTGCCTAATCTTTATATTCGAAAATGATCGTTTGTTGTAAACGCTTATTGCGCTGATGTTAGAGCTGCTTTTGTCTGTATTTATTACCCTTGGCCGGCAATTATTATTTATTGCTTTAATTTGGAATGACTGCGCACTCATTCTTTGTCTTCTTTTGGTCAGAAGAAAAGCCAACGTATTACCCAACTTATCAACAGCCCGCTATAAGTAACACCAGATCCCTTTTACCTTTATATAAGTTTCATCCATTCGCCAGCTGACACGTACTCTGTTCTTTCTCTTTTTGATTTGTGATTCAATCAAAGGTCCAAATTTAAACACCCAACGCTGAATCGTAGCATGATCAACTGCTATTCCACGCATTTTCATTATTTCTTAAACATTAATGTAAATCAATGTAAATCTCAATTTGAAATAAACGGCCTGAAGAATAATAGCTTTGGGATAACAATGTCCTTTGGTATTCATTTAATATATTTTGAAGCTCTAAAGATAATAGTTATTAAACAGACGCGACAGAACCTAGTTGAGCAGTAGTATTAAAACCGAATTCGCTCGTTTGAAATAGAAGTCTTAGTTCACATTGCTTTTTTGACATATTGTATTTTAATAATAATACTCCTGTTGTAAATTTACGCAAGCTTTCCTATGTATTATCCTACTCAGACTAACTTTAAACTTAAATTTTAAACTATTTCTCCTCTTCCCAAATTCTAACATAATCAACTGCCATTTCATAAGGAAAATTAGTTGTAGAAGTTACATTTCCTGGCCAAAAATATTTTCCTGATTGTCCTTTATCTGCACAAGCATAATTAAGAATAAGATAGAAATCTGTTTCAAATGGCCATTTATCTTTTCTATTGCCCGCAGCTTCATAGGTACTGATTAGTTTATTATTCACATAGAACTCAATACGATTAGGTGTTTTTATTATACCATAAGTATTATAATCGGATGCGTTAATTACAGGTTTACTATCTGTTGAAATTGGATTTGAATTTCCATCTACTTGATGCACTACCTGATGAACAAAAGATTCATTATTTAGTCGTTCCATTATATCAATTTCACCACCTTGAGGCCAACCACTATATACTGGATTCTGAGGCATTAACCATATTGCAGGCCAGCCACCTACTCCTGAGCTTGTAAACTTCGCTCTCACCTCTAATTTACCGTATTTAAAACTCAGCTTATTCAATGTTTGTATTGCCCCTGTTTCCGGTAAATCAGTATTTGAATTCCATCTCGCTCTTAAATATAAATTTCCATCCTTGACTTCGGCCAATGAAGCGTCATTAGGAACTACATAATAATTCCATGCTGATTTCCAAGATTGCGTTTGATAGCTAGTCCAATATTTCTGATCATACTCCGTACCGTCAAATTCATCAGCATATACTAATTTCCATGATTTTGCGACCGGTTTTACTATTATGGGCTCTTGTACACTTTCTTGAGTGCTACAAAAGCTAAAAAGCGCAACTATACATACGTAACTTATATTTTTTATATAACACATAGCTCTAATATTATTTCTACTAATAGATTTATAAAAATAATGCATTTCCAATGCTACAATGTGGATTAAAAAATAACCACATCACTAACAAAAGGAAATGCATAATTTATTTTTATGAACTTAAATTACTTACCAACCTGGGTTTTGCACTAAGTTTTTACTTTTTTGAATTTCAGCATAAGGTACTGGATACAAATATTGTTTACGCTCAAAAACACGAGTTTGAAACTTCGTTCTTTGATAAAATGTCGTTGCATCCCCAGCCATATTCATACCTGTGAAATCACCTCCTTGTTTGGCTTCTGGAGTCTCAGCAATCATCCATCTTCTTACATCAAAATAGCGTTGTCCTTCGGTTGCTAATTCGATTCTACTTTCACGTCGGATTGCATCTCTTTGAGCTGCTTTATTACCAATGATCGTTGGATTAAGTACTTCTAATTTAGGTAGTCCAGCACGCTCTCTTACTAAATTTACATATTTTAGCACATCTGCATTTCCAGGATCAACTTCGTTAAGCGCTTCGGCATAAAGAAGATAAAACTCTCCCAATCTAAAAATTATAGAAGGTCTAAACTTACTTCTAACCCCTGGGTTATTAAAATGCACCGTTCTATTGTATCTTTTATAAAGTAAATATCCATTAGGAGTATGCTGACCAGTTCTGTCATTTGGAGTTCCTGTATGAAAATAAGTTTCTTTATTTGAAATGTGCCATTTTCTACCTGCAAAAAATACGGTGTTGTAAAACCTTGGTTCACGATTTACATACATATTAGAAACTTGAACCCCATTATACAATCCTTTTCCGGTTTCTGAATATAGAGGAGAAGAATTTAAAAAACTTGTGTTTTTAATTGGTTTTCCATCCTTCATATAAAAATCATCTACCAGTTCTTGTAAAACAGCTGTGCTTCCTATTCCGTTAGGTTCACTTCTAGGAGTTGAACGTCTTTCAAAACGGTCGCCTGTAATCCCATTATACCCAGTAATAGAAGAAGCCCATATTATTTCATTATTGTACTGTTGGAACAATCCGTATACTGATTTATCAGGATCTAAGACACCTGCTGTAAATTCTTTATATAGTTCATAATTTCCAGTATTTGCATAATCAATCATATCTTTAAGAGACTGCATCGCTTTATTCCACTTTGAAGCGTCAGTTTCGGGGAATAATTTTTTTCCATCTTTATTAGTTAATGAAAGTGCTTCCTGGAATCCTCCGTTTAATAGCGGACTAGCTGCATGAATCCATAACTTTCCGCGAACTGCCAAAGCCACTCCTTTTGTTGGTAAAGCCTTAAAAGCATCATCAGTGGCTGGTAATTGCGGTAGTAAAGGAATGACCTTTACCAACTCTGCATCTATAAAATTAACCACTTCATCAACTGATGAACGAGGTATATCAAGATCTTCTTGTATACTATACGACCTATCCATGATAGGTATTGCTCCGTACTGCTCTAGCAAGAGGTAATGGTAAAAAGCACGCATAAACTTTACGTTTACTGTCATCTTATCAAACTCTTCTTGATCTATTTTATCTGAACTAGGTCCTGAAGCGGGGATTACTTTAGCTTTTTCTAAGAAAAGATTTGCCTGCCTAATTAAGGTATACAAGCTATTCCATCTATGAAACTTTACATTTGAAGGATTGTAGAAAGAGATCGAATAATTAGCGTTATCACCGTAAGAGTTGTTAATTTCATCAGTTATTCCTGTCCAAGGATTGTGAAGTCCTGTTTGTCCGCTGCCATCCCAGTTAGCTCTAACCATCTCTGAATAATCTGGTATACCTGTAAAAACATTTGCATACCACCCTCTGGTATAGCCCGGATTCTCAAAAACTTCATCAACAGATTTTAATCCGCCTGCAAGTTCATCTGATACGTCTAAATAATCTTTGCTACAAGAACTAGATCCTATTAAAACAGTCAATAGGATAATTTTTATTATATTTTTCATACTAATAATTAAGTTTTAAAGTGTCATTTCAAGTCCTAAAGTAACTGTAGTAGGCAATGGATAATTTAAACCTCCATTACCATTTCCTGTTTCAGGATCCCAATACTTTATTTTATCCCAAACATTTAAGTTATACCCCATCATATAAATTCTAGCTGATTGAACATTTACCTTGTTCAACATAATCTTAGGAATATTATAACCAACCTCTACATTTTTTAAACGAAGAAAGCTACCATCTTTTAGCCACCATGTACTGGCAACACTGTTGTTGGCTGAATTTGTATTGCTTTTATGTAAACGTGGCATTAATACATTTTGACTTGGATTTTCTTCAGTCCATCTGTCCAATGCAAAGGTTCTATAATTCGATTGATCTACACCCCAAGCAAAAGGAAACCAACCTTCTGGAGTACTACCACCCAAAACAACTGAAGTGTTAGCTACACCTTGAAAAAAGGCACTTGCATAAAAACCTTTGTACTCTAGGTTTAAACCAAATCCGTAAACAATTTCAGGATTTTGAGGATTACCCACTCCCCTTTTTCGATCAAATGAATTTATAACTCCGTCGCCATTTAAATCCTTGTATTTAATATCCCCTGGAGCAATTAAACCTCCAAGCGTTGGCGTAGGAAGCCCATCTTTTAAGGCATAAGATTTTGTTCCATTTTGGTTTGTAGTGACATTAAAATCAGACTCTTTATATAAGCCATCTGCAATGTATAATACATTTTCATTAACCCTTGTTCCTGTAACTTCCATCCATTTGTGAGGCTGTGGCAACTCGTCATACTCTGTGATTTTATTTCTGGCAAAAGTAAATGTGCTCCTAAAACCAATTTTAAAATCATTGATTTGTTGATTTGCATCGATACTTCCATCAATTCCCCAATTCTTAACTTTTCCATAATTCTGCCAAGGAGAAGTTCTAAAACCAACACTTCCTGGAATAGTTCTACGCTGTAGTAAAATACCTGTTCTTTCAGAACTAAAATAATCTGCAACAATATCAACACGTCCATTAAACAACCCAACGTTAACTCCGTAGTTCTGTTTGTCTTCAATTTCCCAGCTTAAAAAAGGAGCTTCAAACTGCCCTTCCACAACTCCAGAACCTAACCCGTTTGAACCACCACCGCTGGTAATACCTTGATTGAAACCTCCAGCACCTAAATTAAATGTAGGTCGGTAAAGAAACCTTGATGTTCCAGTATTATCATTACCTGTGCGTCCCATCGATGCTCTAAAGCGCAAAGTGCTAACATAATCTTTTAGACTCTCTGGGTAAAAATCTTCATTCGATATTTGATAACCCACCCCTACTGCAGGGAAAAATCCATAACGGTATCCGTCAGCAAAAGCTTCACTTCCAGTGTAACCAAAATTCCCTTCGATAAAGTATTTTCTATCATAGGAGTAACTTAATCTTCCCACTAAACCTTGTTTTCTAAAAGCTAAAGCTTCCGTATTGTACTGCGTTTCTTTTTGCATATAAAGCAACATCCCTTCAACAGAATGGTCATCAAAACTTCTTTTATAGTTTAAAGCTGACTCCATATAAATTCTCTTGTCTGCATTTGAAGTTTCAGTTGGTTCACTCATATTCTCACTACCAGCATAAGTCCTTGAAAAAATAAGCTTACCATCAGCATCTCTTCCCGTTGCAAAATACCTACTTGGGTTATACGATCTACTGCTATAAAAATTTCCATTATAGTCATAACTCACAAGCCCACGATACCCTAATCCCTCAGTGATAAAGTCTAATTTTTGTTCAAGACGTACCGATGATTGAATATTAGATCGCCATTCTTTAGAATAGCCTGAATTCATCAACATATTATAAGGGTTTCTCATGTTTGAATCTCTTTCCTGCTGGAAAGTAGCTATAGTACCATCACTATATACCGCTGGAAAAACATGTGCGGGTGTAATTAACATTTGTCTAAAAATAGTAGATGAACCAACTCCAGGATAATTATTAACCAAATACTGACCGCTTAAATCAACACTTAGTAAAGTTGATTTTGTAATATTCATGTCAATATTACTGCGCAAATTAAAACGTTTCACACCAATATTAGTCTCATAACGATTAGTTGGATTGTCTTTAAAAATTCCACTTTCATTATAATATGCCCCAGATACGAAATATCTTGATGCCTCAGTTCCTCCTCTTACATTTAAGGTATACCTGTGATTTTCAGTAAAGTTTTTTAACATAGTCTTCATCCAATCTGTATTAGGATATAGATCAGGATCCACTTCATTTCGATAATTTGAAATCAACTCATCACTAAAAATAGGTGATTCTCCGTCATTTTTTAATGCTTCATTATATAATTGTAAATAATCAGCCGAACCTACAAACTTAGGAAGTCTAGTTGGTTGTGACACACTGTGCTCTGTTCTAAAAGAAATAACTGGCTTTTGAGCTTTTCCTCTTTTAGAGGTGATAATTATAACACCATTAGCACCCTCAGCTCCATAAACCGCTGTAGAAGCAGCGTCTTTAAGCACTGAAAATGTTTCGATTTCGTCCGGTTCAATATCATTTATAGAACGAGGAACTCCATCCACCAAAACTAAAGGCTGAGAGCCTCCAGCAAAAGTGCTAATTCCTCTTATCCAAAATTCAGAATTATCATAACCAGGCTCACCTGACCTCTGTATAGCAAGAAGTCCTGAAACTTGTCCCGCAATATTATTGGTTAAATTCCTGGTAGGAAACTTTAAGTCTTGGCCTTTCACTGTACTTACAGCTCCAACAATTTGTTCTTTCTTTTGCTTACCATAACCTACGACAACTACATCATCCAGCTGTTCATCTGATCCTTTTAAAATAACTGTAATAGGATTACTGCTTACAGCCACTTCTTGAGTTGCCATTCCAATAAACGAAATAATAAGTCTCGATGATTTTGCAGGTACTTCAATAGTAAAGGTTCCGTCTTCTTTAGTAACTGTTGCTATAGGACTTCCCTTAACACCTACAGTAACTCCAGCTAAAGGAAAACCAGTTTCATCCACAACTTTACCGGTAACTATTTGTTGTACCGCAGATCCCGAAATTTTTACTGGTTTAGAATTAACTGTTACAGTATTATTCGAAATATAGAACTTAAGATTTGTGTTATCTAAACATTGATGCAATAAAGCGCTAACTGTAGCATCCTTAACATTTACACTCACATTACCAACTTGTTTTAGCAATGCGTCTTTTATAAAAAAATCATAACCTGTTTGTTTGTTAATCTCCTCAAAAACTTTTTTCAATGGAATACTTTTTGAAGATAGAGTTACTGTTTGTGAAAAAACAGCTGCACTTACCTGAAAACAAGCAACAAAAAGCAGAACAACACTTAATTTCATAATTAGAAATGTTTTGGAATAGTCCCTACTATTATTTCTAGGTGGGTACTTTTTAAATAAATAATTCATAAATTTGGTTTGAATTTTGGTTAAACATAATAAATAACTTTTTTCGCAATTAGTTTTTTGACTTTGACCTTAAAATTTTAACCGTGTAGTGGTGCAAACACTATGCGGTTTTATTTTATTTCTAATTTTTCACATAGGCATTGGTTTTATTTTACATAAATTTTCTTTCCTTCAATTTCAAATTTTACTCCCGAAGTTTCCATTAATTTTAAAACTTGAGAAATATTACTAGAGCGCTTAACTATAGCACTAAATGTTTCAGTACTAACTTTTCCGTGATAAACAACTTCTACGTCATACCAGCGACTTAGCTGCAGCATAATTTCTTGTATCGTATTAGAATTAAACTGAAACTTCCCTTTAGTCCAAGCGACTTCTTTATTTAAATCAATATTGTTTTTCTTAGATAACTGACCGTTTTCTTTTAGTTGAGACTGTTCCCCTGGTACCAGGCAAACTGTTGATTTTTCACTGTTAATTTTTACAGCACCTTCTAACAATGTTGTTTTAATTATAGATTCATCATGATACGATGAAACATTAAAATGAGTACCTAGCACTTCAATATCCATCTTTGCTAAACTCACAATAAAGGGCATTTTTTTGTTTTTTGCCACCTCAAAATAAGCTTCGCCAGTAATTGTTACTTTTCTTTCCTTCCCTACAAAAGCAACAGGGAACCGGATGGAAGAAGCAGCATTTAGCCAAACCTTAGTCCCATCTGGCAATACAAGTTGATATTCTCCACCTCGTGGTGTACTAACGGAGTTATAAACTAATTCTTTAGTAGTTTGATTTAACGTAGTGTAAGATAATTGTCCTTTAGCTGTTTTAACTATCTGAGTATTGGACTGCTGAGTAACAAGTCCATTCTTTGTAGAATCTAAAACAACAGTAGAACCATTAGATAATGTAAGTATGGCTCTATTTCCTCCTGGAGGTAAATCTTTTTTAGCCAAAACAGGAGCGGTAATAACAGTAGTTTCGGAATCATTTGTCGAGATAAAATTATAATAAGTTCCTAGACCTATAAACAGAAGAATTAAGGCTGCCGCCGCTTGTTTGTACCAGCTGATTTTGCTTAAGTGGAAGGTTTTCTTCTTTTTCGTAGTTTTTTGTAGTATTCCCGCAAATAATTCACGCTCAAGGTTTTCTTTATCATTTTGAGAAAGTAGAGAAGTAACACTCGACTCTTTCTCAAAATGATTATAGTACTTCTCAAGAAACGAAACTTCACTCTCAGAAGCTTGCCCCTTGAGGTACTTTTTTATAACTTTTATGAATTCTTTTTTCCTGAGTAAATTGGTCATACTATCTTCCCTTTATATAGATGTACCAGAAAAATATAAAACTCCCAAAAAAAAAATTAAATTTATTTTATTATTTCATTTAACGCAACCAAAACAAGTGTAGAAAGTATCACTTTGTCATATAAATCAGTAGTTGCACGTCCAACTTGGTTTTGAACAGTTTTTTGTGAAATTTGTAATAACTCAGCAATTTCCTTAGTACTCAAGTTTTCGCGAAAGTGTAACATAAATATTTTCCTCCTCTTTTCAGGAAGACATTCAACCCAACTATCGAAGAGAATTTTTAGATCCTGATCATGCAAATTGCTTTCGGGACAATTATGCTGACTACGAATGGTATCAAATAACGCAAGAAAAACAGGACTTGATTTTTTCTTCGAAAATATCTTAAAAACCTGAAAACGTACCGCTGTATTTAGATAAGCAGATAAATTTTCAATTTCGACTTTATCCCTTCTATTCCATAAATCGATAAAAACATTTTGTACTATATCTTTACTATTATCTATATCTTTTATCCTCCTAAATGCAGCATCAATTAAAGACTGCCAATAGCGGTGGTAAATTTCCTCAAAAGCGGTACTACTATCGTTAGAAAGAAGGTCGAGTAACTCTTTATCGGTATATGTTCTAATTGATTTCAAGAAAATCTAGTTTAATAATTATTGATGTTAGTGTAATTATTCTATAGTCTAAAAATAAAGTCAATTATAAATAGAAAGAGAAGTTTTTTCTTAATGTTTTGGGTTTGAGATTAAAGTAAGATAATCTAAACACTTTCATCAAAAAGGTATAAAAAACTCCGAAATAAACTACAAATAAAAGCCAAAATCTTTATTTTTTCAATATTAAGCAATTTGCATTTACTAAGCAAAAAATACGCTCTATTAAACAAAAAAAATAAATATAAATAAATAATACACAAAACTATAGTTAAATATCTAAACATTAAAAATTAGAACTACTATCTATTTTAATAAAAAATTCGTCCTAAAATTCAACTTCATTAAAACGGAGTCGATTTTTACGGACGAATTTATATTTTACTATTAATTACCTCAATAGTTTCCTTAAAGGCTTCATTCCAACTTTCTCTTTAAAGCATTCACTTCATCACCATTTGCGGTTTCACCTGGATCAACAATAGCCGAAGAATGGAAAAATATAGCCTTCGTTTTTTCTTGTAGTAAACTAAGATTACTCGAACGCAATCCGCCGCCTGGCATAATTGTTATTCTTCCATTAGCTTTAACAACTAATTCAGCTAACACCACAATACCTTCTACTACATTTTGCTCTTGCCCAGAAGTCAGTATTGTTTTAAATCCGCAGTCAATCACCGTTTCAAGCGATTGATATACATTATTCACCACGTCAAAAGCGCGATGAAAAGTACATGGGGTCGGACTGGCTAGAGCCACTAATTCACTGTTCTGTTCTATATTAATATTACCTTCTTTGTCTAAAATCCCGAAGACAAAACCATCTACATTTAATTTTTTAAACGCGATGATTTCTTCTTTCATTTGTTCGAATTCAGCATTCGTGTAAACAAAATCTCCACCACGCGGACGAATCATTACATTCAAATCGATTGACAATTCTATTCGAGCTTGTTCTGTAATTTTAAGATCAGGCGTTGTTCCGCCCTCTTTCATATTAGCGCATAATTCTACCCTATCTGCGCCATTTGCTTGCGCTATAATTGCAGATTCTTGATTAAAACAGGCAATCTCTAATTTGATTTTTTTCATTTATTATTTTAAAAAATATTCGGCATCAATTAATCTATTTCCAGTGTCGTCATGAACGGCATAATTAAATCCTCCCTGAACACAATAAGATCCGAAATCTCCTTTTTTATTCAAGGCTATAAAACCTACCTGAATATCTTTTAATTCCTTGCCTCTGTTTTTAGTCAATTTTACGATTCGGGAGACTGCTTCTTCGCAGGCTTTTTGGGGTGATTTCCCCTGACGCATTAATTCGACAACCAAATGGCAACCCACAATCCGAATCACTTCTTCACCATGACCAGTAGCTGTCGCCGCACCAATTTCGTTGTCTACAAACAAACCTGCACCAATGATAGGAGAATCCCCTACTCTCCCATGCATTTTGTAAGCCATTCCACTAGTCGTACATGCTCCTGACAGATTTCCATCAGCATCTAAGGCAATCATACCAATGGTATCGTGATTTTCAATATTAGCTATCGGTTTGTATTGACTGGTTTTCAGCCATTCTTTCCATTCTTTTTCGGACTCTTCTGTCAATAAATTCTCTTTTTTGAATCCTTGAGCTAATGCAAATTGTAAAGCACCTTCTCCCACTAACATCACATGCGGCGATTTTTCCATCACTCCTCTCGCAACAGATATAGGATGTTTGATATGTTCTAAACAAGCTACTGAACCTATATTAGATTTTTCATCCATAATACAAGCATCGAGCGTTACACGTCCTTCTCTATCTGGTCGTCCACCAAAGCCTACACTACGTTCATTAGGATCACCTTCAGGGATTTTTACTCCCGCTTCTACAGCATCAAGAGCGCGCCCTTTTATTTTCAATACTTCCCAAGCTGCTGCATTAGCTTCGATACCAAATCTCCAAGTAGAAAGAACTATAGGTTTTCTTACTTTTCTCGACGTAACATTTTTGTTTTCTTCTTCGGGCTTTCCTACAAAAGAATTCAATCCAACAGCCACCGATGCCATTGCTGCAGTCTTTATAAAATTTCTACGATTACTCATCTTATTATTTTTAATTGTCTATCGTTTTGTAATTTACAATAAAACTAGAATTTCTAGCATTCTTTGTATTTCTAATCTCAAAGATATTATTTTGAAATTTAAAATAATACTCTGAACTTATTAGCGGCTAAAATTCACTTTGTTTTAATTATTAGCCAAATAGTAATCTAAATTACCACCTAAGCAACTGTTCTAATCAGCTTACTATTTACGCGCCTATCTTCTTAACACAAAAAAAGAAATTAGTTTATATCAAAGTATTCTTTATAAATTAAACTTGTAGCTCCTAGCAAAGCTGCTACCTCATTATCTGAAGAGATAATAACATTTATTTCTATGCCCTTATTTTTAAGTATTTCTTCAAAAGAAGGCAAGAAAAAAGAACTTGCGTTTGCGATTTTCCCTCCGATAATAAAACTCTCAGCCTCGAAAGTTTCTAACCAAGGTGCTACAATTTCAGCTAAATCTTCACCCAATTGCTGAAACGATTGAATTGCCAATCTATCGCCAGCTGTCGCCAAATTAAAAATTTCAAGCCCGTTGTCAGCCATAGTACCACTAAGCTCATAATAGCACTCTTTTAATCCGCGAGCGGACACATAATCTTCGGCGATACTATCTTTATATGCTGCGTTATAAAGTTCGCCATCTAACGGAACTTGGTTCCCCGTTGTAATTGCTTCTCCATTTTCGATAAAACAAGCCCCTAATCCAGTCCCCAGAGTGACTGCCATAACTTTTTTAGAACGATTCTCCCCATTTTTAAAAACTTCTCCTTTACCAAAACTATCTGCATCATTTTCGAAAAAAACTGGAAAATCATGCGCTAAATCAAGTTGGTTTTGAATTAGTTTCCGGATATCTAATCCATAAAAATTTTCGTATTTAGTTTGCCCTTTGATCCAGCAAATTCCATTTTTATAATCGAATGGCCCTGGCATACAAATGGAGATTCCGGCAAATTCTTCGATGCCAGAATTTTTCGATGAAGTACGAATAACTCGTTCCCAAATATCCATTACCTGATCTACCGCAAGATTCGAATCAAATGATTCTTTGGATAAAGAGGATTCTAGCAATTTCATTTCATTGACAGCGATGACTCCAGCTGTGATATGGCTACCGCCAACATCTAATCCTATTGCGTATATATTTTTCATCTATTTATATTAACTGGACAACTCCTTTCTAAAAATGTACTACTCATTTTCAAATAACGCTGTCTCTACATCTATATCTTAATTTCCTCAGTAAAAAAAACTGAGTTTTCAACTCTTCACTACTTCAAAATCATTTCTTCTCATAAACTCTGACGTAGTCTACTAAGAATTTTTGTGGCAAAATGGTATCGTCAATTGGTCCAGGCCAGTTCGCTCCCATTGCCAAATTCAGCAATAAATAAAATGGTTTACGAAAAGGATTATCATCACCCACTCCCGCCGAATCAACTGAAAAACTATGATACTTTTTATCATCAAAATAAACATCAATCGTTTGCTCATTCCACTCTATGGCATAAACATGAAAGTCCTCTCCCAAATTTTCGGTAGTAATCTTATTCCCATTCGATTTATTCCCTTTGCCAAGAGGGTCAGGAAAATGCATCGTTCCGTAAATTTCTTTGGGTTGATTTCCCACAAATTCCATAACATCAATCTCACCACATTTTGGCCAACCTATTTCAGATCTATTCGTTCCCATCATCCAGATCGCTGGCCATATTCCTGCACCTTGAGGCAGCTTAGCTCTGACCTCGATTCTTCCATATTTCCAACCTACTTTCCCGAGAGTATTGATACTAGCGGAAGTATATTGGGCGGTAGGGCTTTCGGTTTTCCAAGTCTTATTTTCTTCAGAATAGAACTCATTTGGATAGCTTTCCTTTCTGCCTGTAATAGCCAAAGCTCCTTTGCTTACCCACACATTTTCTTTTCTAGCATTAGTATAATATTGTTGCTCATTATTTCGAATATGTCCTACTTCGTAATTCCATTTTGATGGATCTGGAAGTCCGGTATAATTAAATTCTTCTTTCCATACTAATTTCCATTTTTCCTTTTTTTGTGCGTTTAAAGAAGCGCTACCAATTAGTATTGCTACTAAAAACGATTTGCTAAAAGGTGCTATTTTTTCATTCTTAATCATACTTTTTCATAATTTCATAAGTTGTACGCTTATATTATTTTATAATTTACTCTACAAAAAATCAACAAAATGTCAAATAGAAACTACGATAAATACAGCAGAATGATCTGAAATGAACATCCCATTTACCGTTTCAGAAAGAATATTGTGTTTCTTAACTTTTACATCATTATTGACAAAAATATAATCGATAATTTGTCGCTGATGAAAAGGAACTTTTCCAAACCCGTTAAATGTCCAAGACTCCCCATACACCTTTGAAGTCCTAGAACGTGAATCAAAAATAGTTATAGCCTCAGCAGATGAAAGCATTTGCTTTACAACACTTGATTCAGGTTCAGCATTAAAATCTCCCATAATAATTAAAGGTAAACCTTCGCTTAAAAGCGCCACTTTCTCCTTAATTAATTTAACGCTCTCTTGCCTAGCAATCATTCCTTCGTGATCAAAATGAGTGTTAATTACAAATAACATCTTATTTGTTTTAATATCTTTTAACTGAGCCCAAGTTGCAATTCGCTCGCACGCAGCATCCCATCCTTTTGACGGTTTCTCAGGTGTTTCACTCAACCAAAAATAACCTGATTTGCCTACTTTAAATTTATCCTTTTTATAAAATATTGGACTGAATTCGCCTTTCTCCTTTCCATCTTCTCTTCCTACTCCAATTGCATTATAGTCGGGTAATTTCTCCGAGATATATTTCAGTTGATTCGCCAACACTTCTTGAGCTCCAAGAATATCAACTCCATTAGAACGAATCATTTTTGTAACTTCCTCTTTTCGATACTTCCAGTTGTTTTTATTATCATCTGGGTTATCGTATCGAATATTAAAAGTCATAATCTTCAAGTCAAGATTAGATCTATCCATCGTACTTGACGATAGAGAAAAAAACAACATTAAATAAAATATGTTTTTCATAAGTTGCTACTTTTTATTAGCGATGGTGAAATGAATTTGCTTCTACTATTCGATAAAACTTTGACTGAACAGCTATTCGCCGTTTCTCCTTTAATTATCTCAAATCTAAATAATGATAATAACAATTTATAATATTTAATTATATCTATTAAGAACATCATACAACGACGTTACACGAATAACTGGCTTCTTTAATCTACCTTCATATGAAATTTTCAGTTCTTTTCCAGCATCTAAATCCATGTAGTTGTCACTTAATTTACCCGTGTAACCTTCAATTTCTACATAGACATACTTTGCTGGCTTGGTCGCTTTTAATGTGATTTTATTGCCTTTTCTTTTCCAAGTTATATTTGGGTTTTCCAATTTCAAATCGACGGGACGAGTTAAGTCAATTTCGGGAACAATATCATCGCGATAGGCTTCTCGAATGGCATACCAAGCCGCTTTAGGTTGGCGATTGTAATAATCAGTGACACTCCAGCTGGCTACGGGCCAACAATCATTTAACTGCCACACCAAAGTTCCCATATTATAAGGCGCCTTAGAACGATGAATTCCTATAATATTTTTAAGCGAATAATATTGTAAGCATTGTGTTAGATACGTATAATCCTTAAGTTCCATTTTCTCGACTTTAGTCGAATCAATAAAATACCGATTTAAATAAGAATTCAGTTTCGTAAAACCTTTGCCCGCTTTTTGATGTGCTTTTAATACATCCGAAAATAAATGGCGGTCTTCAGCAGCAGTAAACTTTTCTACAGTAGAATAGTTTGGCATCGCTAGCATACCGTATTCACTCACAAAACGACCAGTTTTATTCTGTACTGCTTCGATATCTGCTAGTCCCCACCAAGTTCCCCAATAGTGACTATCGCCCTCAGAATAACTCTTTTTTCTTCCCCAACCAAACAACGGTGAACTGCTAATATATGGTCTTGTAGGATCAACTTCCTTAACCCATTTTGGGATACTGTCTTGAAACAATCTTACATAATCTTTCCATAAACGAGTCGAATCCTGTTTGGACATTTTCATTTTTTTCTGCCAACCCCAGTTTTTAAAAGCTTCGTCAACTTCATTATTTCCACACCATAAAACGATGCTCTTATGGTGGCGCAAACGCTTCACCTGGTATTTTACTTCTTCTCTTACATTATCAAAAAAAGCGTCATCACCAGGAATCATTGCCCCAGCAAACATAAAATCCTGCCAAACATTAATTCCGTATTTGTCACATAAATCATAGAAATAATCATCTTCATAAATACCTCCGCCCCAAACACGAAGCATGTTCATATTGGCATCTTTGGCCATTTTAATCACTTTCTCGTATTCCTCTTTTGTTACTCTTGAAAGCAAAGCATCCAACGGAATATAGTTAGCGCCTTTCATATAGACTGGCTTGCCATCAATTTTAAAATAAAACGATTTGCCAAGGCTGTCTGGCTGCTGTACTAATTCGACTTTTCGACTTGGCACATATTCTTTCTCCTTTGGATTTTTGTTGTAGGCCTCGAGTCTTACTTCTTTCCAAACGCCGCAAGTGGTTAATTTAGGTCCCCAATCCCAACCAAAATGATACTGGGCTTTACGAACATAAGCACGTGGATTATCTGGAATTATAAATGGCAGCTCTTTTTTGGCCAATGAATCAACCACATTTTGTGCCGATTGAAATACAATCCTTAATTGATTTTCACCTAAACGCAAATGCGACTTGACATCAACTCTCCATTGCCGAAACATATTATTAGCTTCTAGTACTAATTTGTCATTAAGATAAACCGTAGCATAGGTGTCCAGTCCGTCGAAAACTAATTCTATATGTTTTTGTTTTTGAGTTTTGGGAGTTACTGAAAAGGAAGTTTTATATTCCCAGTTTTCTTTTTCAACCCACTGAACTTTCTTTTCGTTGTCACGATAGTAAGGGTCTGGAATCATTTTGTTATTCAACAAATCAGAATGAACCTCACCAGGTACCGTTGCTGCATTCCAATTAGTAGCTCCCTGCTGACGAAATTCCCAACCACTTTTTAAAACCATCGCGCTCTTCTGAGCATGCACTGCCAATGAAAAATTTGTCAAACAAATGATCACTATCCAATAAAAACCTTTTCTAAAATTCATTATAATGGCATTTTTAAACCTTTTGTAGTAAACTAGAGCAGCTAGATTTTTTTTTTAATTTTCCTTGAAAAAAAATTAATATTAGAAAATTTTAATCACACTGATTCTCGCACTATTATATTCCCTTTTAAAACAACTTTTTCGACCGCAGCATCATCATTTATCATTTGATCCATAAGCAATTCCACAGCTTTTACTGCAATAGTATTTATTGGCTGTTCGACAACGGTGATCGTTGGTGAATGCAGTCTAAAACTATAATGATCATCATAACTAATTATAGCCAAGTCTTTAGGCAACTTTAAACCTATTTTTTGAAAAGCCTGAAGACCTGCGAGACCCATATAATTTGTTAAAAAAAGCACACCGTCAATTGTTTTATTATTTCTAAAAAAACTAATCAGCTCTTCTACTTTTTCCTCCTCGCTACTGTGGTAATCAAGGTGAAGAATCAATATTTCATCATAAATACCAGCTTTTTTCATTGCATCAACATATCCTTTTTCTCGCAATTGCATTTGAACCATGCCAGAATTATTGTTAATCAAAGCTATTTTACGTCGCCCCTTTTCGATTAAAAAATTTGTTGCTGAAAAAGCTCCTTCATAATTATCCATCACCACATGACTCACTTCTTGTCCTGGAAAATACCTATCGATTAAGACAACGGGTTTTTTCATTTTTAAAAGCTGATCAATACTTTTGTCCAGCTTCTCTGTTGGAGTAATAATAAAGCCATCCACGTTTGCCTGAAGTAGACTTTGCACCAGCTCTGCTGACCTTTCCTCATCATTTCCTGTACTACAGTAGAAAACTCTATACCCATTCTTCTTCGCCTCTTCTTCAATTACTCTGGCAAGAGAAGAGAAAAACTGATTTGCAATATTTTCAACTATAAGTCCTATTGATCTTGTCTTTCCAGTTCTTAGACTAGTTGCGATCATATTAGGCCTGTAATTTAACTTAGCTGCGATGACTTGAACTTTTTTTATGACCGCTGGACTAATGCCCATTTTCTCCCCTTTATCATTGAGTACAAAAGAAACTGTAGAGATAGAAACCTGAGCTTCTAAGGCAATATCTTTGATAGTAATCTTCTTCATCTAATAAGTTTATTTTCTCTTAATATTATCCCAAATATATGTAAAAACTTCTACAAAAACGTTTTAGTAAATATTTACTTTGAATAATATGATTTTTTTTATTGTTAATAAACTATCAAAATAATAAGTGAAAAAGTGCGCATCCTTTACTATCATTAAATTATGTAAATCAAAAAAAAAAGTATAGAATCCACTTTATGGCGAATTCTATACTTTTAATCTCTTTTAATTTATTCGAAAAAAATAATTATGAAATGTAAACTTCTAAAATGGAAGCCTTCCCTTTGAGTAGGTAATTTTTCATCGCTGCAGGAATTAAAACTGTATCTCCTTTTTTATAATTGAACGTCGAATTATGATATTCAATTTCAAAATCACCTTCGATACACATATATACTGTAAATGATTCTCCGTTTTTATTCAAGGTAATTTCTCCATCCAATGGAACGAAATTAGTAGTAAAATAAGGGCAATCAACAATCGAATTAGATTGATTCATCTCTTTTGTGTATTCCTTAAAAGTATCTACCTTATCATAGTTGATCGCATCAAGAGCTAAGTCAATATGTAGCTCTCTTGTATTTCCTTGAGCATCTTTCCTGTCAAAATCATAAAGACGATAAGTAATATCTGAAGTTTGCTGAATCTCAGCAACTACTAGTCCAGCTCCAATGGCGTGAACCGTTCCTGTTTCTAGAAAGAAAACATCACCTGATTTTACTTTTACATCATCCAGCAAATTCAATAAGGTTTTATTTTCGAGGCTCTGCACATATTCCTCCTTGTTTGAATCTTCTTTGAAACCTACAATTATTCGGGCATCAACGTCGGCTTGCATGATGTACCACATTTCTGTTTTACCAAAAGAGTTGTGGCGTTCTTTAGCCAATGCATCATTCGGGTGAACCTGAATCGACAAATCTTCGCGTGCATCTAAGTATTTAAAAAGCAATGGAAATTGTTTTCCAAATTTCGAATAAACTGCTGTTCCTAAAATTTCGTTTGGAAACTCCTCGATAATTGCTGTCAATGATTTTCCTTTCAAAACTCCATTTGCAATAGTACTTACATCTCCTTCTACAGTTGATAATTCCCAACTTTCTCCCGTGATTTTTGACTCAATTGGTTTATTAAGAACCGTTTTTAGCTTTTCACCGCCCCAGATTCTTTCTTTTAAAATTGGGTCAAATTGCAAAGGATATAATTCTGTATTCATTTATTTATGATTTTAATGGATATTGGCTAATGCAAATCTAAAATAGAATTAGTTAACATCATAATTTTGAAAATTAAGATATTCTAAAACGTTTTAGCAAATATATTAAAAAATCACTAGTATCAAAAGACAGTGTTCAAGTTCGAGAAATGAAGTCCGATCTTTAGGTTAAATACAAAATCATTCCAATTTTTCTTTAAACAGTCCTCGTGCAATTACTATTTTCATGATTTCATTTGTTCCTGCATAGATACGAGCAACACGATTGTCAGCATACATACGAGCTATTGGGTAATCCCACATATAACCATAACCGCCAAACAATTGCAAACACTCATCTACTACATTGCCACACATATCAGTAGCCGAATATTTAATCATCGAAGCGGTTTCAGTGGTTAATTTATGATCCACTAACAATTCAATACATCGATCTAAAAAAGCCTGATGTATTTGCAACTGGGTGGTACATTCAGCTAGTTTAAATTGGGTATTTTGAAAGCCGGAAATGGTAGTGTTAAAAGCCGTTCTTTCGGCGGTGTAGGCGATTGTATTTTCGATAGCTCCTTGAGCAGTTGCGACTGCGGTTACTCCAACCGTTAGCCTTTCCCGAGCCAATTCCTCCATCATAATTTTAAAACCCATTTTTTCATCACCTAATCTGTTTTCCTTTGGCACTTTCACTTTATCAAAAAACAATTCACAGGTATCCTGAGATTTCATCCCGATTTTTTTAAAGGGAACTCCTTTGCTAAATCCTTCCATCGAGGATTCCATAATAAGTAAGGTCACTCCTTCTTGATCAGTATTGACATTTGTTTTTACCGCTACAATTGCCATATCGCACATAAAGCCGTTAGTGATAAATGTTTTTTGTCCGTTTACTAAATAATGATCGCCTTTGTCTTCAGCTGTGGTCCGAAGGGCTTTCAAATCACTTCCGCAATTTGGTTCCGTCATCCCTATGGCAGTAATCATATCTCCTTTGGCCATTTGTGGTAAATACTTTTGCTTCTGTCCCTCCGTTCCATATTTTAATAGATAAGGAGCCACAATATCAGAATGCAAGGAGAAACCAGGGCCACTAATTCCTTTTTTAGCAAATTCTTCGATGAACAAAGCGTTAAAAGAAAAATCTAATCCGCCGCCACCATATATCTCAGGCATATCAATGCACAATAATCCTAATTCACCAGCTCGCTTCCAAATTTTGCGACTAACCATTCCTGCTTTTTCCCATTCATCTAGCTGATCCATAATTTCATTCGAAATGAATTCCTTTATCATTTCTTTCATCATCTTATGTTCTTCCGATGCGTAAATCTTTCGTTCAATTAGTACATTTTGTAGCATGTTTATACTGTTTAAGATTTTTAAAGTAGGGTTGAAATAGTAAAGATACAGAAACACAATTACTCTTTTTGATGTTAAAATCAAAATATAGTAATACAATAGTTGAGCACAATGTCCTGACTGCAAATCAGTTTGGCAATGAATGTCAACTTTTTTTGACTATTTCTTTTTCAAAACTATCATACTGATCCAAACTAAATGCTATTGAAATCATAATATCAATTTCGAGTATAGATAATACCACAAGTGATCCTGATGCATTACTTTCCATTTCTACCTTTATTTTAAACTTAGGCTCATTTTTTCAACTTTCTACAAAGCATAAGTGACCAATAATTCCTTTAGAAGAAAAAGTCTTCGCACAGACTCAATGTTAAACTTAAGTGAAACTTTAGCATTATTGAGTGTTTCAGCCTCCATCTACTTTTATTTTTTTTTTATTTTTCGTATGTTTGGAGATTAAGCACTCTGAATAGTATCCGATTAGAAAATATAAAGCTTCATAAATTACAGCTAATAGCTTTATAAGTATACTATAAAAAATAATCTTCGTTTAAAGTCCGCGGTCTAAAGCCTTATTGGATTTTTCCAAAAATTAAAAACAACTATGATAAAAAAAGTACTCCTTACTCCTATTCAAAAATTTATTAAGATTGAAAGTTTTAGTGGAATTTTATTGCTCACCGCGACACTTACTGCACTTCTTTGGGCCAATTCCTCAGCTGGAGATTTATACCAGAATATTTTGCAGTATAAAGTTGGTTTTTCCATTCATAATTTCGAATTATATAAGCCTCTAATACTTTGGATCAATGACGGTTTAATGGCCGTATTCTTCTTTTTAATTGGATTAGAAATTAAACGAGAGTTCCTCATTGGCGAATTAAATTCAGCCAAAAAAATAGCCTTTCCATTATTAGGAGCAATTGGAGGAATGGCGTTTCCAGTTTTGTTTTTTACTGTTCTAAATCAAAATCCTGAAACTCAAAGTGGCTGGGGAATACCTATGGCTACTGACATTGCCTTTTCACTAGCCGTACTAAAGATTTTAGGAGATCGCATTCCGCTTAGTCTTAAAGTTTTTCTAACTGCTTTTGCAATTGTGGATGATTTGGGAGCGGTTTTAGTAATCGCATTATTTTACAGTGCTAATATTAACATCATGCTGTTAGTTGCGGCACTTGGGCTATTAGCAGTTTTATATATCGTCTCCTTTAAAGGGTATTATTCGAAAGTAGTAATGATTCTTTTTGGGATTGTTATTTGGTTTTTGTTTCTAAAATCAGGAATACATCCTACACTTGCAGGAATACTTTTAGCCTTTTCTGTGCCTATCAGACAAAAAATCGATACTCCTGAATTTCTTGATAATTTAACAGCAATTACCGATAAAATTAAAGACGCTGTGGTTCTTAAAAAACCAATTCTTTCAAAAGAACAACTACATCAAGTAGGTAATCTAGGGGAATGGACCGGAAAGTACCAATCTCCTCTTCAAAATCTTGAACACAGCTTGCATGGTTGGGTTGCTTATTTTATAATTCCCGTTTTTGCATTAGCAAATGCTGGTGTTTTAATTAGTAGCGAAATTGATCTGGATACTGATTTGATGCGAAATATAATTATCTCATTGGTCTTAGGGAATAGTATCGGAATTACTTCTCTTGTTCTTATTGCAAAAAAGGCAAAACTTATTGAAGTTCCAAAAGATATTAGCAACCGACAAATTGTGGGTGTTTCATTTTTAGCTGGAATCGGTTTTACAATGGCGATTTTTATTGCGAGTTTAGCACTCGAAAGTAGTCCGCTTTTTCTTGACTCAGCTAAAATTGGGGTTCTTATCGGTTCTCTAATCTCTGCAATTATAGGTTTAGCAATATTGTATTCGAAGAAAACTAAAACAACATAGCGTCTTTAAACAGGCAAACACTAACTAGCTCTAAAATTAATCGTACAAATAATCATAGCAGGCCATCGCAGCTTAACTTATAGCGTTTAGAAAATTACTCAGGTATTTATTGAACTCTTGTGGCTGTTCCAAATTGGATACATGTCCTGCTTTATCAATTACTTTCAGTATAGAGTTCTTAATTTTTCCATTCATAAATTCTGATTGCCCAAGCGGAGTGAGAACATCCTCTCTGCCGCAAATAATTAGCGTTGGTACTGCAATTGAAGCTAAATAGCTACATGTTTCGGTGCGTTCTGCCATGGCAACAAGTCCTTTAGTAATACTTGATTGAGTATTAGAAAAAACAACTGTTTGCAATTCTTCAACCATTTCCTTGTTATTGATTCCTGAGTCTTTATTAAATAGATTTTTTATAAACCCTTCATAGAACTCGATTAAACCACCGTTTTCTATTTCATCTATCGTTTTATACCGTTTTTCCTTTCCTTCTGTAGTGTCAGCAATACATTGGGTGTCGCACAAAATCAAAGCTTGAAAACGTTCGGGGTATTTGTGGATGGAATTTAATGCGATATATCCGCCCATCGATAGCCCGCATATTATGGCTTTGTCAATGGCTAATTTGTCCATAAATTCAATTAAATCTGAAGTAAATAAATCAATGGTTAGCGCTGTTTCCTCATTTTTTGATTTTCCAAATCCACGTAGATCCAAAGCGATTACCCGCCTCGACGATTGTAAGTACTCCAACTGGTTTTGCCACATCGATTTATCAAAGGGAAAACCGTGAAGAAAAATTACTGGAATTGGACCTTCACCTAAATCATCATATGAAATTGAAACATTTTTAAGGTCGATAGTTCTATTAAATCCGTTAGCAGCTGTTTTCATCTTAGTTTTTTTTTATTATTCTTATCACAAAGTTGCAACATCTCAATATAGAAATCATTACATTAATAGTAAAAGGATTTATATAATTAGCACATTAATTCCTAATAAACCTCCAATTACTCCTTATTCTCGGCTAAGTGGACTTTCGTAGCAAAATCAATAAGTAGAGTTTTCCAGCATCCTTAAAACTTAAATTAACTTTTCTGTAAGGAAATAAGTTTTTAGACGTCTAATAAATTAAATACCTTTATAAAAAAAATCCTATGCGCCACTATATTTATTTTATTGCTTTCTTATTTTCAATAACGCTTCATGCGCAAAATAACATTGAGCAAGCATTGAAAAAATTCAATATAGAAACGGTTCCATATATTAAAGTGAATGAACTGAAAAACAAGAAAAACCTAGTTTTCTTAGACGCCAGAGAGCCAAAAGAATACAAAGTAAGTCACATTCAAAATGCTATTCCCGTAGGTTTCGATCACTTTAATTCCAAAAAAGTTACTGCAAACCTAAAAGATAAGAATGCCACTATCATTGTCTATTGCTCCATTGGTGTCCGAAGTGAACAAATAGGTGAAAAACTACAAAAACTAGGATACAAAAATGTCTACAATTTGTACGGAGGTATTTTCGAATATAAAAACAATGGCGAAAAAGTAGTGAACAATCAAAATAAAGTTACAGACAGTATACATACTTACAACAAAGCATGGAGTATTTATTTAAAAAAAGGAATTAAGGTTTATGAAAACTGATGCACTTATAATTTTTACCCGAAATCCTGAATCAGGAAAGGTAAAAACCAGACTCGCAAAAACAATTGGCAACGAAAATGCCTTGACTGTTTATAACGATTTGCTGTTGCACACCAGAAATGAAACCCAAACTCTCGACTGTGATAAATTTGTTTTTTATGATACTAACATTATCGAAGAGGACATTTGGTCGAATGAATATTATCAAAAAAAGCTACAATCTGAAGGTGATTTAGGACAGCGAATGTGTCAAGCTTTCGAAAGTCTTTTCAAAATGGGTTATCAAAAATGTATCATTGTAGGCAGTGATTTATTCGACCTGAAATCGAGTATAATAGAAACAGCTTTTAAAAAACTTTTAAATCACGATGTCGTAATTGGTCCTGCTGAAGACGGTGGTTACTATTTATTAGGACTAAAAAAAGGAAATCCAGCGGTATTCAAAAATAAAGATTGGGGAACGGATTCGGTTTTTGCAGCTACGATGAGCGATTTTAAGCATCAGAAAGTAGGCGTTTTAGACATATTAAATGATATTGATACCTTTGAAGATTTAGAAAAAAGCCAGTATAATATAACTGCCTTAAACCTGCTATAGTAAATAAAAAACATTGCCAATAATGGAAAAATACATTGATATACTATTGAATTCTTACAGCGGTTATTTTAATTATCTGAATAATGAAATTTTATACTGGAACTGGGACAACTACTTTTATGGATTGATTGCCATTTCTCTGGTTGTATGGTTCCTTGAAATTACTTTTCCTTGGAGAAAGAAACAAGCTGTTTTTCGAAAAGATTTTTGGCTGGATTTATTCTATCTATTTTTTAATTTTTTCTTACTCAATTTAATTCTTCTTATTGCATTGTCTAATGTAACGGAACAGTTAATTAATGACGTCCTATATTTATTTGGATTCGAATTAACATCTATACAGCTGTTTTCTATCTCTAAATTGCCGAAACCTTTAGCTTTATTTGTATTCTTCCTCATAAGTGATTTTCTGCAATGGAACGTTCATCGCTTATTGCATATGATTCCTTTCTTATGGAAAATTCACAAAACCCATCACAGCGTAAAAGAAATGGGTTTTGCTGCTCATTTTAGATACAACTGGATGGAGCCAATCGTGTATAAATCAATTCTCTACATTCCTATAATTCTTATTGGTGGTGTAAATCTTGAAGATGCCTTTATTGTGCATTTCATTGCCATTGCAATAGGTCATCTAAACCACGCTAATATAGGTTGGGATTATGGTTTTCTAAAGTACATCTTTAACAATCCAAAAATGCATATTTGGCATCACAGTAAAAAAATACCGAATAAATACGGTGTCAACTTTGGGATTTCATTAAGCGTATGGGACTATTTATTCAAAACCAACTACATACCTACAGATGGAAGAGATATCGAACTTGGTTTTCATGATGAAAGTGAGTTTCCAACCGATTTTATCAAGCAAGAAATATATCCTTTTAAAAAATAGTTTCTTTCTGCTGTCAGAAACAACTTCTATGACTGTCTATTCCTTTATAATTTAAATAAATGTCCCCATGAAAAAATATTTTATAATACTCATTCTACTACCACTACTTTCATGTGGGAAAACCAAATACAATCCGGAAATTCCAACCACTGCAGATCAAACTACTACTGCAACAGCAGATTTTCAAAGTATAAATCATGCTAAATGGAATACATTATTACAAAAAAATGTTTCTAAAAACGGCAAGGTAAATTATAAGGCATTTCAAAAAGACAGCAAAGAACTTCAGTCGTATCTTAATGAATTATCGGGAAATGTTCCTACAAAATCATGGTCAAAAAATGCCACGCTTGCCTATTGGATCAATGCCTACAATGCCTACACCGTTAAATTAATTTTAGACAATTATCCAACTAAAAGTATAAAGGAAATTAATGATCCTTGGGGTAAAAAGTTCATTTCATTAGGAAACAAGAAATACAGTCTAGAAGAAATCGAGCACGAGATACTTCGAAAAATGGATGAACCAAGAATACATTTTGCCATAAACTGCGCTTCTTTTTCTTGCCCGAATTTACTAAATGAAGCTTATACTGAAACGAAATTAGAAAAGCAATTGGTAGCCATTTCTAAAAGTTTTATTAACGATAAAACGAAGAATACTATCACTGCAAATGAAATCGAAATCTCAAAAATATTTGATTGGTTCTCCGGAGATTTTAAGAAAAAAGGTTCTGTTATTGATTTTTTAAACCAGTACAGTACTATCAAAATTAGTAGTAAAGCAAAAGTGAATTACAAAGACTACAATTGGAAATTGAATGAATAAAATTTCGATAATAATTCCTATTTTTAACGAACTAAGCCGCATAAGTACACTATTATCGCATCTTGAAAATAATGCTTTTCAAAACCAGAAAATCGAAATAATAGTCGTCGATGGCGGAAGTACGGATGGTTCACAAGATTCAGTAAGTACTAATTCAAAGATTAAATTAATTCAAGCTGCAAAGGGAAGAGCCAAACAAATGAATGTGGGAGCCAAAGCCGCTACAGGAAACATTCTCTATTTTTTACATTGTGATAGTTTTCCACCACAGGATTTTGACCGTATTATCAATGATGTCGTTCAAAAAGGGAATCAGGCAGGTTGTTTCAGAATAAAGTTTGATTACGAACATCCGGTTTTAATGGTTTCGCAGTGGTTCACACGATTCAATCACATTTCCTGCCGTGGCGGAGATCAATCGTTATTTGTAACCAAAAGATTATTTGAGGAAATAAAGGGATTTGATGAGCAATTTATGATTTATGAGGATAATGAAATAATTTCTAGGCTTTACGCCAAAAAACAATTTATCGTCATTCCAGACTACGTAATTACATCGGCCAGAAGATATCAACAGAATGGGGTTTGGCGTTTACAATACCATTTTAGCATTATTCATCTTAAACGCAAACTAGGACATTCTGCTGAAAGTATGCTTCAGTACTATAAAAAAAACATCCTGTAAGCGAATAACTAACTCGTTATAATAAATTTGACCGTATAAAAAACACAATAATAACAATTAAACAATTCATAATGAACAAAATTGCCCTTGCTTTAACCGCAATCCTTCTTACAGCAGTAGCATGTAAATCGAATGAAGAAAACTTAAAATTTACAGATAAAGTTGAAAATGCACATCACAAACAGGATTTTTTAGCTAAAGAAGCCGTGCAATTTGATTTTAAATTAGAGTTTGGAGGAAAAGAAAGAATGGATGCTAAATTCACTACGCTTACCAATTCTACTGAAGGCGTAATTGAGTTTAAAAATGGTTCGAAAATAATATTCAATAAAGATAAAGTGTACTATTCCTCTACAATTCCAAATGAGGAATCGGTACGTTTTGATGCATTTACATGGAGTTATTTTTTCCTTTTCCCTTATAAATTATCTGATCCGGGAACGATATGGAATGCGTATACTAATAAAGAAAAAGATCTTGAAAATTATAACACTGAAAAGTTAACTTTCAAATCAGGAACAGGTGATGCACCAGATGATTGGTACGTAGTTTATGCTAATAAAAAGACAAATTTACTAGAAAAAGCCGCTTATATTGTTAGTGTAAAAGCGGGTAAAGAAGAAGCCGAAAAAGACCCACACGCGATTCAATATTTAGATTATAAAACAGTTGATGGTATTCCTATGGCGACTAAATGGGTTTTCTGGGGATGGGAAGATGGAAAAGGACTTACCAATGAGTTAGGCCTTGCCACTTTATCTGACATTAAATTTGTTAAAGTAGATGCTGATTATTTTAAGGCTGGAGCCAACTTTAGAACGAAATAGAGTATTTTTCCTTGGGATTTAATTGCCTAACTTTAAAGATCATTAGACCATCTTTATATTGAAAACATAACGAACAAATTCATTGTTTATGGAACATATTGTCATAATAGGAAACGGAATTGCGGGAGTTACACTTGCGCGTCACATTCGAAAAAAAGCGGAGTCAAAAATTACTATTGTCTCTTCTGAAACTGAATTTTTCTTTTCGCGTACTGCTTTAATGTACGTGTTCATGGGACACATGAAGTTTGAACACACGCAATCCTATGAAAATGATTTTTGGAAAAAGAACAAAATTGATCTCGTTCAAGGAATGGTTACCGCGGTAGTACCTAGCTCAAAAGAAATTGTCTTATCAAATAATGAAAAGATAAGCTATGACAAATTAGTATTAGCAACCGGATCAAAACCCAATAAATACGGATGGCCAGGACAAGATTTGCAAGGTGTAACTGGTCTTTACCACAAGCAGGATTTAGAAGCTTTAGAGAATTGGGCACCTAAAACCAAACGTGCTGTAATAGTAGGTGGTGGATTAATAGGTATCGAATTAGCCGAAATGCTTCGTTCCCGTGATATTCAAGTTACTTTTCTGGTTCGGGAACAAAGTTTCTGGAGTGGTGTTTTGCCTTTCGGCGAAAGCCAAATGATCAACCGTCATATTTTAGAACATCATATCGATTTAAGATTAGACACTAATTTGGTCGAGATTCTTTCGGATGAAAATGGATACGCCAGAGCAGTTGTAACGGATAAAGGAGAAACCATTGATTGCGAGATTGTAGGTTTGACAGCTGGTGTTTCACCAAACATTGATTTCCTTAAAGATTCGGGCGTAGAATTAGGAAAAGGAGTGAAAGTGAACCGTTTCTTAGAAACGAATATTAAGGATATTTATGCCATTGGCGACTGCGCTGAACAGCATGAAGCCATCGATTTACGACGACCAATAGAAGCGGTGTGGTATACAGGTCGAATGATGGGAGAAGTGTTAGCACAGACATTAACGGGAACACCTACTGCTTATAAACCAGGACATTGGTTTAATTCGGCTAAGTTTTTAGATATTGAATATCAAACCTACGGCTGGGTTTGGGCAAAGCCAAAGGAAAATGAGGATCATTTTTACTGGGAACATGAGTCGGGTAAAAAAGCAATTCGAGTCTCATTTGACAAAAGAGACCGCACTTTTTTAGGCATCAATACCTTTGGGATACGCATGCGTCATGAGTTTTTTGACTCGGTGCTCACCAATAAAGAAACCGTTGACTATGTAATTGCTAATTTGAAAAAAGCCAACTTTGATCCAGAGTTTTATACTTCATACGACGCAGAAATCCAAAAACAATTTAGTAGCCAATTCGTTGCTGTAAAAACAATATAAGATGAGCAAATCAATAAAAAATATATCTATCGCGTCTCCTGAAAACATGCAGATGGATGGCATCCAAAAATTAGGAATTGCGCTTGGATTGCTTGGTCTTTTTATAATGACATTAGCCCTGTTTAATGTTTCTTTTCCTAACAAAGGAATATGGCTCACAGGATCGATTGTGGCAATTTTTGCAGGAATTGTAATCTATTCGAATAGAACCTATCTCAACCAACCTGAAGGAATAAAAAACAATGGAGTATGGCATAGAGACTTTACTAACAGAGGAAGTTGGGCTTGGATGATGGGGATTATTCTGACTTCCTTTTATATTGTTTTATACTGGTTCCCGCAATATTTAGGGTTTAATGAGAACGGCGCTTCAAGTACTGGAATTGTTGGCTTTTTTGATCCTTTAAGTTTTATTTTAAATGGAAAAGCGGCTAGTCAATGGTTTGTTTATGGAACCCTATATACCATTGCCATTCTGGGTCTTGGTTATAAGTTCATATTAAAATATAGACACAATAAGTATCAATTAGTACGTACCATTTCAGTGATGTTTTTCCAGTTGGGTTTTGCTTTTTTAATTCCGGAGATACTCGAAAAATTAAATCCGGAAAAAGCATATTTTGCTAAGGATTTAAAAAATATGTGGCCGCTTAATTATTATTTCTTCAATGACTGGCACTTAAAAAATATGCTTGAAGGAGGCAATTTAGGAATGTTCATGCTCATTTTTGGGGTTGCGATGATTTTTATTATCTCCCCTATTCTAACCTATTTTTATGGTAAACGCTGGTATTGTTCTTGGGTTTGTGGTTGTGGTGGTCTGGCTGAAACCGCAGGAGACAGCTATAGACACTTATCAAGTAAGACTGATACCTCCTGGAAAATTGAGAGATGGATGATACACTCGGTATTAGTGTTTTCATTTGTAATGACCATTGCAGTTATCTTTACTTTCCTATCTAATAATCCTGAAATGAGCTTTATTACAAGAGACCAATTTATTTGGGGAATTGTAGCTTTTCTAATCGTTTTTACAGCGGCCTTGTACATCTTTAAACGAAAAGATTTAGATACTGACGCTGTTTATACAATGCTTTCATTAGTGGCCATTATCATCATTTCATTGTTTATTAATTATTTTTCTGGGAATCAAAACATTCTTTTTATCGATAGTAATTCGCTTAGAGAATGGTATGGTTTTGCCATTGGTGCCGCTTTTAGTGGTGTTGTGGGTGTGGGTTTTTATCCTATCATGGGAAATCGAGTATGGTGTCGTTTTGGTTGTCCTATGGCTGCAATCTTAGGCTTGCAACAACGCTTGTTTTCAAAATTCAGAATTACAACTAATGGAGGTCAATGTATTTCATGCGGTAATTGCTCTACTTATTGCGAAATGGGGATTGACGTGCGAAGCTATGCCGAAAAAGGAGAAAACATTGTTCGCTCATCCTGTGTGGGTTGTGGAATATGTGCAGCCGTATGTCCTAGAGGTGTATTAAAATTAGAAAATGATACTCCTGCAGGCCGAATCAATTCAAATGATATCTTATTAGGGAATGATGTTGATTTAATGGATTTAATTAACCAAAAATAGGCTAGTCCTTTTTACAATAATCCTTATTTTCGCCCAAGCAACCAGTCTTTTTTTTTAAAAGACTCAAAAAACACTATGAAAAACATTAAAGTAATTATTCCTGCTTATAACGAAGAAAAAGCAATTGCCAATGTTATTAAAGAAATTCCAAATTCTGTTAATGAGGTTATTGTCATCAGTAACAATTCGACAGATAATACTATTAAAGTAGCGACAGAAGCTGGCGCAACTGTACTTTCTGAAAACAGAAAAGGGTATGGCTATGCGTGCCTAAAAGGAATGGAGTACATTTCGACTCTAGAAATAAAACCTGAAATTATTGTATTTTTAGATGGAGATTATTCTGATTATCCTGAAGAATTGACGAAACTGATTGCTCCGATACTTGAGAATAATATAGATTTTGTTGTTGGCTCCAGAGTGGCTTCTTTAAGAGAAAAACATTCGATGACACCACAGCAAATTTTCGGAAACTGGCTGGCGACGACTTTAATGAAAATTTTCTTCAAGGCAACATTTACAGATTTAGGACCTTTTAGAGCCATTAAATATGAAAAGTTATTGGCCTTAAAAATGGAAGATAAAACTTATGGATGGACTGTAGAAATGCAGCTTAAGGTTTTAAAACAAAAAATGTCTTACCTAGAAATTCCTGTTCGCTATAAAAATAGAATTGGAGTTTCAAAAGTTTCCGGAACTATAAAAGGAAGCGTAATGGCTGGAGTAAAAATAATAGGATGGATTTTCAAATACACCTTTAAATAATAGCATGCTACAACTTTCATATATCATTGTAATTCTATACGCCGTCTCTATTTTACTGCTGTTTTTCTATAGTTTAGCTAATTTTAATTTACTACTGAATTATTTGAAAAGTAAAAAAAATAAGGATAAATCTGTGCAATTTGACCTTTCTCAACCAAATGAAATTCCTTTTGTTACCATACAACTTCCTATCTATAATGAAAAGTATGTGGTAGAGCGTTTATTGACGACGATTGCAAAAATAGAATATCCAAAAGATCGATTGGAAATCCAAGTTCTTGATGATAGCACTGATGAAAGTGTCTCAGAAACAGAAGAACTGATTCATAAAATTGCAAAATCAGGCCTAGATATAAAGCACATTAGGCGTAGCACTAGAACGGGCTTTAAAGCAGGTGCCTTAAAGGAAGGTTTGCTTAGCGCCAAAGGGGAATTCATCGCTATCTTTGACGCAGATTTTGTTCCACAAAAAGACTGGCTCTATAAAACGATTCCCTATTTTAAAAATCCAAATATTGGAGTAGTTCAAACTCGCTGGGGACATTTGAACCGTAATTATTCGATATTGACAAAAATTCAAGCTTTTGCTTTAGATGCTCACTTCACATTAGAACAGGTAGGAAGAAATTCAAAATTCCATTTCATCAATTTTAATGGAACTGCCGGAGTGTGGAGAAAGCAGTGTATCCTAGAAGCAGGAAACTGGGAAAGTGACACCCTTACCGAAGACTTAGATTTGAGTTATCGCGCTCAGTTAAAAAAATGGGAATTTAAATATCTTGAAGGTGTGGTTACCCCTGCTGAATTGCCAGCAATAATTAGTGCCACGCGTTCTCAACAGTTTAGATGGAATAAAGGCGGTGCAGAAAATTTTAGCAAAAATGCCGCTCGAGTGCTACAGTCAGAATCTATTGGATTCAAGACAAAAGCGCATGGAATGTTACATTTATTGAATAGCACCATGTTCTTGGCGATTTTTACAATGGCCGTTTTAAGCGTGCCAATGCTGTATATCAAGAATGAGTTTGCCGTATTTGAAAAAGTATTTGACTTGCTAATCTTTTTTGTAATTACATCCATTCTCTTTTTTATAAGTTACTGGGCGACGTACAAAAGTATTCACGGAGGAGGTTTCAAGAACTTTCTAAAATACATGGCTTTATTTATCACCTTTTACACCATTGCAATGGGGTTTTCATTTCACAACACCATAGCGGTATTAGAAGGTTTATGGGGTAAGAAAAGTGAATTTGTGCGCACTCCAAAATTGAATATCGAAGGTCTTAAAGAAAAATGGAAACAGAATACTTATCTTTCTAATACCATTTCAAAAAACACCATTGTTGAAGGAATATTAATCTTCTACTTCATTTTTGCGATGTATAGTGCTTTTCTATTGAATGACTACAGCTTGATCGCTTTGCATTTAATGCTTTTCATCGGTTTTAGCTATGTATTTGTCAAATCAATACAAACTAATAGATGAGTTGGAACACTTCAAATAACATGAAGTCCTATGGCTTTCTTATACTAAGCCTCTTTATTTATGCCTATATCGCTTATATTTTAAATCGCACCGATTTTCTATTTTTAGTGACGTCTTATAGTTTTTTGTTTGTCTCTTTTTACCAAATTATAAAACTACAAAAGGAGAATCTTCCTTTTTTAATTGGAACAGCACTACTATTTCGAATGGTTTTTCTAGTGGCTTTACCCAATTTATCCCAAGATTATTTTCGGTTTATATGGGATGGAAAACTTATCCTTGAAAATATAAATCCCTATTTACAGTTACCAAGGGACTTAATCAAGCAAAGCAACTTTGTTATTCCAAATGCTACTGATTTATACAATGGAATGGGAAGTTTGAGTGCTAGACATTATTCTAATTATCCTCCTGTCAACCAATTTTTATTTGCTGTTGCAGCATTTTTTAGTAATCAATCTATACTAGGGACTGTAATAGGAATGCGACTATTGATTATCGCGGCAGATTTTGGTACATTTTACTTTGGCAGTAAATTACTTGTTCGTTTAGGTATGGAGAAGCACCGTATTTTCTGGTATATACTCAATCCCTTAGTACTTGTTGAGCTTACTGGAAATTTACATTTTGAAGGAATTATGCTTTTCTTTTTTGTTTGGGCAATGTATTTATTGGAACAAAATAAATGGAAATTATCAGCCGTTATTTTAGCATTATCTATCTCTGTCAAATTATTACCGTTAGTATTACTACCATTATTTTTTAAAAATTTAGGCTGGAGAAAAGCAGTTTTATTTTACACCCTTGTTATTGGCGTAAATGTGTTGCTCTTCCTCCCCTTTCTTTCGAATGAATTAATTCAGAATTATAGCGAAACTATCGGTTTATGGTTCACTAATTTTGAATTCAATGCCAGTATTTATTACATCATTCGTGAAATAGGTTTCTGGATTACTGGATACAATATCATTCATATCACCGGAAAAATTATTCCTGTATTAATTGTGCTTTTTATATTATATCAAACCTTTATTGCAAAAAATAAAACGACAATTGATTTGTTCCAAAGTTTTCTTGTTGTTCTAACCTTGTATTTTTTAAGTTCAACTACTGTTCATCCTTGGTATATAATAAACCTTATTCTTATTGGTGTTTTCACAAATTACAAATTCCCAATTGTATGGAGTTTCGCAGTGATTTTGAGTTACAGCGCTTATATGAATCCTGAATTCAAAGAGAACTTCTGGCTCATCGCTTTAGAATATATCATAGTTTTCGCTTTTATAATTTATGAAAAACGAGGGTGTAAAAAAAGTCAATTTATTAGCATAGAATAAAGACTAGAATTAATTCATGCGAATAAAAAAAGAAGAAAAAAAAACATTCGGCATTTGAGTTACGGAATTTAGCGACGAGCTATACTCATGGGCTTTTTACACAACTTCTACTTAAGAAGCTACCGAAGATCTAGCTCCAGACGCTTAGCTGTATGTCTATTACATAATCGAAGGAATCGAAAATATACTTTAAAATAAAAAGCAATAAATGTTGCCTTTTCCCTTCAACTATTTATCTAATAAAGCAAATACGATTAAATAAAGTATTAAATTACAACTACTTAACATAAAACAGAAATTATAATGGCTGAAGCACTCTATTTTATGCCAGATATAAGTGGCTTTTCAAAATTTGTAAATGATACAGAAATAGATCACAGCATTCATATAATAGCTGAACTGCTTGAGCTTTTACTAGACAACAATACGCTCGAACTTCAACTAATAGAAATTGAAGGCGATGCCTTATTCATGTTCACCACAAAGATTCCAACTTATAAAGAGTTGATGCAGCATACAAAAACGATGCTTGAAGAATTTCATAAACATACTAAAGGGTATGATTCCAAACGGATTTGTAGTTGCGGTTCTTGTAAGACTACCATCGATTTAAACCTTAAGTTTTTAGTGCATTACGGAGAGCTAACGATGATTAAAGTCAAAAACATAATTAAACCTTATGGAATGGAAGTCATCCAAATCCATAGATTGCTGAAAAATAAAGTACCCGTTCAAGAATATGTTTTATTTACGGAGAGTCTGTCTGCGCTCTATCAAGACAATATGATCGAAGGTTGGACAAAAAATACCGAGATCTATGATTCCCGTAATTTAAATTATTACTACAAGAATTTAGACAATATAAAACTCGAAGTACAAGCATCGGCAGAGCGAGAAGTAGATAAAAATGAGGATTTCACTGTTCCTAACGCAGTAATAAATAAAATATTTAATGCAAACATTGAAAAGATTCACCGATACTTAAGTGAATTAAAATACCGCCATATCTGGGATAAAGAAGTTATGAAAGTTGAATTTGATGAAAATGAAGTCAACCGAGTGGGCACAGAACACAATTGTGTTTTAAAATTAGGAACTTTAAAGTTTAAAACCATCAGCAGGCCATCAAAAGACAGCTTGATTTATGGTGAAACAACAGAGAGCATTATTTTTCTTAAAAAATTCTATTACCTCGTAAATTTACATCCGCAAGATTTAAACACCACCGAAGTAAGTGTGAGCTTGTATCTTGAATACACCTTCCTAGGTAGTTTTATAAAACAAAGTATCTTAAAACAAATTACAAAAATCTGGCGAAAAAAATTAGAATCCTTGCATCAAGTTACGCAGAGTGAAATCTTTCCATAGCACTTTTTTAGTTCGCTAACCTACGAATGTGATAAGCTCATACTATTACTTTAAAAGCAGAAAAAATCTTAAATTTTTCATACAATTTAGTATTCTCTTTTTTAATAAGTAACTTTACTGTTATGAAAAAGACGTTTCTTATACTCGCCGCATTTTTACTCATAATCGGTAGTGGGTATGCTTTTTATCATTTCAACACTACCTTCAAAACCGCTGCTGTAGCTAAATTAGAATACAAAGGCATGAACTTGGTCGCGCCTATCAAGGAATTAAAAAGTACAACGTTTGACGAATTAAAAGCGCATCATATCAACTCGGTTTCTTTAATTCCCTATGCTTTTGTGGATGTCGAAAATGCCTCTGTTCACTATAATAATAAAAGACAATGGTGGGGCGAAAGAACAGAAGGAATTATCGCAAGTAATCAACTAGCCCATGATTATAAAATGGCTGTAATGCTAAAACCTCACCTTTGGGTAAATCATAATTTCTACACTGGTGACTTGGATTTTTCAACTGATGCCGAGTGGGAAAAATGGGAAGCTAATTATGAGAAGTATATTCTTGATTTTGCACAACTTGCACAAAAAGAAAAAATAGAACTTTTTTGTTTTGGTACTGAATTAGGGAATGCTGTAGCAAAACGACCAGAATACTGGTCACAGTTAATCCAGAAAATCAAAAGAATCTATACCGGAAAACTTACCTATGCCGCAAACTGGGATGATTTTGATAATTTCCCTTTTTGGAATGAGTTGGATTACATCGGGATTGACGCTTATTTCCCGTTGTCTGACGCTACAACACCAGCAGTAGCAGATCTTAATGAAGCATGGCTGCAACACATTCTAAAAATGGAGAAGCTTCACGCCAAAACAAAGAAGAAAATACTCTTTACAGAGTTTGGTTACCGAAACTCAGACCAAGCAGCCAAAGAACCCTGGACTGAAAATCAAAAAAACATTAATAATTTGGCGCAAGCCAATGCCTATGAATCCTTATTTCAAACCTTAACAAATAAAGCCTGGTTTGCCGGAGGCTTCGCCTGGAAATGGTATGCCGATGATTATCATAAGGAGAATAAAAATAGTGTAGATTACACACCGCAAGACAAACCTGCGCTGGAAACCATAAAAAAATGGTACCAATAATATAAAATTAAATAATGACAATACAGAAAATAAAACCCGTACTTGTTTTTGATGTAAACGAGACCTTACTCGATATGACTCCTCTGAAAAAAGCAGTTAATACACTTTTGAGCGAAGAGCAAGGATTCCGCATCTGGTTTGGAATGCTCTTACATTATTCCACAGTTTCAAACAGCATTAATGAATATCATAATTTCACTACTATTGCAGCTGCAACACTGGAAATGGCAGCGACGTCAATGCATAAAAAAGTAACGGAAGATGAAATTAAAGAAACATTGTCAGTTATTAAATCATTGCAAACTTATCCCGATGTGATCAAAGGCTTGCAACTTTTAAAAGAATATGGTTTCCGGCTAATAACCCTAACCAACTCCCCTGAAAGTGCTTTAAATGAACAGTTAAAAAACTCTAATTTAACGATATATTTTGAGCAAGCATTAAGTATTGACACTATAGGAAAATACAAGCCAGCTAAAGAAACCTATTTATGGGCAGCAGAAAAACTAGCTGTAAAACCTGACGAAATGCTAATGATTGCAGCACATGGTTGGGATCTAGCTGGTGCTTCACATGCTAGATTAGCAACTGGTTTTATAGCTCGTGAAGGACAAGCATTATATAATTTATCCAAAAAGCCGGATTTTGTGGCTAATGATATTCTAGTAATGGCAGAGCAATTAGTTGCGGCTTATACCGAATAATCCAGTTTGATAAAAACTAAAAAGGGCGTTAGTTTAAAATTAAACCAACGCCCTTTTTTTGAACAAATAATTAACCAACCATTATTTCGATTCTTTGAATAACATCGCTGCCGAATTCATACAGTATCTTAGTCCCGTGGGATTAGGTCCATCGTCAAAAAGATGCCCTATATGTCCATCACAACGGGCACATACAATTTCTCCACGCACCATCCCTAAACTTTTATCAACTACTTCTTTTACCCTATTTGGATTAATTACATCGTAAAAACTTGGCCATCCAGTACCTGAATTAAATTTTGTTTTGGAGTCAAACAAGGGTAATTTACAAGCTGCACAAAAATAATGTCCCTTTTTATGGTTGTTATTAAATTCATTTTGAAAAGGGCGCTCCGTGCCTTTTTTTCTAAGAACATAATATTGATTCTCTGTCAAGATTTTCTTCCATTCAGCATCCGTTTTCACCACTTTTTTCAATGAAGTATCTGTCAGTGATAATATGGGTTGTTGTTGCGCAGTTTTTTCCATTGCAGTGACTGCTTCATCACTTTTACTTGCTTGCATGCACGCCATAAAACTAATTGCAATAAATGGCAGTGCTAGCATTTGTTGGTATATTTTCATGATTTTTATGATTTAGGTTTTAATTTTCCTTTATATGTTTTTTTGAATTTGTTGTACCTAGGTAAAGAAACTCCTTTTACATAAGGTTGATTAGGGTTTAGTTTCACATAATTTTGGTGATATTCTTCTGCCTCATAAAAATCAGTTAAGGGTTTTACCTCTGTCACAATCGGATTTGCAAATACTTTATTGGTGGTAAGTTCTTTAATTTTATTCTCAATTATTTGCTTCTCTGCTGCATTTCGATAAAAAGCTATCGAACGGTACGAAGAACCTTTATCTGGCCCCTGCTGATTGGGAGTTGTAGGGTCTTGAGACGCAAAAAATACATTTACTAATTCCTTGAAAGAAACAATTTTCGGATCGTAATAAACCGCTATTGATTCTGCATGACCCGTTCTGTTAGTTCCTACTTGTTCATAGGAAGGATTTTTTATAGATCCACCAGCGTAGCCAGAAACTGCTTCGTCAACTCCTACTACAGCTTCAAAAACGTGTTCGCTACACCAAAAACACCCCTCGGCAAAAACCGCAATGGCTTTTCCTTTTTTAGGTTCTAACGACAACTTCTTAGTTTGTGCATTAGAATTACAACTCACTATTGTAAATAAAACTAATACATACCCTGCTATTTTATTTTTCATAATCTTAATGGTTTTAAACTAATATACGACAGTTTAGCTGTTGTGGTTTTTAAACAATTCTTAAAAGTTTGTTAGTTTTTCAACTCATCTTTAAAAAATAAAATTCGATAATCAATTCTTTCAAAATAATTATTAACAACAACCTCCACCGTTATAATGAAAAGTACTTTCGCTAATGTAAATATCCTTTCTTTCCAGACTAGCTAATGCCCCTGCCGTTTTATCACAAACTGCCAACGGCTGATTTTTCAGTAGAAAATGCCCATTTTGGTCATCAAAATGGTCTTCTTTTCCAAAATAAATAGCAGCTTTACCTGTAAATACACAGGGACCGTCAGCCGGCATTGGGTCTTTGATAGCGCACACTTCTATACTCTCTATAAAAATAAGTTCCTCGGTAGGATAGTTTTCTGGATCTAATATTCTATACGGTCTACGACCACGAATTTCAATTGTTCCAAAACCTACATCTGTCAATGCTTTGATATATTCTGCAATTGGAATACTTCCGCTTAAACACAAGGCTCTTAAATGATCATCATTTCGCAAGGTTTCATTCATTTCTTGCTCACATGTCGGGTCACTCATAACCAAACGGCCATGTGGCTTTAATACACGATACATTTCTTTTAGTGCTTTGTTTAAATCTTCGGCTTTAAAGATGTTAAAAAGACAATTTTGTGCGGCTACATCGATAGTTTCGTCATCAATTGGTAGATTTAAAGCATCCCCTTTTTTTAGCTCTACAAACTCACTTTTAAACCAATCGTTTTGCTCTTCAGCAAGAATGAAGTTTTTACGAGAGGCTTCCAGCATTTCATCTACTACATCTACTCCTATTACTCCTCCTTTTTGTCGAGAAAAATAAGAAAATTGTAATAGCTCCATTCCGCCACCAACACCTACATACAGAATTTTAGGGTTATTAATTAAATCTTGAGCTGATATGGTACTTCCGCAACCATAGTTCATTTCTTGCATAATCATCGGAATCTCCAAACCTGGGAATTTCCAAATTGGTGTCGTAGTACAACAAAGTCCCACATCAGGAGTTAAGGCTGCATTTTTATATAAATCGGTAGTAGCGTCTAAATAGCTCATAATTCAAAGTGTTTTTTAATGGACAATTAATCTAATATTTGTATCAAAGTCTTAAATAGGGTAATCATTTTTGGCTCAGCCGCCCCTGCAATTGCAATAATTTCAGGAATATTTACCGGTTTTAGATTATCAGGATCGCATTCATCTGTTAAAACCGAAACAGCGATAACGGGCAATCTCAAATGATTGGCTACAATAACTTCTGGAACGGTACTCATCCCAACGGCATCAGCGCCAATAACTTTTAAATAACGGTATTCAGCTCGGGTTTCTAATTGTGGTCCCACTACGGCTGCATAGACTCCTTTGTGAAGCGTTATCGCATTTTCTTTGGCTACAGCCAAAATTTTAGCATTTAAATCTTCATCATAGGGCGCACACATATCTGTGAATCTGTCTCCAAAATCACCTACCGTTGCAAATGCCAAAGGTGAACCTCCTTGCAAATTGATATGATCGTCAAGCAGCATTAAATCTCCTTTTTTATAATTTAAATTGATCGCACCTGCCGCATTCGAAATAAATAATTTGGTAATGCCCAGGGCTTTTAAAACTCTAACTGGAAAGGTAATCTCTTGCAAAGTGTAGCCTTCATACAAATGAAAACGTCCCTGCATTACTACTACTTTTTTATTTTCTATTGTTCCAAACAGCAATTTTCCGGAGTGAAATTCTACTGTCGAAACCGGGAAATTTGGAATATCACTATAATTAATCTCAGCTTCAATATTGATATGACTTACTAATTGCCCTAAACCTGTTCCTAGTACAATTCCTATTCCTGGTGATAAAAATCCTTTTCCCTTTAAAAAATCTACTGTCGTATGTATTGTCTCTATATTCATATTTGTAAAAAAGTGCATTATGCAACGGCACCTTGACAACTACTGCCCGCACCTGCTGTACAGCCATAACAATGCTGTGAGATTAATATGGTTCTATTGGTTAAGCTCTTTTCGTTAAACATAGAAATATGATTTTCTTTGGAAGCTACTTTCAATCCTAACATTTGATTAAAATCGCAGTCATAAAGCCAACCGTCATAACTAACCGAAATTGTATTGGTACACATCACATTAGCCACCGCATCAGGGTTGAAAGCCTCTACTAAGGCATACATGTAATCTTCATAATTATCTGATGCTATTAGATAATCTAAAAACCTACTAATAGGTAAGTTTGTAATGGCAAAAAGAGAATGGAAATCAATATCAAAATCTTCTTTTAATGCTTTCTTAAAATCTTTTTCTAGCGTTTTTTGATCTGTTGGCAAAAAAGCTCCTGACGGGTTGTAAACCAAATCCAGTTTCAAGTTGCTATCAGGTTTTCCGTAACCAACGTCATTTAACATTTGTAATGCCTTAATCGATTTATCAAAAACACCATCGCCACGCTGCTTGTCTGTCTTCTCTCTTTTGTAAAAAGGTAAAGAAGAAATTACATGGATGTTATGTTTGGCAAAAAACTCTGGCAAATCATGGTATTTCTTATTGGCTAAAATAATCGTCAAATTAGATCGCACAATAAAATCCTGTACTCCAAGTTTTGAAGCTTCTTCTACAAACCATCTAAAATTCGGATTCATTTCTGGTGCTCCACCTGTTAAATCTAAAGTATGAACGCCGGTATTTTTTATGACATCAAGGCACTGTTGCATGGTTTCAACAGTCATAATTTCTTTACGGTCCGGACCTGCATCAACATGGCAATGCGCACAAACTTGGTTGCACATATAGCCTACATTAAGTTGCAGAATCTCAATCTTTTTTGGCCGTATAGGGAATTGATTTGATGATTTTATCTTTTCAGAAAAGGTAGGCAAACTACCATCTTCAAAAATACCTGTCGAAAGAATTTCTAATTGTTTTTCTGTTTTAGAAAGTGCACTTTTTATAGCGTGAAGTGATTTTAAGGTCATTGTATTTTAGTTAAAACTATTTAATTACATCGATAATTTATCGTACTTATTCATCATTTGAACACTGTGAACAAGTGTTGCTCCACCTCTTATTGCTGCAGCTACATGCACAGCTTCCATCATTTCTTCTTTGGTAATTCCTCTTTTTAATCCGTCTCCAGTGTAAGCATCAATACAATACGGGCATTGAACGGTATGAGAAACGGCTAAAGCAATCAGTGACTTTTCACGAGCTGACAGACTTCCTTCTTCGAAAACTTTTCCGTAATAATCAAAGAATTTACTTCCTAGTTCTTCATTCCAATCGCTTATTTTACCAAATTTTTTAAGATCTGCAGGGTCGTAATATGTTTTTTCCATTATGTCATTTTTTTAGATTGTTATCAAAAATACAATCTTGAATTGAAGATTACTATTTCCCTTACATTAAAATTGTCTTTTTGGGCTACAGCCAAAAATCAAAGTGTACATTGATCTTTCTAAAACCTAATGCAATTAACAGTGAAAAATAATTCATCATGCAATTCACGGTTAAATTGACGGAACAAAATCGGTTTCCTGACAATAAAACTCCTTATTAAAAAAAACAGCTTTAAGCCCTGATTCATAAAACTTTAACTGCAGTTGCATTAAGTTTTTAAACTAAAACACAATTTTCAGAAAAAGTATCGTAAATAAAAACTACCAATGAAGTTATAGTGCGAGCTTTTACTAATATAGCATGTTAAATCTTATAGAAATAATAAAAAAACAAACCCAAAATACAATAAATTTACAAACTTGAACTGTTCCAATAAATACCTATGTCAAAAGTAAAACTACGTTTAGATAAAACCTGCCTCAATTGCAATCATGTTGTCGATCAACGATATTGTCCTAATTGTGGACAGGAAAACACCCTAAGCCGTAAATCTTTTCATCATATCTTCATTCATTTTTTCGAAGATTTAACCCATTATGACAATGCATTTTGGCGGACAATTATTTATTTATTTTTCAAACCAGCCGCCTTGACTAAAGCTTATATGTCAGGAAAGCGTTTGTCTTTTTTAGCTCCAATACGACTCTATATATTCATCAGTTTTGTTACTTTTTTGTTGATTTCTTTGTTTCCTGATCATCCAGAAGAAGTAGTTCTAGAACCTACAGCAATAAAGGAGCAAGTAGTAATTCCCACCATAGATTCTTTACATATCGAAGAGAAAAGCGTCGATGGATTAACAAAAGTGGGCTTGCTGTCTCAACAGAATAATGACACCATAAAAAAAATATTAAAGCAAACCACGAGCATTATTAAAATCGATAGTACTCCTACAACTGATTCCGTTATTAAGAAAGAAGTAGCAGATTTTGGCTATAAATCCTTGACGGAATTAGACTCTATCCAAAAACATGGTAGCGACGAAGTAAAAGTAAGCGACACTGAATATTGGTTTCTTAGAAAGTGGCTGGCCGTAAAACAAGAAAACACAAATGAGGAAATCGTAGAAAAGTTCACAAACTCATTTGCCTATAATTTACCCAAGTTATTATTTATGTATATGCCTATTTTTGCTTTAGTTTTATGGCTTTTTCACGATAAGAAAAAGTGGTTTTACTTTGACAGTGGCATCTTTACTTTACATTATTTCTCCTTTCTACTTTTACTAATCTTAACCCTATTTTTTATTGATAAATTACTACCATTATTTGGAAAGAGCCCAGCGGTCGAATGGATTCATTTTAGTTTAAGAACTATGGGGATATTTTGGATGATTTATTATTTTTTTCCAGCACATCGTCGTTTTTATGGAGAAAAATTCTTTGTCTCCTTGTTTAAAAGTAGTATTATAATCCTTATCAACTTAGTTGCAATTACGTTGATATTAATACTTTTTGCATTGTATACTTATAGCAACATTCATTAAAAAAAGATCATTATTTGCTTTAATCAATGCTTATAGTCCAGATTAGGTGGAATAAAAAAGTAGCTATCCATTGTCTTCTTCCAAATTATTGTGGTTATCACCGCCAATGCTGTAATGGTTATTTTCTTCATCTTCACTCCCTATTTCCTCTTGTGCATCGTCTAACTCTGCACCAGGAATGTCTAAATCTCCACCTACCATGTCTTCCTCAAAATCTTTCTGATTTAGTTCGCTTCGATTATTTATTTCAACAGGAATCTTATTTTTGCTAATATCAGCTGGATTGATGTCACTCTCTTTGTGTAACTGATTGTAAATATCTTCGCTTGGTGGATAGTTTAAAGAATCTGCTATTTCATCTTTATTTACTTGTTCTGCTTTAGAAGATTTAGTGTCTGAATTTCCATCTTGCTTTTTCATCTTTTCAAAGGATTTAACTAATTAATAAACAACACACTAAGTTACTATTTTTTTTTTATTCAAACCTTGATGATTAAGCAATTCATTCCCTCTAAATTTTTTATTCTAAAGATTTAACTCCGTTCATTTATTCAAATAATTTTTAGAGATAAAAATAAAAAAGTGTCCCTCCTTTTAAAGTTTATATCCAAATAAATGACTAAATTTAACTACACAAAACGTGTTTAATTATCATGTGTTTTTTATATCAATCTTAAAATTGTAAAATCATGAGCTTACTAGCAGAAAATGTAATTCCAGGAATTCACGGTAAAGTTTTTGGGACTAATGCAATGAAAGAAAACGAGCTAATCGAAATTAAAACCAGATTACTTAAACTAGAGGGAATTAATGATATTGTCTTGAACATCGAAATATTTCCAAGAGAGTTTACGATATACACTAATAAAATCGTTTCAATAAAAGACATTGAGAATGCAGTAAAATCTGTGGGCTTTCATGCTATCCCAAAATAAGCCTTTAAGCTATAGTCCTTAATTCGATAAAAAAATACCGCTACGTTCTGCCAATTTCATTTGCGCGCTACGCTACCTCATACTAGTTTCATTGATTTGTGAAAATAATTACGCTAACATTAGTTTTTTATTTCAGTATATCGTAATATTGCAATATAAATATATCACAATGGGAATTACTAAAACAGAACATTTTACCGAAGATCAAAATGAGTTGGCAATCTTAGCTAAAGCTATTGGACATCCTGCTCGTATTGCTATTATACAGCACCTCATAAAAGTAAACAGCTGTGTTTGTGGTGACATTGTAAACGAATTACCACTGGCACAACCTACGGTATCACAGCATTTGAAGGAATTAAAAAACGCTGGACTCATAAAAGCTAGTTTTGAAGGAAATGCTATTTGCTATTGCCTTGACGAAGTGGGCTTCAATAAAATAAGAGGCTTCTTTCAACATGTGGATACTTATTTAGAAAACAGAAAAAATCAATGTTGCTAATTATAAAATTATAAGAATATGAAATTATCAGAAATTAAAAAACAGCTAAACACATTAGAAAATGTAACTTTTCAGCTACCAAACGGCACTTATGTTCCAGAACATTTTCACGTTACCGAAGTAGGTTTAATTACCAAAAAATTCATTGACTGCGGTGGTAAATTGCGAAATGAAACCGTGGTAAACTTCCAGTTGTGGGATGCCAATGATTTTGAACACCGTTTAAAACCAAAGAAACTATTGGATATTATTACATTGTCTGAAAAAGTTTTAGGCATTGAAGATTTCGAAATTGAAGTAGAATACCAAGCAGAGACTATTGGTAAATACGACTTAGGTTTTAACGGAAAGGATTTTGTTTTAGTAAACAAACAAACGGCCTGTTTAGCAGAAGATGCCTGTGGCATCCCGCAGGAAAAGCAAAAAATAAAACTATCTGAAATTCCAAGTCAAACAAATAGCTGCACTCCTGGAGGAGGCTGTTGTTAACTAAAAATTTATTCTATAAATGACTAAATCAAATACTGGGATATTCCCTTCGATACAAAATGAAATTCGTGCTTTTCAATTTGAAGCTATTTCGCCCGAACGTAAAGCTATACTACTACCACTTATCAATTTTATACAAGAGAAAGTAAATAAGAAGCAAGAAATCCGACTCAACTTTATATGTACCCACAATTCAAGAAGAAGCCATTTATCTCAAGTTTGGGCACAAACAGCAGCGGCACATTTCAATGTGAAAAATGTTTTTTGCTATTCGGGAGGAACTGAAGCTACCGCATTGTTTCCTGTGGTTGCAAAAACATTAGAGCAAACAGGGTTTCAAGTTGCAACTCTTTCTGAAGGAACGAATCCGGTTTACAGCATAAAATATGCAGCCAATGAACATCCAATTATCTGTTTTTCTAAAACCTATGATGATTATTTCAACCCGCTTTCCGATTTTACAGCGATATTGACTTGCTCACAAGCAGATGGCGGTTGTCCTTTTATTGCTGGTGCAGAGAAACGAATCACAATCACCTTCGAAGATCCAAAGGCATTTGACAATACTACACAACAGGAAGAAAAATACAAAGAAAGAAGCACTCAAATTGCTACAGAGCTTTTTTACGTCTTCTCACAAATAAATTTATAATATGTCTGCCAATAATTGCACTCCCGCATTAAACCGAAAAAAACTGGGATTTCTAGATAGTTATTTAACACTTTGGATATTCCTTGCCATGGCAATAGGCGTTGCTATTGGTAATTTCATTCCTTCAAGCTCAAATTTCATCAATTCGTTTTCCTCTGGAACCACTAATATACCTCTGGCAATTGGGCTTATCCTGATGATGTATCCGCCCTTGGCAAAAGTGAAATACGAACAAATGGGCGAAGTCTTTAAAAACACAAAAGTTTTAGGCGCTTCCTTATTTTTGAATTGGGTTCTTGGTCCAATATTAATGTTTGTCCTAGCGCTGCTTTTTTTGAAGGACTATCCTGAATACATGGTTGGTGTAATTCTTATCGGCTTAGCGCGTTGCATAGCCATGGTCGTGGTTTGGAATGATCTTGCCGATGGAAATCGGGAATATGCAGCCGGACTAATTGCCTTAAACAGTATTTTTCAAGTAGTATTATATAGTGTCTATGCTTATGTTTTTATTACGGTACTTCCACCCTACTTTGGTTTTACTGCTTTTGATATCAATATTAGTATTGCTCAAATCGCAGAAAGCGTCGGAATCTATTTAGGAATTCCATTTGCATTGGGAATCATAAGTAGATATGCTTTAATACATTTAAAAGGAGAAGAATGGTTCCAGAATAAGTACGTACCTTTTATCTCGCCCATTACTCTTATCGCTTTATTATTCACGATTGTAATCATGTTTAGTTTAAAAGGAGAATTGATTGTTCAAATTCCGATGGATGTAGTTCGAATCGCCATTCCTTTGATAATCTACTTCACTATGATGTTTGTGCTGAGTTTTATGGTTGGGAAATACTTTGGTGCCGATTATTCTAAAAGTACTGCAATTGCATTTACCGCAACGGGGAACAACTTTGAGTTAGCGATTGCGGTTGCCATCGGCGTATTTGGAATCAACAGCGGTCAGGCTTTTGCTGGCGTTATAGGACCGTTAGTAGAAGTTCCAGCATTAATTGCTTTGGTAAATGTTGCTTTTTGGTTTCGAAAAAAATATTATCCAGCGACTGTATAAAGAATTAATATATCGTCTAAATATAAAAACCATCCTTTTATCGTCAAATAAGCGGATGGTTTATTTTTTTTAGGAGTTATTACAACTTAGTTGATTTACCCACAGTCAAATAAATATGGTTGTTGGGATATAAGAACTCCATCTTCGTGTTCTGATTGTTAATTTTCATATCCACAGTGCCTTTCTCATTTTGCAAGGAATAAAGCATGTAATTAGGATCTGGAGCATAGACCACAGACTTTATAATTTTATATTTCAATTTCATATTGGTAAAAAAGAAAACCACATCATTCTTTTTTCTATCGAGAAACACAAAGGAATATTCATTTCCCGAAACATCACATTCCCCTGTCCTAAATGGAGCTTCGTCAACACAATAGCGTTGCACATTAAAAACCTGTTCTTGAGAATAGATAGCACCAGACAACAACAACATTGAGACAATATACTTCCTGGTTTTTGTTTTTTACAATTGTAGCACAGTAATACAACCTGCTCGATTGATACAATTCTCATGCCATTTAAAACAAGCGATAGCGTAGCTCGATGTATTTTTGTCTAAAGAAACGTCGTACTACTATCGGATTTAAAAAAAAATCGTTCCTTTGAAAACAGTTTTGCAAAAGTTAAGCAAAAATTTGAAGTTGAATTAAAATACAGATCAAAGTAAATTCTATATAAATCATGAGTTTGAAAACAAACATTAACGCATTAAGACGTCAATTAATGCGTAAGCTTACTAAAAACGTTGGTACTTCACAATTTGATAAAAACGTTGATTTGTCAAAAGTGAAGTTTAAAAAAATTCTAATTTGCAGACCAAACCCCCGATTAGGAAACCAATTGTTGATCACTCCGCTCGTGCAAGACGTTATTACCACTTTTCCAGATTGTGAAATAGACTTATTCGTGAACGGTGGTTTAGCCCCTATTATATTCGAAAATTATACAAACATAAACCGAATAATTAGACTTCCTCGAAAGCCGTTTAAAGAGATTACAAAATACGTAAAAGGATGGTTGTCTCTAAAGAAGTATAGTTATGACATTGTCATTAATGTAGTCGAAAACTCTTCGTCTGGAAGATTATCTGCTCAATTTGTGAATTCAAAATACAAGTTTTTTGGCGATGATGTTGATGCTGTTCAACAAAAACACAACGATTATGAGCACATTGCTAAATATCCAGTCTATAATTTTAGACACTATTTGACTAAACTTGGATTTAAGGAAAACAACAGCGCTGTTCCTAACTTAGACTTAAAACTAAGCGATTCAGAACTTGCTGAAGCCAAAAAGATATTACATAGCATTGTGCAAAATGACAAAAAGACCATTGCCATCTTTACTTTTGCAACTGCAGACAAATGCTATTCAGAAGCATGGTGGGCACCGTTTTATGATCGATTGCTAGCAGAATATCCAGATTACAATATTGTTGAAGTTTTACCTGTTGAGAATGTATCGCAAATAGGTTTCAAAGCACCAACATTTTATAGTAAAGACGTTCGAGAAATAGGAGCGTTAATTGCAAATACCGAAGTGTTTATAGGTGCAGACAGTGGAATTATGCATCTTGCTAGTGCATCAAAAACGCCTACAGTGGGACTTTTTTCTCGTGACAATATAAAAATGTATCAGCCCTATAACGACAAGAGCGTGGCGATAGATACCAATACCGATTCTGTTGAAGATTTCATTACTGCAATTAATAAAATTCTTAGATAGTACTGAAGTTTAGAAAGTTGAAGCAGTTACCATCGTTTCTCATAATTTAGAAAATGCAATCGAAAACTTCTATCGTAATTACATTTTAGACGTCTTTTACAGATCTAAAAACACTATTTCACTCAATACAAATTTTTGAAAAATGGATTCGATGAAAGTCGAATCCATTTTTTTATTGGGTATGCATTTGTTTTATTACTTTTACAACTCATAAAAACATAACTATGTCTGTCGCAAAAAAAGATTACAAAAGAATTACCACTAAGTCATTGATCGAAATGAAAGCTAATGGGGAAAAAATCTCTATGCTTACCGCTTATGATTTCACCATGGCCAAAATTGTGGACCAAGCCGGTATTGATGTTATTCTTGTGGGTGATTCTGCTTCCAATGTGATGGCTGGTCATGAAACAACGCTGCCTATTACTTTAGACCAAATGATATACCACGCTTCTTCCGTTGTTAGAGCAATAGAAAGAGCCTTAGTTGTGGTAGATTTACCTTTTGGAAGTTATCAGTCTGACCCAAAAGAAGCCTTACGATCTTCGATCAGAATTATGAAGGAAAGCGGTGGACATGCCGTAAAACTAGAAGGCGGAAAGGAAATTAAAGAGTCAATAAAAAAAATATTAAACGCCGGTATTCCAGTAATGGGACATTTGGGTTTAACACCGCAATCAATTTATAAATTTGGGACCTATACTGTTCGTGCCAAAGAAGAAGAAGAAGCAGACAAATTAGTCGAAGATGCTCAATTGCTGGAAAGGCTAGGTTGTTTTGCTTTGGTACTAGAAAAAATACCAGCACATTTAGCCGAAAAAGTAGCCAAAAGTATTTCGATTCCCGTAATAGGAATTGGTGCTGGAGGTGGCGTTGACGGACAAGTACTTGTTATTCATGACATGTTAGGGATGAACAATGAATTTAGTCCTCGTTTCTTAAGGAGATACATGAATTTATATGAAGGAATGACAACTGCAATTGGTCAGTATGTTGCCGATGTAAAATCAAGTGACTTCCCTAACGAAAAGGAACAATATTAATAATTAGAAAGAAACTTTTAAGTAGTAACAGCGTATAGCTGGCAACCAATTTTAAAAATTCCTTTTTTTTTGTATTCCAATGAAGGAACAGCATTAACTAATGAAAGAGATATCAAACAAGAATAACCTTCAAGTTCTTCATGAAGACAACCATATTATTGTGGTAAACAAGCGTGTGGGCGACATCGTTCAAGGAGATAAAACAGGAGACAAGCCACTCTCTGAAGTCGTAAAAGAATATATCAAAGAAAAATACAGCAAGCCTGCTGAAGTTTTCCTAGGTGTGGTACACCGTTTAGACAGACCCACAACTGGAATTGTAGTTTTTGCTCGAACCAGCAAAGCATTAACTCGTTTAAATGAATTATTCAAAAACAGAGAAACGCAAAAAACCTATTGGGCGATTGTAAAAAACAAACCAGCTAACCCGACAGATAAATTGGTTCATTATATTAAAAGAAACGAGAAGAATAATACTTCAAAAGCGCATATAAAAGAAGTTCCTGATAGTAAATTAGCGAGCTTGGATTATACCGTTTTTAAAGAATTAAACAATTATTTCGCTTTAGAAATCAATTTACATACTGGAAGACACCATCAAATTAGAGCGCAATTATCGGCAATAGGTTCTCCAATAAAAGGAGATTTAAAATATGGTTTTGACCGCAGCAATCCTGATGGCGGTATTCATTTGCATGCACGAAAATTAGTATTCATTCACCCAGTCACTAAAGATGTATTATCGATAACTGCCCCAGTACCAAATGAAGTAATCTGGAATGCACTATAAATTAAGTTGAATAAAGAATCATTTTTAGAATTTAAGAATTAACTTGCATGTAATTTATTTATCCAAATTTATAATGAACTATAAAACTAATATAGAATTTAGAAAAGAGACTTTAATAAAGCTACTCAATACCATTATAGTTCATGAAGATGAGATTATTAAAGCACTTTATGATGATTTTAAGAAGCCCGCTTTTGAAGCGGTGCTCACAGAAACCAGCTATGTTATTTCGGAATTAAAAGATACAATTAAGAATTTGAGTACGTGGGCAAAGCCAAAAAAGGTTTTTCCGTCCATACTTAATTTTCCCTCCACAGATTATATTTATAAAGAACCTTATGGAAAAGTACTGATAATTGCTCCTTGGAATTACCCGTTTCAATTGGCTCTTTGCCCTTTGGTATCAGCATTGGCTGCAGGAAATCAAGTCGTACTTAAACCGTCTGAGTTAACACCAAATACTTCAACAATTATTGCAAAAATAATTGCAATGACATTCCAAGTCAATCATGTAGAAGTTGTTCAAGGTGGTGTGGATGTGTCCAAAAATTTACTTTCGCAACGCTGGGATTACATCTTTTTTACGGGAAGTGTCCCTGTTGGAAAAATAGTGGCAAAGGCAGCAGCAGAACATCTTACTCCAGTTACATTAGAACTTGGTGGTAAAAACCCATGCATTGTTGACGAAACCGCCAATTTAAAACTCGCGGCCAAAAGAATAGTTTGGGGGAAATTTATAAATGCAGGGCAAACGTGTATTGCTCCTGACTATATCTTGGTTCAAAAAGATATGAAAACTAAGTTTATTGGCTATTTAAAAGAGGAAATAACCGCTGCCTATAGCGATAAACCAGAACAATCTCCTGATTATGCCAGAATTGTCAATACTAAAAATTGGCAACGCCTAACAGAAATGATTGACCATGAAAAAGTCATTTTTGGTGGTCAAACAAATGAGTCAGACTGTTATATCGCTCCAACACTTATTGACGAGTCAGATATCGACAGCCTGATTATGAAAGATGAAATATTTGGTCCATTGTTACCCATTCTCGAATATTCGAGTGATGCCGACTTGCAGACCGTGATTTCAAAATATGAAAAGCCATTGTCTCTGTATATATTTACAGATAATAATGTGTTTGCAAAACAAATCATTCAAGATTACTCTTTTGGAGGAGGTTGTATAAATGATACTGTAGTTCATTTTTCGAATAAAAGACTGCCGTTTGGCGGCGTAGGTCATAGTGGGATTGGCGCTTATCATGGTTCCTTAAGTTTTGATGTTTTTTCACATAAGAAATCAATTGTAAAAAAAGCAAATTGGCTAGATTTACCCATGCGTTACGCTCCTTACAAAGACAAATTAGCCACAATCAAGAAATTATTGAAATGGATATAGTTAACGAGAGATCAGTCAGCGAAGCCATACAATATAGGCGCTCTGTGCGTGTTTTTAAAAGCGAAGCTCTCGATGATGATAAAGTAAAAGAATGCATCCACTTAGCTACACTCGCACCAACGAGTAGTAATATGCAACTTTGGGAATTCTATCAAATTACTACTCCTAAAGTTTTAGAACAAATTACAACGGCTAGCTTTAATCAAAATGCGGCAAAAACGGCAAACCAAATGGTGATTGTTGTCGCTAGAAAAGATTTATGGAAGAAAAGAGTTCAATCAAATATCGCTTTCTTAAAATCGCAGTTTGGTGATAAATCAGCTGCAGATTATTCGAAAAGAGAAAAATTTGCCTTAAACTATTATCAAAAGATTGTACCTACTCTCTATTTTGATTTCATAGGAATTCTGGGAGCACTAAAGTTTCTTGCTTTCCAAATCATTGGAATATTCAAACCCATATATAGAGAAGCCAGACTAAGTGATATGCGAATTGTTGCGCAAAAAAGCGCTGCACTAGCCGCACAAAATTTTATGATAAGTATGGCAGCTATAAATTACGACACTTGTCCTATGGAAGGTTTTGATTCTCTGAGAATAAAAAAAATATTAAATTTACCGGCTGCAGCTGAGATTAATATGATCATCGGATGTGGAAGACGAGAAGAATCTGGCGTTTATGGAGAACGGTTTAGAGTTCCATTTGAAGAAGTCTTCTTTAAAATATAATCAATTACTACTATTTTAACCAAAAATTAAAACCAATAAAAAATGAGCTTGAAGCAAAACCGATTAGAGGAATTAGTACGCAATGGATATCAGCTGGATTTTGCTGATGTATTTAACAAAGCATTTGAAAATTATAAAAAAATAGCGCTCTATGCAGGACTTATGATCTTTGTATTTGCCGTTATTGCTTTTATTGTGATAGCGAGTGTCGGAATCGCATTTGTAGGAATGGCTTCCTTTTCTCAAGAATCAATAGAGGGCCTAGGTCGTAGTTTAGAAACTCTTAATGGAACTTCACTACTAATCTACGTGGGAGTATCGATTTTATTTTCCAGTTTACTTAGTCCATTACAAGCTGGCTTAATAAAGATGGCCTATTGTGCTGAAAGAGATGAAGAATTTCATGTTTCAACCGTTTTTAGCTACTATAGCACAAAGTATTTCGCCCAAATTTTTATTGCAACATTTCTTATTCTTGTATTGAGTAACGCAATATCAATGGGATTAAACTATACAGGCGTTATTCTCCTGGGACCTATGATTTCTCTTGCCATATCTTTTTTCACCATATTGACTATTCCACTAATCATTTTTAGTGATTTGACAGCGGTAGAAGCTATAAAATATAGTTTTTCAATTGTATTAAAACAACCTCTTATTCTGCTTGCTCTTATAGTTGTCGCAATAATTGGGTCAATGGTTGGATTTATAGGATGTTGTATTGGAGTTTTTTTTACACTACCTTTTATTTACTCGATGTACTATGCCATGTATAGCGAAATTATCGGGTTTGATCAAGATTTAGAAATCTAAAATAGTCATTATAAAAAAAGCCTTAATTTATCGAATTAAGGCTTTATTTATCTGAAATAAATTCTTACTTTTCTCTTGATTTTTAATATAGCTAGATTTCCCAAATCAACTCCCTTAACCTAAGTACTTTTTATGCTATTAAATAATGGTATTCAAATAGATTATTTTTCCAGTTTAAATAGTTTTGTCTACTATGCCAGTTATTTGGGTACAACATCAAATCAATTACTTGATCGCATTTCTTTTAATCAAAATCTATTTAGTTCCATAATTCCTTTTATTTATTTTTTTATTTTTTTATTGATTTTTAGGTTTCACCGAATCAAATACAATCTAAGCAGCAAGTTTATAGAAAATTATGCTAGTAAAAAATCTAGAAATAAAGAATGCCAACTCTATTTTTTATTTATTGGAGCTATAATGTTAATCTTGGAAATCACATTCGAGATTTTCAAAGTAAGACCCAAAAGTTTATTTATAAACAATATTGTTATTGCAACAGTTCTAATTGCGATACATTTTCTAAGTAAGAAATCGTCCTTTGTATTTAAGCATCTAGAACTAATATTTCGTTTTGTATATCTGAGCACTTTTATCTATGTAACTCGAAATTTAGTTTTTTCACCTTCAGATGGCATACCCATCATAACCTTTCTGTTGTTCATTTTCTTTTCCTACAATGTATTAAAACCAGTGAAAATATATTGGCTTTTTATTGCTACTGCTTTTATCTTCCTGGCTTCGCTTATTCTATTTCAATTAGTTCCTCGTCAGTCAATCCTATTAGTATTCAATTATTCTTTAATTATTGTAGGTATTAACTATGTGAGACACGTGTCTTCATTAGATATCAATGACAAATTTCATTTTTACAACCAAATTATCCATAAAGGGAATTCATTAGTAATGGCTATTAATAAAAATCAAGAAATAGTATTTTGTAGTGAAAACATTGAGTCTGTTTTAGGATATTCAGTTGATGAGGTTATGGGATTGGGCTATTTGAAATTGACGGACGAGCTCAAAACTCCAGAGGAAGAACGGAAATGGAACCTTCAAAATAATAATACGTTTACTCGAAAAGTACGATGTAAAAACGGAGAGGAAAAGATTATTCGATGGAACAACAAAAAATATTCAGATAATTTAATTATCGGGATCGGACAGGATATAACTAACGAAATTCAAATTCACAATCAGTACAAAAATTTGATCGAAACCGCTACTGATTTAATTTATGAAATTGATTTTGATGGCAAACTAAAATTTGCTAATAATTTTATATTAAAAACGCTGGGATACAATGAAAGCGAAATTCAAGATAAACATTATTCTTTTTTTATACGAAAAGATTATATTGACAAAATAATTCCTTTTTACAAAAATTTTAAAGAAATTGATTTTGAATTTCCCTTAGTTGAAATTCCAATATTAAAAAAGAATAGAGAAACAATCTGGATTTCGCAAAAAGTAACTATTAATAGAAATGATTCTGGCAAAATAGTTAGTTATTCCGCAATTGGTAGAGACATTACTTATTTGAAAAATATTGAAAAAGAAGAAAGCGAAAGACAGCTAAAAAATTTAAAATACAACGCTACTCTCAAAGGATTTACAGCTAAAAGTTATTCAAACAATGAAGGATTAGAATCTAAACTAAAATCGATTTTAGAAATTACAACTAAAACAATTGGCGTAGAACGAGCGAGTTACTGGAATTATTTTGAAAATAAGTTGCAGTGTGTACAACAATATGATTTAACAAATAATGAATTCACAAACAATCAAGAGCTCTTAAAAAGTTCCTTTCCAAAATATTTTTCAGCAATTGAAAATAAAAACCAAATTGTAGCATCTAATGTTCATAACAATGAAATCACAAAAGAATTAGGTGTTATTTATATCAATGCTAATAGAATTGTTTCGCTTCTCGATACTCCCGTTTTTATTAACGGTAGCTTAAAAGGGCTTATCTGCCTTGAAGTTACAGCAGAAGGAAAACAATGGGATAGTGAAGATATCAATTTTTCAAGGTCAATTTCTGATATCATTGCAATCGCTTTCGAATCTGAAATGCGTATGGAAATCGAAAATAAATTGCAATATAAGAGTGAGCTTTTATCGGCTATGACATTGTGCACCGAAAAATTCTTGAGTAGTAAAGATATCAACGCTATTTTCTCAGATGTACTTATTATCATGGGGAAAACGACTAAATCGAAAAGAGTTTACTATTATGAAAATAATCCAGAAACCGAGCTAATCAGCCAAAAATACAGATGGATTTTTGATAACGAAACCTTAACTGCAATAAATCCCAATCTTCAAAACATATCCTATGATTACTTTGAAGAGCTATTACATCCTTTATTAAATAATGAAATCTATAGTGCCAAAGTAGGCGAAATTGAGAATGACTCTTTGAGGAATAAGCTTATAAATTTAGAAGTAAAATCCTTAATTCTTTTTCCTGTTTTTGTCAAAAATAAATTTCATGGCTTTTTAGGATTTGATGATTCAACTGAACAAAGAAATTGGTCAGAGGACGAAATCAATATTCTACAAACCTTAGCACGTAACATTGCTACCACCATAGAACGACTTATAAATGAAACTGCCATTTATGACAGTGAAGAAAAGTTCCGTTTTTTAGCAAATAACATCCCTGGAACAGTCTATTTGGCTAAATATGATGCAACTGCCACTAAAATTTATATCAACGATGAAATTGAAAAATTAACAGGTTATTCAAAATCTGACTTTCTTTCTAATAAACTACGATTTATAGACTTAATTGTTCCTGAAGACAGAGACGAAATTGTACGAGACCAATTCAAGACTATTGAAAATGGCAAGCCCATCCATTCAATTTATAAAATTATAAGAAAAAACAAGGAAATTGCTTGGGTAGAAGAATTTGCCGAAGCAATATTTAAGGACGGAAGCATCGCCTATATCGAAGGAATTTACATCGATATTACGGAGAAAAAACAGGCTGAAAATGCTTTAAAAGACCTTCAATATGCAGAAGCAGCAAATAAAGCAAAATCAGAATTTTTGGCTAATATGAGCCACGAAATCAGAACTCCTTTGAATGGAATAATTGGATTTACAGATCTATTAATGAAAACTAAACTTGAAGTAATTCAAGAGAAACATATGATTACCGTTAATCAATCAGCACATTCTTTACTAGGAATTATAAATGACATCCTTGATTTTTCTAAAATTGAGGCGGGAAAACTTGATTTACTTATCGAAAAGCATCCGATTAGAGACATCTTAAACCAAATTATTGATTTAATCCATTTCGAATCCAATCAAAAAAAGCTTCAATTAGATCTTATAATATCTCCCGAAATACCTATCTACTTATGGGTAGATAGCATTCGTTTAAAACAAATCCTGATAAACCTTCTAGCTAATGCAGTGAAATTTACAGAAAAAGGTTTTGTAAAACTCGAAGTTTCAATGATCAGTACTACCCATTGCACAAGTGGAATTCGTTTTGCCGTAATCGATTCCGGAATTGGAATTTTAAAGGAAAATCAAGCGAAGATTTTTAAAGCCTTCTCCCAAGAGGACAACTCCACAACTAAAAAATTTGGAGGTACTGGATTAGGTCTCACGATATCTGATAAGTTGTTAGCACTTATGGACAGCCAATTAAAACTCGATACTGAGATAGGAATTGGTAGTACTTTCTATTTCGATTTAGAATTAAAAACTACTAACGAACCCGAAGAAGAAACAATTCTTCTAAATAGTAATGCTATTGTTATCGAAGATGTAGCTCTTAATACGGTTGATTATTCTAAAGCAGTAAAAATAATGATCGTCGAGGATAACAAAATCAATATGCTATTACTCAAAACAATTATAAAAAACGTTCTTCCTAAAGCCGTTTTTTATGAAATCGTTAATGGATTAGAGGCTGTTAATCAGTTTGAAAACATATACCCTGACCTCATTTTTATGGACATACAAATGCCACTAATGAATGGCTATGAAGCGACAAAAGCAATTAGAAAATTACATTTAAGGGCATCAATGCCTATAATCGCAATAACGGCAGGAACTGGCATCGAAATTTTTGACAAATGTATTGCTGCAGGAATGAATGACTATATTTCAAAACCAATTGTAAAGACAGTAATCGAAGATGCCTTAATTAAATGGGCTATTTCGTAGACTATTTAAATGTGTATCTTCTAATTAAAAAATTGCTTATCTTAGGTACCTATTTTTAGAAGCAAAAAGGAATCCAAAATTGAAATCATATGAGGTGGAAAGGACGTAGACAAAGCGACAACGTAGAAGACAGACGAGGAATGTCTTCTGGCGGTAAAACAATTGTAGGTGGAGGAATTATAGGCGTTATTATATTACTGATAAATGTTTTTGGAGGCGAAAATGCACAAATCGTGGGTAACATCTTAGAACAAACTCAAGGCAACCAACCTGCACAAACAGAAGAAAGAGCACTAACAGCTGTAGAACTTGAAGAGCAAGCCTTCATCAAAACAGTATTAGCCGATAATGAAGATGTTTGGACAAAAATTTTTAATGAAAATAATCTAGAGTACAGAAAGCCAAACATTGTATTATTCAGTGGCGCAGTGCAAACACGATGTGGTAATGCCACCTCCGATTCTGGTCCTTTCTATTGTCCAGCAGACCAAAAGGTTTACATGGATTTAGCTTTTTTCGAAGAATTAAAAACTCGATTTGGAGCTCAAGGTGGAGATTTTGCAACCGCTTATGTAATTGCACATGAAATAGGACATCATGTTCAAACTTTATTAGGAACATCTGATAAAATGCGTCAGATGCAACAAGGTAAAAGCAAGGCTGAAGCCAATAAATTATCTGTGGCTCTGGAATTACAAGCCGATTTTTATGCCGGAATTTGGACGCATTACAACCAGCAAATGAATAATATTTTAGAAGATGGCGATCTTGATGAAGCTTTAAGCGCCGCACATGCAGTAGGCGACGATGCAATTCAATCTAAAATGCAGGGGCATATTGTCCCAGAATCATTTACTCACGGCACATCCGAACAACGAAAGTACTGGTTCATGAAAGGCTATAAAACTGGAGATATCACTCAAGGAAATACTTTTGACGAAATCAGATAAAAAGTAAAGACACACAATCATTAAAATCGGGAAATCTCCCGATTTTTTTTGTTCCCAACTTTTCTAATTTGAGCTTCTCCGTTCAAAATTTTTTGTCTGTGTTTTATTCGAAATAAACAGTAAACTTTACACCATCTATTTACGACTGATTCAATTTGAAGCCGCATATTTATTCAAACAAAGTTAATTATTAAAAAACAAAGGAAAAATAAGCAGTATCTTCGCGTCAAATTAAAGAGGTACACTAAACAAAAGGTGTTTACTTCATAAACACATTTTATGTCATTTAACTTATTAGGCTTATCTGATGCTTTATTAAAAGCCATCAGCAAAAAAGGGTACACAACCCCTTCTCCAATTCAACAAAAAGCAATTCCACCTATTTTAGAAGGAAAAGATGTTTTAGCTTCTGCACAAACAGGAACAGGAAAAACAGCCGGTTTCACGCTACCAATATTACAAACATTATCACAAGGAAAGCACTTAAGTCACAGACCTATTCGTGCCTTAATATTAACTCCAACACGAGAATTAGCAGCTCAAATACTAGCTAATATAAAAGAATACAGTGAGTTTTTAGATATACGATCTGCAGTGATTTTTGGAGGTGTAAATCAAAAACCACAAGTGGCTCAACTACGACAAGGTGTCGATATTTTAGTTGCAACTCCTGGTCGATTAATCGATTTACAAAATCAAGGTTTACTTACATTATCTAAAGTAGAAATCTTGGTTTTAGATGAAGCGGACAGAATGTTAGACATGGGGTTCTTAAGAGACATTGAGCGTATACTGAAAGTATTGCCTGCAAAAAGACAAAACTTATTATTTTCGGCGACCTTTTCAAAAGATATTAAAAATTTGGCGATGGGTATTTTGCATAAACCAGTTCAGGTTGAAGCAACACCCGAAAATACTACTGTTGATGCCATTACTCAAAAAGTATATCCCGTTGCAAAAGAGAAAAAAACAGAATTGATTATCAAATTGATTACTGAAGGAAACTGGAAACAGATTTTGGTATTTACTCGAACAAAACAAGGTGCAAATAAGCTTACCGAAAGCATGATTAGTGCTGGCATTCAGGCAGCAGCAATTCACGGAAATAAAGGACAAGGAGCACGTACAAAAGCCTTAGCCGGTTTTAAAAGCGGAAGCATAACCGCTTTAGTAGCTACAGATATTGCGGCTCGTGGACTAGACATTCCATTATTACCTCATGTTGTCAATTTTGAGTTGCCTAATATTCCTGAAGATTATGTTCACCGCATAGGTAGAACAGGAAGAGCTGGAGCAAATGGAGAAGCAATTTCTTTATTTAGCCCAGACGAAACTACTTTTTTACGCGATATAGAAAAGTTAATTGGTCTTAAAATAGCAACCGAAAACATTGCTGGTTTTGAGCCAGATCCAAAAGCATCTACTCAACCTATTAAACAAGGGCAAGGAAGACCACAGCGCAATTCCACACCTAGAAAACCAAAACCTGAAACTACTGCTAGAGCAAGTAATAGTTTTGGACCTAGACGTCCGAATGCTAATAATGACAGGCGTTCCAACTAAGAAATTAAATTTCGTTTTTTAGGAGCAGAATGATTTCGTTTTTTTGACGTCTTTTCCCGCTATACACTACAATCCTTGTGAGGGCTAAACACTAGCCCACACAGGGATTTTCGTTTCTATCGGGGCTAGGTTAGAGTGTTTTGTTTTTTTAAAAGCATTTTACAAGCCTTTAAAAGTCAGCAATTTTTTGAGGAAAAACACATTTATTATGAATAAAGCTTGACTGTATTCATTTATTTTAATTAAAATCATTAGATATATATAAATTTGGTACTCATATTTCATTTAGCAAAAATCAATGGAAAAGTTTGAAAATCCTATCGAGCCTAAAATATTAGAACAATTTTTAGAAGTGGGCAAAACAATTACCGAAGCATTCAAAAGATTTTATGAATTATCAAATGATGGTTTACTGAAATTAGCAAATTATGGATGGTATGTCGATGCTGATATTTCGCTCGGATACATTAACGGATTATTAGAAAAAGCAATTAATAAAGATCAAAAATACTTGGATGACTTTTTTTCTCAGTATTATGAAACTTATATGGAAGAAAAATCAAGTGTTATTTCAAAAAAACAAGATAATCGATCCAAAATTATAGAAGAAGCTGTTTATTGTCACCAAGTTGGAATGTATTACGCTTCCACTACTCTTTTTTTGACTCAAGCAGATGGTATATGCAGAGGACTTTTATTTCAAAATCGCAAAAATAAAAATGCTTTAAAAAAGTATATATCCGAAAATAAAGGTGGTAGCTTTTTTTCAATTTTAATGATTGCAATCGAAAATACAAATACAATTGATTCATTTTATTCAAAAGTAAATCAATCTGACAATCAATTAAATAGACATGGAGTTATGCATGGTTTAGAAACGGATTTCGGTAGCGAAATAAATAGCCTCAAGGCTTTTTCAATCCTTGCATTTGTTTCAGATTTTATTGACCGATTTTAAACCTTTTATTCTAACACCAGATAGCACGGATTTGCAATCCGTTCCCATTCAAATAATAAATTCCATTACGTGAGTAATAATGTGATACCTCGTTCTTCGGAATGACAAAATAGTGTGTATTTATACTTAACTCTAAACTACCCCAACCAACCATCACGATCCAAACTACGATATTGAATCGCCTCGGCAATATGAGAGGACACAACCGTAGGAGCAGCATCAAGATCAGCTATCGTGCGTGCTACTTTCAAAATACGATCGTAAGCTCTAGCAGAAAGATTTAGCCGTTCCATTGCGGTCTTTAACAACTGCTTAGAAACATCATCAAGCGCACAGTATTCTCGAATGTGCTTGGTATTCATTTGGGCATTGTAATGGATGTTGTCCATTTGCTCAAAACGTGCCGATTGTAATTCTCGTGCTGCAGTCACTCTTTTTCTGATATCGACGCTGCTTTCTGCCTTATGATCATCTGATAATTTTTCGAAAGGAACCGGAGTAACTTCGATGTGAATGTCTATTCGGTCCAATAATGGTCCAGATATTTTACTCAGATACCGTTGCATTTCGTGTGGTGAAGAAGTTTGAGGAGAATCAGGATCGTTAAAAAAACCACTCGGACTCGGGTTCATACTCGCAACTAACATAAAAGATGAAGGATAAGTAACCGTAAACTTGGCTCTCGATATCGTAACTTCTCGATCTTCTAAGGGTTGGCGCATTACTTCTAGTACATCCCGTTTAAATTCTGGTAATTCATCTAGAAACAAAACTCCATTATGTGCCATCGAAATTTCACCCGGTTGCGGGTAACTCCCACCACCAACAAGAGCCACGTTTGAAATTGTATGATGTGGACTTCTAAACGGTCTTTGGTTCATCAGACCCACTTCTTTCAGTTTTCCTGCAACACTATGAATTTTAGTAGTTTCTAGTGCTTCGCGCAAAGTCATGGGCGGCAAAATACTCGGTAATCGTTTGGCTAACATCGTTTTTCCAGCTCCTGGCGGACCTATTAGAATAATATTATGACCACCCGCAGCGGCTATTTCCATACATCTTTTTATAGACTCCTGCCCTTTTACATCTGAAAAATCAAATTCTGGAAAATCTAAATCTTTATAAAACTCGGCTCTGGTATCAATAGTTGTGGGTTCTAAATTTCCTTTTCCTTCCAAGAAATCAATTACTTCCTGAACATTTTCTACACCATATACCTCTAATCCTGCAACAATAGCTGCTTCTTTCACATTTTGTTTTGGCAGAAAGAAACCTTTAAAACCTTCCTCTTTGGCTTTTATGGCTATAGGTAATGCTCCTCTAATGGGTTGTAAACTTCCATCCAACGAAAGCTCGCCCATAATAATATATTTGTCGATATCAGTAGCTTGAATTTGTTGAGATGCAACAAGAATTCCGATCGTTAAAGTTAAATCGTAAGCAGAACCTTCTTTGCGTAAATCAGCAGGAGCCATATTGATCGTAATCTTTTTTCCAGGCATAGTATAGCCGTTATTCTTGAGAGCAGCCGCAATACGATAACTACTTTCTTTGATGGCGTTATCAGGCAAGCCCACTAAATGATATCCAATTCCCTTATCAATATTCACTTCTACGGTGATGGTGGTAGCTTCTACTCCAAAAACGGCACTTCCAAAAACTTTAACTAGCATATCGGATAATTTTATTAAAAATAATGATTTTTAACATACCAAAATTAAATTTAGTACAACTTCTCTCCTAAACGATTAGTTGTCAATTTTATAACATTAAACCAATATTACAAAATAAGGGTTTCCTAATATTCATTATTTTTATAAATGCTAAACTAAAACAGATAAAATCATGGATTTAAAATCAGGATTACCATTTTGGCTTATAAGGAATGGGCTTACCAAAGATTACTTGACTTTAGATGATAATATTGAAACCGAGATTTTAATAATAGGTTCTGGAATTACAGGAGCACTATGCGCGCATTTTTTATGTGAAGCTAAAGTGAAATGTATTATCGTAGACAAAAGAATGGCTTCGACAGGAAGTACCACAGCAAGTACGGCCCAACTTCAATATGAAATTGATGTTTTTCTTTTTGATCTAATTGAAAAAGTAGGCGAAGAAAATGCCGTTAAAGCCTATAGAAAGTGTTTGGAATCCATTTACACCTTAGAGAAAATTATAAAAAAACTAAAGATTGATGGAGACTTTGATTGGCGTTCTAGTTTATACCTTGCTTCAAATGCGGCCGGTTTAAAGGATTTAAAAAAGGAATTTGACGTTCGAAAAAAGCATCAATTACCAGTAACTTTATTGACCCAAAAACAACTGAAGAGCAAATTCAATATTGATAAAAAAGGTGCATTATATAATGACTGTTCGGCTCAGATAGACACTTTTAAACTCTGCAATGCAATATTAGATTATCACAAAAAACATTCGGGCTTATTGGTTTACAGTCATACCGATGTGGTTAAGATTGTGAATAAAAAAGACCACATAATTGCGCATACGGCAAATAAAAATACAATAAAAGCAAAGAAAATAGTTGCGGCTCCCGGTTTTGAGTCTCAAAATTTATTGAAAGAGAAAGTGATCCAACTTAACTCTACCTATGTCCTGGTCAGCAAACCAATGAAGCCTAACGATTTTTGGAAAGAGAAATGCCTAATTTGGGAGACAGCTAGACCGTATATTTATATTAGAACTACTGAAGACAACAGAATAATGGTAGGTGGTTTTGATGAGCCTTTTCAAGACCCTGAGCGAAGAGACAAATTGATGGAGAAAAAGAACGAAGCCATTCTAAAAAGATTTAAAAAATTATTCCCCGATAGTAAAATCGAAATTGACTTTTATTGGTGCGGCACTTTTGGAGAAACTAAAGATGGACTGCCGTTTATTGGCGAACATAAAGACCATCCAAATATGTATTTTGCACTTGGTTATGGAGGAAATGGAATCACATTTAGCGTCATTGCCGCCGAAATGATAAAAGACCTTTATATTGGAAAACCCACAGATTCAGACTTATTTTCATTTGATAGATAGTGATTTTAAAACCAAACAACCATCCTCAATAAGAGAACTAAACTGAAGGTTTTACAAATAATATGACCTATAAAAACATTCTTTTACACCTAACAAAACAATGTAAAAACACAGCACTCGACAGAGTAAACTGCGCTATATCATTGCATTTTCATGTGTTATCGGATATATTTTCTTATATTTGCCGCTAATTATTTGTTTTTTCAGGGTTTAAACCGAATTTTTTTCAATAATTCGAATAACCCAATCTCCGATTTCACATTCCTGAAATCAACTTGAAAATACAAACCTTTATTGCAGTTCGCTGCATCTATTGCCTTTTGGAAAAATTCCATTTACAGGCTACTAAATAATCAAAAATAGGAACAAATGCACATAATAGATTATGTAATATTTGTGGTTTACATGCTGGCGATGTTAGGTGTCGGTCTTTATTTTTTTAACAAAAACAAAACTGCCGAGGATTTTTATGTTAGCGGTAGAAACATGAGCAGTTGGCATATCGGATTATCGGTAGTGGCTACTGATGTTGGTGGTGGGTTCTCAATAGGATTAGGAGGACTTGGTTTTACAATGGGAATTTCCGGTTCTTGGATGCTCTTTACAGGACTACTTGGTGCTTGGCTAAGTGCTGTTTTCCTAATTCCGAAAGTAAGTCATCTGGGACACAAGTATAAATTTTTCACCTTCCCGCAAATTTTCGGTCATTTCTATAATGGAAAAGTGGCACTTCTTGCAGGAATTATTTCTGCAATTGGCTACATAGGGTTCACCAGTTCTCAGGTTTTGGCAGGAGCCAAATTAGCTTCGGCAACTATTGACGGACTAAATATCCAAACGGCCTTAATTGTCATGGGGGTTATTGCTGTTGCTTATACCACCATTGGCGGTTTAAAAGCGGTCATCTATACAGATACGATTCAATGGCTAATGCTTATTGGTGGTTTAGTTTTTATAGGAATACCTGTTGCCTACAATGCTGTAGGTGGTTGGGAAGCCATCAAAGAAACCTTAGATCCAAAATATTTATCGCTGACCAATGTTACTTGGTACCAAATATTAAATTGGTCCGTAACCATTATTCCTATTTGGTTTGTTGGAATGACATTATACCAGCGAATTTACGCCAGTAAAGGAGAAAAGGAAGCAAAAAAAGCATGGTTAATTGCGGGAGTTTTCGAATGGCCAATAATGGCATTGATGGGGGTTATTCTTGGAATGTTAGCCAAGGTAGCGGCAACCAAAGGAATGTTTGACGGAATTACAGATGCTGCTTCAATGGATAGCGAAATGGGATTACCCATTTTATTAGCTACCGTTTTACCAATTGGTTTAATGGGATTAATGCTTTCCTCCTATTTTTCGGCAATTCTTTCTACCGCTGACAGCTGTTTAATGGCTGCATCGGGAAATATAATAACTGATATTATTGCAAAATTTTCGAAAAAAGAACTAACTCATAAGAAGGAACTTAGGCTATCACAAATCATAACGTTACTAGTTGGAATTTTCGCAATCTTATTGGCTTCCCAAATGCAAAACGTGTTGGAACTCATGCTATACTCCTACGCTTTTATGGTTTCCGGTTTATTTATTCCCGTCCTTGGTGCTTTATTTTGGAAAAAAAGCCATCCTAAAGCTGCTTTCTGGAGTATGCTCTTTGGCGGAGCAACCACAATTTTACTTATAATTACCGAAAATAAGTTACCTTTAGGAATAAAATTACCTGAACATTTAGACGCAAATATTTATGGAATAACTATTTCACTTCTATTATTCGTTACAATATCACTTTATCATAATAACAAACAAGAAAATCAAAATGGAATTCAAAATAACCAATAGTGCTTCAGGAGAAGACAAAACACATACAAACCAAATCATCGCTCAGTTTCTATATACTCATTTAGAAGAATACGGAGATAAGGTGGAAGACATTCTAAAATGTATCGCTTATGTTATGAATCCGGACAAAGGAGGAAATATAGTGATAGGTCTAGACGAGAATAAAATTGTAGGTGTTGTAATCTTAAATAACACAGGAATGAAAGATTTTATCCCTGAGAATATTTTAGTTTATATTGCTGTAGACAATAGCCAACGTGGGAAAGGCTACGGGAAACAATTAATGCAAAAAGCAATATCGATCGCCGAAGGAAACATAGCCCTTCACGTAGAGCCAGACAATCCCGCTAAAGGTTTATATGAAAAATTAGGTTTTACCAATAAATACCTAGAAATGCGTCTTATCAAATAGTCCAAAATGGAGAATTTAAACCAACGCATGAACCCCCTTGTTCTACTGCGAAAGGAACTACATAAATATCCGGAAGTGTCTGGAAAAGAAGTGAAAACTGCAAAAAAAATAATCTCTTTTCTAGAAAACTATCCAGCTGATGAAGTCATAACCACTATTGGAGGAACTGGAATTATTGCTATTTACAAAGGTGAAAAGCCAGGAAAAACGGTATTGTTTAGATGCGAGTTGGACGCCCTACCCATAGAAGAAATCAATACGTTTGAACATCGTTCGCTCACTGAGGGCTTGTCGCATAAATGCGGACATGACGGTCATATGGCTATTCTATGTGGATTAGCCACCCAATTATACCAACACAACCCAGAAACGGGAAGTGTGATGCTATTATTTCAACCTGCGGAAGAAGATGGTAGCGGTGCGCAAAAATTATTTTCAGATCCAAAATTTGAAAGATTTAAACCCGATTACGTTTTTGCCCTACACAATTTACCTGGATATCCAAAAAACCAAATTGTAGTTAAAAACGGTACATTTACTTGCGCCGTGAATAGCATGATAATAAAGTTGGACGGAATAACAGCGCATGCTGGAGAACCTGAAAAAGGAATCAATCCTGCCTTAGCGATAGCTTCGATTATTACACAGTTTAACACTTTTATTCAAGCTGACATTTCGAAAGAAAATTATTGCCTGATCACTCCTATTTATACTAAAATGGGCAAAAAAGCCTATGGTGTTTCGGCGGGAGCTGGAGAAATTCATTTTACGGTGAGAAGTGATAGCAATTCTCAGATGAGAAAAGTAGAAACTACTTTAGAAAATATAGCAAATACTGCTGCAGATGAATATCGATTGAAATGCAATATCAAATGGACGCAAGGTTTCCAAGCCAATGAAAATAATGAAACAGCGGTCAACTTTATTAGAGTAGCTGCCAACGAAAATCATTTTGAACTATTGGAAAAAGAAACTCCTTTTACTTGGGGAGAAGATTTCGGATTGTTTACCCAACACTACCCTGGTGCGATGTTTGGACTGGGATCAGGAACAGAAACGCCCGCCTTACACAATCCAGACTACGATTTTCCAGACGAAATCATTACGGCTGGAGTATCTATTTTTCATCACATTAGCAAAAAGATTACAAATGCACACTAATTCAACAATAGAACTTAATACGACTGCCTACAAGAATAATCTGTCTTTTCTCCGCACTACTTTTGGAAAAAAAGTACAAATATCATGCGTTGTAAAAGGCAATGCTTATGGACATGGAGTCAAGGAAATTGTTTCGATGGCATATAAAAACGGAATTGCACATTTCTCGGTTTTTGATGTACAGGAAGCAAGAGATATAATAGAAGAATTGCAAGACAGAGCCACCGTAATGGTCATGGGACTCGTTCAAGACGAAGACATGGAATGGGTGGTCGATAATAATATCGAATTTTTTGTTTTTGATAAAGGCCGGTTGACAAAAGCTGTAAAAACAGCAAAAAAACTTAATAAAAAAGCAATTGTACACATCGAAGTAGAGACTGGAATGAACCGCACAGGTTTTGAAAAGAACGTCCTAAATAGCATAATTCCTTTTCTAAAAAAAGAAAAAGAATACGTCTATTTTAAAGGACTTTGCACCCATTATGCGGGTGCCGAAAGTATAGCAAACTATTACAGAGTGGACAAGCAAATAAAGCGATTCGAAGAGATATATCAATATCTTTGTAAGAATGACCTGAAACCAGAAATCAAACATTCAGCTTGTTCAGCGGCATCTATCATGTTTCCTGAAACCAGAATGGATATGGTTCGTATAGGGATTCTTCAATATGGCTTATGGCCAAGTCCTGAAGTATTTGTAAATTATTTGAGTACCAAAAAGAGCAAAATTGATCCGCTACAAAGAGTTATTACTTGGAAAAGTCAAATAATGAGCGTTAAAAAGGTGAAAATTGGAGAGTTTATAGGATATGGAACCAGTTTTCTGGCAGAAAGAAAAATGAAAGTCGCCGTAATTCCCATTGGTTATTCCCACGGTTACAGCCGTTCGCTTAGCAATCAAGGAAGAGTGCTTATTCATGGACAGCAATGTATTGTCGTAGGCTCTGTAAACATGAATATGATGACAGTCGATGTAACAAACCTAGAATCAGTAAAGAAAGACGATGAAGTGGTACTAATAGGTTCTCAAAATGACATCGCACTAACTATAGCTTCTTTTAGCGATTATAGTAACCAATTGAATTATGAATTATTAACCAGAATTTCCAAAACGATTCCACGTAAAATTATAGAATAATGGCTTTTATAAAACTATTCCGAAAAAAATTAGAAGAGAATTATGCGTACTTGAATACTATTTTCGAATCCAGAAATATAGAATGGGGCGTTGTAACCAAACTACTTTGCGGAAATAAAATATATTTAAAGGAAATTATCGCTTTGGGAGTGAGAGAAATGCACGACTCCCGAATTAGTAATTTAAAAAAAATTAAAGCCTTAGACCCTACTATTCAAACCGTCTATATCAAACCACCCGCAAAACGAAGTATTGAAAGTATTGTTCGCTATGCAGATGTAAGCTTTAATACTGAAATTGACACCATAAAAATGCTTTCGAAAGAAGCGCAAAATCAAAATAAAATCCATAAAATCATAATTATGATTGAGATGGGCGATTTACGTGAAGGGGTGATGGGCGAGGAATTAGTTGATTTTTATGGTAGTATTCTAAGTTTACCAAATATCGAAATTCGAGGCATTGGAACAAATCTAAATTGCCTGAGTGGAATAATGCCTACTCAAGACAAGCTAATTCAACTGAGTCTTTACAAACAATTGATTGAAGCTAAATTTAATATTAAAATATCATGGGTTTCCGGAGGAACCTCTGTAGCAATTCCGTTAATTCTAAAAAATGCACGTCCTATGGCGGTGAATCATTTCAGAATTGGAGAAGCACTATTCTTTGGTAAAGACTTATTCACTGGTGAAACTATTAAAGACATGCACAATGATGTCTTTAAATTGTATTCGGAGATTATAGAAATTACCGAAAAACCAGATGCTCCTACAGGTGAGTTAGGCGAAAGTGGCGTTGGGAACACTTATGTCATGGAGGACAATACCGACTTAGGAGTTACTTCATTGCGTGCAATTCTGGATATTGGACTGTTAGACATGCAACCACAATATATTGAAGCAGAAGATGCTGATATTACCATCGTCGACGCTAGCTCTGATATGTTAGTCATTGATATTTCTCATTCGAAAAAAGGCTATAAAATAGGTGATTTAGTCTCATTTAAGATTCAATATATGGGAGCACTTTATCTTTTAAATTCAGATTACATAGAAAAAACGATTGGCTAGAAAAGTGTCAATAATAAATCACAAAAGGGAATATAATAATTATTTATGTTCCCTTTTTTTTTCGAAAAAAACACAAGCTCCGACTTAAAGTCAGAAAACAGATGTTAATTATTTAATTTAGCAAAAAATATCATACTTATTCTCTATTTTTACCCAAAAACTAACAAAAAAACTATGAAAAGAATAATTACCCTTCTCTTTTTATTAATTTTTATACCAAAAATTAATGCTCAAGAATACTTCCCTAACAACGAAAGTGTTCAAAACAAAAACAACAATTTTACGGCTTTTACCAATGCCAAGATATTTGTAACTCCCACGCAGATAATCGAAAAAGGTACTTTACTTATTCAAAATGGAAAAGTAATTGCAGCAGGAACATCGGTAAACATTCCAAAAAACACCATTACAATAAACTTAGAAGGAAAATCTATTTACCCTTCTTTTATTGATATGTACACGAGTTTTGGTATGGACAAACCTAAAAGAACAGAAGGTAATCGCCAAAGTCAATCCTATGATACCAAGCGCGAAGGTTATTACTGGAATGAGCATATTCGCTCAGAAGTGAATGCGTATGATAATTTTAAATACGACCAAGCTAAAGCCGAAGAATTATTGAAAGCTGGATTTGGTGTAGTGGGAACTCATCTACACGACGGTATTGCCAGAGGAACAGGTTCTTTAATCGCATTAAATAATAATGAAAAAAGCAACCGATTAATAACTGCTAAAGCATCTAATCATTTTGGTTTTACCAGAAGCGTTACCTCAAACCAAGCTTATCCTAGCTCATTGATGGGAATGACTGCATTGTTAAAACAACTTAATCATGATTTAAAGTGGTATAAAAATGGGAATGCTGAAAATAAGGATTTATCATTATCTGCCCTGGCCGAAAACGAAAAACTTGTTCAAATATTTGCTACAGAAGACAAACTAAATAGCATGCGAGCTTCAAAAATCGCTAAGGAATTCGGTTTGAAATATGTGATGAAAGGAATAGGAAACGAATTCGAAAGAATTGAAGAAATTAAGAAAACTAATGCTCAATTTATTATTCCAATAAATTTCCCTGAAGCTTATAATGTGTCCGATCCAAATCAGGCCAACCAAATGGAATTGAAAGATTTACGTTTTTGGAATCAAGCGCCTACTAATCTAAAAGTGTTAACAGACAACGGGATTGTTTTTGCATTGACTACTGATAAATTGAAAAAAACAGAAGATTTTAGAACAAATCTGCTGAGAGCTATAAAATATGGTTTTGACAAAACAAAAGCATTAGAGGCATTAACAACTGTACCTGCTTCAATCTTAGGAAAAAGCAATGAAATTGGAAGTTTGAAGAACGGGAATTATGCAAACTTCATAATTACTAGCGGTGCGATATTCGATGATCAAACCAAAATTTATGAAAACTGGGTTCAAGGATCTAAGTATGTTGTAAATGACATCACCATCAAGGACATTAGAGGAGAATATGACTTGACAATCGCCGATAAAAAATACACCTGGAAAATTACAGGCGAAATAGAGTCTCCAAAATCGGAAGTAAATACAGCTAATTCTCAAAAATTAAGCTCTAAACTTTCTATTTCAAATAATTGGATTTCGAATGTTTTAAAATCAACAGATTCTACACAAACGACATTCACTCGCTTGATTGGATATATAGATGATGTTCAAGTTCTTTCAGGAAAAGCAATTTTATTTAATGGTAACGAAGTGAAATGGTCAGCCAATAAAATCGCTCCTTATATAAAACCGGTGGATTCACTAAAAATACAAAAGAACAATATCATTATGCCTACAACATTTCCTAATGTTGCTTTTGGTAATGCAAAAAAACTTACTGCTGAAACATTACTTTTTAAAAATGCAACGGTTTGGACAAATGAGAAAGAAGGTATTGTTGAGGAAACAGACGTTTTAGTTAAGAATGGTAAAATCGCTGCAATTGGTAAAAATATCTCTGATGCAGGAGCAACTGTAATTGATGCAAAAGGAAAACACTTAACCAGCGGAATTATTGACGAACATTCTCATATCGCAATTTCAAGCGGAGTTAATGAAGGTGGACACAATTCTAGTGCTGAAGTTTCAATTCAAGATGTTGTAAACTCTGAAGATATTAATATCTATAGAGAGCTTGCTGGTGGCGTAACTACTTCTCAATTATTACATGGTTCTGCAAATCCTATCGGTGGACAATCTGCCATTGTAAAATGGAAATGGGGACAAGATGCAGATGAGATGCTTTATAAAAACCAACCTAAATTCATCAAATTTGCTTTGGGTGAAAATGTAAAACAGTCTAACTGGGGCAATATAAACCCAACTCGTTTTCCACAAACAAGAATGGGTGTTGAACAAGTTTTTACAGATTATTTTCAACGTGCAAAAGAATATGATTTAGCATGGAAAAACTATAATTCGAAAAAAGGAAAAGGAATTGCTCCAAGAGTAGATTTAGATTTACAAACAGTAGCTGAAATAATTAATAAAGAGCGTTTTATTAGTTGTCACTCTTATGTTCAATCAGAAATTTTAATGCTAATGAAGGTCGCTGAAAAATTTAACTTTAGAGTCAACACATTCACTCATATTCTTGAAGGATATAAGGTAGCTGACAAAATGAAGGAACATGGTGCTGGAGCTTCTACATTTGCTGACTGGTGGGCTTATAAGTTTGAGGTAAATGATGCAATCCCTTATAATGGGCCAATAATGCATAACGCTGGAGTACTAGTAGCCTATAATTCTGACGATGCTGAAATGTCTAGAAGATTGAATCAAGAAGCTGCAAAAGCGGTGAAATATGGCGATGTTTCGGAAGAAGAAGCTTGGAAATTTGTGACTCTGAATCCAGCTAAATTATTACATATCGATGACAAAGTAGGAAGTATAAAAGTAGGTAAAGATGCTGACATCGTACTTTGGAATAACAATCCTCTTTCGATTTATGCTAAAGCTGAAAAAACTTTAATTGAAGGTGTAGTTTACTATGATGTGCAAAAAGATGAGCTTCAAAGAGCGGCTATTGCCAAAGAAAGAAACGAGCTAATTGGTCAATTACTACAAGAGAAAAACCAAGGTGCACCAACTCAAGAACCAAAAAGAAAAGAGAAAGTAGAATACCACTGTGATACTATGGAACATTAATAAATTGAACCTTAAGAGTTATTATCACCTAATAAATTAGAGACAAATGAATAAAAACATATATATATTAGTATTGGCATTGAGTGTTTCATTATTTACAAATGCACAACAAACGCCGGCTCCCAAACAATCAAAATCCATATTGATTTTAAATGCTAAAGCACATATCGGTAACGGACAAGTTATCGAAAATAGCGCCTTAGGTTTTAAAGATGGAAAAATCATTATGATTGCTGACGCTACTACAATTCGAATAGACAAAAGTGCTTATGACATGACCATAGATGCTAGCGGCAAAGAGGTTTATCCGGGATTTATAGCGCCAAACTCAACACTGGGATTAGTAGAAATCGATGCCATTAAATCATCTGATGATGAAAATGAAATTGGGCAACTTAACCCACACGTGAGAAGTATCATAGCTTACAACTCCGAATCTAAAGTTATTGAAACCGTAAGGCCTAATGGTGTTTTAATTGCCCAAATCACACCTCGCGGCGGGAGAATTTCAGGTACTTCATCTATTGTTCAATTGGACGCTTGGACATGGGAAGATGCACTTATGAAAGAAAATGACGGTATCCACCTTAATTTTCCATCCAGCTACAAGAGAAGTGGATCTTGGTTTGAACCAGGAAGTATTGAAGAAAACAAAGACTACAAAACTCAAATCAATGAGATTCTTACATTTTTGGCCAATGCAAAAGCGTATCAAGTTGAAAATGTAAAAGAAAGAAATCTAACTTTTGAAGCAACAAAAGGATTGTTTGATGGTTCTCAAACCTTATTCATTAATGCTAATGAAGAAAAGCAAATTATTGATGCTGTACAATTAGCTAAAAGTAATGGCATTAAAAAAATGGTAATTGTAGGCGGTTACGAAGCATATAAAACTGCCGAATTATTACAAAAAAATAACGTAGCTGTTCTTTTAAAAAGAGTTCATGATATGCCAGAGCATGAAGATGACGATGTAAACTTACCTTACAAAGTAGCAAAGCTATTAACTGACAAAGGAGTATTAGTAGGATTAGAAAACAGTGGTGACATGGAACGTATGAATACCAGAAACCTACCTTTTTTAGCAGGTACATGTGCTGCTTACGGAATGGATAAAGAACAAGCATTACAATTAATCACTTCTAATACAGCCAAAATATTAGGAATAGACGCTCAATGTGGTACACTAGAAATAGGTAAAGATGCCACTTTATTCCTTTCTGCTGGTGATGCCTTAGACATGAGAACTAATAAAATATCACATGCTTTTATACAAGGTCGAATGATCAGTCTTGAAACGCATCAGTCTGTACTAAATAAGAGATATAAAGAAAAATTCAATCAAAACTAGATTATTTCACACAAAATAGCTTTAGCTTCACAAACAGACAATTTACGCCACAGTAAATTGTCTGTTTTTTTTTGAATTAGATCGAAAATAAAAACAATAGTCAATTCTAATGTGCTTTAAGATTAATAAATCCCTATTTCGAACAATTTAATTCTGAATACCCGTAAAAAAATAGGGGTCATTATCACAATATAATAAAAATATCCAGACAGTAATCATTTTTAAAGGGGTGCTTTGTAATATTTTATATTTTTGTCGAAATCTAAATAAACACAAAATGAGAAAAATTGTATTAAGCATATTGCTGATTTCCCTATTAGTACTAAGTTTGTTTTCCACTTCGATTTTATCGGCCCATCCAATTCCGATAGAAGAAATAGCATTCGACACTGGCGACACCGCGTGGATGATTGTTGCCACAGCACTTGTTCTTATTATGACTCCCGGTTTAGGATTCTTTTACGGCGGAATGGTAGGTAAAAAAAATGTGATCAGCACCATGTTACAAAGTTTCATGGCTATGATCATTGTAACTGTACTCTGGATCGTAATTGGCTTTGGCTTGTCTTTTGGCCCTACAATCGGAGGAATAATCGGTAATCCTATTCCCTTTCTGTTCTTTCAAGGAGTTGGTATCCACACCGCTTGGGAGGCAGCTCCCACTATTCCATTTCTATTATTTGCTTTGTTTCAGGCCAAATTTGCAATAATTACACCCGCTTTAATTACAGGTGCTTTTGCGGAGAGAATTCGCTTTTGGGCATATTTGTTATTCATGGTTCTCTTTATTATATTAATTTACGCTCCTTTATGTCACATGACTTGGCATCCAGAAGGAATATTATTCAAAATGGGGGTACTGGATTTTGCCGGTGGAACGGTAGTACACATGAGTGCAGGTTGGGCGGCATTAGCAGGCGCCATATTTTTAGGAAAAAGAAAGTCTCAAAAATCAAATCCTGCTCGTATCACTTATGTATTATTAGGAACAGCATTATTATGGTTTGGGTGGTTTGGCTTTAATGCAGGTTCTGCTTTAGGCGCAAATGGAATTGCGGTACAAGCACTTGGGACTACAACTATAGCTGCTGCTGCTGCTGGAATGGCGTGGGTATTCTTAGATAAAATTCTTGGTCACAAACTATCAGCAATGGGAGCTTGTATTGGTACTGTTGTAGGATTAGTAGCTATCACTCCTGCAGCTGGATTTGTAAGTATGCCTCATGCCATATTCATAGGAATTTTTAGTAGTATTGTAAGTAATCTTGCTGTAACTCGATTCCATAAAAGTACAATCGATGATGCTTTAGATGTTTTTGCTTGTCACGGTGTAGGCGGTATGACTGGTATGTTATTAACTGGAGTTTTTGCCTCTTCGGCAGTAAATTCTGCGGTTACGGATCAGGGGTTAATATTTGGTGAAACCACCTTGTTTTTCAACCAATTAATCGCTTTGGTAGGAGTATCGATTTTCGCCTTTTTATCCTCATACTTATTATTTTTTATTGTCAATAAAATTACACCGTTAAGGGTAAGTGAAGAGAAAGAAGAGTTAGGTTTAGACCTTTCTCAACACGGGGAGTTTCTATAATAGTATTTATAAAAAGCTTGTCGCACCTTAAAAATAGCACAAAAAAAAGAGGCAGCCTAAGAAAAGTATTTTCTGACAGCCTCTTTTTTTTTTTGCTATTTTATTTTATTTATTGAAATTAGAAATTCCAGCTTTCAGCCAGCTTTCATATTCAGCTACACCTACATAACTAATTGTTGGCTTTACTTTATTTAAATTGTTACCTTCTAAATCTGTTAAAACATACAAAGGCTGTGTATTAGTTTTGTATTTAGATATCATAAAATCAGTCCACTTATCCCCTACTGTTTCAATCTCTGAACCTGTGGTTTTTGATACAAACTGTTCGCTTTTCGGCAAATCTCTTTTATCATCAACATACAAGGAGATCAATACCACTTCATTGTTTAAAATAGGTAGAATGGCGTTGTCAGACCAAACATTGTTTTCCATTTTTCTACAGTTTACACAAGCATATCCTGTAAAATCAAGCATAATGGGTTTATTTACCGTTTTGGCATAAGCCAATCCCTTTTCATAATCATGAAATAGTACTATCCCGTGAGGACCGCTTTTAGCGCCTTCTGGCAAAACTACATTTGTCGCGCTCGCGCCTGAGCCTCCCAGACCCTTAGGGCTTTCGCTGTATTCCAACGTTGGAGGGAAAGCACTAATGATCTTTAACGGTGCTCCCCAAAGTCCCGGAATCATATATATCGTAAAGGTTAAAGCTAATAATCCCATCATTAATCTTCCAACCGAGATATGTGTAATTGGACTGTCATGTGGCAAGGTGATTTTTCCGAATAGGTAAAAAGCCAATGTTCCAAAAATAGCAATCCAAATCGCTAAGAATACTTCTCTTTCTAACAAATGCAATTGAAGTACCAAGTCGGCATTCGATAAGAATTTAAAGGCTAAAGCTAATTCTAGAAATCCTAAAACAACTTTTACGGTATTCAACCATCCGCCTGATTTTGGTAAGGTATTTAACCATCCTGGAAACATAGCGAAAAGCATAAATGGTAAGGCTAAGGCCAATGAAAAACCAAACATTCCAATGATAGGAGCAATTCCTCCTTTGGAAGCAGCTTCTACTAATAATGTACCAACAATTGGTCCAGTACAAGAGAACGAAACAATTGCAAGAGCCAGAGCCATAAATAAAATCCCGATAATTCCGCCTCTGTCTGCTTGACTATCGACCTTGTTTGCCCAAGAATTAGGTAACATAATTTCGAATGCTCCCAAGAACGAAGCTGCAAAAACTACTAATAAGACAAAGAATATTATGTTAAACCACACATTTGTGGATAAAGCATTCAATGCATCAGCACCAAAAATCCAAGTCACTAAAAATCCAAGTAATACGTAGATAACAATAATCGAAACCCCGTAGATAATCGCATTTCTAATCCCAGTCGCTCTTGTTTTACTTTGCTTTGTAAAAAAACTTACCGTCATAGGGATCATTGGAAATACACAAGGCGTAAGCAAGGCTGCAAATCCTGATAAAAACGCAATAAAAAAGATAGACCACAAGCCTCTTTGCGTATCTGATTTCGCTTCCTCAACTACTACTTTTTCAGTTGGAGCAACCGCAATATCAGTTTCACCAAGACTTGGCGCTAATGAATCTATTTTTACGCTATCAGTTTCAACAACATTTACAACAGCATCAACTTCTGCAGCCGCTTCATTTGAGACTGCAACTACTGTGGAACCTGCAGCTATAGAAAACGTAAATTTCTTCTCTACATTAATACATACTTCTTTACAAACCTGATAATTCAGTTCGACTTCAATTGAAAAAGCTTTGGGATTTGTAATTTGAACGAGCTGCTGTATTTGCGCTTTCTTCTCGAAGAAGGTTTCGTTAACTTCAAAAATGTCATTGAAAGCCGTTCTAGTCTTACTTTCGTTGGCTTTACCTACAAGAGCGTAATTACCTTTTGCGTTCTTAAAATTAACTTCCAGTGGCAGCGGACCACCGTCTGGAGTAAACTGAGAATACAAATGCCAGTCATTTTCTATTACTGCATCAAAGGTTAACAAATAAGTATTGTCTGATTTTTTTTCGATTTTTGTTGTCCATTTTGCTGGATCAAGGATTTGGGCGTTTACTTTGGCGAAAGCCAGAAAAGTGATAAGGATAAATAATAATTTCTTCATTACTGTAATTCTATTTTTAATATATTGCTGGTGTTGTTATCGACTTTGAATCTTTCATCTTGTCTAAGACCAATTATCCAAACTATTTTAGTTCCTGACCATAAGACCCAGATATTTTCTTTTTCTAACAATGATAATTTTTCATCTTTAAAAAGTTTACTCACTTTTTTAGACTTGCCTTCCATACCAAAAGGCTGAAAATTATCTCCGTCATTCCATCTGCGTAAAACTAGCGGAAACTCTAATTTTTCTTGATCGACAAATATAGTCCTAATTGTAGGAATAAAAATGGCATCTACTTTCTCAAAGCTAAGATTTAAGGGAACATTAACGTCTTGAAACTCTTCTTCAATAAAATACTCTTGCTGATCATTATCCAAGTCAATTGGCGTCAGAATTAAGGTTTCTCTATCTTTTAATAACCGAAACTCAGCCGACAAAACCTGTTTACCTGACTGACTTTCAACCAAATTATAAATGTCCTCCCAAGCGCTAAATCCAAAATCACGCAACCACTGGTATAAATAACTGCTGTAATTGGGTAATTTCTTTAATTGATTTAAATCAAAATAGAATGCGTCTTCCTCTTGTTTCACTACCTGCTGGTACACCATAATCGAAGCGTCTTCGACCATGGCTTGTGATTCCTGTAAATGAGATTGCGTTTTTTGAAATGAAGTTAGAAAATGTGGGTTCAATTCTTTTAATAAAGGAACTAAGTCATGCCGAATCTTATTGCGTAAATACTTATCGGAAATATTGCTGCTGTCTTCGCGCCATTCTATCTTATTTTCATGGGCATAGTTTGCAATTTCGTCTCTCGAGAAAGGCAATAAAGGACGTATAATCTTGTCATTCTGAGCTGGTATTCCCACCAAGCCTTCCAGTCCGGTTCCTCTGCTTAGATTAATTAAAAACGTTTCTATATTATCATCAGCATGATGCGCGGTAAGGATATAATCAAATTTTTCTGTTTCTAAAAGCTCGTAAAACCAATTATAGCGCAGGTCGCGAGCCGCAACTTGTGTCGAAAGCTTATAATCTTTGGCGAAAGCCTCTGTATCAAATTGAGTTATAAAAACAGGAATATCATTTGCTACAGCAAAATCCTGGACAAAATTTTGATCTCCAAAACTCTCCATTCCACGCAATTGAAAATTACAATGCGCCAGAGCAATTGTAAAGTCTAATTGCTTAAATAAATGAGCCATGACAATACTATCCAGACCACCACTGGTAGCCAAAAAAAGTTTTTTATTTTCTAAAAAAGGAAAGTTTTGAGCAATATTATTTTTGAGTCTATCTAACATAGCTCAAAAATAAAGATTAAAATTCAATTTTAAATTATGAAAGACAATTATTGCAATACTTCGCGCATTGCCTTTGCTTTAAGCAAGCACTCTTCGTATTCATTTTCGGCAATTGACAATGCTGTTATCGCGCTACCTACAGAAAAAGAAGCGTATTGATTCTTCTGATTGTATAAAATACTTCTAATAATCACATTGAAATCGAAATCTCCGTTTGGCGTAAAATAGCCTACTGCGCCACTGTACAAACCTCTTTTAGTCTCTTCTAAGTCCTCAATGATTTTCATAGCTGAAATCTTTGGTGCACCAGTCATACTTCCCATTGGGAAAGACTTCTTAATAGCATCGACGGCACTATATTGATAGTCGAGTTTAGAAATTATTGTAGAAATCATTTGGTGCACCTGCATAAAAGAATAAATCTCGCATAACTCAGTTACTTGTACAGATCCTTTTTGGGCAGTATGCGACAAATCATTGCGCACTAAATCAGTTATCATAATATTTTCGGCGCGCTCCTTTGGGTCTTCTGCTAGTTTATTCTTCGATTCTTCATCTAAAATAGGATCCAAAAATCGTTTTGAAGTTCCTTTTATAGGTTGCGAAATAAGAAGCTCTCCCTCTTTCTTTAAATACCGCTCTGGTGAGGCCGAAAGCAAAAACTGAGTGTGATTTTTAAAAAAAACGGCAAATGGAGGTTGTGAAATTTCATTGAGTTTAAAAAATTTATCCAATGGATTTAAAACCGCATTTTCTGCATAAAATTCCATACAAAAATTAGCTTCATATATATTTCCCTGATGAATATGAGTAAGCATTGTCGCAACCTTTTCTAGATAGTTTTCTTTCGAAATCCTTTGTTGAATTTCTAAAATTGCTGTCTGTCGTTCAACTTGTTTAGTTTGCAAATTAATATCTGTAAAATCCTCCTCAACCTCATCGTCACACATATTTAGATATTGAATTTCGACTTCATTGCCTCTCAATAAAAATAGTTTTTTTGGTTGAAAGAAAAATAAATCTGGAAAATCTAAACCATCAAAATTGTTCGATTGTAAATCCTCTGCATCATTTTTTAAATCATAAGACAAATAGCCAAATAGCCAATCCTTAGTAATTTGCTGGTATTGTTTTAAGTCCTCAAAAGCATTATGCTGGTCCGTTTTAATCGAAGTAAAAGCATCTACCGCCAGGACGCAATCAAAACTTGAATACTGCTGCGGATAATCGTTACTGTCCAAAAAAATGACTTCGCGAAATTGTTGTGACCAAATTAGAAGTTGTTCTTTAAACAATTTTGGATCTAAAATAAGCTTGTAAATTGATGTTCTCAAGAAAATTTGTCTTTAAAATTCAAAATTACGATAAAAAAAAAGCTTTAATATGTGGTTATCAGAAAAATCAGTTGTTATTTTTTCGTAAATTTACTATAAAACACTAATATTAAAACACTTAATCGATTTTTTATTGTTTGTTTTAATACTGATATATACGGTAATCTAAGGGGAAATATACTATTAAAAATAAATGAGCTTTACCGCATCAGTACATTTTAAATTTTAACCAATAAACCTAAATATTATGAAAATCGCTACCATTATTATTCGAACTATACTTGGACTTCTATTTCTCTATACTTCTGTAAGTTATTTTTTACACCTAAATCCTGAGCCTGCATCAACAGGAGAGTTTAAAGCATTCCAACTTGGCTTAGTAGCTTCTATGTATTTACTTCCGCTTGCAAAAGGTGTCGAACTGTTGTGTGGCTTGGCATTTGTAACAGGGAAATTCACAACCTTGGCTAATCTAGTCATTCTCCCAGTTACACTAAATATATTATTGATCAATTATTTCTTAACTCCAGATAACCTTCCCCTCGCTATTTTTGTATTCGTTGGGAACATTTTCCTGATATTCACTCACTGGGAAAACTACAAAGGTTTATTCAAAATGGATTAATTTATAGTACAAATACAAAAAAAAGGAAACCCGCTCAATGAACGGGTTTCCTTTTTTTGGTAAACAAAACAGTAAGATTTGAATTTCTATACGTGTAATGCTCTATTATCTGTAGCCGCTAGTGCCGCTTCTTTAATCGCCTCCGCAAAAGTAGGATGTGCGTGTGACATTCTTGATATATCTTCGGCTGAAGCTTTAAATTCCATCGCAACGACTGCTTCAGCAATTAAATCAGCACAACGAGCTCCAATCATGTGAACTCCTAGAACCTCATCCGTTTTTGAATCAGCAAGAATTTTAACAAACCCATCTAAATCTCCACTTGCTCTTGAACGTCCTAAAGCTTTGAAAGGGAAACTTCCTGATTTGAAATCTATTCCAGAAGCTTTTAATTGCTCTTCTGTTTGCCCTACTGCAGCCACTTCTGGCCATGTATAAACAACACCGGGAATTAAATTGTAATTGATATGCGGTTTTTGACCTGCTAATATTTCAGCAACCATAGCGCCTTCTTCTTCCGCTTTGTGCGCTAACATCGCTCCACGAACAACATCACCAATAGCGTATATGTTAGCAACATTAGTCTGTAAATGATCGTTTACTTCAACCATTCCTCTATCAGAAATTTTCACTCCTGCTTTGTCAGCGTTTAATCCGTCTGTGTAAGGACGACGACCAACAGAAACTAGAGAATAATCTCCTTGTAAAGTAATAGTCTCACCTTTAGCATTATCTGCTTGAACAGTCACGGCATCTCCGTTTCTTTCTACGGACTTCACTTTATGAGAAACGTAGAATTTCATTCCTTGTTTCTTCAATACTTTAGTTAATTCCTTAGACAATGAAGCGTCCATTCCAGGAATGATTCGGTCCATGTATTCAACAACAGAAACCTGAGCTCCTAAACGTAAATATACTTGACCTAATTCGATACCAATAACACCGCCACCAATGATGATAAGATGTTTAGGCACTTCTTTTAATTTTAATGCTTCAGTAGATGTAATAATTCTTTCTTTATCTATGTTGATAAATGGCAAATTAGAAGGCTTAGAACCCGTTGCAATTATTATATTTTTTGCTTCTACAGTCTCGCTACTTCCGTCTGCTTTTGCAACCGCAACATGAGTTGCATCTACAAAAGAACCTAATCCTTCAAGAACAGTGATTTTATTTTTATCCATTAAATATTTCACACCACCAGAAGTCTGGTCAACAATTGCTTGTTTACGTCCAATCATTTTTTCTAGGTTCACTTTCACTTCTCCAGAAACTTCAATACCGTGATCAGCAAAATGTGCTAATTCAGCATAATGATGCGAGGAAGAAAGCAATGCTTTTGAAGGAATACATCCTACGTTAAGGCAAGTTCCACCAAGAGTTGAATATTTTTCGATAATTGCTGTTTTGAAACCAAGTTGTGCACAACGAATTGCTGATACATATCCGCCTGGGCCAGAACCAATAATGACTACGTCAAATGAATTCATAGTATATTTATTTTTGTTGTTTTTTTATAAAATGTCGCACAAAATTAAGGAATTAAGTTTTGTTTAAAGTTTAATATTAAATATATTTTTCTAAGATTTTACACATCATCTTATTTAATATCCCACAAACAATTCAGTATTTGCGATAACAAGTACTAAACCTCAACTACAGTTGTGTTTTTAACTTCACTAATCATAAAGGTACTCTGCGTACTGCCAATATGATGAAGAGTCGTTAACTTGGTGACCAAAAATTCTCTGTAAGCCTCCATGTCTTTGACTACAATTTTAAGGATATAGTCATAATCACCACTTACATGATAACATTCTAACACTTCCTTTAATTGAACTACCTCACTTTCGAACGTAGTTAAAAATCCTTTAGTATGCTGAATAAGTTTCAAATGGCAAAAGACTACAAATCCCTTCTCAATCTTGGCCTTATCGAGCAATACCACGTATTTGTCAATAATACCCTCTCGCTCTAATTTTTTTATGCGTTCATAAACGGCCGTTACAGATAAATTTAACTTCAAAGACAATTCTTTTGTTGTCTTTTTACTATCTGTTTGTAATAACAAGAGTAGTTTTTTATCGATTGCGTCTAAAGTCATATTGTAGTTTATTTGGCGAAAGCGTAAATTTTTCCATAAAAATAGAAATAAAATCTACATAATTTAATATTTACCGTTTTAAAAACTGAGTTTTAACTTTAATATTGAAAATAAAAACTATATAAACGTACTTTACATTATAAATAGTACTGTTTTAATGGATGATTTAATCACTTTTGGCCTTTTATGCCTCACCTCTTTCTTTACCTTGATCAATCCGTTAGGGACAATGCCTATTTTTTTGACTATGACCACTGACTTGACTGAAAAGGAGCGTCAAGTTACAGCCAAAAAAGCCTCTTTAGTTTCCTTCATTATTATCATTTGCTTTGCGCTTTCAGGACAATTGCTTTTTAAATTTTTCGGAATCTCCGTGAACAGTTTTAAAATTGTAGGTGGCGTTATCTTTTTTATGATGGGAATGGATATGCTACAAGCAAGATTGAGCGCTGTAAAAATTAAAAAAAACGAAGTAAAAACTTATGTGAATGATATTTCCATAACACCTCTTGCCATCCCTATGATTTGCGGACCAGGCGCCATTACAAATGCAATTGTTTTAATGGAAGATGCAACTTCTATCTCTAAAATAGTAATTCTACTCGTTTCTATCGCAGCCATAGTCTTAACTACCTATTTTGTTTTACTGAGTTCTTCTAAAATTATAAAAGTAATAGGACAAACAGGTATAAACGTCATGATGAGACTTATGGGACTTATCGTTATGGTAATCGCGGTCGAATTCTTTTTTAGTGGATTAAAGCCAATTTTACACAATCTAATGCAATAACTAATAAAAAACAACCAGTATGAAATTCAATCCCGCAGACAATATTCAAGACTTACAGTATTTTGGTGAATTTGGTGGTGTAAACCCATCCATTTCAGATTCTTCGACTTACACCTTCCTTTCGGCAAAAACGATGTTCGACACCTTTGAAGGAAACATGGAAGGCTGTTATCTATATTCCCGTCATTCCTCTCCTAGTAATTTGTATTTAGACAAAGCAATGGCTGCAATGGAAGGCACTGAAACAGCAAATGTATCTGCTTCTGGAATGGGTGCCATCACGCCTACTTTATTGCAGTTGTGTGGTTCCGGAGACCACATTGTTTCGAGCAGAACGATTTATGGCGGAACCTATGCCTTTCTTAAAAACTTCGCACCGAGACTCGGAATCAAAACGACATTTGTAGATATTACAAAACTTTACGCAGTTGAAGCAGCGATTACACCAGGCACGAAAGTATTGTATTGCGAGACAGTAAGTAACCCCTTATTAGAAGTTGCTGATATTGCAGGTTTATCAAAAATTGCCAAAAAACACAATTTAAAATTGGTTGTTGATAATACTTTCTCTCCGCTATCTGTTTCTCCGGTTAAATTTGGTGCTGATATCGTAATTCACAGTTTAACAAAATACATCAACGGAAGCAGTGATACTGTAGGCGGTGTTACTTGTGCTTCACAAGACTTTATCAATCAATTAAAAGACGTTAATAGTGGTGCTAGTATGTTATTAGGTCCAACAATGGATAGCATGCGCTCTGCAAGTGTGATGAAAAACCTTCGTACACTTCACCTCAGAATAAAACAACACAGCCATAATGCAGCGTACCTAGCTGAACATTTCGAAAAAGACGGAATAAAAACGGTTTATCCAGGTTTAAAGAGTCATCCAAGTCATGACTTATATGCCTCGATGATCAATCCAGAATACGGTTTTGGCGGAATGCTGACATTAGACGTTGGTACTTTGGCGAAAGCCAATGCATTAATGGAACTAATGCAATCACACAACTTAGGTTATCTAGCGGTAAGTTTAGGATTCTATAAAACACTGTTTAGTGCTCCTGGGACTTCAACTTCAAGCGAAATTCCATTAGAAGAACAAGCTGAAATGGGGCTAACTGAAGGTTTGATCCGTTTTTCAATTGGTCTAGACAATGACATTGCAAGAACATACGAAATGATGAAAACCTGTATGCAAGAATTGGATATTCTATAACCCAATACTAACAAGTATTTTTTTAATTTGTTTATTTCTTTTCCAAATCTGCTTAAAAGCCATTTTAAGCAGATTTTTTGTTTTATTAAAGATCGCTTTTTCGTAAATTCCCGATAGAAAGCTACCACTCTGAGCGCAACCTAACTTTTAAATACAAAAAAACTCCAGATTTCTCTAGAGTTTTTATATAATAACACGAAGTTTTAAATAATTATTCTATTTCAAAAATAGCCTGTATTTCCACAGAAGCATTTATAGGTAATGAAACCGCTCCAATTGTTGCGCGTGCATGTTTACCTTTATCTCCAAATATACCTACAGCTAAATCTGAAGCAGTATTCATAATTGCGGCATGTTGTGTATAATTAGCGGAAGTATTAAAATAACCCGTTAGCTGGACCACTCTTTTAACTCTATTTAAGTCACCACCACACGCTTCTTTTAAAACAGAAACTACATTTAAAAACGCTTGCTTTGTAGCTTCTTTGGCCTGTTCATCGGTAATTTCATTTGTTCCTATTTTTCCAGGGTAAAGAATTTTACCGTCTTTTAAAGCAACTTGATTAATATAAACCACATTATTTGAAATTACATACGGAACATAATTTCCTACTGGATTTGGCGCTTTAGGAATAACAATTCCTAATTTAACAAGCGTTTGGTTTACATCCCATTCCTTTTCCGTACTTAAAACATTTTCACTTATTTTAGATGTGCTAAAAATTTTCAACGCACTAGCTGTTCTAGCCAAAGCCCTTCCTTGTTCCTTTGCTAAAGCCAATTCACTTTCGGAAGGTCTTGGTCCCGTAGCACCAGTTATTGAAGTAGCACCAAAAGGAGTGTTTCCCTGAGCTATTGTTTTATCTAACATATCACTTGCCATAATACCAGTAGGGATAATAACCATACCATGTAAAGCCACTGTACTCCAAAAACATTGTATAGCAACCTCATTTCCTGAACCTGAACCCGAAGACATAAACACTGTTGCAGGCTTCCCTTCTAAAGCTCTAGTAGTCCAAAGAGGAATACTTTTAGCAAAAAAAGCAGCCATATCAGCACTTATGTTACCAAAATGTACAGGACTTCCAAAAGCGATACCATCGTAAATGGCTAACTCCTCAATTGTCGCAATTGGAAGTTTTTGCACATCCGAACTTAAAACCATTTTAGAATCTAATGAGGGTACTCTCTTTATCACTACTTTAGTATTGGGATACAACAGTATTCCTTGTGCTATTCCCTGAGCTAATTTAAGCGTCGATCCATTTTGTGAATGAAGTAAAATTAATAAGTTTGTTTCTTTATCTTTCCCAAAAGAGGTTTGTGACAGCAGCACTAAAAAGAATAAGGAGAATAAAAATGTGTTTTTTTTCATAGAAGAATTAATACAATTATTAATAGATTTCGGCAATACGCCACCCTACAAATCTAGGGGTATACTATTTTAAAAATCTTATAATTATCCTAAAGTATTTTATTAAAATATCAATAAAACATAGCGCTAAGCGACTAAAACAAAAAACTCCAGATTTCTCTGGAGTTTCTCTATTTAAACATTGTAATTTTCTATTTTATAAGTTCAATTTTCTGAACCTCTTCTTGATTAACGCTATCAAAAAATCCTTGCTCGTTCATCCAATCATCACTGTAAACTTTACTCATGTAACGAGATCCATGATCTGGAAAAATTGCGATTACATTACTATTTTCGTCAAATTCACCTTCTTCGGCATATTGTCTAATCGCTTGCAAAACTGCTCCCGAAGTATAACCTACAAATAAACCTTCTGTTCTAGTAATTTCTCTTGCGCAGTGTGCACTTTCTTCATCAGTAACTTTCACAAACTTATCGATAGTATCAAAATCTGTAGCTGAGGGAATTAAGTTCTTCCCTAAACCTTCAATTCTGTATGGATAAATTTCATCGTTGTCAAATTCTTTTGTTTCATGGTATTTCTTCAATACCGATCCAAAAGCATCAACAGCAAGTACTTTAATGTTAGGATTTTGTTCTTTTAAGAACTTTGCAGTTCCTGAAATCGTTCCTCCTGTGCCACTACAAGCAACAAGATGGGTGATTTTACCATTAGTTTGTTTCCAAATTTCTGGTCCTGTAGAGTTATAATGCGCATCAATATTCAACTGATTGAAATATTGGTTGATATAAACAGATCCTTTAGTTTCTTCGTGTAGTCTTTTGGCAACATTGTAATAAGAGCGCTCATCATCTGCAGAAACATGTGCTGGGCAAACATAGACTTTAGCGCCTAAACTGCGTAGCATATCAATTTTATCTTTAGATGATTTTGAACTTACAGCAAGAATACAATTATACCCCTTGATGATACTAACCATTGCAATACTAAAACCAGTGTTACCCGATGTCGTTTCAATGATGGTATCTCCTGGAGATAATATTCCTTTTCTTTCTGCTTCTTCAATGATATATAATGCGATTCTGTCTTTCGAGGAATGGCCTGGATTAAAAGCTTCTACTTTGGCATAGAAATTACCTTCTAACTTTTCTGTGACTTTATTTAGTTTAATAAGAGGTGTATTACCAATTAAATCTAAAACACTATTGTAAGCTTGTATTTCTTCTTTCATAAAAAAATAGTTAGTCGAGGTGAATTTTATTAGACCTCATAACGTGGCAAATTTAACAAATTTTTTTGAATTACTTTTTAATTTTCTCTAAATCTAACAAAAAACTAAATTCCTTCGCTAATTCTCTAATAGCTTCAAACCTTCCCGACGCTCCACCGTGACCTGCGTCCATGTTCGTATCTAAAAACAAAAGATTGCTGTTAGTTTTTAATGTTCTCAGCTTAGCAACCCACTTTGCGGGCTCCCAATATTGCACTTGTGAATCATGTAATCCCGTTGAAATATACATATTTGGATAAGCTTGGGCTTTTACATTATCATAAGGAGAATAGGACTTCATGTACTTATAATACCTTTTAACGTTTGGGTTTCCCCATTCATCATATTCCCCCGTTGTAAGTGGAATTGTTTCATCTAGCATTGTAGTAGTAACATCAACAAAAGGTACTTGAGCGATTACACCATTGTATAGTTTTGGCGCCATGTTTAAAATAACTCCCATCAGTAATCCGCCGGCAGAACCACCTTCAGCATATAAATGTTTGCGAGAAGTATATTTTTGCTCAATTACAAACTTCGAACAATCTATAAAATCCTTAAAAGTATTTTTCTTTTTTAATAATTTTCCACCTTCATACCATTGTCTTCCTAAATCTTCTCCGCCGCGAATGTGCGCTATAGCATAAACAAAGCCTCTATCTAGCAAGGATAATCTTGTAGATGAAAAATAAGCATCCATAGAATGTCCGTAAGAACCGTATGCATAAAGAAGCAATGGATTTTTACCATCTTTTTTCAATCCTTTTCTATAAACCATAGAGATAGGAATTTGAGTTCCATCTTTAGAAGTTGCCCAAACACGTTCTTCAGTATAGTTATCCTTATCGAAGTTCCCGCCTAATACCTCTTGTTCTTTCTTGACTTCCTTTTCTTTGGTCTTCATATTGAAATCAATAATCGAAGCCGGTGTCGCCATAGATTGAAATGCATATCTTAAAATATCAGTTTCAAAATCAACGTTTGCAGTCGCATGAGCTGTATAAGTTTCGCTTTCAAAAGGCAAATAGTACTCTTCTGCTCCATCCCAAGGCATGATTCTTATTTGAGTTAAACCATTGCTACGCTCTGTTACTACCAAAAAGTCCTTGAAAATATCAATGTCCTCAAGTAGAACCTCTTCTCTATGTTCAATAACATCTTCCCAATTTTCCATCGAAGTCTTAGACTCAGGCGTTTTCATTAATTTGAAATTAGTTGCCTTGTCCTTATTAGTAAGTATATAAAAATGATCTCCAAAATGAGAAATACTATATTCCAATCCTCTTTTTCTTTTTTGGAAAACTTTAAATTTCCCTTTCGGATTGTCTGCTAATAAAGTTCTGAATTCGGTTGTTAGCGTGCTTGATGAACTAATCAAAATGTATTTTTTTGATTTCTCTTTTCCTACAGCTACATCAAAAGTGTCATCTTTTTCGAAATAAACTATTTCATCTGCTGCAGAATCTGTTCCTAATTTATGCTTTCGAACAGTATCCGAACGTAAAGTATTTGCATCCTGAGTAGTATAGAAAATCGTTTTATTGTCGTTTGCCCAAGTCGAATTTCCAGTAGTATTTTCTATTCTGTCACTTATGATTTCGCCCGTTGTGAGATTTTTTATTTCTAAAGTATAAATTCTCCTTCCCACTAAATCTATGGCATAAGTTGCTAATTGATTGTCATTACTGATGCTCAATCCACTCAATTTGAAATATTTTTTGCCTTTTGCTAGTTCATTGCAATCCAGCATGATTTCTTCTTTTGCCGAAAGGCTTTCCTTTTTTCGAGAATATATAGGATAATCTTTACCTGTTTCAAAACGGGTTATATAGTAGTAACCATTATATAGGTAAGGAACCGACTCGTCGTCTTCCTTGATTCTAGCTTTCATTTCCTCAAACAAATCCTTTTGGAACTCCTGAGTATGAGCCGTCATTTTTTGATAGTACTCGTTTTCTTTATTTAGATAGTCAATCACTTCAGGGTTTTCGCGGTCCTTTAGCCAAAAATAATTATCAACTCTTACGTCGTCAAATTTTTCTAATAGTGTAGGTATAATTTTAGCAACTGGTGGCTGTATGTTTTCTGTCATTATTTGAGTTTCATATTTATAAAGCAGCTGCAAAAATAAACAAAGCCGATCTATAACGCATCCGTTTTTGATCTAATTTAACATCCTTATTCATTCAAAAATTCGTAATTTCGTATTTCAATAATTTTTAAATTATAAAAAATGGATTTAATGGGAATGATGGGTAAACTTAAAGAAACCCAACAAAAAATGGAAGACACTAAAAAACGCCTGGATACAGTTCTTGTTGATGAACAAAGTACAGACGGTTTATTGAAAGTTACAGTAACTGCTAACAGAAAGATAAAATCAGTCACTATTGCCGATGAATTATTGGAAGACAAAGAGCAACTAGAAGACTATATGATTTTAGTGATGAACAAAGCAATCGAGAAAGCAACGAAGGTAAATGAAGCGGAACTTGATGCTGTTGCAAAAATGGATATGCCTATGATTCCAGGCATGGACAACTTATTTAAGTAAAATAAACACTTTATGAAGTATGAATTATGAGTCAATATAGTAACTCATAATTCATAACTCATAATTTACAGTCTGGCCAAGGTTTCTAAAACGTAAGTATGCATCACTTCTCTATAATCAAGGTGTGTTACCATTCTCAATTTACCCTGCCCCATTGAGCTAATAGATATATTTTTCTGTTTTAATTTTTCGATAAAGTTCTTCTCACTGTAATTACTTTTCAAAGTAAAAATCAAGATGTTTGTTTCAACCGGCTCGACTTTGGCTACCCAATCTCTAGTTTGCAAAACTGCAGCCAATTCCTTTGCTCTTCTATGGTCTTCTGCAAGACGACTGATATTGTTGTCTAAAGCATATAATCCGGCTGCCGCCAAATACCCCACTTGACGCATTCCGCCTCCTAATATTTTTCGAATACGCAACGCACGATGAATGGTCGCTTTATCTCCTAATAGTACAGAACCTATTGGCGCACCCATTCCTTTGGATAAACAAACTGAAATCGTGTCAAACAAACGTCCAAAGGCTTTCGGATCTTGCTTTTTGGCAATTAAGGCATTCCAAATTCGGGCACCATCAAGATGGAACTTCAAATTATTAGCAACACATACTTCTTTTATCTTTTTTAATTCGTCCAACTCATAACAAGCACCACCGCCTTTGTTAGTCGTGTTTTCGACACAAACTAAACTCGTTAACGGACTATGGTAAAATTCGGGATCATTTATGGCTCCAGCCACTTGCTCGGCAGTAATCATTCCGCGATCACCATCAAGCAATGCAAAAGATACTCCACTGTTAAATGAAGCACCGCCACCTTCATACAGGTAAACATGTGCATATTTATCGGCAATAATTTGCTCTCCTGGATTTGTATGAAGTTTTAAAGCCGTTTGATTAGCCATTGTTCCCGAAGGGAAAAACAGCCCTGCTTCCATCCCAAATATTTGCGCTATGGTATCTTCTAATTCTATTACTGTTGGATCTTGTTTGTATACATCATCACCTACTTCGGCATTGAACATATACTGCAACATTTCAATTGAAGGCTTAGTAATTGTATCGCTAATTAAATTTATTTCCATTGATTTATTTTATATTTTCGAAAGGAAAAGCCGCGACTTCTCCCCAAGTAAAAATTTTTCTTATTTTTGTCGCACAAAATTACATAATTTATGACAACTACCGAACAAATTAAAGGTATTGTAGAGCGCCTTGGTGCGTTGAGGAGGTATCTTTGACGTTGATGCCAAACTAATTGAAATTTCTAACGAAGAAGAAAAGACTTTTGCTCCAGATTTCTGGAATAACGCAAAAGAAGCCGAACTAATTGTAAGAAATCTTCGAAATAAGAAAAAATGGATTGAAGACTACGATAAAGCAGTCGAAATGACTGACGAACTGCAGCTAGCCTATGAATTTTATAGAGAGGGAGAACTCACTACAGAAGAATTAGATGAGCAATATGCTCTTATTTCAAATCATATCGAAGCCATAGAATTCAAGAATATGCTTTCTGACGAAGGCGATTCACTAAGTGCTGTTGTACAGATTACTGCAGGTGCTGGAGGTACTGAAAGTTGCGACTGGGCCGAAATGCTTATGCGTATGTACATGATGTGGGGTGAGAAATACGGCTACAAAATAAAAGAACTGAATTTCCAAAAAGGAGATGCCGCTGGTATAAAAACCGTTACACTTGAGTTTGAAGGTGATTATTCCTTTGGATATTTAAAAGGAGAAAATGGAGTTCACCGCTTAGTGCGTATTTCTCCATTTGACAGTAATGCAAAAAGGCACACTTCATTTGCGTCTGTATATGTATATCCGCTTGTAGATGACAGTATCGAGATTGATATCAATCCCGCCGATATTGAAATTACCACTTCTCGATCTAGTGGTGCCGGTGGACAAAATGTGAATAAGGTCGAAACTAAAGTGCAACTTTTTCACAAACCTACAGGCATTCAAATTCAATGTTCAGAAACTCGTTCACAGCAAGACAACAGACAACGTGCGATGCAAATGCTTCGTTCGCAGTTGTACGAAATCGAACTAAAGAAACAATTAGCGCAGCGCGCTGACATTGAAGCTGGAAAAATGAAAATAGAATGGGGCTCACAAATTCGCAATTATGTGATGCAGCCCTATAAATTAGTAAAAGACGTACGTACCGGTTATGAAACCAGCAACGTCGACGGTGTGATGAATGGTGAAATCGACGAATTCTTGAAGGCCTATCTAATGATGATGGGACAAAGGGACGAGGAAGAATAATGATATTTTATCACTAATTATAATCCTACAGAGAAACCAAACCTTCTTTGTAGGATTTTTTGTTTATTTTAGCCAAAAATAAAAGTGTAGCACGTATGAAAAAATCTGTTTTATTTTTCTTATTTCTAATTTCGAGTACTTTTTATAGTCAAGAAAAGGTCTATTTTACTGAAGATTTCAAGGAATTACTTACCGCAGAAAAAGCTGTATATTACAGTACTTACGAAGAGTTAGAAAAAGGCACACAAAGAACTACGTACTTTATCGATGGTACAAAGCGAAACAGTGATTTTTTCTCAAACTATCGCAAGAGAGTTAAAGAGGGGTCTTCAATTGAATGGCACAAAAACGGAAATAAAGCAAGAGATTTATTTTACGTAAAAAACAAGATTGAAGGAGTTTCAAATTCGTATTATGAAAACGGGCAAATCAAACGTACTGAGCACTTTAAAAATGGTTTATTTGTGAGCGGTAAGTGTTTTGATGAAAACGGAAGTGAAATCGCATATTTTCCTTATCAAAAAGACCCCGAATTTCCTGGAGGCATCAAATTATTTTATGCTTATGTAGCAAAAAATTTTAAAGCCCCAAATAGCGGCCAAGGTCAAATAGTTATTGGATTTTCTGTTGAATTGGATGGTACTTTAAATCACTTTGAAGTTATTAAGAGCATCAACAAAGAGATGGATTTAGCAGCGATAAAAGTATTAGTGAATGGTCCCAAATGGACTCCTGGTCAAATCGATGGTAAAGACGCCGTAGTAAAACTAAAAATTCCAATTACCATAAAATACAATTAAAAATTATAATTCTCTGAATATCAATTGTATACCAATCGATTATCCTTTCATTTTAAAGCTATATAACATAAACTTCTCCCGTATATAAAAGATCAAATTTTTGAAAAAATGATGTTTCTAATAGTTAACTCATAAAAGTAGACACCGCTTTCTTTAAAATCTTTTAATTAAAGGTACGGTGAAAAGAAAAGAAATAGTATACAATAAAAATAACTGTTTTTATTAGCAAGCAGATAATTATCAAACCCGACAGGATTATACTACGTCGGCTTTTTTAGTATTTCACCATCATTCGAGAACAATAGTTAAATAGTAATTCCACCAAAAGGAGAGTAACTATAAATCGTAAAACCTTCACAATTAAGAAAAATTAATAACTATTTTTAGTTAATGTTACATTCACTATTCATAAAGGATTTGGAAAACTAGTTACTATTTACTTTATTTGAATTCGAATTAAAGTATTTAGCACCTTACCACTTATGAAATCTTATACAGTCCAAGAAATAAATGAAATTCTAAACGGAGTTATATATGGAAACACTTCCCAAGCGATTACAGCGCCTGAACAACTTGAGGTTGCTACCGATTCTGAAATATCATTTATTGGAAATAAAAAATATGAAAAATTATGGGCTTCTTCTAAAGCTTGTGTTGCGGTAGTAAATGAGGATATTTCGATAGAACCAGGTGAAAATAGAGCGTTCATCAAAGTGAAAAATGCTGACTTAGCGATGTCTCAGGTTTTAGAACTTTTTGCTCCTCCTGCACCCGAATTTTACATCGACATTCACCCAATGGCAGTTGTTTCTAAATCAGCGACCATCGGTCTTGGAACAAAAATAGGTGCTGGATGTTATGTGGGACCCAATGTGAAAATTGGCGAAAATGCTATCATTTATCCTAATGTCACCATTCTTGATGAATCTACCATTGGTAAAAACACAATCTTATGGTCTGGAGCGGTGGTTAGAGAACGTTGCCATATTGGTAATGATTGTATCATACATCCTAATGCGACTATCGGAGCAGATGGATTTGGATTTCGCCCTTGCCCTCAAAGAGGTTTGGTAAAAATTCCTCAAATAGGAAATGTAGTTATAGGAAATAATGTCGAAATAGGCGCCAACTCTTGCGTGGATCGGGGAAAATTTAGTTCAACGGTTTTAGGAGATGGATGTAAAATTGATAATCTAGTACAAATTGGTCACAACAGTAAATTGGGACGTTTTTGTATTATGGCTGGACACAGTGGAGTCGCAGGTTCTGTAACCTTAGGGGACGGCGTTATCATTGGTGGAAGCGCCTCCATAAAAGACCATGCCACTCTAGGCAGCGGAGCAATCGTAGGAGCTGGATCTGGAGTTACCGGTGATGTACCCGCTGGAAAAACAGTTTTGGGCTATCCTGCAGTTGAAGCACGCGATGCCTTAAAACAATGGGCAATATTAAAAAGACTCGTTAACGAATCTAAGAAATAAACAAGTAGATTTTATCATATTCATAAAAAAACAGGAGTTCGCTTCTGTTTTTTTGATTTTATCTCGAAATTATTTACAAATGAACCAAAATAATAAATTTTATTTCGTTCGATTTTGTATTTTAGCACCAACTATTTATAACACTATTACAACATGGATTTAAACTTCAATAAAAACGAAGATCACAATAAACTGTTATTGTCTCAATTAAAACAAAATCTCTCGAAAGTAAAATTGGGAGGAGGCGAAAAGAGAATTCAAAAACTGCATGCCGAAGGAAAAATGACAGCGCGGGAGCGCATTGATTATCTACTAGATCCTAAGGCGAAATGTATTGAAATTGGAGCTTTTGTTGGTGAAGGAATGTATGCTGAACATGGCGGTTGTCCTTCTGGAGGTGTTGTAGTCAAAATAGGTTATATCGGCGGAAAGCAATGTATTGTAGTCGCTAATGATGCCACCGTAAAAGCGGGTGCTTGGTTTCCAATTACTGCCAAGAAAAACTTGCGTGCACAAGAAATCGCGATGGAAAATCGGCTACCTATTATCTATTTAGTAGATAGTGCAGGAGTTTATTTACCAATGCAGGACGAAATTTTTCCAGACAAAGAGCATTTCGGACGTATTTTTAGGAATAACGCCCAAATGAGTAGTATGGGAATTACCCAGATTTCGGCTATCATGGGAAGCTGTGTTGCCGGAGGTGCTTATCTACCTATAATGAGTGATGAAGCGATCATTGTTGAAGGAACAGGTAGTATCTTCCTTGCGGGTAGTTATCTAGTAAAAGCAGCTATTGGAGAGAGTATCGACAATGAAACTTTGGGAGGTGCTACCACACATTGTGAAATCTCGGGAGTGACAGATTACAAAGCCAAAGACGACAAAGATGCATTAGACAAAATAAAAAATATAGTTGATAAAATAGGAGGTTTCGATAAAGCCGGTTACAGCCGTGTGAAGTCAGAAAAACCGGCCTTAGACGAAAAAGAACTCTACGGTGTTTTGCCCAAAGCTAGAAATGAGCAATACGACATGATGGAGATTATCAACCGTCTTGTGGATAACTCCGAATTTGAAGCCTATAAAGATGGCTATGGCCAAACAATAATTACTGGTTACGCTAGAATCGACGGTTGGGCTGTAGGAATTGTTGCTAACCAACGAAAAGTGGTAAAAACCAAAAAAGGGGAAATGCAATTTGGCGGTGTAATCTACTCTGACAGTGCCGACAAAGCGACTCGTTTTATAGCAAATTGCAATCAGAAGAAAATTCCTTTAGTTTTTGTTCAGGATGTTACCGGTTTTATGGTGGGATCTAAATCAGAACAAGGCGGAATCATAAAAGATGGCGCCAAAATGGTGAATGCAGTAAGTAATTCTGTAGTACCTAAATTTACGGTTATTGTGGGGAACTCCTACGGTGCTGGAAACTATGCAATGTGTGGAAAAGCGTATGACCCAAGATTGATTTTCGCTTGGCCAAGTGCAGAACTAGCCGTTATGGGCGGAACACAAGCTGCAAAAGTATTGGCGCAAATCGAAGCATCTTCCTTGAAGAAAAGCGGTGAGATCGTCGACGAAGAGAAAGAAAAAGCACTTTTTGACAAAATAAAAGCAAGATACGACGAACAGGTTTCTCCTTACTATGCTGCTTCTAGATTGTGGACAGATGCGATTATCGATCCTCTTGACACACGAACTTGGATATCCATGGGTATCGAAGCAGCGAATCACTCCCCTATCGAGAAACAATTTAACTTGGGTGTAATTCAGGTATAATTTATCTTAAGGAGCAAAAAAGTCTACTGATGGTGCGGATATTTTCCACACAGAGGAAAGCGTGAATTTGTACTCTGTGCACGCACAAAAATTCAAATAGCACAAAAACTACAACTGTAAAAAGTTGTAGTTTTGTTTTTAACGCCATTTTACAATATCAACACAGTACAAAATTTTGATTACTCAGATTTAGAGAATTAAATAAAAGTTGATTTAATGTAGATTGCGGGCACAAATTACAAAGCCGATATTTATAATATGAAAATGAAACTCATTTTCAAGTTCTTTATACAATCTTACAAAAAATAATACCCCTTGATAGCGCAAGCGTGCCGCTTGTACCCGCAAAAAAAGTCCTCGAAACAATCGCAAGACCTAAATATATATCTTAAACTAATGAATCACCAATTTAGAAAAGCAACCATTTCAGAAATCCCAAAAATATGGGACATATTACAAAAAGCAATCTCACGTAGAAAAAAGGATGGCAGCAACCAATGGCAAGACGGTTATCCTAATCCAGAAGTGATAAAAAATGACATTGATAAAAATGCAGGTTTTGTTTTGACTGAAGGAGAAACTATCATTGGATACACTGCGCTACTAATCAGTGATGAACCCGAATATGAAAAGATAGTTGGAAAATGGCTTACGAATAATGATTTTGTTGTTTTCCATCGCGTCGCTATTTCAGAGAATCATTTAGGGAAAGGTTTGGCTACAAAATTAGTTGGTTTCATTGAAGATTTTGCGATAAGCAACAATATCTACAGCATCAAAGCAGACACTAATTTTGACAACTTTGCTATGATCAAAGTTTTTGATAAATTAGGTTACGTTTATTGTGGCGAAGTGTATTTTCGAGGTAGCGCCAGAAAAGCTTATGAGAAGATTATCACTAAAAAATAAAATAGTTAAATTTGAACTAAAATCCTAAATTACTGTTCATTTGCAGAACACAAAATGACCAACTCTTTTTCAGAACACATGAGGAAAATAATTTTATACGTTTTTACGCTGCTTTTCTTTTCTCAATGTAGTTCTGTAAAAAAACACAATAGGCATTTAACTGAACAAATTCCTATAGCGCAGTTAAAATCGGATGTTGATTTTACTTATAAAAAACTACAAAAATTACACCCTAATCTTTATTGGTACATCAGTAAGCCCGCCTTAGATTCTAAATTTGACAGTCTAAAATCTACTATCACTCAACCTATTACTCCTCTTGCATTCTATAAAAAACTGAGTCCTGTTGTTGCCGCAGTAAGGCAAGGCCACACCTATCTGTATCCTATTTCAAAAGAAATGACGAAAAAAGAAACGAAAGCACTTATTAAAAAAGGAATAGGCCCATTTTCACAATTTGATTTTGATTATTTTTACAATAAACTTTACGTCGTAAACAATAAATCCTACAATAAGAGCATAAAACCAGGAGCTGAAGTTATTGCGGTGAATGACGTAAAACCTATGGATTTGATTCGGGAATACAACAACTACTACAGTTCTGATGGATACAACTACACATTAAAAACTAACAAATCAGGCAAACGATTTTCTTCCTACTTTACTGTTGAAAATGGCATTAAAGACAGCTTAATCTATACTCTAAAATATAACGACAGTATCCAACAAATTACAATTAGACGATACAAGGAGGATTCGATTAAGAAAAAAGAGCAAAAAACTAAGAAAATAGTAACCGCGACTGACAGAGTAAAATCTAGAGAACTTAGAAGAAAGAAAAGAGTGAATGGCTACAATGCCGATTCGAAAAACTACAACAGAAACCTGCATTTTCTAGAAAAAGACAGCAGTGTCGCCATCATGAAAATTAGAAGTTTCAGCAAAGGAAATTTTAGACCTTTCTATAAAGAAAGCTTCCGCGAAATTGATAACTATAAATCCAATACTCTAATTCTTGATTTACGAGACAATGGCGGCGGTAGATTATCTGAAATTGTCGATTTGTACTCTTACCTATCCGACTCTACATTTGTATTTTTGGATAAGTCGGAAGTGGTATCAAAATCGAGTTTAATTGAAGGCGCTTATTTTAATGGAGGTTCCTTTGGTTTAAAAATCCTAAAAGCGATTTATGCACCCATCCTCTATTCCTACTTATTGTTGACAGTTCATAAAGAAAGCGACGGGAAAAATTACTACGCTACACATATAAAACCGCATAAAGTGAAGGAAGACGCTTTTAAAGGAAAAATATATGTCCTGATAAACGGAGGCAGTTTTTCGGCTTCCAGCCTTATTTCAGCTAATTTAAAGAGTTCTAAAAGGGTGACTTTTGTGGGCGAAGAAACCGGTGGCGCCTTCAACGGAACTGTAGCGGGATTTATGCCAGTTCTAGAACTACCACATTCTGAGTTAAAAATTAGAATTGGAATAATGGCTATGGTACCGCACCATAAAACAGAAATAATAGGACGCGGAATTTTTCCTGATAAGGAAATTACTCCTACTCTTGAAGACAAATTGAAAGGAAATGACCCGGAACTCAACTGGATTTTACAAGATATAATGGGAAAATAAGAGCCTTTACAGCTAATAAAAAAGCATCATGACTACTGCCATGATGCTTGTATTATATTCGAAATAAATTTAGAAACTGGCTAGCATTTCTTTTCTCTTTATTTTTCCGCTTTCCGTTTCCATGAATTTACTGAGATAAAATACTTCCTTGGGCTTTTCATACTTGTCTAATGCATTATAAATAGCTTCATCTATTGGTTGCTTCTCCCCTTCGATGACTAAAACTAATTTTTCTCCCAATACAGCATCTGCTACTCCACCCACAAAAAATCGAGAATGGATTCCATGTGATAGTTTCTCTTCAATTTGCTCGGGTATCAGTTTAATTCCGCCGCTATTAACAACATTATCAGCTCTACCTAAAAAAGTAAATTGATGATCGTTTATTAATTCTACTAAATCATTAGTGACAATAGGTTCAGCAGTAATCTTTGGCGCACTGATTACAAGACAATTTTTATCATTTTGTGAAATTTGGATATTAGGCAAAATAGAAAATGACTTCTCTCCTATTTTCTTGGCGGCAATATGTGTTATGGTTTCCGTCATACCATAAGTTTCATACACTTCGGTTTTTACTTTCAGTAGGCTTTTTTCAAGTGATTTGCTCATACTTGCACCTCCAACAATCATTTTTTTAACATTTTTCAAACCTGCTAATGAATTTTCAGCCTGTAAAGGTACCATGGCTACAAAATCATACACAGTTTCATTTTTAGTTAATGGATGTGAACTTGGCGCAACACAATCGATATCTAATCCCAGAACAAAACTGCGAACCAGCATCATTTTTCCTGCAATAAATTTAGTTGGCAAACAGTACAAAGCTTTATCCCCAGGGCTTAAATTAAAAAAGTCACCTGTAGCCAAGGCAGAGTTTACCATTGTTTGTTTGTTTGTTCTAATTACTTTAGGCGGTCCTGTTGTTCCTGAAGTCTGTAAATCGATATAGGATTTTTCGTCAAACCAGTCCAATAAAAAATCTCCTATCGACTTCTCAAACTCATCACCTTCCTTTATCAAACAGTAGGACACTCTACATAAATCTTCTTTATCTAGATGAAATCCATTCAATTTAAAACGATTGTGTACATTTTTATAAGTTACTTCTTTCATTACTAGCGTATTGTTTTAAATTGCGTTGTTTTATTCTGCTTTTAATTTACCAGCTAATCTTTCTTTCCAGTCAGTCCATTGGTATTTCTTACTAAAGATATATAAAAGTATCGGGTAAATAACCAAAACAGGTAAGATTACATCTAAACCAGCCTTAGGTTCTGCGATGTCTTTAAATATCGAATGTGTTTGAAAAGCCGACCAATCTGAAGTGACTAATAAGGCACTTACCAAATTATTAGCAGCATGAAAACCTAATGCCAACTCCATCCCATCATCCATCAATGTAATTACACCTAGAAACAATCCAGTCCCTATATAATAGATAAATATGATATTACCCATTTTTGAAACTTCGGGATTGAAAAGGTGCATACTTCCAAATATAATGGAAGTCATTAGCAATGGGAACCATTTGTTTTTTGCTAAATTGGCAAAACCTTGCATCAGATAACCTCGAAAAACATATTCTTCAGTACTTGTCTGTATCGGAATTAAAAACACTCCAATAACTACTAATATTGCAAATGGAACGGGTTTAAAATTCAATACAAAATCCGCTGGACTCGTGTAATAATAAATTAAAGTAGAAACAATCGTAAAAACTGCCCATAAAGAAAAAGAGAATAAAACTCTGTCCCAATCGACTTTTGCCCGCGCTGTAGTAATAGAACGTAATGTTTGATTGTGAACATAACGCACTACAAAATAGATTCCACCCAAGGTAAAAACAAATGAAATCAAAAGCAGAAACAATGTTAAATTTGGATCAAAAAAGTGCATCATCTCTGAATTACTAGAGGGATAAGGTACGCCATTTGCAAACGATTCATAAATAACGCCCAATAACAAGGGAATTTGTCCAATAAAAGAGGTTGCAATAATTATTCCTGACCCAATTAAATATTTCCAAAACTTGTTCTCTGAATTTACTCCTTGTTCTACAAACATCTATTTTTTTTTTTATAATTATATATGATGAGTTAGACTATCAAAGCCTATTTTTGTTTCGTCTAAAATACTTTTTTTTATTTCAATTAATTTTTACTCTAAAAAAAACAACAAAATGATACAAATATACCATAATCCCCGTTGCGGAAAATCGAGAAAATGCCTTACTTTCATAGAAGTAGAAGGAAAAGAATATGAAATCATTCAGTATCTTGAGAATCCACCTACTACAGACGAACTTCAGCTACTCCTCAAAAAATTGAACATGAAACCATTAGAATTAGTTCGACAAAAAGAAAAAATTTGGATAGAGAATTTTAAAAATAAAGAAATGACCGACCAAGATATCATAAAAGCAATGGTCGAAAAACCCATTCTTATAGAACGACCTATTGTTATAAATGGAGACAAGGCTATCATTGGCAGAGAGTTAGACAAACTTAACAGTTTTCTATAATTCGCACTAGCTATATTTAACAATTTTTTAAGGTTTAGTGATTAAACCAAATGCGTTTTTTGCATTCCTATGACGAATATCAAATCTAAATTATAATGATGAATCGATTAAAACAGATTTTTACGCTTACTTTATTTCTTTCCTTTTTTATTAGTTTTGCTCAAGAAAGAGGTCCAATGGCAGAAAAAATTAAGATAACAGGAAATGTTATTGAAAAAACAACTCAACAAGCACTTGAATATGCAACGGTTAGTTTTATCAACTCCAAAACTGCAAAAGTAGTAGCAGGAGGAATTACAAATCCGAAAGGAGAATTCAATATTGATGTAACGCCAGGAATCTACACTATTAAAATTGAATTTATTTCATTTAAATCTGTAGAAATAACTCAAAAAAATCTAAAAGAAAGCACTACTTTAGGAACGATTTCATTAGTAGAAGATGCGGCACAACTAAACGAAGTGATTATTCGTGCTGAAAAATCTACTGTAGAAATTAAACTTGATAAAAAAGTTTACAATGTAGGTCAAGATATGTTAGTTAAAGGTGGAACTGTAAGTGATGTTTTAGAAAATGTACCTTCTGTTTCTGTTGATATTGAAGGAAACGTAAGTTTAAGAGGAAGTGACAATGTGCGTGTCTTCATTGATGGTCGTCCTTCAAATGCATTAAATATGGCCGAAGCTTTGCGTCAAATTCCTGCAGATGCAATTGACAAAGTAGAAGTGATTACAAACCCATCAGCTCGTTACGATGCTGAAGGTGGCGCTGGTATATTAAATATCATCTTGAAGAAAGGAAAAAACCAAGGATTTAATGGTTCATTTATTGCATCTGCTGGTATTCCTGAAACTTATGGTTTGAGCGCCAACTTAAATTACAAAACTGAAAAACTAAATTTCTTTACTTCTACTGGATATAGCTATAGAACCAATGAAGGCGGAGGATTTACAAACTCAGAATATTTTAACCCTGACGGTTCTACTAATAAATTTATTTATGAAAATAGAAATACCGAGAGAACTAGAGACGGAATAAACACAAAGTCTGGTGTAGAATGGACAGTAGCTCCCAATACTTTTTGGACAAACTCTATTAGTTACAGTGAAAATGGCGGGAAAAATAGAGATAGAGTAAATTATAATGCTTTCGATAGTAATCAAGATTTTGCTTCAAATAGCTACCGTTTAAATAATGGAAATGACCAAGGAAAAAACTTTGAATACTCCTCTAATTTAATTAAAAACTTCAATGACGAAGGTCACAAATTAACCGTTGATGGATCCTTTTCTAGAAGTACAGATAAAGATGATTCAACAATTGATGGAGTTAATGTCACCTTCCCAGACAGATCTACTACGAATACAACTCAAAACGAAAAACTTCAAAAAGAGTATTTACTTCAGGCAGATTACGTTTTACCTCTTGGAAAAGGAAGTCAGTTTGAAGCTGGATATAAAGGAAATTTCAATAATCTAAATAAAGACTACGATATTTTCTCTAGCGATAACGGAAATAATGTTGGTGATTTTCTATCCAATACATTAGAATACAAAGAAAAAATCAATGCACTTTATACACAGTACGGATTTAAAGTAAACAAATTCTCGTATTTATTTGGTTTACGTTGGGAAGACACAAACATCGATGTTAACTTATTGGATACACAAGAGTACAACAACAAGAAATACAATAAGTTTTTTCCAAGTGCTTTTGCTAATTATGAAATTTCAGACATGAGTAGCGTCTCATTAAGTTATAGCAAGCGTTTATCGAGGCCCAGAGGTCGCTTTTTAGATCCTACTCCTAACATTTCGAGTAATATCAATATCTTTAGAGGTAATCCTGATTTAGACCCTTCGCTGACAGATAAGTTTGACATCGGATATATTAAACGTTGGGATAAAGTAACATTTAACACCTCTATGTATTTTGAAAACACAACTGATGTGTTCTCTTTTGTACGTTATGAAAGTGGTGAATTTGTTGATGGTACTCCAGTAATCCTTAGTACGCCTATCAATATTGGAAAAGAACAAAAATTTGGATTTGAATTCACTCTAAATTATTCTCCAATAAAAAAATGGAAATTAAACGGTAGTTTCAACTTGTATAACACAAAAACAACTGGAGATTTCATGTATACTAATTCACAGAACGAAATAGTTGTTCAAAACCTAGATAACGAAGCTTTTTCATGGTTTTCCCGTGTGAACTCACGTTTAACTTTGCCGTACCAAATTGAGTGGCAAGCTAGCGGAATGTACTTTGGACCAAGCAACACCGCACAAGGTAGAAGTTTAGGTATGTATATGGTGAACACTGCGTTTAGCAAAGACATCCTAAAAGACAAAGCGACGATCGCTTTTAACGTAAGTGATATCTTCAATTCTAGAAAAATGAGATCAGAAACTAATTTACCAAGTGTAAGTTCTGACAGTGAATTTCAATGGAGAAAAAGACAATTTAACTTGTCATTTACGTACCGAATCAACAAAAAGAAAACCGATAGAGATAAAAATGCGCCAAAAAACACTGAAGAAGAGGGCGGTGGATTTCCTGGATAATAAATGATTTAATTTGGTTAATTATTTCAATAAGTACGGGTTCGTTTCAATACGGGCCCGTATTTTTTTTTTAAAAAAAAAGGCATAAAAAAAAGGACTCGTGTAAACGGGTCCTTTTTTAGGTGTCAATCAAACTAAACTGATTGCTCTTTCTTTGCTTTTCTTTTCTCTTTATATGCTTCCCAAGATGCTCCTCCTACCCAATAGGATACGAAACCAACTAAAAAAAACATTAACCAAAATCCCATTGTAAGGATGGTTAAAAAAAGTAAAAAGCCTAAATACTGTGAAAATTCAAACATGTTTTCCGGAATTTTTGAATGTAAGTACAAATGTATGTTTATTATTTTTTCTTAGCAATAAAATTCCAATTCAATTTTCATAAAATAGTATTTATCCGTATTTTTGAGCTCAATTTAGGAGATATTCCCGCTATCCATTGCAATCTTATATCCCAAACCCTGGCATATAAGGATTTTCACTACTATCGGGGCTAGAGAACCAGATATGATACAACAAGTCAATTATTAAAATAACACATACAAATCAACAATAAAATGAAATTCAGAATAGAAAAAGACACCATGGGTGAAGTGCAAGTTCCCGCTGACAAATACTGGGGAGCACAAACAGAACGTTCTAGAAACAATTTTAAAATAGGTTCTTCGGCTTCTATGCCAAAAGAGATTATTGAAGGTTTTGCTTACCTAAAAAAAGCAGCTGCTTATGCTAACTGCGACTTAGGTGTTTTAGCTACTGAGAAACGTGATGCTATCGCAGCTGTTTGTGACGAAATCCTAGCTGGTAAATTAGACGATCAATTTCCACTTGTAATTTGGCAAACTGGTTCAGGTACGCAAAGTAACATGAACGTAAATGAAGTAGTTGCAAACCGTGCTCAAGTTCTAAAAGGATTTGAAATTGGCGAAGGCGAACAGTTCATTAAAGCAAATGATGATGTCAACAAATCGCAATCATCTAACGATACTTTCCCAACAGGAATGCACATTGCCGCATACAAAGCAGTAGTAGAAGTTACGATTCCAGGTGTTGAAAAATTAAGAGACACTTTACATGCAAAAGCAACCGAATTCAAAAACGTTGTAAAAATAGGACGTACCCATCTTATGGATGCTACACCACTAACTGTTGGTCAAGAGCTTTCAGGTTATGTAGCACAATTGAACTATGGTTTAAAAGCAGTAAAAAACACTTTAGCACACTTGTCTGAAGTTGCACTGGGTGGAACTGCGGTAGGAACAGGTTTAAATACTCCAGCTGGTTATGATGTACTAGTGGCAAAATACATTGCTGAATTCACAGGACACCCTTTCATAACTGCCGAAAATAAATTTGAAGCACTTGCTGCTCACGATGCTATCGTAGAATCACATGGTGCATTAAAGCAATTAGCTGTTTCCTTAAACAAAATTGCAAATGATATCCGTATGCTAGCTTCAGGACCACGTTCAGGAATTGGTGAATTGATTATTCCTGAAAACGAGCCAGGATCTTCTATCATGCCAGGAAAAGTAAATCCTACGCAATGTGAAGCGATAACAATGGTTTGTGCGCAGGTAATGGGTAATGATGTTGCAATCACTGTAGGCGGAATGCAAGGACACTACGAATTGAATGTTTTCAAACCCGTTATGGCAGCAAACTTTTTACAATCGGCACGTTTATTAGGTGATGCTTGTATGTCATTTGATGAACACTGTGCTCAAGGTATCGAACCCAACTACAAACGCATTAAAGAACTAGTTGACAATTCACTAATGCTAGTTACCGCTTTAAATACTAAAATTGGATACTACAAATCAGCTGAAATTGCTCAAACAGCACACAAAAACGGAACAACGCTAAAAGAAGAAGCGGTTCGTTTAGGTTATGTCACGCCAGAAGACTTTGACGAATGGGTAAAACCAGAAGATATGGTTGGAAGCCTTAAATAATCTAGCTTAAAATATATAAATTAAAAACCCTGCAACGTTTTACATTGCAGGGTTTTTCAATTTAATAATAGCTATTTCTTAGAAACATTTTAACTAATAATCCAACATTCTTTATTTATTTACCGTCTACAAAATCTTGCAAATAGCTGAATCTTGGTGTCAATTTTCCTTTTTCGGTCATTTTGGCTCTAGCCAAAATTCCATCATTATCATCATTAAAAAACGCAGGAATAACGTACTCCATAAACATGGCACCAAAACCTTCACTCGCATCTTTTGGTAATTCGCAAGGAAGATTATCAACCGCCATCACTACAATCGAGGCTGGATGAAATACATCTACTTCTTTATGTTCAGATGCTAAATAACCATAAAATGGCTCTGCGATTGTCGATGATCTAAGCGTACTTGCAATGGGACCATTAATGTCACATGAAACGTCACCTATTACTTTTATTTTACAATCTTTAGATTGCAACATTCCTCGGCTAAGAATATCCGGCGCATCGTTTCCATGAAAATGTCCAGTAATAACGATATCCGATACCTTTGTAAATCGTTCGAAATCCCCAACATACTCCATTGGTTTTTGATAGAAATCCATACAATCCAGGACTTTTCCATCAATCCTTTTATTATAATCTAATACATCAATCTGTGTGTATACTGGCTGAGCATAGTTTTTAGTTAAATAATTATCAACAGAAACTTCTTTGATTTTCATAGCATCTAGAATTTCCTTGATACCACCTCCTACTTTACCTGATCCTGTAATAACAAACTTTAATGGCGGCAAAACCAATCGTTTTAAGTGACTGATCAACTCCTCTTTTCCTGATAATGTTTCTGCTTTAGCTAACTTGAACAACCCAAACTTTATTCCGAAAGCACGAATCGTATTATAAGCCCCAACAATTCCTGCATATCGTCCAAAACCAATTAATCTGCGGTTATTAGCGTCGACTATAGTTTCGTGATCGTATAAATCAATGTTTTTTTCAAGAATAGCTTGTAGTAATTGTCTATTGTATGGCTGTTTTTTTAGCGTGTGCGAAAAAAAGAAATAAGACTTATTTGGAATCAACGAATCAACAGGAACTTCTTTAACTCCAAATAAAACATCACACTCACTTATATCATTCGATATTTCGATCCCTGACTCTTTATATTGTTCATCAGTAAAAATTCGAATATCAGAACTTTCTACTTTCACTATAGCTTCTGGGTAAAGTTCCTTCAATTGCACTAGTGCTTCAGGCGAAAAAACAACTCTTCTATCTGGTGGATTCTTTCTCTCTTTTAAAATTCCGAACTTCATATCTTTTTAACTGTTTTGTTTTGAATTAATATAACTTTATCAGACCTATTTGTTTCAAATATAACAAATTAATATTATTATAGTTTTATTTTATAAAAAAAAATCAAAGAAAAGCACTTTACTTACTGATGCCCAAAATAATAGAAATATCAGCTCGAAACTTAATAAAATACTGTTAAGTTTTGGAAAAAACATCAACAAAACAGTTTGATTCTATATATTTGTTTTTCTAGCACTACAAAGAAATGATTTTTATAAAAAAGGCAAATATACTACAAATACTCCTGCTATTATTGGTTTTGAGTTCTTGTAATCAAAAGAATTCATCAGATAAAGAAACTTCGGAAAAGGCAAAAAATGATACAATTCTCCAGATAAAACAAGGTCCTGAACTTACATCAGCCTACATAGCTTCTAAAAGTAAATCTATCGAACATTTTTACAATAAAAACTGGCCAAATAAAACTGCTAACGGAGGTTTTCTTGTGGCAAAAAACGGTCAGATTATTTTCGAAAAATACGAAGGTTTGGCTAACTATAAAGAAAAGTCCGAAATGACTAGCACGACGCCTCTTCATGTTGCTTCGGTAAGTAAAGTTATGACCGCTACTGTCGTACTGAAATTAATCAGCGAAAATAAATTAGAATTAGACCAAAAAGTCAATACAATTTTAAAAGAATTTCCTTACCCTGATGTAACGGTAAGAACTTTATTAAACCATAGAACAGGACTGCGCAACTATGCTTATTTTACAGAAAAAAAAGGGATTTGGGACCGACACAAAATCTTAACTAATCAGGACATTTTGACAATTATGGCCACAAAGGGTATTGATCTTGAGTTTAGAACTGATTCTAGATTTAGTTATTGCAATACAAACTATGCCATGTTAGCCTTAATTATCGAAAAAGTAACTGGTTTAACCTACAAAAATGCGATGACCAAAATGGTATTTAAACCATTAGGAATGACAAATACCTTTGTTTTCGAATATGAAAAAGACAAATTAACAGCCACACCCTCTTATAAAAGAAATTTCGCTAAAGTGAATTTGGATTACTTAGATGCCGTTTATGGTGATAAAAATATATATTCTACACCACGAGATTTATTAAAATTTGATATGGGAAGAAATTCTTCGGCTTTCTTGGATTCAAAACTACTAAAGGAGTCCAATGTTCCTTATAGTAACGAGTACAAAGGCACTAAAAATTATGGTTTGGGAATCAGAATGATAAATTGGCCAACAGGGAAAAACTTCTATTTTCACAATGGGTGGTGGCATGGAAATACAGCCGCCTTCATCACCTTGCCAGATGAAAGTGTCACTATTATCTCATTATCGAATAAATATGACAAGAAAGTTTACAAAGTTAAGAATCTGGCAGCACTATTTGGTGACTATCCCTTCAAGTTAAGCGATGATGAAAAAGAGGAATGATATTTGAGTACTAATATTTTGAACTCAAATGGCAGATTTCAGTTAAAATAGAATACATTTGCACACTCAAATAAATTATTTGAGTTAGAATAAAAAAGGGGTCGACTGGTTTTGACAGCAAGTCGAATTGAAATGTAAGCACGTGGAGAACTGGGACAATTCTCGTTAATAAAAGGTTCCAAAACACTTACACGGCGAAGGAAACTACGCTCTTGCTGCATAATCTGAATCATAGTAAGATTAGCCTAGTTCCTATCAGATAGGAAAGCAGGATTTACCTCGAAAGCTTTGGTTTATAGCGGTCGATAAAGGTGAATCGTAAATTTAAACCTAGATTTCCATAAGCTTCGGGTGGACTTCGAAATAAAGAAGATAAGTCTTGTGCGACTGTTTCTGGTCAAACACAAGGTCGAAAATTCAATCAGGAAATAAACGTGTAGAAAGCTTTTTAGTTGCTTGTTTGGACCCGGGTTCGATTCCCGGCGACTCCACAAAAAAACCGTAATAAACTTATTTTTTTTTAAGTTATTACGGTTTTTTTTATTTCTATTCTCTAGCGGAGAAAAATCAAAACTTATCTGCAATTTTAGTAATTTGACTAGCGCAACTGATTTTCCATCATATAATCTTCCATTAAATAACCATGTTCTAGAACAATATCTTCTTCACCGACGATTTTGAAACCTAGTTTTTCATAAAATCTTAATGCGCTATTAAACCGGTTTACGTTTAACGAAATAACGGTTGAACCATTCAATTTCGCATAATTTGCAACAGCGTCAACTAGAAGCTTGCCTGCACCTTTTCCCTGCGCCTCCGGAAGCAAATATATTTTATGCAAACGCGTCACTTTTTGGCCCAAATAATGATGTTGAAACGAGGCGAAACCTAGACAAAGGTCTCCGTCACTAGCAAAAATAAAATGATGCCCTTTATTAACTGCATTATCCATCAAGGTTTCAACCGAATAAAACGCCTCTAACATATACTGTAATTGAGCAGTAGAAAGTATTTCTCTATAAACAACAGGCCACGTTTTATAGGCGATATCCTGAATTGTCCCAAAATCGTCAGCAGTAGCTTCGGTAATAGTAATCATTTAAATGAATTTAAGCAGTTAAAACTTAGTAAGCTGAACTAGTTATTCTCTGGATTAGTAATAGTAAATTTCAGTGTGTTTTTTATAACTAGGCGGCTCTAGAATAATTAGAACTAATACCCAAATGAACTAAACGACTTTTGGTAAAAAAATAGAAAATGTAGTACCAATATTAGGTTCAGATTGAGCCTTAATATAACCTTTATGGCTATCAACTATTTTTTTACAAATAGCTAAACCTACACCTGTTCCACTATATTTAGAATCTGTTTCTAAACGCTGAAACAATACAAATATTTTTTCAGCATATTCTTGTTTAAATCCAATTCCGTTATCCTTAATTACGATTTTATAATAGTCGTGGTCCAAAATTAGTTTATCTTCAAAAACTTCATCTGTACCAATGTCTTCCCTATTAATACTTATTTCGGGAGGAACATCATCTTTATTGTATTTCAAAGCATTAACTATCAAATTAACCAAAAGTTGTTCTATTTGAAAAGAGACTCCATTAATTTCTGGTAAAACCCCTGCTGTTATTACTGCATTTTTCTCTTCTATATTAGAGGATAGATCCTCAAGCACTTGATTTACAACATCATTTAAGTTAATGATTTGTTTCACCTCTTTATCTCCTTTTATCGCTCGAGAATAGTCAACTAAGTCAATAAGTAAGGATTGCATTTTATTAGCCGAAATACGAATCTTGGATAAATATATTTTTCCCTGCTCTGAAATAGTTTCATTGTTAGTATCTACTATTCTAGATATAAACATTTGAATTTTACGCAACGGTTCTTGCAAATCATGACTTACAATATTGTTGAAAGACTCTAATTCTTCATTAATGCTTTTCAATTCAAAATTGTTCTCTTCTAATTTCAGTGTTTTTTTATATATTTCTGTCAAGTCGTGACTCACACCAGTCTTAACCACTTCTCCTTTACTGTTTTGAGTAAAACTTCCTACAGAGTCGATGTATCTCGTTTCTCCATTGTCTAATATTATACGATACGTAATTACTGTCGAATCATGTGATATTAATGAACCTTTATGCGATTTGAGTACATAATCTAAATCATCTGGATGAATGAATTTCGCAATATTATCAAATGTAGGCTCAAAAGCATTAGGCTCAACTCCAAAAAGGCGATAAAAATTATCTGAGAATGTATATGCACCTGTTACTGTATTTACTTTCCAATGCCCAAATCCTGCTATTTTTTCAGCTTTACTAAATGATAAATATAAAAATTGCAACTCATCATTCGTTTTCTTCAGCTCGATAACATCTACATTTATTTTATTGAATGATAGAAGTAATATTAATAGAGAAAGTAAAACCAATAAAAAAGCACTAATAATAGAGTCTCTTAAATCAAATTGATGATTAAGATTATGAGCTTTTATTTTAGCGCCTTCTGTATTTATAGTTTTATATACAAAATCTTTCATGGCCATCGTAAATTCGCTGCTTTGCTTAATCTTAGCATTAAATTTAGCAGTGTCAGTTTTATTACTTTTGGCCAATAACAAAGTCTCTCTAAACAAATTAAATCGACGATCTATTAAGGTATTTAACAAATCAATATCCTCGATTAAACTTGGATTCTTGGCTACTAAAATTTTAATATTTTTAATATTCTCATCAATTTCGCCGCGTCGCAAAAACCTATCTTTGAGATATGCCTCGTCTTTAGTAATGTAATATCCTTTTAGATTACTTTCATACATTGTTATAATCGAAAGTATCTTCTCTAATTCTAATTGGGTTTCCGTAGAATTTGTAATTAACTCCACTGAAGAATCAAGATTTTTCATCTGACCGTAAAAAACGGAAGCAATATAACCCACCACTACAATTGCTATGATTAAAGCAATTTTAAATATCTCAGGGCTTTTATATAGTTTCAATAACTTCATAAGCAGTTATTACTTTAGATACTAAAGAAAAAAGTTTCCTTATTTAGTCCCGAAGAATGGAACTGCCAGTTAATATTAACAACTTCTTTAATCACTTTTTTTAAATTACTGAAATCATTTGGTTTCTTAATATAAATATTAGCACCTTCCACAAATGTATCTTCAATGTCTTTTTCAGACGAAGAGGTTGAGTAGATTGCAATCGAAACATCTTTAAATCTATCATCGGCTCTAATCTCTTTGAGACATTCGAATCCTGACATATAAGGCATATTTAAATCTAAAAACAATATATGCGGCATGATAATATCAGGGCATGATAAATAATCCATTAAATCTTTACCGTCGTTAAACAATGTCAACTTATTATTCATTTTAAGTTCCATCATTGCTTCACTAAAAAAAGTGCGGTCATCTTCATCGTCATCTGCGATTAAAATATGCATAGAATCATTATGTGAAATCATATTTACTGGTATTATTTATTTTTAAATTTCTAATAATTAGACGTCGGCTATTAGCTTGATAAACTTCGTCTCTTATCGACAATTCTCTTAAACGCTGAAGGCGTTAATCCAGTAACTTTTTTAAACTGACTTGATAAATAAGCTACACTACTGTAATTCAATTTATACGAAACCTCTGTTAAAGTTAATTGATCTTCTAGTATTAATTTCTTCGCCCTTTCTATTTTTTGAATAATAATAAAATTCTCAATAGAGGAATAGGTATTTTCGGTAAAAATATTGGTGATATATCCGTAACTTAAATTAAGTTTATCAGATAAATACTGAGAAATGGTAATCGCAGGAAGTTTATCATGCTCATATATCATTTCTACAATAGTATCTTTTATTCTCTGAATAAGTTGCGCTTTTTCATTGTTTACAATATATATAGCATATTTATTCAAAGACGCTTGAAGTTCAGCGAAATCAGAATCCGAAACAGTATTACTTATTTCAATCTCTCCTAATTCTAAAAGTCTATGTTTAATATTTAATCTTTCTAACTGTTCTTGTAAAATTACTCTACAAGCAACAATTCCATCACATTTTATATAGAGTCTCATTTACAAAAATTATAATTGTTTCACATTTTTCGGATATAAATATATACTAATTTTGTTAATCAATGAAATAAATAAAACTTCTGAATTCATAATACCTGGCAGAAATAGAAGTAAATTCTTATATATTACTGATCTATAATCTTTTATATCAAACCGCAGCAGCTGTAAGAATAAATTAATTATCCGTGAATAGTTTCGTTTTTACCATAATTTTCGATAATCGATGCTTCAAAATCAATCCATTCCCGCCAGCGTTTCTCTACATCAATTCCAGTTCCGTATTTTCGGGCATAAGTAATAAAAGTAGTATAATGTCCTGCTTCACTTTCCATCAAATCTCGATAAAAAACGGCTAATTCTTCGTCCTGAATATTTTCGGACAGCACTTTAAAACGTTCACAACTTCTGGCTTCAATCATTGCTGAAAAAAGTAATCGCTCTACCAAACTAGAAACTCTACTTCCATTTCCGTTCTTTTTCATATACAAATACAACTCATTTACATAGTCGTCTTTACGCTCGCGACCTAGCTTCAATCCGCGCTTGATAATAATATTATGTACTTGCTCAAAATGATCGATTTCTTCCTTGGCCAAAGCCAAAAGATCCTTTACCAAATCCTGATGTTCTGAATTATTAGTAATTATGGTAATCGCATTTGTAGCCGCCTTTTGTTCACACCAAGCGTGATCTGTCAAAATTTCCTCAATGTTTTTTTCGACAATATTGACCCATCTTGGATCTGTTGGTAATTGCAATCTTAATACACCCATGATTATTTGTTTAAAGTTTATAAAATTGTTTAAAGTTTAAAGCTAACTCAAGAACCAAAAAAAGTTTAAAGTTTCGCGAGACCTTTCGGCAAACACAAAACCTTAAACTTTTAAACTTTAAACTCTAAAACGTTTTTAGAAAACGAAAATAGCTCTTTCGCTCATCATTTCGTTTACTTCATTTGCTACTTGCTCAATGATTTCTTCATTTGTATGATTCATCAATACTCTGTCGATTAATTCTACAATAGTTTCCATGTCTTCTTCAACTAATCCACGAGTGGTGATAGCAGGAGTTCCTACACGAATACCAGAAGTTACAAACGGTGATTTGTCATCAAATGGAACCATGTTTTTATTCACAGTGATTTCTGCTTTTACTAATGCGTTTTCAGCTTCTTTACCAGAAATTCCTTTATTTCTCAAATCAATCAACATCATATGATTGTCTGTACCTCCAGAAATAATATTGTATCCTCTTTTTACAAAAGCATCTGCCATTGCGTTAGCATTTTTTTGCAATTGCAAAGCATATGTAAAGAATTCATCTTTTAAAGCTTCACCAAAAGCAACTGCTTTAGCAGCGATGATGTGCATTAAAGGTCCACCTTGATTTCCAGGGAAAACAGCTAAATCTAATAAAGATGACATCATTCTGATTTCACCTTTTGGAGTAGTTAAACCAAATGGATTTGGAAAATCTTTCCCCATCATAATTAATCCTCCACGAGGTCCACGCAATGTTTTGTGTGTCGTAGTCGAAACAATATGACAATGAGGAATTGGGTCATTCAGCAATCCTTTAGCAATTAATCCGGCAGGATGTGAAATATCAGCAAATAAAATTGCTCCTACGCTGTCTGCAATTACTCTAAAACGTTCAAAATCCATATCACGAGAATAAGCCGAAGCTCCTGCGATGATCAATTTTGGTTGCTCCTTCTTTGCTATTTCTTGAATTTTATCATAATCTAAAAGTCCTGTTTCAGCATCTACACCATAGAAAACGGGGCTATACAAACGTCCTGAGAAATTCACAGGAGAACCGTGTGTTAAATGTCCACCGTGAGACAAATCAAAACCAAGAATCTTATCTCCGGGTTTCAAGCAAGCAAAGAAAACGGCTGTATTTGCTTGTGAACCTGAATGTGGTTGCACATTAGCATATTCTGCTCCAAATAACTCTTTAGCTCTATCAATCGCAATTTGCTCTACGACATCCACTACTTCACAACCTCCGTAGTATCTTTTTCCAGGATATCCTTCTGCATATTTATTAGTCAACACAGAACCAGCTGCTTCCATCACATCGTCACTTACAAAGTTCTCTGAAGCAATTAATTCTAATCCGTGTATTTGTCTTTCTTGTTCTTCTAAAATAAGGTCGAAAATTTGTTTGTCGCGTTGCATTTCTTTGTTTTTAGTTAATTTGAAGCAAAAATACAAAAAAACGTTTGTGAAACTGCTAGATTATAATATATTTGAGGTATTATTTTCAACAAAACAATTAACATATTATGCCAATATCAGCCAACGATACCAAAAGAAAATCATGGGTAGAAGTACCAGAAAACAGTGATTTTCCAATTCAAAACATTCCTTTTGGAGTTTTCCTAACTAAAGAGTATGTGGTGACTGTAGGAACTAGAATTGGCGATTCTGCTATAGATTTGGGCGCCTTACAGCAATTAAATTACTTTGAAGGTATTGAATTAACTGACGATATGTTCATGCAAGACACGCTAAATGATTTTATCTCAGATGGTAAAAAAACATGGCGCTTAGTAAGAAATCGTATTGCTGAAATATTTGATCAAAACAATCCTAAATTAAGAGACAACGCCAAACATAGAGATATCGTCATTTTTAAAATGGACGAAGTAGAAATGCAGCTGCCTGTTCTTATTGGTGACTATACAGACTTCTATTCGAGTAAAGAACACGCTACTAATGTAGGAAAGATGTTCCGCGATCCAGAAAATGCTTTATTACCAAACTGGCTTCACATCCCGGTAGGATATCACGGAAGAAGTTCTACCATTATCCCCTCAGGAATTCCGGTTCACAGACCCATTGGTCAAACATTACCTGCGGGCGAAAACACACCCGTTTTTGGTCCTAGTCGTTTAATCGATTTCGAACTAGAAACTGCTTTTATCACTACTGATGCTAATGTGATGGGAGAAATGATTCCTATTAACGAAGCCGAAGATTATATTTTTGGAATGGTGTTATTAAACGACTGGAGCGCTAGAGACATTCAAAAATGGGAATATGTACCACTTGGACCCTTCTTAGCTAAGAGTTTTGCATCCTCAATCTCACCTTGGATTGTAACTATGGATGCTTTGGAACCATTTAGAGTAGCCAGCCCAAAACAAGATCCTAGTCCGCTACCGTATTTACAGCAAAAAGGAAAACATTCATTTGACATCCATTTAGAAGTTGCAATCCAACCAGAAAATGAAGAACCTACAGTTATAGGAAATTCCAATTTTAAATATATGTATTGGACCATGAGCCAACAATTAACGCACCATACGTCAAACGGTTGTCGTGTAAATTCTGGCGATATGATGGGATCAGGAACTATTTCTGGGCCTACACCAAATAGTTATGGTTCGATGCTAGAACTGACTTGGGGCGGAAAAAACCCTATAAAATTAAATGATGGTACAGAGCGTAAGTTCATAAATGATAACGATACGGTAATCATGAAAGGCTTCTGTCAAAACGGACAAGTACGTCTTGGTTTTGGTGAAGTATCTTCTAAACTGCTACCTCCTTTTGTAAGAAAGTAATTTGATATTAAATAGCAATCATAAAAAAGTCCTATTTGCAGCAGCAAATAGGACTTTTTATATTGAGCGACATTCTGTGACTGATCACTGAATATTGCTATTTTCTTTTACTTGTTTCCTTTTTCGAAATCAGCAACAAATTGAGCTAAACCGATATCCGTTAATGGGTGTTTCAACAATCCGTAAATTGCAGAAAGTGGTCCTGTCATAACATCAGCGCCAATTTTAGCACAGTTTACAATATGCATTGTGTGACGTACTGAAGCAGCTAGAATTTCTGTTTCGTAACCATAGTTATCATAAATCAATCTAATTTCTTCGATCAATGCTAATCCATCAGTTGAAACATCATCTAAACGACCGATAAATGGAGAAACATAAGTAGCACCCGCCTTAGCAGCTAGTAAAGCTTGACCTGCAGAGAATACTAAAGTTACATTCGTTTTAACACCTTTATCAGAAAAGTATTTAGCAGCCATAACACCTTCTTTGGTCATTGGCAATTTTACAACAATTTGCTCATGTAAATCAGCTAATTCTTCACCTTCTTTAATCATTCCGTCATAATCAAGCGCATTTACTTCAGCACTTACATCACCGTCAACAAGATTACAAATGTCAACATAATGCTTCAAAATGCTGTTTTTTCCAGTAATTCCCTCTTTAGCCATCAAGGATGGATTTGTAGTAACTCCGTCTAAAACACCTAATGCTTGCGCTTCCTTAATTTGAGCTAAATTAGCCGTGTCAATAAAAAACTTCATAGTATATGTTTATTTAATTGTGTGTTTGTGTTTTGGGCGTGACCCTTCAGATCGCTTTGTCGTTCCTCCTCGCAACTTCGGGTCGAGCTTTCCGCTACAATCTTTTCCTAAAAAAAGGAAAAGGATTTTCACTTCAATCTCTCACGTAAATTCGCTGCAAAGTTATAACTTATAATGGTTCATTAGCATTTTTTCGTAAACTTTATCAGGAAGTATTCGTTTCAGTACAATAGAAAACTTCTGCATAAAAACCCCTACTTTATAATGTACTTTTGGCTCTTTAGTCTGGATGATTTTATAAACCGCTTCAGCCATCTCGTTTGGATTGCTACCACTATCTACATGCTCATCCATGGTACGCAAAGATTCTCCGTAAGAAGCCTCATACGCAGACCCAGTAATAACTGGTGCATGATAACGTCCCGAAGCAATATTAGTAGCAAAGTCTCCCGGAGCAACATTCGTAATATGAATCCCAAACGACTTCACCTCCATTCGCAATGCTTCTGTCACTAGCTCTAACGCTCCTTTTGAGGCAGAATAAATGGAGCGATAAGGCAAGCCCATATATCCAGCAATAGAAGTAACATTGATAATTAAACCTGATTTTTGTGTACGCATTTGTGGTAACGCCGCCTTCATTACTTCTATAGGACCAAAGAAATTAGTGTCAAAATTATTTTTAATTTCTTCGGAAGGGATTTCTTCCAAAGGTCCAGTAATCCCAACACCCGCATTATTAATTACAATGTCTAATTTTCCAGACTTCGCAATAATATTTGCAACAGCAGCCTGAATAGAATCTGAATTTCGTACATCTAAAGCCACTAATGGAAAAACCGAATTCAAAACGCGTTCTGGGTTTCTACTCGTTCCATAAACAATAAAACCTTTGTGATACAAAAACTCTCCAATAGATTTCCCTATTCCGGAGGAACCTCCTGTAATCAAAACTACTTTACTCATGGGTGTTTTTATTGGTTGGACCAAAAATAAAAAAATCCTCCCGAAGGAAGACTACTTTTGTATAAATTCTTAAATAAGAATCTGAAATAAATTCAGATTAAAAAAAAATGGCAAGCGACCTACATCGCACCGCTCAACCACGTACCCTTGCTATGTTCCCATCCTGGGGGAGTCTGCAGGAGCTGGTCGTGTAGGACTTGCCGGTGCAAATATACAATCTTTTTATATTTTTGCAAGCGCTTTGCTCCCTTAAAATAACATTGTATATTGGTGTATTCAAAAAATTAATCATGAAAAACTATAACTTCCTATCAGTCATTTTATTAGCAATGGCACTTTCTAATTGTGGAGATCCAAAAAAAGGAGAAAATACTATATTTAATTTCGATACATCAAAATTTGCAGCAAAATACACCCCAGAAGACGCTCTAAATTTAGAAATTCTGAACTCAGAATCGAAAACTGTAGACAGCACGATCTATTATGTAAACGATGTTAAGGTGCAAGCTACAAAAGGACTTGAAAAATTTAATTTCGAATTAAAAGACCAAAAACTAGGTTATCAAAACCTTAAAGCTTTGGTGTACTATGAAGGTCAAAACTCAGAGGCGACTGCAAGAATAGAATTAGTCTCTAGTGTCCAACCTAAATTATTGAAGTATAAAATTGTAAATACCTATCCTCACGATATCGAGGCTTACACCCAAGGTTTAGAGTTTTACCGTGACACTCTTTATGAAGGAACCGGAAACGGAAGTGGTCCTTCTGGTAAAAAGGGAATTTCAAGCCTACGAAAAACAGACTATAAAACTGGAAAGACTTATAAAAAAGTTGAGTTAGCGGATCAATATTTTGGAGAAGGAATAACAATACTAAACAACAAAGTTTACCAACTAACCTGGCAAAATAACGAAGGCTATATCTATAATGCTGATACTTTCGAAAAAGAAAAAACATTCCCGTATTTCAAAAACATTGAAGGCTGGGGACTTACAAATGACGGAACTTATTTGTACCAATCAGATGGGACAGAGAAAATTTGGAAAATAGATCCAAAAACAATGAAAGAAGTAGACTATATCAATGTCTATTCTTATGAATCGAAAATAAAGTCCGTAAATGAACTAGAATGGATTGATGGCAAAGTCTATGGAAACATTTATCAAAAAGACGCAATTGCCGTTATAAACCCAAAAAATGGTGCTGTTGAAGGAATTATCAATCTTATCGATTTAAAAAGTAAAATCACACAATTAGAGGATACCGATGTTTTAAATGGAATCGCATACAATCCTAAAACGAAAACCATTTTTGTGACTGGGAAAAACTGGGACAAGCTGTTTGAAATCGCCATTTCTGAGTAACTAAAAAACAAAAATGACAACATTAATAACAAATATCAAAGAGTTATTACAAGTACGTGATACTAAGATCGACAAGGTTTCTGGTGCTGCAATGGCCATTCTTCCAACTATTAAAAACGCATATTTACTTATAGATGACAATTTGATTGCCGATTTTGGTTCTATGGATAATTTGCCAAAAATAACCGCGGATCAAACTATCGATGCTACCGGAAAAATGATTTTACCTGCCTGGTGCGACAGTCATACTCATTTAGTTTATGCTGGCAATCGGGAACAGGAATTTGTGGATCGAATCAATGGACTTAGCTATGAAGAAATAGCTAATCGTGGTGGTGGAATACTAAATTCAGCTAAAAAGCTAAACGATGCAACTGAAGAAGAAATTTACATTCAGTCTAAAGAACGACTAGAAGAAGTCATGCGTTTAGGAACTGGAGCGGTCGAAATTAAGTCGGGTTATGGATTAACAATAGACGGAGAGTTAAAGATGCTTCGGGTTATTAAAAAACTGGCTACGAACTATCCACTAGCAATAAAAGCAACATTTTTAGGAGCTCACGCTTTCCCAGCAGCATATAAAGACGATCGGAAAGGCTATATCGATATTCTAATAAACAAGATGCTTCCAGAAATATCCAAAGACAATCTTGCTGATTATGTAGATGTTTTTTGTGAGACTGGGTACTTTACTGTTGAAGAAACCGAACAAATTATGAATGCTGGAATACAATTTGGCTTAAAGCCAAAAATTCACGTCAACCAGTTTAATTCAATTGGCGGAGTTCAAGCAGGCATAAAGTACAATGCGCTTTCTGTGGATCATCTTGAAGTAATGACAAGTTCAGATATCGAAGCTTTAAAAAATACCGATACAATGCCTGTTGCCTTACCTTCTTGTTCTTACTTTTTGAGTATTCCCTATACTCCAGCACGCGAAATGATTGCAGCTGGACTTCCGCTTGCTCTCGCTACAGATTATAACCCGGGTTCTACTCCATCAGGAAACATGAATTTTGTTGTGGCAACCGCTTGCATTAAGATGAAAATGACTCCTGAGGAAGCCATAAATGCTGCCACCATTAACGGAGCTTATGCAATGGGGCTTTCGGACACTCATGGAAGCATAACAGCGGGCAAAAAGGCTAATTTAATTATTACAAAACCGATTCATTCCTATTATCAATTGCCTTATGCCTTTGGTAGTAATTTAATAGATACCGTAATTATTGAAGGAAAAGTTATTGCATAAAAAAAGAGGAGCTATTAGACTCCTCTTTTTTAACTAAAGTTTTATCTTATTTCAAAGTAAAACTAGTTTTTGAAACGTTTTCGTTATTATCAAAAACATTTACATAATAAACACCTTTTGGAAAATCTTTACCTGGTAAATTTTCTGTAACCTGAACTGTTTTATTTTCGTAGTTTACATTAGTTATGAAGCTATATGTCAATGTCTGATCACCAAAATTGACTGTTTTTTTATCTCCTAAAACATTGTTTTTACTATCGATAACTTGAACATAATATGCTTTTTCTCCTGATTTTGCAATTTGATTTGCAGCAATTGTAAAGCTAATTTTAAGCATATCTGCTCTGCTAGCTTTATCTGTTTCTACTTGTTTTCCTGAACTTCTTACTTTAAAAGCCGTACCACTCGTGTTCAAAATAGTTAGTTTTGCAGCTTTTTCAACCGTTTTTGATAATTCTTCATTTTGCCCTACTAAAGTCTCATTGTATTTTTGAGACTCTCCAAGAACTACCACAGTGCTATCGCGTTGTGAAGTCACCATTTTATTTTCTTTTTTCAAACCTTCATTTTCAGCCATTAAAGCTTTCATGTTATTTTGAAGTGCAAAAAATTGTTTTTTGTATTTAGCCATTGAAGACACATCTCCTTTAGATTTGCTCAAATCTGCCATTAAACTCACCACTTTGTCTCTTTCTTGAATTAACTCATCAGACATTGAAGTATTCTCTGAAATTGCTGCGTCATAGGTAGCTTTTAACTCTTGTAAATCCGTCATGACTGATTCTTTTTCAGTCATTGTACTTTTCAACTCTGTTTGCACCGTTTTTACATCAGAAGTCACCTTAAAAATATAAATTAAGCTACCTACTAATAAAACTGCTAATACAGCAATAACCGCCTTCAGACTTGAACTACTTTTTTGATTTTCCATTTTTAAAATTTTTATTTTATCAAATTTAACAATATATATTCAATGCATAACGTAAGTTAACACAATTATATTATTTTTGGAAAAATATTTTTCTTTTTATGGAAAAGCTTCTGCCTTTTACAACGAACGACCTAGCCAAAATCACTAACCATAGAAGTGGTGAAATTAAATTTGGAGAAAAAATGATTACGGTCCCTAAAGGAGTGGATCCTATTACATTTTTACAAACCGCTGAAGCAAAATATGTTCTGGTAGGAATTCCAGAAGACATAGGTATAAGAGCTAATTTTGGTAGACCTGGTGCAGCCTCAGCATGGGACAACGCTATTAAAAACATAGCTAATATTCAGCACAATCGTTTTTGTAAAGGGAGTCAAATTATAGTTCTAGGCCGAATTAATGTTTGTGAAGAAATGAAAGAAGTCGAACATTTAGACTTCCATGATATCGATGATCGCTCAAAGCTAAGTCAATTAGTAGAAAAAATTGACAAAGACGTTTCTCATATTATTTTTAATATTATCAAGGCTGGCAAAACACCTATAATAATTGGCGGAGGCCACAATAATTCCTATGGTAATATCAAAGGTACCGCTCTAGCAAAAGGAAAACCAGTAAATGCCATTAATTTTGACGCTCATTCTGACTTTAGAATTCTGGAAGGACGTCATAGCGGCAACGGTTTTTCATATGCCTACGAAGAAGGTTTTCTTAAAAAATATTTTGTTTTTGGATTGCATGAAAATTATACTTCCAAAAGTGTTTTAGATCTAATTAAAAAAACAGAGGATCGCGTGCGTTACAATACCTACGATAGTCTGGCGATAAGAAGGGAAAAAGAGTTTAACCAAGAAATGATAACTGCCCTTGAATTTATAAAAACGGATTGTTTTGGAATCGAAATTGACTTAGATGCTATTCCAAACATCGCTAGCAGCGCTATGACTTTGAGTGGCTTCTCGGTAGAAGAACTTAGACAATTCATTTCTTTTTTCGCTAGCAATAAAAACGCTTCTTATATACATATATGTGAAGGAGCACCTGACTTAGCTGAAGATAAAAACAGCCATTTGATAGGCAAACTAATTGGATATTTAGTTACTGATTTTATAAAAGCGAATAATACAGCAAGATAATCCACCTCTTACATTCTTTTATTCCAGCCACAAAACCGTTAGAGCATTAGCGCTATATGAGCATAAAAAATAATAACACTATCTTTGCAAAACTATCCTTGCACTTAATACGGGATATTTAATTTCAAAAATATGTTATTCGAAGATTTATCACTTTCAAAAAGTATACAAAGAGCCGTATATGAACAAGGCTATACAAACCCCACTCCCATTCAAGAACAATCCATTCCGCTAGTATTAGCAGGAAAGGATGTAATAGGTTGTGCACAAACTGGAACCGGTAAAACAGCAGCTTTTGCTATACCAATTATACATCAATTACACCGTATTGTAGGCTCTTCAAAAAAAGCAAAACAAATTCGTGCATTAGTAGTTACACCAACACGTGAACTAGCAGTTCAAATTGGTCAAAGTTTTGACACGTATGCAAAATATACGAATTTAACACAACTGACTATTTTTGGTGGTGTTTCTCAAAATCCACAAGTTGATGCTTTAAGAAGTGGTGTTGATATTTTAATTGCAACTCCAGGAAGATTACTTGATTTACACAAACAAGGTTTTATTGACTTAGATCATTTGCATGTACTAATACTTGATGAAGCTGATCAAATGCTGGATATGGGATTTGTAAACGATGTAAAAAAGATTGTAAAACTGACTCCTAAAAACAGACAAACTTTGTTTTTCTCTGCCACCATGCCAATGGCTATCCGCGAACTGGCTGAAATGTTTTTAACAAACCCAGAAACAGTAACAGTATCTCCCGTTTCCTCTACTGCAGAAAATGTAGAGCAACACGTATATTTTGTTGAAAAAACAGAAAAACGAAACTTGTTATACCATTTGATTAAGAATCAAGATTTATCTGATGTGTTAGTATTTTCAAGAACGAAACATGGCGCAGATAATGTAGTAAAAGCATTGCATAAAAACGGAATTGCCGCTGAAGCCATTCATGGCGATAAATCGCAAAATGCGAGACAACGTGTTTTGGATGCATTTAAAAATAAAGAAGTTGGTGTATTAGTAGCAACTGATATTGCAGCTAGAGGAATCGATATTGACCAATTACCATTTGTCATTAACTTTGATTTACCCAATATCCCTGAAACCTACGTTCACCGAATAGGAAGAACTGGACGTGCAGGAAATGGCGGAGTGGCTATTTCATTCTGTAGTAAAGATGAGCACGGCTACTGGAAAGACATACAAAAATTAATAAAAGTTGATGTTAAAACTGTTAACGATCATCCTTACCCCTGGCATTCTGGAAGTCCTGAGACTGCTCCAGGACAATCAAACAAACCGAAAAACTCAAACAGAAGTGGTGGTGCTCATAAGTCAAGAAAATCAGATGCTTCTAAACAAAATAAAAAACGCTGGTACTAAATTAGAATCAAATCTAATTAACGAGCTGTAAGAAATACCTTTTCCCATTATGGAAAAAGGTGTTTTTTTTTTAAGTAAACACTTGTTAACCAGTTAATTAACTTCAAATCTTAACAACCAAGCTATCATTTTCTGTAACTTAGTTAAATAATAAAATAACCTTTAAACTTATAAATTATGGAAACTTTAGTAAAAAGAAATGGATTTGTACCCTTAGTAACTAGTGCATTTATGCCTACTGTAAATTCATTCTTTGATGATTTTGCAGGACGAGATCTTATGGACTGGACAGACAGAAGTTTTTCTACCATGGGAAGCAATTTACCCTCAGTAAACTTAAAAGAAACTGATAAAAAAATTAATATTGAATTGGCTGCGCCAGGCTTGAAAAAAGAGGATTTCAAAGTTGAAATTGAAAATAACATGATTTCTATCTCCTCAGAAAAAGAAGAAGAGAAAGAAGAAACACGAAAAAAAGATAATTATTATCGAAAAGAATTTAATTATCAAGCCTTCAGAAGATCTTTCAGTTTACCGGATTATGCTGATGAAAATAATATTAATGCAAACTACAAAGATGGAATCCTTCACGTAGAAATCGCTAAAAAAGAAGGCGCTAAGAAAAAAATCGCTAAGACTATTGCCATTAAATAAAATAGGACAAAAAAGTCTAAAATGTAATCATTCGCAAAGTCATTTGAAATTAAAATGGCTTTGTGATTTTTATTGGAATAGGAACGGCTAACTCACAGGAATTTCAGTTTCCTTGAATATAAGTTGGTTCATTGTTCTAACTAATAATTCCGATGCAAATGGCTTGATGATTACATCATTCATTCCTGCAGAAAGTGCTTCTTCTAAAACTTCTTCTTTATCAAAAGCGGTTAGGGCTATAATGGGTGTGATTATTCCATTTTTACGAATTCTTCTCGTAGTTTCAAACCCGTTCATTACTGGCATGTTTATGTCCATTAATACAATGTCGAATTCTTCGTTTTCAAGGATTTTTAAGGCTAAAAATCCTGAATCAACAACCCTACATGCAAAATTGTTTTTTTCGATAATCTTCCTCGTTACTATTTGATTTATCGAATTATCATCGATCACCAAAACTCTGAAAACTTGAGCTTCTGAAAGATCAACTTCGATGTTATTTATTAACTTTTTAGTTTTAATAGGATCCCAATCGAATGCTATTGTAAATGTAAAGGTAGCTCCTTGCCCTAATTTACTCTTGAGAGAAATTGTACTGTTAAACAAAGTTAACAATCGTTTGACAATCGACAATCCCAGACCTGTCCCTTGATAATCAATTTCCTTTCTACCAATTTGAACAAAGGTATCGAATATTTTTTCCTGATCTTCTTCGGCAATTCCAACACCCGTATCTTTAATACTAAATTCAACAAAATGAATTCGGTCTTCAACTTTAATTAATGTAGCATTAATGTTCACTACACCATCTTGCGTAAACTTCAAAGCGTTACTCACTAAATTGATCAAAATTTGGGAAAACCTTAATTTGTCACCAATTAAATATTCAGGAATTGCGGGATCAATAGTAAGAGCTATTGAATTATTATGACTCTTTGCAATGAATGATAATGAGTTTTTAATCATATTAATTTCATCGGCGACATTAAAAGTCAAGCTTTCGAGTATAATCCTATTTTCTTCAATTTTATTTATTTGAAGTACATCATTCACTAGTGACAATAGATATCTTGCAGAAAATTTAAGAGAACCTAAGTGTGGACTATTGACCAATTCCTTATGCTCCTCTAACAGCATGTTTGTAATTCCTATAACTCCATATAAAGGAGTTCGCAATTCATGACTAATCGTTGATACAAACTGAGATTTTAAATACGAGGCTTCTTCCGCTTTCTCTTTTGCCGCTGACAAATCATTATTTGCAATTGTAAGTTCTTCATTCTTTTCCTTCTTGAATTTATAATTTTTATAAACACTATATAGCAATAGTAGAACTACCGTTAATGCAATTACAAATAAGGCAACAATAATTCTTGACTTTTGTATGCTTATAGATTGTAAGTTTTTTTCGCTTTCTATTGCATCAACCTTTCTTTTATATTCATCTAATTCGATATTAACACCTACTACATTTGCCCTATTAAGTTTGTCAACGTCTTCTAGTTCTTTTTTGACCAAATTATACAAAACTAAATTTTCGTAGGCTTTTTTAAAATCTCCCTTTTTCTTTAATAATTTAGCATACTCTTCGTATGCATAAGGTAAATCAGATTTATCACCAGCTTCTTTTCCGGATTTGATTGCTTTTATAAAGAACGATTCCGCTTTATCAAATTCTAATTTACGGGTAAAAAACATTCCATTTAGCATATTTACGGCTAGAATTGTCCCGTTGCCATGATATTCATTTTGATGCTTAGTAATAAAATCCAAATATGGCTTTCCTTCATTAAATTTATCTTTATAAAAATAAGCCCAGGTAATATTCACTTTTGTTATATATATCCCGATGGTATCGGAAATTTTATAACTGTAATTTAATGATTTTTTATAATAGCTTAATCCTTCGTCCATATTGTTTAATCCGAAACAATACGCATTCCCTAAGTTATTATTTAACGAATTCTTGATTGTATCATTATCTGTTTTATCAGCATGGAAAAGTCCTTTCTTATAATAAAAAATTGCTTTATCAACTTCTGCTAGTTCTTCATAATTTGCTGCAATTGTATTATATGATTTAGCTATAAGGTAATCATCATTTCGATCTATAGCGTACTGCAATGCTACTCTTGCTGTAGATAAGGATTTATCGTATTTAGATTGCCTCAAGTTTTTAGCAGCCTCTACCGTTAATTGTAAAATTACCTTTCTAGAAGGTGCAGGAGTTTTAGCTACAGGAACATAGCTAAAGACATTTAACGAAAAAAAACAAAATAAAAATATTCGTATATGGAGCATAAATTGTTTTTGAGTATCAAATATACATTTATATAATTGAGCATCAACATTTACATCAAATAAATAGTAAGAAATTACACGAAATAATAAAAATCAATATTGTCAAGCAAATCTAACAACCAAGTTTAAAATGAACATTAAAACTTAAGTAAAAATAAAAAGCCGTTCAGCACAATTACAATCAAGATATACCATCTTAAATAAATGTACCGAACGGCTTATTTTATACCAATTACAAAAGAATCTACATGAGAATCTCTCTAAAAATCTTTAGGATGATGCAACTTTCCTACTGATTTTGCCACTATAGTAGCAATTGTAGAATCACTCGTTATATTCACAACAGTTCTACACATATCTAAAGGTCTATCAATGGCAAAAATTAGAGCCAATCCCGCTTCGGGAATTCCAGCTTGCCCTAAAACAATAACTAGCATTACCATTCCGGCACTGGGAACTGCGGCAGAACCAATAGAGGCTAAGGTTGCCGTCACCACAATCATCAACTGCGTATTTAAATCTAAGGGATTCGGAAGCATTGCTTGCGCAATAAAAATGGCAGCGACAGCCTGATAAAGACTGGTCCCATCCATATTTACCGTAGCACCTAGAGGAAGTACAAAGCTCGAAACTTCTTCATCTACACCTACATGTTCAGTCACACATTCCATCGTTACTGGCAAAGTTGCTGCACTTGAACTCGTCGAAAACGCTAACAACTGAGCTGGCGCAATCGCCTTGAAAAATTTTATTGGATTTACTTTTGCAAAAACCATCAACAAAGTAGGATAAAAGATAAAAGTCATTATTAATAGACCTAACACAACGGTCAATCCATAAATACCCAAAGCTCGTAAGGTACTAAAATCAGGGATTTCGACCATTAAAGAAGCCATCAATGCAAAAACACCATATGGTGAAAAAAGCATTATAATGTCGATTATTTTCATAATTACATCATTCAACCCTTTAAAAAAGTCAACAACAGGCTTAGCTTTACTTTCCTCAATTAAAATAAGTCCGATACCTAGAAGGATTACAAAAAGGATAACCTGTAGCATACTTCCATTATCACTCAAAGCTTGGAAAAAATTATCTGGTACGATATCAACAAGTGGTTGAAGTGGACCGCTTTGTTTGGCGCTTTCTGCCATCTCGATTTTTTGAGAAGCATCTACAGCAAAATTCTTTAGTAAACTTTCTCTGGATTCTTGATTAATATACCTTCCCGGCTTGATCAAATTAGCTAATCCTAAACCAATACTAACAGCAACTACCGTTGAGCCTAGGTAAAACAGAACTGTCCTACCGCCTAGTTTTGAGAGCTTTGCAATATCCTTTAGATCCGCTAATCCTACTATCAATGAAACCACAATTAATGGAACCGCGATCATCTTAAGAAGATTTATAAAAATAGTTCCAAAAGGTTTAATCCAATCGACAACAATCCCTTTCTGTTCCAGATTCTTCATCAATAATCCAAAAAGCAATCCTAATATCATTCCAATTAGGATTTTCCAATGCATCGCAAGTTTTTTCATGTTTTTAAGTTTTTTTTAGCGGTCAAGCCATATATCCATAAACAAAAAACTCCTCAAATGCGAGGAATTTTTAGTGTGTTTTATTCTATAGAAACTTCATCTATTTGAGTGTTTTCTTCCCATTGCCCTACCACCGAAGTAGCAATCGCATTTCCTAAAACATTAGTAGCACTTCTAAACATATCGCAAAAGTGATCTATTGGCAAAATTAAAGCAATTCCTTCAATTGGTATATCAAACATACCACAAGTAGCGGCAACTACAACTAAACTTGCTCTTGGTACACCTGCAATACCCTTACTAGTAAGCATCAGTACCAGCAACATTGTCATCTGAGTTCCTATATCTAAATCGATACCATAGGCTTGTGCAATAAAAATACTAGCAAAAGTCATATACATCATACTCCCGTCAAGATTAAACGAATATCCTAAAGGAAGCATAAAAGAAACAATTTTATCTTTTACTCCAAAGCGTTCTAACTCCTCTGTTAATTTTGGGAAAACTGCTTCGCTACTTGTTGTCCCAAAAGCAATAACCAGTGGACTTACAATTCTTTTAAGGAGCACAGTCATCCTACTTTTCAAAAAGAGATAACCCACTAGAATTAAAACTACCCACAAGGATGAAATTCCAATTAAAAAAGAACCAAAGAATTTGAAATACGTAATTGCTAGTTCCTGGAAATCTCTAACTGCAAAAACACCTGCAATTGCTCCGAATACTCCTATTGGTGCAAAATTCATCACATAATTTACCATTTTCAAAATGATATGCGACATTTTATCTAATGCAGTGATTACGGGCTTAACATGATCCCCTATTGATGCGGCAGCCAATCCAAAGAAAATAGAAAAAACGACTATCTGTAAAATTTCATTAGTTGCCATTGCCTCAAAAACACTTTTCGGAACAATATGTTCAATAAAATTTTCGAATGAAATACTTTGCGTTTTTGCTGCTACTTCTGACGCTGAACTCATATCCACATCAGATAAATTCAAACCTATTCCTGGTTTTAAAGCGTTGACAAAAAACATACCTAATAATAGTGATATAAATGACGCTGTAAAAAACCAACCAAGTGCTTTACCACCAATTCTTCCTACAGCAGACACATTTCCTAATTTTGCAATCCCTACTACTAATGTGGTAAAAACTAAAGGAGAAATAATCATTTGTACTAATCTGATAAAAACTGTCGCTAGAATCTTTACTTTAGTACTAAAAGCTGTAGCAGCTTCTGGAGAAATTGTGTTATGTATTATAATTCCTAATACAGCTCCTAATAGCATTGCTATTAATATTTGACCTGTAAGCCCTTTAAAAAAAGACTTTTTCTCCACTGGTGTAGCATTCATTGGCTTTAAATTGGTTTAGATTTTATTTTGTGAGTATGATAATACCGATTTTAACGCTATAATTAAACTGCGCTTAAAATCTTAGATGTTTTTATTATAAGTTTTATTGATCAAATAAAAGTCGGCCAAAACAATTGCTGCCATTGCTTCAACAATAGGTACTGCACGTGGAACTACACAAGGATCATGACGTCCCTTTCCTGTCATTTCAGTAATAGTGCCTTGATTGTCTAATGATTCTTGTTTTTGCATTATGGTAGCTACCGGCTTAAAAGCAACACTGAAATAAATGTCCATACCATTACTAATACCGCCTTGAATGCCGCCAGAAAGATTTGTTCTAGTAGTTCCGTCAGTATTGTATAAATCGTTGTGCTCGCTACCTTTCATTTTCGCACCACAAAATCCGCTTCCATATTCAAACCCTTTAACGGCATTGATAGAAAGCATCGCTTTACCAAGTTCAGCATGTAGTTTGTCAAAAACAGGTTCACCTAAACCAACTGGAACGTTTTGAATTACGCAAGTAACAGTTCCGCCTACAGTATCTCCTTGTTTGCGAATTTCACGTATGTACTCTTCCATAATTACTGCCGATTCTTCATCAGGACAGCGAACTGGATTGTTTTCAGTTTTTGAAAAATCTAAATTTTGATACGGTTTTTCTAAAAAAATAGGGCCTACAGAGGAAACGTAGGCATTAATTTTAATATCTGGCATCATTTGCTTAGCAATTGCACCTGCTACTACTCTACTTGCTGTTTCGCGTGCAGAACTACGTCCGCCACCACGGTAATCACGTACTCCGTATTTTTTTTCATAAACATAATCGGCATGACTAGGTCTATAATTGTCTTTTATATGAGAGTAATCGTCTGATTTTTGATTTGTATTTGGTATAATAAATCCGATAGGAGTACCTGTTGTTTTTCCTTCAAAAATACCGGATAAAAACTGGACATCATCCGGTTCTTTTCGTTGTGTAACTATGGCAGATTGACCTGGTTTTCTTCTAGACATTTCAAGTTGAATAGCCTCTAAATCTAATGCTATTCCTGACGGACAACCGTCAATTATTCCGCCTAATGCTTCTCCGTGCGATTCTCCAAAAGTGGTTATTCTAAATAGGGTTCCGTAGCTATTTCCTGCCATTATAAAAAGTTTGGAACAAATGTAATATTTTAGTTGAAAGATTAAAAGTTTAAAGTTTAAAGTTTTCCTTCACAATGATAATATTAATCACTTTAATTGAATTATATCGTTAATTTATTAACCTTACTCTTATGTTAAGACCTCTTTAATTCCATAATGTACTAAAATTTAAATTAGAATCATATAAAAAAGCAAATACGCAAGCTATTACCCCTATTGGAAAGCTAATTTTTTTTAGCCTTAAAAAATCTACTACAAATGAAATAAAAAAGCACAATTGTAGCGTTTTACGCCTAATTTACACTGGACGCTGAAATATTTAACATTTTTTTAATAATCAATAATAACAGAGTCAATCTCCTGACAACCAGTAAAAACGCCACTATCCAACCTAAATAAAGTGTGAATTTTGAAACATTTAACAATTATAGTATAAATTTAACGTTCCCATTTCGTTGTATCTTTGCAACAACAAATATCTACTTATGAAAAAAATTATTTTATCTGCTTTTATGCTAGTTGGATTAGCATTTAGCGCACAGGCACAAGACATCTCTAAAAATGCATTAGGTCTACGTTTAGGAGACAGTGGAGGTTTCGGAACTGAAATCAGTTATCAAAGAGCTTTAGGTAGCAACAATAGACTTGAACTTGATTTAGGTTGGAGAAATAGAAAAGATTATAATAATGACAACTACGATGACAATGCAATCAAACTTGCTGCTTTGTACCAATGGGTATGGAATATTGATGGTGGTTTCAACTGGTATGCAGGTGTAGGTGGAGGAGTAGGAACATTCGGTAGAGATTACTATGACAATCGTAACTACAATAACGAAGCTTTTGTTTTTGCTGCAGGTGATATCGGAATCGAATATAATTTTGATATTCCATTGTTGATCTCTTTAGATTTCAGACCTGAATTTGGTGGAAGTGGATACTACAACAACAATTACGGTTCTGATATCGCTTTGGGAGTTAAATTCCAATTCTAATCTTAGAATACATTATATAAAAAATGCCGCTAGAAATAGCGGCATTTTTTATTTTATAATAATATCTTTTTTAGAATTGATTTTAACAACACAAAATGGATAAGTAATCGCTTGAATTACCATTGCACCAGGCTCTGGAATACTCTCTTTTACATTTATAATGATATTTTTATCGGTTTCTACTGCGCTTTCCACTCCTACCGCATAACCTCCAGAAGTTTTTTCGCCCATATTCAGAATTAAAAAATTTGACTTCTGAACATCCAGAGCCGAAATCTTATCTTTCAACAATTCATCGTTTTGCAACATTTTTATCTCGTTTGGCTCCGTCAAAATCTCATAGAAATGAATATTCCCTCCACCATCAGATTGTTGTATCAAGACTTCATACAAAGGTCTTTTTCCAGCGTCGACTATAGCTTTAGATCCGCAAGAGACTACTAGAAAAATAACTAACAAATACGTGATTTTTTTCATTGGATTGTTTTAGATAACTTCAAAAATCTATTCCGTTTTTGATTGATTCAAAAACTTATTTTTTTTCATATATTTCTTAATCGCCTTTTCATATATTTCTACATACAATGGCAAAATATTTTTAATATCAAATTTCTTCGCAACTGTTAATGCGTTTTCTTTGAATTTTAAAAGAACTGCATCGTCCTTCAATATTTTTAATGCATTTTCAGCCATTTCATCTGTTTTCCCAACATCAGTCAAATAACCTGAGATTCCTTCGAAATTTACTTCAGAGAGCCCACCTGAATTACTAGAGATGACTGGAACTCCCCAAGCCATCGCTTCTAATGCCGCTAAACCAAAACTTTCCGTCTCCGATGGCAGTAAAAATAAATCAGTATAACTTAAGATTTTATCAATTTCATTACTGTTTCCAAAAAAGATTACTTTGTCTAAAATCCCTAATTCTTGACACAGCTGTTCTGCTTTTTCTTTTTCAGGACCATCACCTACCATCATCAATTTGGCAGGAATTTCTTTTTGAATTTTATAAAATATTTTAATGACATCAGGAATTCTCTTTACTTTTCGAAAATTACTGATATGGGTAATTATTCTTTCTTCTTTTTTTGCCATTACAGAACGGCGGCAAGGAATATTAGGATCTTGGATATTCTTATCTAATTCAATAAAATTAGGTATGACATGAATGTCCTTTTTTATGTTGAATAACTTATAAGTATCTTCTTTTAAACTCTGTGAAACTGAGGTCACCACATCAGATTTATTAATACTGAAACTTACTGCTGGCTTGTAAAAAGGATGATTCCCTACCAAAGTTATATCAGTTCCATGAAGTGTAGTTACCATAGGAATTTCAATTCCCTCGTCTTTCAACATTTGCTTAGCCATATATCCCGCGTAAGCGTGAGGAATTGCGTAATGCACATGTAGCACTTCAATTTTATAAAGTTTCACCATATCGACTAGCTTACTAGACAAGGCTAATTCATAAGGTTGGTAGTGAAATAATGGATACTCAGGAACGTTTACCTCATGGTAATGCACATTGGGATTTAATAATGCTAAACGTACGGGTTGACTGTATGTAATGAAATGAACCTCATGGCCATGACGAGCTAATTCAAGTCCTAGCTCTGTAGCTACAACTCCACTTCCACCAAAGGTAGGATAACAAACTATTGCAATTCTCATGTATTTATTTTAATCTACCGAAATTAAGAAAAATAGGAACGCTATTTTTATAAAAGGGAAAAAGAAATCTATTATTCGTTTTCTGTTTTCAATTACTGACTTACTTTTCGATTGCGTTATATATTATTTCTTGAATATCTTCCCGAATATTTTCTCTTGATAATTTATTTGTGCCGTCTGCTGGGAAGGTTCTATTGGATAAAAAGACATAGACGATTTCTGTTTCTGGATCGGCCCAAGCCATTGTTCCTGTAAATCCTGTGTGTCCAAAACTAGTCATCGAAGCACAACCACAAGTGGGACCTTTATCTCCTAATTGAGGTTTATCAAAACCTACTCCTCTTCTATTTCCTTCCTCACAAAAATAACAGGTATTGAAATCATTGAAAGTTTTTTCAGAGAAATACTGCTTATTCCCATAATTCCCTTTTTGTAGATACAGTTGCATTATTTTGGCTACATCCAAACTATTCGAAAAAATACCGGCATGTCCTCCTACTCCGCCCTCCATAGCTGCTCCCATATCGTGAACATATCCTTGTATCGTTTGCTGACGGAAATAGGTATCGATTTCTGTTGGAGCAATTCGATCTTTAGCCACTCTTTGCAACGGATTGTACATTGTATTATTGGCGCCAAGCGGCTTAAAAAAGTTATCCGTACTTAACTCGTCTAATTTTTTTCCAGTAGTTTTTTCTAGATACTCTTTTAGAATGATAAAAGTGAAGTCACTGTATTTGTATTTTTTTTGCGGAAGCAAACTACTCTCAGCAATCAACTTCATAATAGTGTCATGGTAGTCATTTCTTAAAAAAAGACTGTCGGCCACTTTTGTCGAAAACTGGGCATCCGCAGTTTTTTTATAATATTTTTCTAAAGGATTTCCGTTTTTATCTACGGTAGCTTTATAAAAAGGCATCCACGGTTGCAGTCTCGCATAATGTGAGAGCAATTCCTTGAATGATATGTTTCCCTTATTCGAATTTTTAAATATCGGAAGCATAGCTCCTAATTTCGTTTCCATATTTACTTTTTGCTGGTCGTACTGCAACATGACGTTTGGTAAAGTAGATACGATTTTTGTCAAGGAAGCGACATCATATAAATCATTGTTACTGACTTTAGAACCCTTTTCATAGGTTAGGCCACCAAAAGACTTCTGATAAATAACTTTTCCTTTTCGAGCCACTAAAACCTGCATCCCGGGCGTCATCTTTCCATTAATCGCCTTTTGTGCCACCGATTCAATTTTCGATAAAATTAAAGGATTCATTCCCACATTCTCCGCAGCTGTAAATCCTAATACATTTAATTTCTCTGTGGGAAATCCCGCGTTTGTATTGAAATCTGTGGTAACCGTTACGGGTAATTTTCCTTTGGCCGCAATAGCCCCAAAAATCAGTTCTGCAGTCACTTCCTGAGCAATAGCATTATTTTGATAGGAAACTATTAATCCTTCGATGCCACTAAAATCTTTAACTGTTAATAACGAATATGGATTAGCAAAAGCAGCCACTATAACTTTGTTATTTTTAGCTAAAAAATCAAGTTTCGCTAATTCACTATTGCTAAACTTGTAATTTTTAAAAGGTGTATTAGAGGTGTGGTAGCCCACAACAACCTTGGTGAATTTATTTAATTTCAGCTGTAAACTGTCTAAATTACTATCTGAAACTTCAGTAACTGCTGTATATTTTTTTAAGGTCGAGATAAAACTGCTATTTGTGGCATCACCAATTTTTACATAGGCAATTTTTTCATTTTGCAATTCTTTTATAGGTAATATAGTCTCTTCATTTTTAAGGACAGTCAATGCGCTTTCATACAATTCATACTGCAAGGCATCGTTTTTAGTTTCATTAAGATCTGACACTAAATTATCAATAACAATAGGTTTGAACTTATTAAGACCTGCGATGTATTTGTATTTTAAAATTTTCTTGACAGAGTACGCTAATCTTTTTTCACTAAACAAAGAGTCTTGATAAGCTTTTGTTAAGGTTTGAATCGCCAGAGGAACATTTTCTGGAAACAACAATATATCATTTCCGGCCAAAAATGCTTCTAAGTCAATTTCACCAGGTTGTAAATAATTACTGGCCGCTTTCATGTTCAAAGCATCAGTAAAAATTAAGCCCTTAAAACCTAACTCTTTTTTTAAAACATTAGTCACTACATTATAAGAAATAGAAGATGGATAATTAGGTTTAGACTCTAAGCTAGGTACATTTAAATGAGCGACCATTACAGAGGAAAGGCCTTCTTTGAACATTTGCTTATAAGGGTAAAACTCCATTACATCTAGTCGTTCTTTCGAAAAAGTAATAGTAGGCAATCCTTTATGAGAATCCACTTCGGTATCTCCATGTCCAGGAAAATGCTTTCCAGTAGCAAAAATTCCTTGGTGTTGCATTCCTTTCATCAATGCAATCGCTCTCGTTGCAACATTATACTTGTCTTCACCAAAAGAACGAAAACCAATTATTGGATTATTCGGGTTCGTATTTATGTCTAATACGGGACCAAAATTAAACTGTATTCCGAGACGTTTACTTTGGCGGCCAATTTGCACACCCATTTTTTCTATTAACTTCATATCCTGAACCGCTCCAAGAGTCATGTTCCAAGGATATGCATAAGTTGAATCTAATCGCATACTTAATCCCCATTCGGCATCATTCCCAATAAATAAAGGCGTTTTTGCTCTTGCTTGAAACCTGTTAATTAGCTTTGCTTGTCTAACTGGCCCACCTTGAAAGAAAATCAAGCCCCCCACCTTTGACTCTACAACTAATTTCTCAATAGCGTTTTCATGTGCTTTATCCTTATTCGAATAAGCAGCAACCATAAACAACTGCCCTAAACGTTCATCAAAAGTCATATTTGAATAAATACTATCCACCCATTTCTTCCGCTCTGTAAATAGAGCTATAGGTTCTTGAATGGTATCTGTATCCAATGAATTGTCAACTAAATATTCATCTGCAACAGCAGGAATAGGTGTCAATTTATCTTTTGACTCATTCTTTTTCGTAGTACTACAGCTGGCTACAAAAAAAAATAAGACATAAAGAATATAAATTCTGATGTCTGTATTTTTCATTATGCTATTAAATAATTTTAGAAAAAACGGCTGTGCCAGCTATCGATCGCCGGAACTTCCCATGATTCATTATATTCCTGAATGTTGTTGATTAAATTATTAAAAACCACTGTGTTTTCAGTAACTGCCTTGTCTTTTACCATTTTTTTAAAATCTATTAATGGTTTATGGGCAATATGCTCTCCGAGTTTAAAAGTCACATTCATTTTGTCCAATAGATCAACATTGTATTTCTTTTCCAAAGATTGGATAAATTCAACAGAGGTGTCTATAGAGCAACCTGTCGCTGCCTGAACTTCTTGATCTACCGCTATAATAATAAACCGATTGTATTTTAGTTCAAAAGAAGAAACTAAACTTGTTCCATGGGAAGCCCAGTTTTCTAAAAAAGCTTCCAAATCAGTAGCAATTTCAGCGAACTCAGCATCCGAAAATTTTCTATTGGATTGATAGATCCAAATTTTGGATTCTTCTGGTAAATTTTCAAATGGTACGTACATTTTTTTTTATTTTTTTTAATTTCGAAATTTAGATTCTAAATTTCTATAAATCTTGAGCATTTGCAATTAATTCTGCAATGTCCATCACTTTTACATCACCTTCTTTTTCTTTGTTTTTAATACCATCAGTCATCATCGTATTACAAAACGGACATCCAGCAGCAATTATATCTGGTTTTGTCTCTAATGCATCTTCCGTTCTTTCGATATTAATTTCTTTGTCTCCCGGCTCTGCATCTTTAAACATTTGAGCTCCTCCCGCTCCACAACACAAGCCGTTTGCGCGAGAACGTTTCATCTCCACTAATTCGGCATCCAATTTTTGAATCAATTCTCTAGGCGCTTCATATACATTATTTGCTCTACCTAAATAGCAAGGATCGTGAAAAGTAATTCGTTTCCCTTTAAACTGTCCGCCTTCAATAGTTAGCCTTCCATCATCAAGCAAGGATTTTAAAAACTCAGTATGATGTACCACCTCGTATTTACCTCCTAGTTCCGGATATTCGTTTTTTAAAGTGTTAAAACAATGCGGACAGGCAGTAACTATTTTCTTAGCTTCATAAGCGTTCAACACTTCGATGTTCATCATCGCTTGCATCTGAAACAAGAACTCATTTCCTGCTCTTTTTGCCGGATCACCAGTACAGCTTTCTTCTGTACCCAATACTGCAAAAGGAACATTTGCACGATTTAAAATTCGTACAAATGCCTTTGTTATTTTTTTTGCTCTATCATCAAAACTACCTGCGCAACCTACCCAAAACAATACTTCAGGTTGTTTTCCTTGGGCTAGCATTTCGGCCATTGTTGGCACTATTAAATTCTCTGACATTTTCTATTTTTTTATTCGGTTATTTCACCAACCGGTTATTTGAGAAATAGTTCAATAAACAACTACTTATACTCTACAAATTTAATTTTCGTTTTTCCAATTCAATCTATCTTGTTGATTGTATTGCCAAGGCGCACCATTGTTTTCAATATTGGTCATCATCGCGTTCAAAGGCATCGGAGCAGCACTTTGCTCCATAACTAGGTAACGACGCATGTCCATGATGATAGATAATGGACTAATATTTACAGGACATTCTTCGACACATGCATTACAGGAAGTACAAGCCCAAAGTTCCTCTGGAGTAATATAATCATTCAATAATGTTTTGTTGTCTGGAATAAAAATACCTTTATTAGCATCAATATTTTTCCCTACCTCTTCCATTCTATCTCTGGTGTCCATCATGATCTTGCGAGGAGATAGTTTTTTACCCGTTATATTAGCAGGACAAGCAGAAGTACATCTACCACACTCCGTACAAGTATATGCGTTTAACAATTGTACCCAATTTAAATCCTGAATATCGCTGGCTCCAAACTTCGCAGGAACTTCGCCCTCCGCAGGCGCTGGTGCTGCCGCAAATGGATCAGCGTTAGGATCCATCATCATTTTAACTTCTTTAGTTACCTCTTCTAAGTTATTAAACTGTCCTAGTGGATTTAAATCAGCAAAGTAAGTGTTTGGAAAAGCCAATAAGATGTGTAGGTGTTTTGAGAAGTACAAATAGTTCATAAAAACTAAAATCCCAATAATATGCAACCACCATGACGCTTCAAAAATTAGCATCACTAACTCATTTGACATTCCGTTAAATAATGGCTCGATGAACTGACTAATAGGAAAAGAACCAGCTTGTATAAAATGAGAAAAGCCTCCAGGTACATTTTGCAAATGCAAATCAGTGGCATTCATTAATAAAAACAAGGTCATCAAGACTACTTCAAAATAAAGAATGTAGTTAGCATCGTTTTTTGGGAATCCTGTTAGATCCTTATTTATGAATCTTTTTAATTTTACAACATTTCTTCTAATCCAGAAAACACTAACCGCTACAAGTACTAAAACCGCCAATATTTCAAATGAGGCGATTAAAACATCATAAGTAGTGCCTAAAAAAGCAAAAACGCGGTGCGTCCCAAATAAACCGTCAATAATAATTTCCAACAACTCAATATTGATAATTATAAAACCTAAATAAACAACAATATGAAGTATTCCCGCAACTGGTCGTTTCACCATTTTTGACTGCCCAAGAGCAATCATAGCCATGTTTTTCCAGCGTGCAGCAGGGTTATCTTTTCTATCTATCTCAATACCTAGATTTATGTTTCTTTTTATTTTTAAGATGTTAGCAAAAAAATATCCAAATCCGATTATTAATAATAGGGCAAATAAAATATTGTCTAGATAGCTCATAGTTGCTAGTTTTTTTCTTTTGAAATAGTATCAGTTACAGGTGCTACATAGGGTTTGTTTTTCTTTCCAAAAAGAGAAACGTTTACATATCTAGTAGGATAAAGTCTAACATCTTGCAGTAAAAGCTCTAGTTCTCTCGAAGTTTTCGTCAAGTTGGCATACAATGCATCATCATTCAACAATTTACCCATGGTACCGTTTCCAGATTTTAATCCATTCATGAGACCGTCAACTTTTGCCAATGTTTGGTTTAGATTGCGCACCGATTTACCTAAATCTGCTTTGTTTAAAGAGTCGGAAATTTTAGCAAAATTGCCAGAGACCTTATTGAAATTAGTTACCACTCCTTTTATTTGAGTTTTGTTTTCATCAAGAATAGTATTCATACTTAATGAAGCTTTATGAAACTGCTCCATAGTTTTGCTCAATTCAGCTAAACTAACCCTCAGATCTTCCTGTGCTTTCTGATCTAAAACATTATTAATTCCTGTAATTAGATTATCGGCATTAGCCATAACTTTATCTAATTTTTCTTGAAGCGGAACGAGTTTATCAGCAACTTTGTCAGTAAGTCCCAACCTAATCACACCCTGAAGCCTTTCGCCATCTAAGGCTAAAGTCTTATCATTAAAATTATGTTCAATCGCGATTTGTTTTCCGCCAATAAAACCAGGCTCGTAAATTGCCGCTATACTTGATTTCGAAATAGGAAAATCCGATTTTATTTGCAGTTCTACTAACAAATTCCCTGTGCTCTCATCGATCGTAATTGCAACAACTCTACCTATTTCTAAACCATTTAATGTAACTGGGGCCGAAGGGGCTAAACCTTCTACGGTTTTGTATTCGACATATAATATCTTATAGCTGCTTAAAAGGTCTCTCCCTTTTAAAAAACTATATCCCCAAATAAATAATAATATCGATGCAATTACTAGAATTGCAGTTTTAATTTCTCTCGTTAATTTCAAAATGTAAGTATTTTGGACAAATTTAATATAAAATAATTGAACTTCTTGTTATTTAATCGCTTCTTGGATACTAATCTTCTTGCCATTTTTAAAAGCAATCAGAAAAGCAGAATCATAGCCTTTTGCCTTAGCCTCCTCTAAAAGATTCCTAGACTTTTCATAATCAGTCGTTTCACCATACATATATTTATAGACTTTACTTCCGTAATCTATTGATATATTTTTCAAACCTTTAAAATTCCTAGGGTGTAAATCCAATTTTCTACTACTTGCTGAAATTTGAACCTTGAAAAGAACCTGCGAACTATCTATTTTAGACGCTGCTTTTCTATCTTCAGCAGCTTGTGGAACTTCTTTAACTCTAGTCGTAGCTCTTCCACTATCATTAGCCGAACTTTCATTGCTTCTTTGCGAAGATCTAACTTCAGGAGTATCTATACTTCCGGTACCGTAATATTCATTTTTATAACTAATTATTGCAGTAGCAATAGCCTTAGCAATTTCATTTTGACCTGATTCTGAGTCTAATATTTTTCCTTCTGCAGGATTAGAGATAAACCCCATTTCGACTAAAACTCTTGGCATATACGCTTTATGCAATACCATAAACGGAGCTTGTTTTACTCCGCCGCCTCTTACTTTTTTATCAAGTGTTGCAAATTCATTTTCGATTTTACTGGCTAGCGAAATACTGTTTTCAAGGTATTCCTCTTGCATCAAGGTCATTCCTATCATTGTTTCTGGAGAATTCGGGTCGAAACCTTCATACTTTGTTTTATAATCTTTCTCTAATGTAATTACAGAATTCTCTTTCTTAGCCGCTTCTAAATTTGAAGCAATTTTATTCATACCCATAACATAGGTTTCGGTTCCATAAGCAGCAGTATTTCTGTTTGCGTTACAATGAATAGAAACGAAAATATTAGCATTAGCTCTATTGGCAATATTGGCTCTTTCGACTAAATCTACAAAAACATCCGTTTTTTTTGTATAAATAACGTCTATTTTAGGATGTGCCTCCAATAACTTACCGACTTTAAGCACTACTGCCAAAGCAATATTTTTCTCTACATGACCACCATAGACAGCGCCAAAATCATGACCACCATGACCTGCATCCAAGGTAACTTTAAAATTAGTGTTTTGACCATAAGAAATGCTGCTAATTAAAAATGCGAAAACTACTACTACTTTTAAAGCACTATACTTATTACTTTTTATCAATTTCAAAATTTAGATTTTTTTTACAAATTTAATTATTCTTACTAACAACATCAAACTATTAAGACAAGACTTTGATTTAATTCGAAATCACTGTATAAGCGTCAAGATAGCTAAGAATTTAAACTTCTAATTATATTATTTAGACTATTGTAATGAAATATGTTATTTCCAGTCCATCAAAGTCCAAAATACTTTTTCTTGTATGCAATTATTGCATTTGCGATTTGTAACGCCATTTCATCTTGGCCAGCTTCAGAATTTAAATACTCACCTTCCTCTTTATTTGATAAAAAACCGAGTTCGATTAGAACACTTGGCATGTAAACAGCGTCTAAAACCCAAAGTGGTTGCTGTTTAATTCCCCTCGAGTTTCTGCTTAAGTTGTTTGTAAAGTTATCTTGAACCTCGGTGGCTAACATAATACTGTTGCTTAAATTCTCTTCTTGCAACATAGTCAATCCAATCAAGGATTCCGGTTTAGCTGGATCAAAACCCTGATAGGTATCTTTAAAATTCTCCTCTAATAAAATTACGGAATTTTCCCTTTTTGCTACCTCTAAATTTAAATCACTTCGAGACATTCCCATCACAAAGGTTTCTGTGCCATGAGGCAGATAATTTTTCACTGCGTTACAATGAATAGAAACAAAGGCGTTACCATTTGCTTTATTAGCAATTTTCGGCCTTTTTGCTAATTCAATAAAAACATCAGTAGTTCTTGTATAAATAACAGTAAAGCCAGGTGTTTTTTCTAAATAACTTCCTACTTTTAGCGTCGTTTTTAACACAATATCCTTCTCGACAAATCCATGGTGCGAATTCCCAGGATCTTTACCACCATGACCCGCATCTAAAATGACAGTGAAATTTTGATTATCTTGAGAAAACACACAAGTATTACTAAACGCTATCAAAATAGCTATCAAAATAAAACTATAATAATTGAGTTTCATATGTTAAAGTTAATTTTAATGGAACACTAATCTTAAATTTATTTGATTATTTTTGCCCACAAATAATCTGTAAGTTTGACACTTCAAAAAACAGGCCGTAATTTTACAAAAATAGCATTTAAACCTTTGCAGACAAACTTATTTAATATCGTTTTAGTATCATTATTCCTGTCAATGGGATATGCCAATATATATTCTCAAGAGCTACCCAAAAAAACGACCGCTATTACTGCTAAAAAACAAGCAGACAGTTCTACTTTAGGAACTAAGAAAAATGATGTTTCTATTTTAGATCTGAAAAAAGAAACAGATACCATTATTGTAAAAGATACAATCAAGCAAAAAAAAGCTTTTCTTGACGGAAAGGTAAAATATAAGGCTAACCAATATGCCAAGATCGATCAAAAGAAAAAACTGATTACCTTATACGATAAAGCAGAACTCTATTATCAAGATGTGGAACTGAAGGCTGGAATAATTGTAATGGATTACGAAAAAAATGAAGTTTATGCCGGTAGAATAAAGGATTCTACAGGGAAATTCACTCAATATCCTAATTTTAAACAAGCCGAAAATGTCGTGGAGCCCGATTCTATTCGTTTCAATTTTAAGACACAAAAAGCTTTAATCTATAATTCAAGATCCAGTCAAGGAGAATTTAAAATAAAAGCAGAAATTACGAAAAAGGAAAATGATTCCGTTTATTTCTTAAAAGGGGCACGATTCACCACTTCGGCTGATGTCGATAATCCGGAATATTATTTTCAAACGAATAAAGTTAAATTTATTCCAGGAAAGAAAGTAATCACCGGTTTGACTAATATGGTAATTGCTAATGTACCGACTCCGATAGCTTTACCATTTGCTTATTTCCCCATGAGTAAGGAAACTAGCATTTCTGGAATTATTTTACCTAGTTATAATGATTCTAACGATAGAGGTTTCTCCTTACAAAACGGTGGTTATTATTTTGCTTTAAACGACCATTATGATCTTACTGTTTTAGGTGATTATTATACAAACGGTAGTTACGGAATGCGTTTTGAATCCTCTTATGCAAAAAGATATGCTTTTCGAGGGAATATAAATTTCCGATTTGAGAATCTAATCAGCAGTGAGCGTGGCTATCCAGATTATTCGAAGCAAAATATATACAATTTACAATGGTCGCATTCTAGAGATTCAAAAGCAAATCCAAATTCTAGTTTTTCAGCCTCGGTAAACCTTGGAAGCAGTAAGTATTTTAAGCAATCGATAAATCAGGCGAATATTGGTTCGAATCTTAATAACACTTTGAACTCTTCTATTTCCTATTCTAAAACTTTCCAGACTGCTCCTCAAGTAAGAATGTCATTGTCTGCCACCCATTCGCAAAACACGCAAACAGAGCAAATTAATATGACGCTGCCTACACTTCAACTTAGTGTAGACCGAATTTATCCTTTCGCCGGAAAAAACGACATTAAAAAAGGCTTTTTCAAAAATATAAATTTGCAGTATAATTTAAATGGCCGAAACACAATAACTACAACTGATTCGCTTTTCTTCAAACCACAAATGTTTAGAGATGCTAAGTTGGGAGTACAACACAGCATCCCTTTAAGCACAAATTTTAAATTGTTTAAATACTTTAGCGCATCGACCGCTTTAAATTATGAAGAAGTTTGGTATGCCAAAACAATTCAAAGAAGCTATGATTCAGACCAAAGCGCAGTTGTCGATAAAATTGTAAGCGGTTTTGACGCCTTTAGAACGTACTCTTTTTCCTCTAGTGTAGGGACTACTATTTATGGTACTTTTAATTTTGGCGAAGACAAAAAAATTAAATCAGTTCGGCACGTCATGAGACCTTCTGTTTCTTATGGTTATACTCCAAGTTTCGAAAAATACTATGATACTTATGCTTCTGATGCCAGCGGAACGATTATAAAGCAATATTCTCGTTTTGAAAGCGGAATCTTTGGAGCGCCAGGACTAAGTAACTCTAACAATATTGGATTTGACTTAAGCAATACCTTTGAAGCAAAAGTAACGGATAAGGACAGTACTAAAGTAGAAGCAAAAAAAATAATGCTACTTAATAATTTAAATCTATCCACGAGTTACAATCTAGATGCCGACGGAGTAACATCTCTTGCTTGGTCACCAGTTCGAGTTAGCGGTGGAACACAATTATTTGCCAATAAAATGAATGTCAATTTTGGTGCAACCTTAGATCCTTACGCGATCGACAATTCTGGTAATAGAATCGCAGTTTATAATATTGACAACGGCGGTAGCTTATTTAGAATGACAAGTGCTAATTTGACTATGAACTATTCCATATCCAGCTCAGAAAAGGATAAAAACAAAAAAGATAAAAACGAACAAAGTCAAAGAAATGGTGGTCGTGAGGATGATCTTTTTGGTTCCAATACAGTCTTGAATGATACTCGAAAAAGTCAATTTGACGGTGCTGAAGAAGCGGGTGAAGATAAAATTGCAGAATTTTTTAATAACAAATTACCATGGGATATGACTTTTGCCTACTCTCTAACTTATGGAAACAACAACCGAGAGAAAAAAATTATAGGAAATTCTATAATGATATCTGCTAATACTGACTTGACTCCAAAATGGAAAGCAGGGATATCTACCGGTTATGATTTTGTACAAAACGGAGTTACCTTTACACAGCTTCGTTTTGAGCGCGACTTGCTTAGTTGGAGAATGGATTTCAACTGGACTCCTTTTGGAACAAATGCTAACTGGGGATTCTTCATTGGGATAAAATCAGGAGTGCTAAGCGATATCAAATGGGATAAACGAAGCACCAATACTTCGCGCTAAGCCTCTATTTCTCTTTTGATTACAACTACTATAATTCATTAGAAAACCACTAAATACATTTTTATGAAAAAGATAATTTTCACTGATAAAGCTCCGGCGCCAATAGGTCCTTACAATCAAGCGGTACTTAAAGGAGACACACTTTATGCTTCTGGGCAAATCGCTATTAATCCTACTACAGGTGCCCTAGTTTTAGAAACGATTGAGGCAGAAACTGCTCAAGTAATGAAAAACATGAAAGCCGTACTAGATGCTGCTGGAATGACTTTTGAAAACATCGTTAAAACGACAATTTTCATCATGGACATGAATGACTTTGGAAAAATAAATACCGTTTACGGTTCTTATTTCAATGAAAAAACCGCTCCAGCTCGTGAAACGGTTCAAGTGGCTTGTTTGCCAAAAAACGTAAATGTAGAAATTTCTATGATTGCAATTCTATAGCTTGTAATAGCAATTGAGCAGTTGCTTCGTTTGTAGCTATTGGTACATTGTGTACATCGCATACGCGAAGCAACATGTTTATATCAACCTCATGAGCATGACTAGCCATTGGGTCTTTAAAGAATAAAACCATTTTAGTCTTACCTTCGGCTACACGAGCCGCAATTTGTGCATCACCTCCCAAAGGACCTGAAAGCATCTTTTTTACTTTAAATCCCGCTTTTTCACACTTACTACCAGTAGTTCCAGTAGCAATCAATTTAATGTTCACGTGTTGTAATATGTCCGTGTTTTTATTTAGAAACTGGACCATATCTGCTTTTTTTCCATCGTGAGCAATAATAGCAATTTCCATAGCCATTTATTTATTTGCAATATGATAGGCGATTAATCCATCAATAGGTCGTCTAAGCACATTTCCCAACTTTAAATCGTATTTTTCGAATGTTTGCTCTAATTCCTCTTTCAAATAGAAAGCAATAGAACCTACAAAATGTACTGGTACTTCTTTGTGATTATCAAATTGTTTGATATAGTTTTTTACGAAAGATTTCATTCCTTTGAAAATAATTTTCTTACAGAATTCAGTATCTTTATTTTGAATTAAAAACTTTGCAAAAGTGGCTAAATAAGCATTCGGATTGGCTTCTTTGTACAATTTATTTTTAATAAAATCAGGGTCTACATTGTACTCTTTTTCGAATTTAGCTGCTAAATCTTTAGGCATTTTATTGAAATAATACTTGCGTATCAACTCTTTCCCAAAAACATTACCGCTACAATCATCCATGATAATATATCCTAACGACTGTACTTTTTGATGCAATTCTTTTCCGTCAAAATAACTACAATTAGATCCAGTTCCAAGGATGGAAACAATCGCTTGCTGCCCCTTTGGAGTAGTGGCATAAACCGCCGCATAAGTATCTTCCTCAACTGTAACAATGGCATTCGTAAAATAGCTTTGAAAAGCTTGCGAAAGATTTACTTTCATTCTATCTGTACCGCAACCTGCACCATAAAAAAACAAATGAGTAGCCGTCTTTTTACTCTGAACGATATCAAAACGATCATTCAAACGTTCGATTATTTGTTCATTTTCAAGAATTTCAGGATTTAATCCCAATGTTTGCGTGGTAAATAATACTTTTCCATCATCGTCAATCGCAATCCAATCGGCTTTTGTGGAACCACTGTCAACTATTAATCTCATTTCTTTTACTATTTGGTTATCTTCTCTTTCTTCTAAATCTAATAAAACTATGTTTTACTTTAATTTATCGCTAAAATAAAAAAAATCCCGTCTAAAAACTAAAAACGGGATTTTTTAAAATTTTGATTATTTTAATCCTGAAATATGAACTGATAAATCAATTAATTTACTTGAATATCCATATTCATTATCATACCAAGATATGATTTTGAAAAAAGTAGAATTCAAACCAATTCCAGCATTTGCATCGATAATTGATGTTCTTGGATCTGAAACGAAATCTTGAGAAACAACTAAATCTTCAGTATATCCTAAGATTCCTTTCATTGTAGTTTCTGAAGCTGTTTTTAAAACTGCCATAATCTCTTCGTATGAAGTTTCTTTAGCCACTTTTACTGTTAAATCAACTGCAGAAACGTCTGTTGTAGGAACACGGAAAGCCATACCAGTTAATTTTCCATTCAATTCAGGAATTACTTTACCAACTGCTTTTGCAGCTCCAGTAGAAGAAGGTATTATATTAACAGATGCAGCACGTCCACCTCTCCAGTCTTTTCTAGAAGGACCATCAGTAGTCATTTGAGTTGATGTTGTAGCATGTACAGTGGTCATCAAAGCCTCAACAATTCCAAAATTATCATTTATTACTTTAGCCAATGGAGCTAAACAGTTTGTGGTACAAGATGCGTTAGAAACGATCAAGTCAGAAGCTTTAGCTTCAGTATGATTTACTCCCATTACAAACATTGGAGCATCAGCAGAAGGAGCAGAAATAATTACTTTCTTAGCACCACCTTTGATGTGCTCATTAGCAGTTTCAACTGTAGTAAAGAAACCAGTACATTCAGCAACTACATCTACATCAACTTCATTCCATTTCAAGTCAGCTGGATTTCTTTCAGCAGTAATACGGATGTTTTTCCCGTTTACAAAAAGTTGTCCGTCTTTAACTTCTACTTCACCTGCAAAACGTCCATGAACTGAATCGTATTTCAATAAGTAAGCTAAGTGATCTACATCTAATAAATCGTTAATTGCTACTACTTCTACATTATCTCTATTAAAAGATTCTCTAAAAACAATTCTTCCAATTCTTCCAAAACCGTTTATTCCTAATTTTACTTTTGACATCTTAATTAAATTTTTTGTTTATTTTTCCTAACCCTCATTTAAAGTCTAATTTCCTCACAATAAACTTCACTTTTATTTTTATGTTGACATGATCTCAGAGACTCTTAACAACTCTCTGTCAATTTCAGTTTTTCCTTTAATTGCTTGTTCTAAAGGTGTCAATGAAATCTTATCATTTTGTAATCCAACCATGTAATTTGATTTTCCTTCGATCAATGACTCGACCGCTTTCACTCCTAATCTACTTGCTAAAACTCTATCAAAACAAGAAGGTGATCCACCGCGTTGCATGTGACCTAATACTGAAACTCTAACATCATATTCTGGTAAATTAGCTTCTACATAATCTTTTAATTCGAATACATTTTTTCCAATTTTATCTCCTTCAGCGATAACAACTATACTAGATGATTTTCCAGAAGCCTTACTTTTTTGTAAAGATTCTAATAGCCTGTCTAATCCTAAATCCTCTTCGGGAATAAGAATTTCTTCGGCACCAGCACCAATTCCAGCATTCAAAGCAATATGACCAGCATCTCTACCCATCACCTCTACAAAGAACAAACGATTATGTGAGCTTGCGGTATCTCTAATTTTATCAATGACATCCACCACTGTATTCAGAGCTGTATCATATCCTAAGGTATGACTAGTCCCAAAAATATCATTATCAATTGTTCCTGGAATTCCCATTACTGGGAAATTAAATTCAGAATTAAATAGTAATGCTCCGGTAAAAGAACCGTCACCACCAATTACTACCAAAGCATCAATTCCCGCTTTCACAAGATTTTCATGTGCTTTTATTCTACCTTCAGGCGTTCTGAATTCAAGAGATCTTGCTGATTTTAAAACTGTTCCTCCTTTATTTACAATGTTATTCACACTTCGAGGTCCCATTTCTTTGAAGTCTCCTTCAATCATTCCTTGATAACCTCTATAAATTCCTATACATTCTATGTTATGGTAAGCACAAGTTCGAACAACTGATCGAATTGCAGCATTCATTCCCGGCGAATCTCCACCAGAAGTTAGCACCCCTACTTTTTTTATTGTTTTTGGCATTATTTAAGTATTAAAGCGTAAATTTAGCAAACAAATTACACTTTTAGCGTTATGTCTTTACTAAATTAGTTAAGCGAACTAAATTCAAACGTTTTCGTTGATAAGTTTTCGAAATAACATCAAAAACCTCCATTTTTTTTCAAAATAAGTTGAATTTGTTAATTATAATTTAATAATTAACTGTTTTTTGCCTTAAATAGTGTTTTTATAGCATTAAACACCCAGAAGTAAAAGTGTCATTTTCACAGCTCTCTTATTTAGATAAGGTGCTGTGCTACAAAATCCAACAAGTAGATCTGGACTTTTAAATAAAGTAGTAATAACGTTAACTAGCAGGTACTATACAATCGCAACAAATTAGTCCTCCTCAGGAATTCTTCCTTCATTATTTTTCTTCGGAGTTTCCGTTTTAGGAGTCGTCGGCTTAGAGAAATTAATATATTCTGGAGCTAGGTTCGAATCTTGGAATTGCTGACTGTAGTTACTTTCGACACCTAATTTATGATTCTTAAAAATTATATTAACGAATTCTTTGAAGGTATCAAAATCGACTTCATAAGTCACCCCTACTCCTTGAGTATATCCGATTCCTTCTCCGATATAATTGATGTCATTTTCACGATTAAACAAACGCAAATTAAGTGTTCCGTCTTCATTAACCCTGTATTGAATTTCTAAATCCCCAACTATCGCCGACTCATTAATACCTCCAAAAGGCACCCCTACTTTACCGTTAATTGTAATTCTCTCATTAACCTTTGATGAAATCGTTGCCACAAACCTTCCGTCAGTTTCTTTTCCTATTCGTCGATCTGCGGAGATATAATTAAGTCCAACTTTGAATTTTTCATCATCCGATTTTATAATTCCTCCTAATAAACTAGAGGCCGTTTCGAACAAACTTCCAGAAAAATCAGACTGACTAACACCTTCAGCACTTAAAAATCCTCCTGTAGACAATAGATAAAGTGCTTGCGTTTGTCTAACATCTTTATCATTTAGTTTGTATTGAATCTCTGATTTTAAAACACTACTAACGGTTGGGAATTCGATATTAAAATCTGGTTCTGGACTTGCTAAATCTCCACGTATTCCAATTACTACTTCAACTGGAACTTTTCTATTAAAAGATGAGTTTTCAAGTAAAACAGATGGATTAGCAATCGTTTTATAAACGGCTTCTAAATTTAATTGTGCTCGCATTGGATTCCCTTCCCATGAAATAGAACCTCCTTTTTTTACATCAAATTTCTTATCTATTAATCCTCCATACTTAAAATTATAAGAACCTTCATAGGCCTGGAAATCTCCCCACATATTAAATTTACCTAATGTATTTATCTTAAATAGTAAGGATCCAAAACCTTTTCCTTTAATACCATGTCCTGAGTTTCGATCTAAAATTACCTCCACTTCAGCATCAGGTGTAATATCAAGATCAAACTCTAATTCCAGTCCCTTATAATTCCTCGTATCTTCAACAATTCCCATTTGGATATTGTATTTTTCTTTTGGAGTTAAGAAGTGAACAAAAGAATTATCACTTACGCTTTCAGCATAATTTATTGGGATTTTAACTTCGGTACCTTTCTCAGATTTAGCCTGAACCTTTATAAACAAACCATTTGTAGGTCCTTTTATAGTGGCATTACCATCTATAAAAGCTGTACCATAATAAGCGGCGTCTTCTTTGTCGACAGTATTTAAAACAAGAAGTTTCTTAGTACTTACCGCCAAATCCAGTTTCCAATCGCCGAAATTATGATGCTCGATACTTCCGTTTAAAGATCCCTTTGTTCCAAATTTAGAATCAGTTAATGTGTTATTTCTAAACAAGAACTTCTGACCAATTAAATCAATTATAGATCGATCATTTAATTCATAATCTACATTTAAATAAGGAATTGTCAAGCCAGTCTTTTCAACATACAATCGTCCGTTAATATCTGGTCTGTCTAAATTACCTTGAATTGTAGAGTTTCCGCTAACCAATCCTCTTATATTAGATATTACGTCTCCTCCTAGCGAACTTAAAATCCCCAAATCAAATTTGGCAAATTTAAGTTTCATATCAAGAATCGTTTTATTATCTATAATTTCGAAATTACCAAAAGCATTAAACGATTCAAAATTCTTATTTTCTAAAAAGGAATTTATGGTAAACTTCTCTAAATTTTCATCTCCTTCAATATCAAATTTCAAATCACCCAGATCTGTTTTATTGATGTTTAAATGATCAATTAAGAGCGAAGCCGTTGGTTTATAAACTGCTTTATTCTGTTTAAAACTAATATCGCCATTTATATTTCCTCTAAACACAAACTTTTCATCTTCGGGTGTGATTTTATAGAGATCAACATCCTTAAAACTGAGCTGTAAATCCTTATTAGTATTGTCTTTTATAGTTCCTTTTAGCGATATCTCTTGGTCTTCATGAGACAATATTATATCGTCTATCTTCCAATTTTTAAATGACTTATCAAAGACAATTTGGTTATTAGGCGTTTCTTTTTCATTTAAAAACCACAAGTAGTCTTTAAATTTCATTTCAGATTTACTCAATCCTACCACATTGTCGTTGTCCTTATTAATAGTGTGATATAAGTTTAAATTAAAATAATCCTCTCCTTTTGGTCCACCTTTAAACTCTGATCTAAAGAACAAAGTGTCTTTCATCGTTACATTTATCAGACTAAAATCACGGATTTTATAGTGCTTCGTTTTAATACTATCTAACTCAATATATGCATTGTATAATGGGTTTTTATTATCAATTGACACTCTTATATTGTCAAAAGTATTTTTTGAAGCTACAATTTGTGGTGAATTAAATTTCAGTTTAAATTCTTGATTGTCTGATTTTATATTTCCTTTTACAACAGTATTTGATCCAATGGCAATTTCTGGATAAAATAACTCAATAATTTTACTATAAATCGTGAAATCAAATTTCAAAAACTGTCCCTTACTAACTTTATTGGGTTTAAAATTCGTGTACAAACTTCCTAATGAGTTCTTAACCAAATTCCCAAGTTCGCTAAACTGAAATTTCCCTATAATTTCACCTTCAATAATATCAGGAGAGTTCACCGTAATCGTACGAACCCTCTCTGCATCAAAGCTGGAAGAGATATTAAAATCATCAAAATTATAGGTGTCTTTTCCATTGCGATAAGACGTTTCCTTTATAAATACGTTTCCTTGTAAATTTTCAATCGAATTTCCAGTAACTTGCACGATTACATCTCCTTTAAATACTGAAATGGAATCTTTAACTAATTTCAGCTTGTTTAAATCGGCATTTTCTACTTCAATATGAAAATCATATTTGTTTTCTCTATTGGTTAAATCTAATAAACCATCAAAATTCATGGTTAGATTCGGATCATTTACTGAAATCTGACCTTTATAATTAGGCGCTTTAAAGTTACCGTTTACCACTACATTAGAATAGGTGTAATTCTTAAAACCTATTTTAGTAACATCTCCTTTTAATGCCGTATTTAGATATTTTTCGGTAAAACCTTTCCCATCTACGTCTATGTTCATGGTGATTTTACCCAAATCTTTTTTATCCAACAATACTCCTAAATCAAAATTATCTAGAATAACATTCCCCATATAAGAAGCTTTGTCAATAAAATCAATGCTTTCCATCCTGAAGAACGATTTTACACTACCTATATCAGTGTCCATTTTAAAATCGGCATCGATTGAAGTGGTGCTTAGCTGAGAATTTCCAACTAACGTAAACCTGCCCAGTTTTTTTAACTCAACCGGTAGTTTCTTTCCTAAAATATTAGGTAATATGGTTACTAAATTATCATAACTGCTAGAAAGTCTGGTAAAATCACCATCCATATAAAATTTCTGATCCTTGTTTCCAAAAAGATTTTTGAAATTTATAGTCCCAAATATTTGAGAATTTCTGGAGTCAACAAGGCCTAATTTATTTATTTTCAAATCATTTAACGGTCCTAGAACATCGGCATTAATTTTAAAAAACTGGTTTTTACCTAGTTCATTGTAGAAATGTCTAATATCATTAGTGGCAATTTGGGACGATTTTATTTTAACATCAAATTTCACATTATCAGTAAATTTCGAAAAATCACCTGGTTTATAATTTAAAATTACATTTGCCTTAAATTTTGATTCTTTAGTAGACAAGTCAAGTTTGTCAAATTGTATTTTGTTTCTAGCATAGGTAAATTTAGAACTCATATTTACAACATACAAGCCACGATGATCTAGAAAAGACATTTTATCTATGTTTGCTTTTAAATCAGGTCCATATAATAAAAAATCACTAAGCGTTGTGTTTAACCTCGTAAAGTCAACGTCAACTGGGGTTGCTTTATTTTCATCAGTAATACTAAACCGAGCATCGGTGATATTTGCATTGTCAACTTTTAATAAAAATTTTCTTGTCGAGGGTTTATCACTGTCGAAAGCCGCTATAAATTTATTTAGATTCGTTTCGTCTTCGTTTTTATATAATTTAATTTTAAAGAGCAAACCATCAAGTCTAACGTCTCCAAAAATCAAGTCGCCTTCCAGAATTTTTTTTCCTTCTAGTATATTAGTGTTTACTATTTTAGAAAAAATTAAAGTATCCTTATGATGATCTAGAATCAAAACATTTTTAAATTTCACCCCGCCAAAAACGGATAGTCGTACAGATTCAATAGAAATATCAGTACCAAAATCTTTATTAAGGCTATTTGTAAAATGCTTCGCTATTTTAGTCTGAAAATAAGGCATCGAAAGGGCAATCCCCAGCAGCAGCAAAAGCACAATTAGTCCCAGAATGAAACGAAGAATTATTTTAACGAATTTTTTGATACCTATTGATGTTTTATTTTTATCCTAAAATACTATTTTGCCCAAGGAAAGAGCGGCACCTTTAATAAAAATTCTTTAATTTTGGCTGCGCCGTAAAATTATAAAAAATAAAATCGGTTTGTAACTATAATTCAAAAATTTGTGCCTTTTTATGCAAAATTCCGAGGTTTTTATTCTTGCTATCGAAAGTTCCTGTGATGACACGGCTGCGGCCGTTTTACATAACGACAAAGTACTGTCAAATGTTGTGGCAAACCAACTCATTCACGCTCAATATGGAGGTGTTGTCCCCGAATTAGCTTCGCGTGCACATCAACAAAATATTGTTCCCGTTATAGATGCGGCACTTCGCAAAGCAAATATTAGTAAAGAACAGCTGTCAGCAATCGCATTCACCCAAGGTCCCGGACTCATGGGATCGTTACTTGTAGGAAGTTCTTTTGCTAAATCAATGGCTTTAGCCTTAAATATTCCGCTGATTTCTGTAAATCACATGCACGCTCATATTTTAGCTCATTTTATAGATGAAGAAGGATTTGATAAACCTAACTTTCCGTTTCTGGCGCTAACCATTAGTGGCGGTCATACTCAAATTGTACAAGTAAATAACTTTTTTGATATGACTATCATCGGTGAAACTACAGATGATGCTGTGGGCGAAGCATTCGATAAAAGCGCAAAAATACTAGGTCTTCCCTATCCAGGCGGCCCTTTGGTTGACAAGCATGCACAACTTGGAAACACAAAAGCATTTGCTTTTACTAAACCCAAAGTTCCTGGATTGAACTTTAGCTTTTCAGGTTTGAAAACAGCTATATTGTATTTTGTACAAAAGAAAAAATTAGAAAACCCTGATTTTATTTCTGAAAACATGGATGATATCTGCGCCTCGATACAATATACCATTGTTGAGATTTTAATGGACAAATTAAAACTAGCAGTAAAAGAAACTGGTATTAAACAAATCGCCATCGGTGGTGGCGTATCAGCTAATTCTGGAATTAGAAAAGCCATTAAAGATGCAGAGCAGAAATACAGTTGGAAAACATACGTTCCAAAATTCGAATATACTACTGATAATGCTGCAATGATTGGAATTGTAGGTTATCAAAAATTTTTATCACAACAATTTGAAACTGCAGCAGTAGTTTCTAAAGCACGAATACAATTCTAAATTATGCAATTATTTTATAATCCAAATATTGACGAAACGACCGAAACTTTTACTTTTGACAAGGTAGAAAGCAAACACATTATAAAAGTATTACGTAAAAAAGACACTGATATTTTACATGTTACCAATGGAGCAGGTTGTCTATTCGAAACTGAAATCACCTTAGCCTCCGACAGTAAATGCACGGTAAAGATTATTTCTTTCCAAAAGAAACCAAAATCAAAATACCATTTACATCTGGCTGTGGCTCCTACAAAAATGAACGACCGTTACGAATGGTTCCTTGAAAAAGCAACAGAGATAGGTGTTCATGAAATTACACCTATAATATGTGACCGTTCTGAAAGGAAAGTGATCAACAACGAGCGATTTGACAAAATCATTTTGGCTGCCATGAAACAGTCAAACGAATTGTATCTTCCAAAATTAAATGAAGCCGTTACCTTAAAAGATTTTATTAAAACTAAAAATGAAGGATTGCAATTAATAGCACATTGTGAGGAAACAGATAAGAAAACATTAAAATCAATTTTAAAACCAAATGAAGATATCACCATGCTTATAGGTCCTGAAGGTGATTTTTCTGAAAAAGAAATCGCAATGGCAATCGAGAATGGATTCGTCGCTGTATCTTTAGGCAATACTAGATTAAGAACAGAAACTGCTGCAATAGTTGCCTGTCACAGTGTTGCATTTTTCAACGAAGACTAGAAAACAGTACAATTAATCGTGAAACTAATATTATAAGCTTCTTTTTTTTAGACATTCAAGGTTTATTTCGAATACCGATAGCGCTTTAAACAAACAATACAGATTGACTATGAAAAGAATATATCTTATTTTACTTTTAACCTCCATCTCCTCTTTTTCGCAAGAGATTGCTTTATTAAAATATAGCGGCGGTGGAGACTGGTACGCTAATCCCACTTCGCTACCTAATCTTATTAAGTACAGTAACGCAAACAATAATACTAGGATAAATACTAAGCCAGCAACGGTAGAGCCCGGCAGCCCAGATTTGTTTTCATATCCCTTTATTCATATGACGGGACATGGAAATGTAACTTTTAATAATACCGAAGTTAGCAATCTAAAAAAATATTTGAGTGCTGGAGGATTTCTTCATATTGACGATAATTACGGGATGGATCAATACATTAGAAAAGAAATAAAAAAGATATTTCCAAGTAATCCATTAAGTGAAATCCCAGCTTCACATATAATATTTCAAAAACCCTATCTCTTTTCTAGTGGATTACCCAAAATCCATGAACACGACGGGAATCGTCCGCAAGCTTTTGGAATTTTCGTAGAAAATAGACTAGTCTTACTATACACTTTCGAATCTGATTTAGGTAATGGCTGGGAAGATCCAGAAGTCCACAACGATCCAGCCGCTGTTCGTGAAAAAGCATTAAAAATGGGAGCAAACATTATAAACTACATTTTTAGCAATTAACACTTTCGCAGGCTTCTTTATTACACCTAATTCAATTTCGAAAGAAATTCTTGGTCCACACAATGGACTGCAATTCTATTTTTTATTAGCCAAAAAGCGACTTTTTCTATTGGAAAATAGAAAAAACAAACTTAAAAAAAACTTCCCGCTCGTTCCATTAAAAGAAAAAAGTAAGATTTACTCTTCACTAAAATTACTTTAATTGACTTTATTAGAAAAAATAAAAGCAGAATATGGAGCAAAAAGTAGTACTAAGGTATCAGATAAATCTTTCTTATTAAATTTTCTTTAATTCTGTAAATTAAAAAAAGCGCGCGAAATAAGGACTCTTAAATAATTGTTAAAAAATACTTTTCACAATTATTTTTTTACAACTGGTTTTGTTATAAAATTGTCAAATGATTGCCCAAAATCATATTTAACTAACATAACCTTTAATTATTATGAAAAAGATTATTTTATCTGCAACAGCACTTATGATGCTTTTCTCCTGTCAAAATGACCAGACAGAATCAACAAACTTAAATGCAAATGCGATTAGCCAACGTGGTTGTGCTTCGCACGAAGTACTTGCAGCACAATTAGCCGCTGACCCAACCTTAGCGGTGCGAATGAATCAAATTGAAGCCTTTACTCAAAATGCTAAATTAACTGGTCGTTTAGTAAACGGAAAAGTTGAAATACCGGTTGTCGTAAACGTATTGTACAGAACTGCAGCTGAAAACATTTCAGATTCACAAATTCAATCTCAGATTGACGTTTTAAACGAAGATTTTAATGCAACGAACGCTGACTATAATGATGTTCCTGCCTTATTCTCTGGAGTAAAAGCAAATGTAGGGATAACATTTGTCCTCCAAAACATAGTAAGAAAATCAGTTAGAACTTGTTTCCTTTTCTACTAATGACGCCATGAAATCCTCAAATAAAGGGATTCCGCCTACTTCACCTTCAACGGTACTAAACATGTGGTCTTGTAATCTAGGTGGTGGTATTCTAGGATATGCTCAGTTTCCAGGTGGATCTTTAGCAACGGACGGAGTGGTAATAGACAACAATGCATTTGGTCGCACAGGCACCGTTTCTGGAGTTTACAACCTAGGAAGAACCGCTACTCACGAAGTAGGACACTGGATGAACCTACGTCACATTTGGGGCGACGCAACTTGCGGAAGTGATTCTGTTGATGATACACCTTCACACAATACTGCAAATTATGGTGTTCCTGCTTACCCACATTATAGTACTTGCACTGGTACTCCAGTGGAAATGACAATGAACTATATGGATTATACAGATGACCGAGGTATGTATATGTTCTCTAACGGACAAAAAAGTAGAATGGCTGCTATATTTATTTCCGGAGGCGCGAGAGCCGGTTTTGGGATCTAAACTATGGTAAAAATAAGAATACTGAAACTCGCTACTTGTTAGCGAGTTTTTTTTATCTTTAGCTCCAAAATAAAAATTAATGGTCACGTCTAGAATTATAGCATCAGGAATATTAAAGGCAATAGCCGTCGTAGTATTAACTACACTACTTCTTTATTTTCTCTACCAAATCCAATCCGTATTAATCTACTTGATTGTCGCTTTAATCCTTACCTTAATTGGAAATCCTATTTTAGATTTCTTTCGAAAACGATTAAAGTTCAACCATGTTTTTGCAACTATTGCTACCTTATTCATTTTTGTGATAATTATCGCCGGCTTCATAATGATGTTTATTCCTTTAATTTTATCTCAAGGTCAAAATCTATCGTTGTTAAATACTGCCGCTATTGAACAGCAGACGCTTCAATTAGTGAATCAAATAACTCAATTTTTAGAAAATCATCATATTGATTCATCTAAAGTCTTAGGCTCTGCAGATATTAGTTCTAAAATAAATTTCAACATTATTCCAAATTTTTTAAATGCAATTCTGGGAACCATAAGCAGTTTCGGAATGGGATTAGCCTCTGTATTGTTCATCACTTTTTTCTTTCTTAAAGAGCGAAAATCATTTATGTCGGGAGCAATAAAACTTATTCCGAACAGCCATGAAAACCAAGCACTTAACTCATTAGAAAAAATAAATTCCTTACTATCTCGTTATTTTATTGGATTATTACTCCAATTATTTATTGTTTTTATTTTATATCTTACCGTACTACTTATTTTTGGCGTTCCCAATCCGTTTATTATCGGTTTTTTATGCGCAGTTTTAAATATCATTCCATACATAGGCCCACTAATCGCATCCGTTTTAGCTGCGATTTTAACAATGCTAAGTAATCTCGGAAGTGATTTTCAGAGCGAAATTTTACCTACAACCATCTATGTATTAATTGGTTTCTGGATTGTTCAAATTATCGACAACAATCTATCACAGCCTATCATTTTTTCTAAAAGTGTCAGTTCACATCCATTAGAAATATTCCTTGTGATCCTTATTGCAGGTTTTCTTTTTGGCATTTTAGGAATGATTGCGGCAGTTCCACTATATACTATTCTAAAAGTGGTAGGTAAAGAATTTTTTCCGCAGAATAAAGTAATTCTCATGCTAACTAAAAACATTTAATTTGGATTCTAACATACTAAATTCTGAAATTCAAGAATTTATAGATCATAATATTGGAGTCAGTATTGCAAAATTGGCATTGCAAAAAAATCCGTTTCCAGAGGTAGAATGGATTGCTATTTTGAATCAAATTGAAGCCAAAACAAAGGCGAAAGACAAATTACCCAATTGGTTTAAGACCAAAAACATTATCTATCCCAGTAAAATTTCGATAGAACAAACTTCCTCTGAAAAAACGGCACACTATAAATCTACGATTGTATCTGGTGCCAAATTAATCGATCTTACAGGAGGTTTTGGCGTAGATGATTTTTATTTTTCTAAAAGTGTCAGCACGGTCGCTCACTGCGAAATTAATCCTGAATTATCTAAAATCGTAGCACATAATTATGACCAGTTAGGAATTGAAAATATTAGCTGCTACGCTGGAGACAGCGCAGCTACCCTAGAATCATTATACCAAAAATGGGACTGGATCTATATCGATCCTTCGAGACGCAATGATGCCAAAGGCAAAGTTTTTATGTTGAAAGACTGCCTACCAAGCGTTCCTGACAATCTTGACTTATATTTCAAAAATTCGGATGCTATTTTAATAAAAACCGCTCCTTTACTTGATATTGCTGCCGGCGTACTAGAGTTGCAAAATGTAAAAACCATTCATATTGTAGCTTTAGAAAATGATGTAAAAGAATTGCTGTGGGAATTGCATAAAGATTATCAGGGAAAAATTGAGATTAAGACAATTAACATTTTAAAAGATAAAACCGAAACTTTTGATTTTATTTGGAGTGATCAATCACAAACACCAAACTACGACTTACCTCAAAGCTATTTATACGAGCCCAATAGCGCGATAATGAAATCAGGAGGATTTGATGAAGTAGCCACTTTCTATGCTTTAAACAAACTGCACAAACATTCTCATTTATATACATCGGCAAACCTAATTTCTTTCCCTGGAAGAATTTTTGAGATCACACGTTGTATCCCTTACAGTAAAAATGAAATGAAAACTTATTTGCAGGATAAGAAAGCAAATATTACCACTAGAAACTTTCCAGATACGGTAGAAAATATTCGAAAAAAATGGAAAATAAAAGATGGAGGAAATCTCTATTGTTTTTTCACTACTGATGAGAATAACAATAAAATTGTTTTAATTTGCACCAAAATATAATAAAAATGAAACAACTCGCCATACTAGTATTCTTATTCATATCAGGGAATGTCCTTGCTCAAGCGCCATGCGATTATAGTGTTAACGTCACAGATTCTATAGGAACTTACAAATCTACTAAAGACCATATAATCTGGGAGAAAAACTTTGCAGGAAACTCCAGCTACATCTTCTATTCATTAGCAATGACAGATGGTTTACCAACATTGAATGTTCAAATGCTTCAAAAAAGTAAAGATTTTATGAAAGCCAATTGTTTTGATAAAAATTCTAAACTTTATTTACAGTTATTTAATGGGAAGATAGTGACTTTACTGCACATTGATCAAGAGAATTGCGGGTCGTTGATACGCGACGATAAAGGATATGACAATAGAGTTATTACGGCATCTTTTATGTTCCCAAAAGGAAGTTTTGAAGATCTAAAAAGTGCTCCAGTTTCCATGATGCGAATCAAATACTTAACTGAAAATGAAGATTATATACTCAAAAAGGAGTTTCAATCCGAATTAGATAATAAAGTTTACAAACCCGAAAACTACTTTATAAATAATTTAAAGTGTATCGAATAAGTTATTCGCAATCCCATTTCACATTAGAAACAGCATCTTTCAGTCCTGATTTTAGATTGTAATGCCACCATTCTGAATCGAAAGGCATAAAACCCGACGCTATCATTACGTTTTTTAATAACAGCCTATTGTCTTTCACCTCTTGTGAAAGCTTAGAATAACCATGACTGGCTTCGATACCAAAGAAATCAAAGCCAGTTCCCATATCCAGTTCGTTTCCTGCAGCATCGACCAAAGTGATATCTACTGCCCCACCTCTATTGTGAATAGATCCTTTAGCAGGATCAGCAACATATTTTGGATTGGAAACAATTGTCCACATTCTTTTTTGAATATCTAAGGGTCTGTAGCAATCAAAAAGCTTTATTCTATATCCTTTTTTAATAAATTCTTTATTGGCTTCCACCAATGCCGTTACCGTTTTTAAACGCAAAAAACATTCCGCACAATCGTATACCGTAGCTTTCAAAAAATTATCGTCAGTTGCATATTTCATATCATACACAAAATCGCTACTATAGTCCTTTAAATTTACAAATGTGGTGTCATGTAACTGAGCTAAGTTTGCATTATTGGCAGGGATTTCTATTTGTGCTTTACAAGAAATTATCGCAAAGCACGACAAGAAAAGAAAAAGTGATTTAGTAGGAAGCGTCATGATGTTATTTTTTTTATAAAAATAAAACATTTGAAATTATTATAAACAAAAAAAACGACACTATTACTAGTGTCGTTTTTGTGAAGGCAGAAGGATTCGAACCTTCGACCGCCTGCTTAGAAGGCAGGTGCTCTATCCAGCTGAGCTATGCCTCCATTTTTCTTTTAAAACTTAAATGGAAAAAGTTTATTCTGTCGGGGTGGCAGGATTCGAACCTGCGGCCTCCTGCTCCCAAAGCAGGCGCGATAACCGAGCTACGCTACACCCCGTAAAACATAAAATCATTATTATACTTTTTTCAAATAGCTCTCAAAATATTTGAGTTATTTAATTCGAAAATGCTATCTTTCGAAACAAAAAAAGTAAGCGGAGGGACAGGGACTCGAACCCTGGCACCGGTTACCCGATGACAGTTTAGCAAACTGCTCCATTACCACTCTGGCACCCCTCCAAGCTCAGAGAAACATGTCTCGTTTTGCGGTTGCAAATGTAACACTTCATTGCATTACTCACAACTATTTCAGGGCTTTTTTTTAATGTTTTTTCGCATTTTTATAAAACCACTTAACAATCAAACATATAGCTTGAAATAAAAATCATATTTATTTCGAGAAAAATATAATACCCAAATCAAAATCAGATTTTATATTAATTTGATTAAATTTGCTAGATAAACTAACATTACAAAAATCATGAACAAAAGAGTTGTTATCGTTTCTGCCGTTAGGACACCTATCGGAAGCTTTATGGGAGGATTATCTACAGTGCCTGCTCCAAGATTAGGCGCTATAGCCATTAAAGGAGCTTTAGATAAAATAAAATTAGATCCAAAATTAGTTGATGAAGTATATATGGGTAATGTGGTTCAGGCCGGTGTAGGACAAGCTCCCGCACGTCAAGCTGCAATTTTTGCAGGCTTAGCCAATACCGTTGCTTGCACAACAATAAATAAAGTATGTGCATCAGGCATGAAATCAGTAATGCTAGCAGCACAAGCTATCCAATGCGGTGATGCCGAAATCGTAGTTGCTGGTGGTATGGAAAACATGAGTTTAATTCCGCATTACATGAATTTGAGAGCTGGAACTAAATTTGGCCCTTCGACTATGGTTGACGGAATGCAAAAGGACGGACTTGTTGACGCTTACGACAACAACGCTATGGGCGTTTGTGCGGACTTATGTGCGACTGAATATAATTTCACTAGAGAAGATCAAGATAAGTACGCAATTCAATCGTATGAGCGTTCAGCAAAAGCTTGGGAATCTGGTAAGTTTGATAACGAAATAGTTCCTGTAGCTGTACCGCAACGAAAAGGAGATCCAATTATAGTATCAAGAGACGAAGAATACACAAATGTCAAAATAGATAAGATTCCAACATTAAACGCTGTTTTTTCAAAAGACGGAACTGTAACTGCCGCAAACGCATCAACCATAAATGATGGTGCAGCAGCTATGATCTTAATGAGCGAAGAAAAAGCATTTTCTTTAGGATTAAAACCTCTTGCATTCATCAAAGGCTATGCTGATGCTGCTCAAGAACCGAAATGGTTCACAACAAGCCCATCTAAAGCACTTCCTAAAGCTTTAGATAAAGCAGGAATAGCAATCGGTGATGTTGATTATTTTGAGTTCAACGAGGCTTTCGCAGTCGTAGGACTTGCAAATGCTAAAATTTTAGGTTTAGAAAATGATAAATTAAATGTAAATGGTGGTGCCGTTTCACTAGGACATCCTCTAGGATGTTCAGGAGCTCGAATTATTGTTACTTTATTGAATGTTTTAGAGCAAAATAATGCTAAAACTGGAGCCGCAGCTATATGCAATGGTGGTGGTGGCGCTTCAGCAATTGTGATAGAAAGACTTTAAATATTTTTGAATTAGAAGTTGCAAGTTCTATCACTTGCAACTCCTAATTCTAAACCCATAATTTTACCTAAATGTTCGGAATTTGTAATCTGGCTATTATCCCGCTTCGGTTTGAACCAAATGATAGAAGCGAAATCGTTTCTCAAGTTTTATTTGGTGAACATTTTGAAGTTTTAGAACAACAAAAACAATGGTCTCGCATCAAGATGCAATTTGATGGGTATGAAGGCTGGGTAGATTCCAAACAATACCAAGTGATTTCAGAGTCTGACTTCAATCAGCTTTCTGACGAACCTATTATTTTAAATGCTGATTTAATCGAATACGTCACTGGATCTGATAATTTACTGATGCCAATTCCTCTAGGAGCCTCTATTTCATTTATTAGCAACGAGGCTATAAATACAAGTAACTTTGATTTTGAAGGAACAAAAGTAAATGGTGTAAAAGATAAAAAGCAGCTCATAAACACCGCGTTTTTATACCTTAACGCTCCTTATCTTTGGGGTGGGAAAACACCTTTTGGTATTGATTGTTCTGGTTTTACACAGATGGTTTACAAACTTAACGGCTACAAACTACTAAGAGACGCTTCGCAACAAGCCACTCAAGGAGAAGCTTTAAGCTTTATCGAAGAAAGTGAACCAGGTGATTTGGCTTTTTTCGACAATGAAGAAGGCAGTATTATTCATGTAGGTATCATCATGGAAAACAACTATATTATCCATGCCAGCGGAAAAATACGGATTGATAGATTAGATCATCTAGGGATTTATAATCCCGAAATTAACAAGCACACTCACAAACTTAGAGTCATAAAAAAGATTATATAAAAAAACCTATCTGAACTAAATCAGATAGGTTTTTTTTTAGTTTTAAACTAATGTATTAATTCATTTTTGCCTGCAAAGCTTTCTTTTCAGCAGTCATTTCTAATGCACTGTACACATTTAAAAGTGTTTTAGCTACATCATCATTTTTTGGATCTACTTCTAATGCCTTTACTAGATAAGGTATAGCGCTTTTAAATACGTTTTGTCTTTGGGTTTTCAAAACTGCATAACGTTTCATATCTTTATCAGACGCTCCTAGCTTATTCATTTCATCGATAATACCAGTCTCAGCGTCTAACTTTAATGCCGCCATATTTATATAAGCATTAACATATTTAGGGTTAATTGCAATCGCTCTATCATAATATTTTTCAGCATTTACAAGATCTTTAGCATTACCGCTAATTACTCCTAAGTTAAATACTAAATCTGCATCATTAGGATTTTTTTCTAAAACTTCATTAATTAACTTTTTATAAGTATCAAAGTCTTTAGTTTCTAAATACAAGTTTGCCTGTGTTAATATCAATGAAGTGTCGTCAGGATTAGCAGCTCTAGCTTCTTCAATTGCTTTTTTAGCTTCTTCTGTTTTACCACCTTCGACCAAAATTAAGGCCATGTTTTTGTATATCTCTCCTCTTTTTGAAGGAATAACTTCAACAGTAGGTTTTTCGTGCGTACCTAACTTAACAGCTCTATCTCTTTCTGCAAGGGTATTAAAAAGATCTTCCTTATCTGAAATTTTATTTACCGCTAAGTAGCTAGTTCCTTTTCCAGAGTAGTTCATTCTTTTTAACTCCTCGTACATCTTTAATGCTGTATCATACTCTTTTGCGTTTACATAAGTCGAAGCTGCATAGTAAAGATTTAAAGTGTCTTTTTTGTCCAATAAATAAGCATCGTACAATTTCTTTGCACTATCTGAATGTTTTTCAACTTTAGAGTCAGCAATGGCACTATTAATCAATTTATACTTTATATCAATGATTGATGTCGCAGCCTGGGCAGAAAATTTAGCTTTTCCAGACGCTTTCTCTGCATTTACTAAACTTAAATAAGCATCTGCAGCCAAGGCTAAATTTTTATCTGTATCAACGTTTTTATTTGCTAACTCAAGATATGTATTTCCTTTTAAAAAGAAAAATTGTGCTTTTTCGTCAGCACTCGCATTAGACAATAAAGATTCAGCACCTTGTAAAATAGTAGCTGCTTCTTGAGTACTTCCTTTTTTCAGCGCTTTTTCAGCAGCTTTAATTTCATCTTTTTGAGCAAAAGATGCTACTGATATCAATAAAGCTGACGCTAGTACTGCATATTTACTTTTCATAAAATTCTATTTAATAATTAATTAATCTTTGTTTTTGTATATCATTCTTGTTTACACTTCGTCATCAGCATCGTCTGCCTCATCCTCAGCTTCATCTTCTACTTCGTCATCTTCGCTCTCATCTTCGTCAGTAACACCTTCGTCTTCTAAAACTTCTAAGATAGGTTTTACTCTTTCGATTGCTTCCACTTCAATAACGTTACCGTCTTCATCAACAACAACTTCTGGATCATCTTTCATCACTTTTGTAACTGCAGCGATAGAATCTTTACCTTTTAAGTTTATCAATTTCACACCTTGAGTAGCACGTCCCATAACTCTTAAGTCTTCGACAGCCATTCTAATTGTTAATCCTGATTTGTTGATAATCATTAAATCATCGGCATCAGTAACCGCGTTGATCGAAATCAGATTACCTGTTTTCTCAGTAATATTTAAAGTTTTGACTCCTTTTCCACCACGGTTAGTAATACGATAAACATCTTCTCCATCGTCATCAACTAATTTAGTACGTTTTCCGTATCCATTTTCAGTCACAACTAAAACTTGAGATTCGTTCACAGCATCTTTATCTACAGTAACCATGCCAATAACTTCATCAGTATCATCCTTAAGCGAGATTCCACGCACTCCAGAAGCTGTTCTTCCCATTGGACGGGTTTTAGATTCTTCAAAACGAACTAACTTCCCTGATTTAACAGCAAGGATAATTTGGCTCTCACCATTCGTTAATTTAGCTTCCAATAATTCATCCCCTTCTCTAATTGTAATTGCAGCTACACCATTCACTCTAGGTTTAGAATATTTCTCTAAAGAAGTTTTCTTAACCTGACCTTTTTTAGTCACCATAACTAAATTATGACTCTTAATATAGTCTTGATCTTTTAAGTCTTGTGTACAAATAAATGCTTTTACTTTATCATCACTTTCGATATTAACAAGATTCTGAATCGCTCTACCCTTAGCAGTTTTAGTTCCTTCTGGTATTTCATAAACACGCATCCAGAAACATTTTCCTTTTTGAGTAAAGAACATCATATATTGATGGTTAGTAGCCACAAACATGTGCTCTAAGAAATCTTGATCTCTTGTTCCAGCACTTTTTTGACCTACTCCACCTCTATTTTGTGTTTTGTATTCTGTTAAATTTGTACGTTTAATATATCCTGCATGAGAAATTGTAATAACTACATTCTCATCAGCAATTAAATCTTCGATACTTACATCTCCACCTGAATATTCAATTTGAGAACGACGCTCATCTCCGTATTTATCACGTATTTCGATAAGCTCGTCTTTAATTAAAGCCGTTCTAAGATTAATATCTTCTAACAATGCTTTTAAGTGCGCTATTAACTTCATTAATTCCTCATATTCAGCTCTTAACTTGTCTTGTTCCAGACCTGTTAATTGGCGCAAACGCATTTCTACGATAGCACGCGCTTGAATATCTGATAATTTGAATCTTTCGATTAATTTTTCACGAGCTTCTTCGGTATTTTTCGAACCTCTAATTAAAGCGATTACTTCGTCAATATTATCTGAAGCAATGATTAATCCTTCTAAAATATGAGCTCTTTCTTCAGCTTTACGCAATTCGAAACGTGTTCTTCTAACTACCACATCATGACGGTGCTCCACAAAATAGTGAATCATATCTTTCAGATTCAACATTTGCGGACGACCTTTTACCAATGCAATATTATTCACACTGAAAGAAGACTGTAACTGCGTGTATTTGTAAAGCGTATTTAAAACTACGTTTGGAGTCGCATCGCGCTTCAAGATATAAACAATACGCATACCGTTTCTATCTGATTCATCGCGAATATTTGCTATCCCATCTATTTTTTTATCGTTAACTAAATCAGCAGTACGCTTGATCATGTCGGCCTTATTCACTTGGTATGGAATTTCGGTAACAATGATACATTCTCTTCCGTCCACTTCTTCAAAACCAACTTTAGCACGCATTACAACACGTCCTCTACCCGTTTTAAACGCTTCACGAACACCTTCGTAACCGTAGATAATTCCTCCTGTTGGAAAATCCGGCGCTTTTATATAGGTAATTAACTCATCTATCTCGATATCGTTATTATCCATGTAAGCCAAAGTACCGTTGATTACTTCGGTAAGATTGTGAGGAGGCATATTAGTCGCCATACCTACAGCAATTCCTGTTGCTCCATTGATCAATAAAGTAGGAACACGAGTTGGCATTACTTTTGGCTCATATAAAGTATCATCAAAATTCAGTTGAAAATCAACCGTTTCTTTTTCGATATCAGCCATTATTTCTTCCGAAATCTTGCGCATTCTAGCTTCCGTGTAACGCATTGCTGCAGGGCTATCACCATCTACAGATCCAAAGTTACCTTGACCATCCACTAATAAATATCGCAAACTCCATTCCTGAGCCATACGAACCATGGCATCATAAACTGATGTATCTCCGTGAGGGTGATACTTACCTAAAACTTCCCCGACAATTCTGGCGGATTTTTTATGGGCTTTATTTGAAAAAACTCCTAAATCATACATTCCGTAAAGAACTCTTCGATGAACTGGTTTCAAACCATCTCTAACATCTGGAAGCGCCCTTGATACAATTACTGACATCGAATAATCAATGTAAGCTGACTTCATTTCATCTTCTATGTTAATAGGAATTAACTTTTCTCCTTCAGACATAAGTTGTTATATTAAAATATTATATTAGTTTCAAAACGTGCCAATATACGGCTTTTTGAAATTTATAGTCCTGTTTTAGCATTCTAATTTCAAAGATTTATTAACAAAATTAGAGGAGCTTTGTTTAATAAATTAAGTGCGTTTTCACAATATTTCCCCATATTTTTTTGTCAATTAGCTGACATGACATCTTCGGGTACGATTTTTGTTTTTAAAATACTAATTCACTAAGTTTACATATACAAAACACACATTATGGATGATAATTTTTCACCAAGAGTAAAAGATGTTATAACCTATAGCAAGGAAGAAGCCTTGCGTTTAGGTCACGACTTCATAGGAACTGAACACTTGATGCTAGGTATTCTTCGCGATGGTAATGGTAAAGCAATTCAAATATTAAATAACCTATCTGTCGACTTAGACCATTTGCGTCGAAAGGTAGAAATACTAAGCCCCGCAACTCCTAGCATCGAAACAAATTTAGAAAAGAAAAATCTTCATTTGACCCGACAAGCAGAACGCGCTTTAAAAACAACTTTTCTAGAAGCAAAAGTGTTTCAAAGCTCCTCTGTGAGTACAGCGCATTTATTGCTTTGTATTTTGAGAAACGAAAACGATCCCACAACCAAGCTACTGAATAAACTTAAAATTGATTATGATGTAGCTAAAGAACAATATATCAATATGACACCAAACGAAGAAGAATTCTTGGAAAATTTACCAAGAGCTACAGACTCATACAATGACGATTCAGGACAAGATGACAGTCTTAAAGAGGGAAGTTTCAATAATCCAGCCAATAAATCCAATAAGAAATCTAAAACTCCTGTATTAGATAACTTCGGAAGGGATTTAACTGAAATGGCCGAAGAAGGAAAACTAGACCCAGTTGTAGGGCGTGAGAAAGAAATTGAACGTGTTTGCCAAATTTTGAGCCGACGCAAAAAAAACAACCCGCTCCTTATAGGTGAGCCGGGAGTTGGTAAATCAGCTATCGCCGAAGGTTTAGCTTTACGAATCATACAAAAAAAAGTTTCAAGAATCCTTTTTAACAAACGCGTAGTTACTTTAGATTTAGCAAGTCTTGTTGCTGGAACTAAATATAGAGGACAGTTTGAAGAACGCATGAAAGCGGTAATGAATGAATTAGAAAAAAATGATGATATCATTCTTTTTATTGATGAAATTCATACTATCGTTGGTGCTGGTGGCGCAACTGGTTCTTTGGATGCATCCAATATGTTCAAACCTGCTCTAGCAAGAGGAGAAATCCAATGTATTGGAGCAACAACGCTGGATGAATACAGACAATATATTGAAAAAGACGGTGCATTAGAAAGACGTTTTCAAAAGATAATTGTAGAACCTACATCTGTTGAGGAAACAATTACCATCTTAAACAATATCAAAAACAAATACGAAGACCATCATAATGTTACTTATACACCCGAAGCTATTGAAGCCTGTGTTAAGTTAACAAATAGATATATGTCCGAACGTTTCTTGCCAGACAAAGCTATCGATGCCTTGGATGAAGCAGGTTCACGCGTGCATATCACCAATATTGAAGTTCCAAAAAAGGTATTGGATCTAGAGCGTCAACTAGAAGACATTCGAGAATTAAAAAATGTAGTTGTTAAAAAACAAAAATACGAGGAAGCCGCTAAGCTTCGTGATGACGAAAAACGCATCGAAAAAGAATTAGCAATTGCTCAAGAACAATGGGAAGAGGATGCAAAAAACAATCGAATTGAAGTTACAGAGGACAATGTTGCCGATGTAGTTTCCATGATGACTGGAATTCCTGTGAACCGTATTGCACAAACAGAAAGCAACAAACTGGCCATTTTACCAGAATTGATCGAAAGTAAAGTTATTGGACAAAAAGAAGCAGTTTTAAAAATCGCGAGATCGATTCAAAGAAATCGTGCGGGATTGAAAGATCCAAACAGACCTATTGGTTCCTTTATTTTCCTTGGTCAAACAGGTGTTGGAAAAACACAATTAGCCAAGGTTCTTGCTAAAGAATTGTTTGATTCTGAGGATGCATTGGTTCGAATCGACATGAGTGAATACATGGAGAAATTTGCGATCTCTAGATTAGTTGGGGCGCCTCCAGGATATGTAGGTTATGAAGAAGGCGGTCAATTGACTGAGAAAGTTCGTAGAAAACCATATTGCGTAGTGCTTTTGGATGAAATTGAGAAAGCGCATCCAGATGTTTTCAATATGCTACTTCAAGTCTTAGACGATGGTTATTTAACTGATAGTTTAGGTCGAAAAATTGATTTCAAAAATACGATAATTATCATGACTTCAAATGTTGGAGCCAGACAATTAAAAGATTTTGGTCAAGGTGTAGGTTTCGGAACTGCCGCAAGAACAGCAAATGCTGAAGATAACTCTAAAAGCATTATTGAAAACGCGTTAAAGAAAACTTTTGCACCTGAATTTCTAAATAGAATCGACGATGTAATTGTATTCAACACATTAGAGAAACATGATATCGATTTAATTATCGAAATTGAATTGAAAAAATTATATGCTCGTCTTACTGAACTAGGATACAATTTGACAATTTCTGATAAAGCAAAAGCATTTATTGCAGAGAAAGGTTTTGATAAGCAATTTGGAGCAAGACCATTAAAAAGAGCCATTCAAAAATATGTTGAAGATAGTCTTGCTGAAGAGATTATTACTTCTAAAATCGCTGCCGGAGATGAGATATTCATGGATATTGAAGAGGGCGCACAAGAATTAAATGTAAAAGTTAATAAAGCAGAAGCACCTACTAAGTAATTGCAAACTGCGTTTTTTATAATACCGTAAACCCGTTACGTCTTTCTTACGTAACGGGTTTATTCTTAATAGCAATTCTGTATATTTATAAAAACAAATATTTACATTTGACTTTTATAATATGCACTTAACAAAAATAAAAATATATGGCTCAAGACAAAGTTATTCTAGGTAGCGAAGAATGGTGTTCTTTTCCCGAACTAGGAATTCCTACAATAAAAGCACGGGTGGATTCTGGTGCAAAAACATCTGCTTTACACGCTATCAACATTGCTCCTTTTATTAAAAATGAAACAAATTGGGTGCGATTTGACATCAATCCTATTCAAAATAATTTAAAAACCGTCATCCATTGCGAGGCGCGTTTAGTTGATAAGCGTATTGTAAAAAGCTCTAGTGGATTTAGAGAACAGCGTTACGTAATTCAAACTAATCTAGAGATTGGTACCGAGAGCTGGCCTATTGAAATGACATTGACAAATCGAGATTCAATGGGATTCAGAATGCTTTTAGGTAGAGAAGCCATGAGCGGAAGAGTACTAGTTGATCCAGCACAACAATACCTATTGGGCCAACCAACAAATGACAATCTTAAAGAATTATATAAAAATTCAGAAAAAGCAGCTACTGGTTTACGTATTGGAGTTTTAGCTAGTAATCCTGAATTGTACAGCAACAAACGTATTATGGAAGCGGGTGAAATGCGTGGTCACGAAATGCATTTTTTAAACATCAAAGAGTGTTACATGCGGCTTGATGCTAAAACACCTGAAATTCACTACAGAGGCGGAATCATATTAAATCAATTTGATGCAATCATTCCAAGAATAAGACCGAGTATCACGTTTTACGGCTGTGCTTTAACGAGACAATTTGAAGCTTTAAAAGTATTTAGTTTAAATTCAGCTGCAGCAATTACACAATCACGCGATAAGTTGTTCTCATTGCAATTATTATTAAACAGTGGTATTGGGATTCCTACAACTGGTTTTGCTAATTCACCTTTAGACACCAATGACTTGATAAAAATGGTAGGCGGTTCGCCATTGATTGTGAAATTACTAGAAGGAACTCAAGGTAAAGGTGTTGTTCTTGCAGAGACTAAGAAAGCAGCAGAAAGTGTAATCAACGCTTTTAAAAGTGTAAATGCTAATATACTAGTTCAAGAATTTATAAAAGAAGCTAATGGTAAAGATTTACGTTTATTTGTGATTGACGGAAAAGTAGTTGCGACTATTCAGCGTGAAGCGATGCCAGGTGAATTTAGAGCTAACATCCACCTTGGCGGAACAGCATCTGTTATTAAAGCAACCATGGAAGAAAAGCGAATTGCTATTAAAGCAGCAAAAGCGATGGACTTAAAGGTGGCCGGAGTAGATATTATCCGTTCAGCGAAAGGCCCGTTATTACTTGAAGTAAATTCCTCTCCAGGATTAGAAGGAATAGAAGGCGCTACAAACAAAGATATCGCCGGCGAAATGATAAAAGCTATCGAAAAGAATTTTAAGATGAGATAGTAGATTCAGTTCTCTTAGAAATCAACAGTTTTAGACTTAATAAATTCGATAAAAAAACCATCCTAACATTAAAATTAGGATGGTTTTTTATTTATTCGAAAATATAATTATCTTAAAGAAAAAATGAAAGTGCATAATAAACCAGAGCCGCTAACAAAGCCGAAATAGGAATCGTTAACACCCAAGCCCACAGTAAACTTACCGTCACTCCCCATCGTACTGCAGATACACGTTTAGTCATCCCTACTCCAATTATAGACCCTGTTATAGTATGTGTAGTACTCACGGGAACTTTAAAGTGTTCTGTGAAATACAAAGTTAAAGCTCCAGCAGTTTCAGCAGCTACCCCTTCAAATGAAGTTACTTTTGTGATTTTTGATCCCATTGTTTTTACAATCTTCCAACCTCCACTCAATGTTCCTGCCGCAATTGCGGAGTAACAAGCTAACGGAATCCACTCCGGCATTCTAAAATCGCCATCTTCATTTGGAAGCACCACATCTAACCAATGAGGCAGACTTTCTTGAGCAATTCCACTTGTATGAATATAAACAGTAACTGCCGCAGCAATAATTCCCATTACTTTTTGAGAATCATTTCCACCATGTCCTAAACTAAATGCAGCAGAAGACAATAATTGCATTTTCTTCAACCACGCTGCCGATTGATGTAAGTTTAAACTACTAAATATTAAACAAAAAGTACTAATTGACAAAATGATAAAAGCAACCAAAAACCATTTAATATTGTGTGATTCAAAAACAACACTCCACATGTGAGAATCAAAACGAGGCTTTTTAATTTCATCGTAGGGAACCATCTGACTTGCAACAAACCAAATAGTCAAAATCATTAAACTCAGTGTAAATAATTTAGGATAAATGCTTTTCTTCGAAGCATTAAGAAGCCAAATAGATATTAAATAAGACATTAAAGCACCCAATAAAGGAGCTAAAACAATAAAAGCAATGATCACCAAAACTCCCGAAGGAAAACTTCCGTCTTTACCTACAGTATACCAGTTTACGGTATCGTACCAATAAGCAGTTTTAATTTCGGCACCATTAACGATTGTATATTTAAGAAAACCGTGAACCGCAATGGCATGGGCAATAGCCGCACCTGCAAACCCACCAATTAGAGTATGAGAAGAACTGGACGGAATTCCTTGCCACCAGGTAAATAAATTCCAAATAATGGCCGCAATAACACCGGCGAGAATCACCACTAGATTAATTTCTAATGTATTAGCGGTTTTAGCGACAGTATCTGCGACTCCAAAACCAAAGACCCAATAAGCTAAGAAATTAAAAAAAGCAGCCCAAACAACGGCTTGGAAAGGCGATAAAACTTTTGTGGCAACAACGGTAGCAATAGCATTAGCTGCGTCATGAAAACCATTGATGTAATCAAAAATTAAAGCCAGGACTATAATAACTATAAGTAAAGTAAATTCCATAAATGTAATTTCAGAAAGAAATAGATAAAATTAAGAATGCTTTACAGCGATTGATTCAAGGACACCGGCAACGCTTTTACATTTATCTGTAGCAGTTTCTAAAACCGATAATACTTCTTTATACTTCAATAAATTCTTAACATCTGTCTCATTTTCGAAAATTTCAAAAACGGCTTTGTTATAAACGTTATCTGATTTATTCTCTAATTTATTAATTCGAGCACAGGCAGCAGTTATATTCTTTATATTCTTAAAACCTTTTAATTCTTTAACGGCTGTGTCAATGTTTTGACATGCTTCTAAATTGATTTCTGTCAATTTTCGAATTGATTTAGTAATTTTATCCACTTGATACAATCTCATTCTACTTGCTGCACCTTGAAGATTGTCAGCAACATTGTCAATAGATGTAATTAGTGCATGAATGTCTTCTCTGTCAAACGGAGTAATAAAGTTCCTACTTAACTCAAGATTAGTCTGACGAGTAATTTCCTCTCCTCTTTCTTCTAATTTATCGATTTTTTGAAAAAGAACTTCTCTTTCTTTTAATGGTTGATTAACAGCCTCATGTAAATAACTTGCTAATTCAATTAAATTACTAGAAGCTTCCTCAAATAAAGGAAAGAATTTTTTATCCTTCGGAACTAAAAATTGGAAGATGGTATTTAACGACATATTTTTTTTTTTGGATGCAAAAATACTTTATTTTATTATTCGATCGATTATCTAATCCAATAAATCATCTTCTATTTGAAAACTGTTTAAAAAAGCAACCGTTTTCTCAATGTCATAATGTAAAATTCGGTCTTCTTTTACGAACGAAACCTCTTCTCTATAAGAGCTTAAAAACATTTCGATGAACTCACTTGACTGAAGTGGTCTTCTAAACTCCATCGCTTGAGAAGCATTCATCAATTCGATCGCTAAAATACGTTCCAGATTATCCATAACACGCAACGCTTTTGTAGCGCCGTTTGCCCCCATGCTCACATGATCTTCTTGCCCATTACTGGAAACAATACTATCTACACTAGAAGGTGTCGCTAATTGCTTGTTTTGACTCGCAATACTAGCAGCCGTATACTGTGGAATCATAAAACCCGAATTCAATCCTGGATTATCCACTAAAAAAGCAGGTAAATTACGCAATCCTGAAATCAACTGATAGGTCCTTCTTTCGGAAATACTACCTAATTCAGCTAAAGCAATTGCCATAAAATCTAATGCCAATGCCAAAGGCTGTCCATGAAAATTCCCACCAGAGATAATCTGGTCACTTTCGATAAATATATTTGGATTATCTGTAACCGAATTAATTTCAGTTTTAAAGACTTTTCTAACGTAATCAATAGCATCTTTTGAAGCGCCATGAACCTGTGGAATGCAACGGAATGAGTACGGATCTTGAACATGTACTTTCACTTGTTTGATAATTTCACTTCCTTCCAGAAATTCTTTTATACGTCCTGCAGTTGTGATTTGCCCTTTATGAGGACGAATAAAATGGATTAACTCATTAAATGGTTCGATGCGACCATCAAAACCTTCTAAGGATATCGCGCCTATTAAATCAGCTAAATAAGAAAATTTATTGGCTTTCATCAAAATATGAGCTCCATAAGCGCTCATGAATTGCGTTCCATTTAGCAAAGCCAGTCCTTCTTTAGACTGCAATACAATAGGCTGCCAGTTAAACCGTTCCATAATCACGCTTGAATGCACTTTTTTACCCTCAAAATACACTTCACCTTCTCCTAATAAAGGTAAAGATAAATGTGCTAAAGGAGCTAAATCTCCAGATGCACCAAGGGAACCTTGAGTATATATAATAGGTAAAATATCATTGTTATAAAAAGCCAGCAAACGCTCCACTGTTTGCAATTGTATTCCTGAATGCCCATAGCTCAATGACTGGATTTTCAACAACAACATCAATTTCACAATTTCAGGCGAAACTTCTTCCCCAGTACCACAAGCATGCGATTTTACTAGGTTTTCCTGAAGTTTTGATAAGTTTTCATTAGAGATCTTAACATTACAAAGCGATCCAAAACCCGTATTTATACCGTAAATAGGTTCAGAATGCGTCGCCATTTTTGCATCTAAATAATCCCTACATTTTTGAATATTAATTTTAGCCTCATCAGAGAGGTCTAATAACATCTGTTGTGAAATAATCTCGTTTACGGTTTCCAGGGAAAGTAGCGCAGTACTTATATAATGTGTATTATCCATTTAGGCTTTAATTTGAGAATCCAAAATTGACTAAATCAATATTAAAAAGCAACATATATTAACTATAATTTAGATTTCAGATTAAAAAGTATCGATTTGCCAAACTTGACAGTGTTTATTACAGAATTACCATGCTTCATAAAGTGATCATTTTAATTGTATTGAGTGGATTATCACCTAGTTTTATCCATGGTAGTTCAAATTCGAAAAAATCACTATTAGGAATCAATCTTGGTTCTTTATCCTATAAACCAGATGGAATTAAGAGTTATAATCAAAAAAAACGCGCTCTAAAACTACTTAATAAAGCTAGTTGCCTAGAAGTCAAATAACGATTGCTACAATAAGAAGGAGATAAAATAAGAAATATTCAATTGAGGACGAATTCTCTTCTAAATTTTAAAATATTCGCAAAAAGCAAATAAAAGACACTTCCTCTTTATAAAAAGCTGTATTTTTGAAAAACAATAATGACAAATAACAGAACTACATATCACTCTTCGATAACAACTCAAATTTGGGTTGCACTTTCTGTTACTTCTACAATTACTACAACTACTACTACCCCTTAGGGGTATACATTTTACATATAATCCTATTTTATATTTTTCTTTTTTTGGAAGGAAAGATTTTGGATAGGTGTATTACATTGCTTTTTCTCTAAAATAAAACAAACAAAATGAAAGTATTAAAATTTGGCGGAACTTCGGTAGCCAATTCCCAAAATATAAAACTAGTCTTAGATATAGTTCAAAATCAAGCAAAACAAGACCAATTAATCGTAGTTGTATCTGCACTAAGTAAAGTTACGGATCTTCTTCAGTTGGCTTCACAAAAAGCAGCCTCAACGGATGAAAGTTATAAGGAAATCGTTGCCGAAATTGAGCAAAAACATCTAAACGCTGTTAAAGAATTAATTCCTGTTAGTGAGCAAAGTAGCGTTCTAAGTCATATCAAACGCATCATCAATCATCTAGAGACCTTACTAGACGGTTGTTTCCTATTGGGCGAACTATCTAATAGAACATCAGATACGATTTTAAGTTTTGGCGAGTTGCTTTCTTCTTATATTATTGCTGAAGCACTGAAACAAAATTATAAAAACAGTACTTATAAAGACAGCCGTGAGTTGATTAAAACCGACAATAATTTTGGAAAAGCAGCCGTCAATTTCAAAGTTACAAATGAATTAATCAACAAGTTTTATGCTGCGAATGAATCTCAGGTAATTTTAATGCCCGGTTTTATTGCGTCCTCTGTTGACGGAATCAACACCACTTTAGGTCGTGGCGGATCAGATTATACCGCTGCAATAATGGCTGGAGCATTAGACGCAACTGATTTAGAAATCTGGACTGACGTAAACGGAATGTATACTGCCAATCCGAAAATTGTAAAACAAGCGCAGCCAATAGCTTCCATATCGTATCAGGAAGCAATGGAGTTGTCTCATTTTGGAGCCAAAGTTTTATTTCCGCCTACCATTCAGCCGGTTTTAAGAAAAAACATTCCTATTCATATAAAGAATACTTTCGAACCAAAAGCAGAAGGAACTTATATTTCGGCCCAATCGATTTCTAATGGCCAGCCCGTAAAAGGAATCAGCCATATCGAGAATATTACATTGATTACGCTGGAAGGCCCTGGAATGATAGGTGTAACTGGTTCTTCAAAAAGACTTTTTGAAGTTTTGTCTCAAGAGAAAATCAATGTAATCTTTATTACTCAAGCCTCTTCTGAGCATTCAATTTGTATCGGGATCCTAAATGAAGACGCCGAAGCAGCTGAAGATGCTATCAATAAAGCCTTTGAAATTGAGATTTTACAGCACAAAATAGATCCTTGCATCGTAGAAAAAAACTTATGTATCATTGCATTAGTTGGTGAAAACATGAAAAATCATCAAGGATTGAGTGGTAAAATGTTCAGTACATTAGGAAAAAACAATGTCAACATTCGTGCAATTGCCCAAGGTGCTTCCGAAAGAAACATTTCGGCGGTAATCAATCAAAGAGATGTGAAAAAAGCATTGAACACGCTTCACGAACGTTTCTTTGAAGACAACACTAAACAATTGAACTTGTTTGTTATGGGAGTTGGGAATGTTGGCGAGAAATTCATCGACCAGATCAACCAGCAAAAAAAATTCCTAAAAGAGAACTTAAAAATAAATCTTCGTGTTATCGCTTTGTCTAATTCTCGAAAAATGATTTTTGACGAAGAAGGAATTGATCTAAAAGCATGGCAATCAGCTATCGAAAATGGAGAGCCAGCTGATCAAGAGTTGTTTATTAAAAGAGTAAAAGACCAGAATTTACGTAATAGTATTTTTGTAGATATTACTGCAAATGAAGGTGTTTCTAAAACATACGAGCATTTTCTAAGACAAAGTGTTGCCGTAGTAACTTGTAATAAAATTGCTTGTTCATCTGCATTTGATAATTATAAAAACCTTAAAAATTTATCCCGAAGATATAATGCGCCTTTCTTGTTTGAAACGAATGTCGGAGCGGGCTTACCAATCATTGACACTGTTAAAAATTTAGTAGCATCTGGAGATAAGATCAATAAAATCCAAGCTGTTTTATCCGGTAGTTTAAACTTTATCTTTAATAATTTCGATAAAAATAATTCTTTCGAAACTGTGGTAAAAGAAGCCGGAGTTCAAGGATTTACAGAACCAGATCCGAAAATTGATTTGAGCGGAATTGATGTTGCCAGAAAAATATTGATTTTAATTAGAGAAAGCGGTTACGAAATGGAAATTGAATCTATTGAAAACGAATCATTTCTTCCTGCTGCATGCATGGAAACAGTAAATAATCAAGATTTTTTCAAATCTCTTGTTGATCATGCGGCACATTTTGAGGGAATTTTGGCTGAAGCGAATGAAAAAGAAAGCAGACTGAAATTTGTAGCTCAATTTGAAGATGGTAAAGCAAGCGTTGGCTTGCAATTCATACCAAAAGACCATCCTTTTTACAATTTAGAAGGAAAAGACAATATTGTATTGTTTTACACAGATCGATATGTAGACCAACCTTTATTGATAAAAGGCGCCGGCGCTGGAGCTGCTGTGACTGCTTCGGGAATTTTTGCCGATGTAATTCGAATAGGAAACGTATAAAAAATATCGTAATCTCCAAGGTCATAAAGTAAACTAACTTTTGGCTTTCGGCTTTACGACTTTAAGACTAAAATAGATGAATGAAATAAGAATATTTTGCCCAGCCACCATTGCTAATTTATCCTGCGGATTTGATGTGCTTGGTCTTTGCTTAAACAATGTAGGCGACGAAATGGTGATCAGAAAATCAGATCAAAAAGGAATTCGCATCACTAAACTTGTGGGCGCCGACTTACCTTTAGAAACAGAGAAAAACGTTGCAGGTGTTGCCGGACTGGCTTTGCTTGATGCTGTTGAAAGTGATTTTGGTTTTGATATCGAAATTTACAAAAATATAAAAGCTGGTAGCGGAATCGGGAGTAGTGCCGCCAGTGCCGCCGGAGCCGTTTTTGGAATCAACGAATTATTAGGAAGACCTTTTGAATTAAAAGATCTAGTGCAGTTTGCCATGCAAGGCGAAAAGTTGGCTTGCGGAAACGCTCATGCTGACAATGTTGCTCCTGCCCTTTTAGGTGGTTTTACATTGGTAAGAAGCTATAACCCTCTAGATATTATAAAGATAGAAAGCCCTGATGAATTATACGCCACGGTGGTTCATCCTCAGATTGAGCTAAAAACATCGGATGCGCGTTCTGTGTTAAAACAAACGGTTTCGCTAAAAAGTGCTATCATCCAATGGGGAAATGTCGGTGGTCTAATTGCTGGTTTATATACTAAAGATTATGATTTGATAGGGCGTTCCCTACATGATGAAATTGTAGAACCAATACGAAGTGTACTAATTCCAGGCTTCGATTTAATAAAACAGGCTGCTTTAGAAAATGGTGCTTTGGGTTCTGGTATTTCTGGCTCTGGTCCTTCTATTTTTGCTTTAAGCAAAGGCGAAGAAACGGCAAATCAAATTGCAAAGGCAATGAGCAAAGTGTACCAAGAGATGAATTTACCTTTTGAAATACATGTGTCGAAAGTAAATCCAGATGGCGTGAGAATATTATAAGAAAAAAGTACTTAGTTGTTAGTCCTTAGATTAGCCACTAAGGACTAACAACTAAGTACTAAAAAGCTAAAAAATGAAATACTACAGTTTAAACCATAATGCTCCAAAAGTTTCCTTTCAGGAAGCGGTAATACAAGGATTAGCCTCTGATAAAGGATTGTATTTTCCGGAGACGATCAGTGCGCTGCCGCAAAGTTTTTTTGACAAGATCGAAAATTTAAGCAATGAAGAAATTGCTTTTGAAGCTATTAAGCAATTTGTCGGAGATGCAATTCCAGAAAACAAATTAAAAGAAATCATCGCAGACACCTTATGCTTTGATTTCCCCGTTGTCGAAGTGGAAAAAGGGATTTACTCCCTTGAATTATTTCACGGACCTACAATGGCGTTCAAGGACGTTGGAGCGCGTTTCATGTCACGTTGTTTGGCCTACTTCAACAAAGACAAAAAAGACAGTAAAAACACTGTGCTTGTGGCGACTTCGGGAGATACCGGCGGTGCAGTCGCAAGTGGCTTTTTAGGTGTTGCTGGCGTCGAGGTGATCATTCTCTATCCATCGGGAAAAGTGAGCGACATTCAGGAAAAACAACTAACGACCTTAGGGCAGAATATAAAAGCGCTCGAAGTAGATGGTGTTTTTGATGATTGCCAAGACATGGTTAAAAAAGCATTTTTAGACGAAAGTCTGAAGCATAAAAACCTGACTTCGGCAAATTCGATAAATATTGCACGTTGGTTACCCCAAATGTTTTACTTTTTCTTTGCTTATAAAGAATTAAAGAAGCAAAACAAAGAATTGGTATTCTCTTGCCCAAGTGGAAATTTTGGGAATATCTGTGCGGGAATCATGGCTAAAAAACTCGGCTTGCCTCTACTCCATTTTGTGGCTTCCACCAATGTAAATGATACTGTACCAAGGTTTCTAGCAAGTGGATTTTATGACCCTAAACCATCAAAAGCGACGATTTCGAATGCTATGGATGTAGGAAACCCAAGTAATTTTATTCGAATTCAGGAAATGTACCACAATGATTTGGTACAATTCAAGAAAGATTTTTCTTCTTATACTTTTACAGATGAAGAAACGATCGAAGCGATGAAAACCATTTTTACAGCTAATGGTTATATCGCTGAACCCCATGGTGCCGTGGGTTATTTAGGATTGAAAAGAGAATTACACAATTATCCAAATGCTATTGGTGTTTTCCTAGAAACGGCACATCCTATTAAGTTTCTGGATGTCGTAGAACCTACATTAAACGTAAAATTAGAAATTCCCGCACAAATAGAAAGTGTGATGGATAGAGAAAAAGCAAGTACTAAAATTAAGACGTATGAAGAATTAAAGGCTTTTTTAGGATAAAATTTAAACTCATAAATACAAGCGACTGAGAAGTAATTTTCAGCCGCTTTTTTTATGGCTTAACTTGGTAGAGCAAAACGTTATTCTAGTCGTTTCTGCAACAAAATCAGGCTGTAGCTGTAGCTTTTATAATCTAAAAGAAACCTAATTTTAACAGTTCTTAACATTCCGTTTTGTAAGATTTAACATTAAATACCTCGCACTCTTTCCACTATAAAGTATGCTGTCTGTCTAATTATGTTTAGTTTTACGCTAAACATTAAAAATAGAATAAAACAATGAAAAACTTAAAACTGATTGCTCTAGGAATGATTTTTTTTACTGCTATTGGCTGTAAAGATTCTAAAAAAACTACAGAAGAAGCAACTACAGCAGCAACTTACAGCATCGTAAATGACTCTACAAAAGTTAGCTTTACTGCTTATAAAACAACGGACAAAGTAGCTGTAGGTGGTACATTTAAAGAAATTACGTTTGCAAACATCGGACAAGGAGAAACTGCCTTAGAAGCTTTAAATGGTACAAAATTCAGTATTCCAGTGAGTAGCTTATTTACAAATGATGCTACCGGAACCAGAGATCCTAAAATTTTAGAATTCTTTTTTGGAGTAATGAAAAATACAGAGCTTATCTCTGGTGAGTTTAAAGTCGCTGCCGATAATACTTGTTCTATAGATGTATTATTAAACGGGAAAACAGCAAATATCCCTTTACAATACACTACAAATAGTGACACAAGCCTTTCTTTTGATGGGGTGATGAATTTAGAAAACTGGGATGCTTTAGCAGCAGTAGCGTCAATCAATAAAGCATGTGAGGCATTGCATACAGGTCCAGATGGCGTAAGTAAAACATGGAATGAAGTGGCAGTACATGCTGATCTTTTATTGAAGAAAAACTAGAAAACCTTAGTACTCAAGCATTCCACTTGTGACTGCAATAATAAAGGCTTCATTGGGCAAAAAAGCTACCAATGAAGCCTTTATTTTTTTAGAAGTGAATCACTTTCAACACTTATTTTTAATTTACTAGTCAGGAATATTTCTAAAAATTAGACTCGCCATCATAAAAATTAACATCTAGAAAAAGAAACAACTACTTCAAAAAACACTCTCTTCTCCACTTAAGCACGTTCTACTTTATTTTGTTACCTTAGATATTTGAAATTGAAATTATTCAGTTAATAAGGTAGCTCCTATTCTAGTAGCAAAACGGCAGAATTCTATGCAAAACATTTAGGGGAGCATTCTTTTTAATATTTGGACAACTATAGTAAAAGAGTTTGCTTGATTATAAAATAGATGAAATTATTATGTCAAAAACATTCGGAGAAAAAGTGATTGATTTCAATCGAGGTTTACACTATTCTGATGCGCTGCCAGAAGACTTTATGGTACTTAATCCTTTTATGGATAATCCGGAAACTTTGGAGGTCATGCAACAGTTTTATCATAAATTTTACTACGATTCTAATCAACGAAAATTCCTTATCGGTATTAACCCCAGTCGTCACGGAGCTGGTGTAACGGGTGTCCCTTTTACAGATACCAAACGACTGGAAAGGGTTTGTGGGATTAGAATGGAATCAGCACATACACATGAGATTTCCTCAGTGTTTATGTACGATATGATCGCCGAATATGGAGGAGTGAATGCCTTTTACAAGCAATTTTACATCAACTCGCCCTTCCCGTTAGCAATTGTTCGCCGAACAAAAGAAGGAAAATATCTTAATGCCAATTACTATGACGATCCTACTCTTTTTAAGATGTTGAAGGATTTTATGATTTCGACCATAAAAAACCACATCAGTCTGGGTTTAGATACCTCGGAAGTTTACGTATTGGGAAAGAAAAACGCCGTTTTCATCCAAAAGTTAAACAAAGAAGCTCAATTATTTGACCACATAAAAGTACTAGAACATCCACGCTACATCCAACAATACAAGTCAAAAGAAAAACAGATCTATATTGACAAGTATATTTTAACCTTGAATAATGTGCTATGAACACTTTGAAGCCAACTGCAATTTACACCATAGGCCATTCTAGCCATAGTCTAGAAGTGTTTTTAGCTATGCTCCATTCTTTTAATACACAAATTGTTGTTGACATCCGTAAGTTTCATAGTTCTCGAAAATTTTCTCAATTCAATCAAGAAAATTTAAAATTAGCTCTCGAAACAAATGGAATCCAACACCTCCATATGATCGATTTGGGAGGAAAAAGAAAAGCAAATAAAGACTCTAAAAATATGCGCTGGAACAATGAATCCTTCAGAGGTTATGCTGATTACATGGAAATAACAGCCTTTGAAATTGCAGTCGACAAACTAGAAGAAATCGCTTTAAAAAAAAAACACAGTATATATGTGCTCTGAAGCCCTTTGGTGGCGTTGCCATCGCTCTCTGGTTTCTGATCATCTAAAAGCAAAACTTTGGACAGTATTACATATTATAGGAATAGGAAAAGTGCAGGAACATAAATATACTGCACCGGCGCAAGTAATTGACGACAATGTATTTTATTCAGATGATGTATAAAAATAATTAAAAAGCGAATTATGGAAGTAAAATAACTTGAAAGAGTACATGGTTCTTTCGAAATTAAAGGAAATGAATGAATTTAAAAAAGAAAAAAACTAGCTATTTCTCTATTTTTAAAATGTTAAATTATTGATTTACAGCATACTATGCGTTTGTTTTTTTAATAACTTTGTACAATAGTAGAAGCTATTGCCAATTTAAATACCTCCGCCTTATTATAAAGGTATTGGTACAAATAAAAATAATACTTACACCAAAGCAAAATGAGAAAGATCTTCTTTGTATTACTATCAATAGGAATATTCTTTTTGACTATCAGAATTTTTTCTAAAAGTTCTAATAGCATTCCTTTTGCGTATTCTGAATTAGATTTCATAACAGAGGCCAAACTTTTACAACAGGTAAAAAACGTTAAGGAATTAGTAGCTGATAATTCCAAATACAATCAAGAAATTGCTTTTTTTATAGATATGAAAGTGATGTCTGGAAAAAATAGGTTCTTTATATACGACATTAAAAACAATGTATTACTAGATCAGGGATTAGTAGCTCACGGTTTTGGCTCCAGAATAAAAATAAATGGTGAACAAAAATTCAGCAATGAAAACAGTTCTCTTTGCACTGCCTTAGGCAATTATAGCATTGGACACAGTTACAATGGCAAGTTTGGTAAAGCGTATAAATTATATGGCCTAGATTCTTCTAACGATAATTCATTCTCCAGAAGTATTGTACTCCATAAAAGTACTGACGTACCCTATGAAGAACAGAATGATCAAATTGGTTATAGTTTTGGTTGTCCAATGGTAAATGAAAAATACTACGAACGAATCGAAAAACTTATTGACGATTCAAAAACCGCTATCATTTTAGACATCTACTACTAATTTGAAACTGTCCTAAGATTCTTCACTTTAAATACTCTATTTCACTTACTCTATTTCTTCTTTATGGCAGAAGTAGCGCTAGCTAGATGTGTGAATCATGTAATTAATTTACGCATAGATGTAACACATTTCGAATCATAAAGCTTAAATTTACATTAGAACAAAATCTCTGAAAAGCCCGGAGGTTGTTTAAATGCAGTATTGGCGTTTTATCCTTTATCAAAGGAATTAGAACAGTCATAAAATTAGTAGGACACGCTGCCTACTATTATTTTAAACACCGCCTCTTTCGGAAAAAAATTAATAACAAATAAAATATACATTTATGACTATTCAATTAAATTCAGACAACAACTTAACATTACACGAAGCTTTCAGAACACAGTTAAATACTTTACTAAATGAGGAATTAAGCAGATTTAGCGGACATATTACAAGACTAGAAGCTCATTTTTCTGACGAAAACGGTCACAAAGAAGGGCAAAACGATAAATTATGTAAACTTGAGGCACGTCTTGAAGGAATGAAACCAATTCTTGTTTCCAATCATGGCAACAATCATGAACTAGCTGTAAAAGGCGCTATAAATAAGCTGAAAACAACGTTAGACACCACCCTTGGCCGTTTGAACAATCATTAATTTCAAATAGAAAAGTACAGTTGGTTTAAATCTTTAGAAAATTATAGATTATAATAAAAAGGTGTTTATCTAACTGTTACTTCTAATTCAATACGCAAAGCGTCCTCATTTAATATTTGAGGACGCTTTTTTATAGCACTGTTTGAACTGTTCTTTATAAACCAATTAACAAATTAGTAGCCTTTTAAAATACGTTTTACTTAATAAACAAGTTTGATGAAAATATTCACTTTCTTATAAATAAAAATAGACTTGATTTTTTTCAAGTCTATTTTTATCTTAATCCATCAACACTTTATAAGTAGGATCCTCAATGATGTTAATGTCAATTACCTTGTCAGCATCGTGCAGTAACTGGCGACAGTCAGTGCTTAAATGCCTTAGATGAATCTTTTTACCCACTTTGGCATAGCGTTCCGTTAATTTATTTACGGCGTCTATTGCACTCATATCAGTAATTTTACTTTCTTTAAAATCAACAATTACTTCCTTAGGATCATTGTGAACGTCAAACTTTTCGGCAAATGCAGTGGTGGAACCAAAAAATAACGGTCCATATATTTCATAATGCTTAATCCCTTTTTCGTCAATATATTTTCTAGCCCGAATGCGTTTAGCACTCTCCCAAGCAAAAACTAAAGCTGAAATAATAACTCCTATCAAAACTGCTAGTGCCAAATTATGCATTAAAATAGTAATGATTGCTACTAAAACTCCAACAAATATATCGTGTTTCGGCATTTTATTGATGATTCGAAAACTAATCCATTCAAACGTACCTATGGCCACCATTACCATTACTCCTACCAAAGCAGCTATGGGTAATTGTTCGATTACTGGTGCTCCAAATAGAATAATGATCAGAATTGCAAATGCTGCCACAATACCAGACAATCGGGCTCTCGAGCCTGCTGAAAGGTTAACTAAAGTTTGTGCAATCATAGGACAACCTCCCATTCCAAAGAAAAAACCATTTAGAATATTAGCACTTCCTTGAGCGACACATTCTCGGTTACCATTACCTTTTGTTCCTGTTATTTCATCCACTAAGTTTAAAGTTAATAATCCTTCAGTCAATCCTACTGAAGCCATTATTAATGCATAGGGAAAAATGATTTCTAAAGTAGCAAAGCTTAAAGGAATCTCAGGAATATGAAATGGAGGAAAGCCACCGCTTATGGAAGCAATATCGGCAACTGTTTTTGTTTCAATTCCAAATCCTAAAACTAATCCAAAAACAACTATAATTGCCACTAAGGAAGCAGGTACTGCCTTTGTTACTTTAGGAAATAGTACAACAATTGCAATTGTTAATGCTACTAAACCAGCCATGATAAACATAGGACTCCCTGATAACCAAACACTTTCACCATTGACAATAGTTTTGAATTGATCCAGCTGCGACATAAAAATAATTATCGCTAAACCGTTTACAAAACCAAACATAACGGGCTGTGGCACCAGCCGTATGAATTTACCTAACTTAAACAGACCAATCAAAATTTGTATTATCCCTGCCAAAGCGACAGCAGCAAAGATATATTCTAAGCCGTTTGAATTCATTAGCGCAATTAAAACAATTACCGTTGCTCCTGCTCCTCCAGACACCATTCCAGGCCTACCACCAAAAATAGCAGTAACTAAACCCATTATAAATGCTGCATACAGTCCTACTAAAGGTGGAAAACCAGCTAATATCGCAAATGATAATGATTCCGGAATCATAGTCATCGCAACTGTTAAACCAGCTAAAATTTCGGTTCTGTAATTTACTTTTTGTGTAAAATCAAATAAGTTGAAATACTGTTTCATTCTATTTTATAAAATATTAATGAGTTTAGGATGGAAAAAGTCGTCAAAAATAAGTCAAACTTTAAAACCAAAAAAAATGACATATAATCATTAGACTAAAATGGCATAATCAATTCTTAGCCATTAATAAAAAATATTATTTATTCTTTAGGAATGCAAATGTACTCGTTTTAAATGGCTGTTCAAAAAGGAATGTAACTATACTATTTATTACCCAGAAAGTTGCATTTCATGGATCACTTCAATAAAATACATATACGTCTGAAAAACAATGACATATAAAATTGTGAAGTTTTATTTTTATGGTTAAATTTATAGTATTAAATCAGACCTAAACAATAGTTACGGTTGTTTCACTGTAACTCTTTACAACTAAATAAAATGGAAAATCATACTGTTAGAGTTCTTGATGCGCAATTCATAACTCATGACGTAAAATGTTTTAAAGTCGAAAAACCGGAAGGATATGATTTTATACCCGGTCAAGCAACGGAGGTTTCAATTAATACAACTGAGTGGAACGATAAACCAAGACCATTCACCTTTACTAATTTGAAGGAAGAAAATTATCTCGAATTCATGATTAAAATTTACAAGGAGCATAATGGTGTAACAAACATGCTGGGCCGAATCAACAAAGGAGATGAATTAATTCTTCATGATGTATGGGGCGCGATTCAGTACAAGGGTCCTGGAGTTTTTATTGCTGGAGGTGCTGGAATCACACCTTTTATTTCGATATTTAGAGACCTATTTATAAAAAAGCAACTGGCGGGTAACAAACTAATTTATTCAAATAAAACTTCAGAAGATGTTATAATGAACGAGGAATTAGAGGGAATGTTAAAAGATAATTTTATTAAGTTATTTACCCGAGAAAAGGTAATGGGTTTTACAGGAAAGAGGATTGATCGAAAATACCTTATCGAAAACATTACTGACTTTAGCCAGCATTTCTACATCTGTGGATCTAAAGAGTTTGTAAAAAGTATTTCTGGCTATTTGATTGATTTGGGAGCCAAGATAGATGAAGTTGTTTTTGAAAAATCTTAAAAATAAAGATTTTAGATCTCATAAAAACAACTTCATATCTATTTATAAAGTACTTAAGCTTTAACTAACAATCGTTTTACTCTTACAATAAGTTCGTTCGGGCTAAATGGCTTCGTGATGAAATCATCAGCACCTAGTTCAAACGCTTCTAGAACTGTCTTCTCTAAGCCCATCGCAGACAACACTATTATAGGAATCTCTAGTTTCATTTCAACTTTTATTGCTCTTACGATATCAAGTCCGTTGACTATGGGCATCATAATATCAGTAATTATTATATCAGGATTTTCGGCTGTAACGATAGCAATCGCTTCTTCGCCATTGGCGCATGAAATTACATTAAACCCTTCTCTCTTTAGCTTAAACTCCATAGTTTTAAGCAACATTTCGTCATCTTCGGCTATTAAAATTTTCATTTGTTTTAATTTAATTATTATTTGGGGGAAATAATTAGTTCAAAAACTGCATTTTTAACTCTATCGCTAGAGCTTCTTTAAAAAAATAGTAATTGGTAAGTCCTTCATTTTAAAAGTTAAAAAATAATATGGTACAAATAGTTTCTTTCTGTATCATTCTAGATGCAAAACTAAACTATATTTTTGATACAGTGTGTATTGATTCCAATTCAGTAAAAACAGACTGGCATATTTCATGAAGATGGAGTACTTCGTCTTTCCTCTTTTGACCAAAAGGATCAGTCGTAATTTCTGCCTCGATAATTTCAATACTTTTTAACGCTGAAACAACTCCTAACAAATTGATAGAAGACTTCAATTTATGCACTTCATTTTTTAGAATAATTAAGTCATCTGCTTCATTTGATTCTAAGATTATTTTTAGTGCTATTGGAGAATTTTTTCTAAACAACTGTATCATTTGGTCAATAAAATCAACATCTCCGTCTGCAAAATCAGTCAAATATGTTAAATCAATTAATTTTTCATCTTTACTTTCCTTCGCAGCTCCGTCAGCAGCATCATTGGTGTTTGTCTTCATTAAATTTTTATATAGTTTTTCAAGTAATGCATTAAAATGATACGGCTTTGATAAATAATCGTTCATTCCGTTTTCTAAACAACGCGTTTCTTCTATTAAAGTTGCATGTGCCGTCAACGCAATAATAGGGATATTAGCCTTAGCTCCCATATTATTTCGAATGTATTTTGTTAGTTCGATTCCATCCATTTCTGGCATTTGAATGTCCATTAATATAATATCGTAATCATTTTTTTCAATTTTATCAATTGCTATTTTTCCGTTCTCAGCAATATCAATTTCTTTCTCCCATTTCTTAAAAACCTTAATGGCTAAAAGTTGGTTTAGGTCGTTATCCTCCACCATTAATATTTTAATCCCTTTTAGAAAATCAGGAGTAAGTTGCTTGTTTTCTACAATAGGAACGTCCCCTATTCTACTTTGATCCTTTGCATATTGCATTGGGAAGGAGAACTCGCTACCTTTTCCAACTGCACTTTTTACATTAATCTTACTACCCTGCAACTCAATCAACTTCCTTGTTATGGTTAGGCCCAAACCTGTACCTCCAAATTTTCTGGTGGTTTCATTTGAGGCTTGATTAAAACTTTCAAATATAGAATCAATTTTATTTTGAGGAATACCTATACCAGTGTCAGTAACTGCAAATGTTATAAAAACATCAGTTTCAGATTCTTTATCCAATGAAATAATTAACTCCACCTGTCCTTCTTCTGTAAATTTTAAGGCATTCCCTAATAAATTAATCAAAATTTGAGACAGCCTTGTTGGGTCTCCTATTAAGAAATCGTCAATTTTAGGATCAATTTTATAAAGCAATTTTACGTTCTTCTCTTTAGCAATTGTGGAAAGCAGCTCTATAACGGTTTTAATATTTTTTGATAACGAGAATTTCACTTCTTCGATAACCATTTTATCAGCTTCAATTTTCGAAAAATCAAGGATATCATTTATCATAACCATCAAATTTTTCCCGGCTCTTTTTATGGCTTTTACACTTTGTTCTTGATCAACATTTAAATTAGTTCCCTCCAGAATTCGTGCAAATCCGATAATACCATTCATTGGAGTACGAATTTCGTGACTCATATTAGTTAGAAATTGCTCCTTTGCTCGAACGGATTGTTCAGCCAGTTCTTTGGCCTTTATAAGTTCTCTCTCAATATGTTTTTGTTCAGTGATATCTTGAATTGTTCCTAAAATTTTAAAAGGCCTGTTATGCTCATCATTCAAGCATTTTATATACTCATTAATATATTTAACAGTACCTCTTTTAGTAGTTAAACTATGACTGAACTTTACTTCCGAATTGTTTTTTATAATCAAATTCAGGTTATCCTCGAATAGCTTAACACTATCTGAATTGACTAGGCGTGACTTTAAAAGAGCTAACGAAGGAATACTTCTTTTGTCTATTTCAAAAATAGCGTAGACTTGTTCAGAGAAAAACACCTCTTCATCAATTAGATTCAATTCCCAGAATCCAATTTTAGCAAGTTTTTGTGCCTCCAAAAGTCGGTTAGCATTAATCCTTAGAGCCAATTCGGTTTTCTTGCGATGCACAAGATTCTCGTGAAGTTTAAGCGCATTTCTTATACTTTGTGACACACCGTCAGGAGTCAGTAATGATTTTGGAATGTAATCTGAAGCTCCACCCAATATAGCTTGGCTCGCAACCTTCTCATCTCCCTGAGAAGTCACAAAAATTACTGGAATGTCTATATCAATAGCACGTAGTTTCTTTAAAAAGGAAATACCATCGCTATCTGGCATTAAATAGTCCAAAAAGATTAAATCATATTGCGATGATTTAATCTTTTCGATGGCCTCTTTTGCAGAAAAAGCGGTTTCGACATCGGCAATTATTCCTGATTTTGAAATTGATCTAATAATAGTAATAGAGTCAACTTTATCATCGTCAATAATTAATATATTTAAGGCTATAGCCATCTTTTTTTATTTTATGTCGCTTAAAACTCTATGATATTCCAATAATCATTCATTATTGTATAAAATTCCAATATTTTATAGTTTTCAAAAGGTTTGTCAAAATAACCCGCAATATTTAAATCTAAGGCTGCGACTTTATTTTTATCATCATGTACACTTGTAATCACAAAAATTAAAAGTGACCTTAGATTAGGATCTTTTCTGATTTTCTTTATTAACTCTATTCCTTCACTTCCAATTTCATTTATGGCTATCAAAACAATCTTTGGCGCAGGTGTCAAGGTATTTTCGCCTGTTAGCATTTGCCATGCATCGGGATAACTTTCGGAAAAATATAAATTCGATTGAACCTCAACTTTTAACAAAGCTGTTTTGGCATTTTCGATTGTTGTTTTACAGCTATCGATATAGAGGATGTTTGAGCTTCTCATAAAGTAAATCTATAAAAAATTACATTTCGCATAGTGACCAAAAGTTCTTAAGTGTAGCTACCGAAGAAAGGAATTTTTCAAACGAAAGCGGCTTCAAAATATAACCGGCTACATTTAGATTATAGGCGTTAATTTTATCACTATCCTCGTTAGAAGTGGTCATGACAAATACTGATATATTCTTAAGATTTTCATCTGCTCGCATCTCTTTTAGAAATTCGATCCCATTCATTTTTGGCATATTAATATCCAAAATAATGATTTTAGGTAAAGGATTAATTACATTGCGCAACATGTCTAGAGCCTCAACTCCATTTCCTGCCACAAATAATTCATTTTTTATATTATTTTTAGAAAATGCTCTTTTCACATTCATTACATCGACCTCATCGTCTTCAACTAATAAAATACTTACTAATTTTTGAATCATTCTTTTATATTTTTAATGTTATTGTTTTTGGCCAATTAAATTTAAAAATTGAGCCCCCAGTATCTCTTTTTTCATACTTTATGCTTCCTCCAACGACTTGTAAGATTTTACTACTTATTGCTAATCCTGCACCAGTCGAATCTACAACATCTTTCGAATTTACAGTATAAAAAATTGAAAATATTTTATCTTTTACTGCTTCGGGCACTCCGGGACCGTCGTCGCATATCTTTATTTCATAGGCCTCAGCCGTTTCATTTAGCTCAATAACTACCTCTTTCTTCTCTTTGTTATTAAATCGAACTGCATTTGTGATAAGATGATTTAAAACTCGGGTTAATTTTTTTCCTAAAGTATCAACATTTTCATTCGATAAATTATTGATAATTAGAAAATCAACGTTTTCTTTATCCTCTAAAGTTTCAATGCTTTCACTAATAATTTTAGGAATATTTATATCATAAAATTCTAATTCCATTCGATTAACTCTTGAGAGTTCCAGCAAACCATTCATCATATTCTCAAGGCGTCCCACTCTGTTTTTTAACAAATTAAAATTACTGATTATATCTCCTCCCACGCTAGGATCTAAATCGTCTTCAATCCAGGTTGCAATATTAGAAATTGCTCTCATAGGTGTTTTTATATCATGCGAAACAATGTATACAAAATCTTCATATTCCTGTTTAAGAACTTCTAATTCCTCTTTATAATTTCTTTCTGTTTCCTCCATTTATCATTTATTTAGGAATTGTAAATATAAAATTGGCTCCCTTATCTTCTTCAGATTCTATTCGAATACTGCCGCCCTTTTCTTCAATTATTTTTTTTACAATAGACAAACCTACTCCTGTACTTTCTTTTTTATCTCTGGCTTCTATAGTTTGAAATACTTGAAACACCCTTTCATGATACTCCTCAGCTATACCAGGACCATTGTCTTTTATGGAAAATTGGTGGAAATCTGGCAATGATTCATAAAGACATTCTATTTTGCCAATCGGTTTATCGCTATACTTTACGGCATTGCTTATAATATTACTAAACACTTGCTGTAATAGAATCCTTTCAGTGTCAAAAACAGGAAATCCTTCTCCTATAAAAACTTCAAAACCTGCAGTTGGCACAATCATTTCTACAATCTGATCAAGCATTACTTTAACGTCGGAAGTTTCTTTTTCTATTTTTGTACGGCCTATTCGAGAATAGTCTAAAACTCCATTGATCAAATTCTCCATTCGCTGAATACGGCCTCTCAACAAGCCAAAATTACTATTTACCTCTTCTGGCATATCTGGCATGTCTTCTACAATCCATTCTGACAAGTTATTTATCGCTCTTAAAGGCGCTTTTAAGTCATGAGAGACAATGTAAGCAAACTGATCCAGTTCTTTATTTTTCCTTTCAAGATCAAATAATGCATTATTTAAACTCTTCTGATCCTGTTTTTGTTCTGTTATATCTTGACTAATTGCAACATATTGGTAGGGCTTTCCTTCCTTATTTAAAAAAGGAACAATAGTAGAATAAACCCAATAATATGTTCCATCTTTTCTCTTATTTCTGATCTCTCCTTTCCAGATTTTTCCATCCGAAATAGTGGCAAATATATTTTCAACAAATTTATTGATCATATCGCTGTGATTACCCAGATAATGAAATTGTCCTATTAGTTCTTCCTTTTTATATTGGGTAATCGAACAAAACTTGTCATTCACGAAGAGTATTACTCCTTGTTCATCTGTAATTGTAACAATAGAAGACTCGTCTAAGGCAGTCCTAACATCATTGATTTCTTTGGCTTTTTCGAATATGATTTGCTCCGCTAGCGTTTTCTCAGTGATATCCTGTACTGTTCCTTGAATACCTGTAATTTCGCCTCTTGAATTTTTGATGGCTTGACCAATTCCTATTAAGTACTTAATACCGCCATCTGGAAGTACAATTCTGTATCGATAAGTTAAGTCTGTACCATTTGTTAAAGTTTTCGTCATCAATTCATCTAAAACTGAAACATCTTCGAAGTGAATTCTACTTCTAAAGGCCTTAAGAAGTTGCTCTGATGGCAATTCTTCCATTTCAAATATCTGATAATGTCCCTTCGACCATACCAGAAAATCTGCTGCTGAATCATATTTCCAACTACCAATTTTTGCGATGCTTTGGGACTCATCTAATAATTTTTTACTATTTATTAAATTCTGTTCCGCTATTTTTTCATCGGTTACATCTTGAACTGTACCTTTTATTCCAACTATTTCCCGCCTACTATTTCTGTAAGGTTGCCCAATTTCTAAGATTTCTTTGATTCTATTACCTGGAAGAATTATTCTATAATTAATTTTAAAATCGCATCCCGTTTTTACAACTTCGTCGCCGATTTTGTCCAGAATTGTAATATCATCTGGGTGAATTCTATCTCTAAACGCAATATTTAGTTCCTGAACTGGTAAATTTTCAAGTTCGAAAATAGTATAATGATGCTGTGACCATGTAAGACGGTTTGATTTAAATTCAAACCTCCAACTTCCTATCTTAGCAATCTTTTGAGATTCATCTAACAGCGTATTGCTATTTATTAAATTGAGCTCAATTTCTTTTTCCTGTGAAATATCTTTACCTATACCTAAATAACCAGATACTTCCCCATCTCTATTTTTTATAGCAGTTACAGTTAGTTTTACAGGAAATGTTGTTGCATCTTTTCTGATATAAGTCCACTCATTCGAATCAGGAACGTTAAGCTTGTGTGCTTTTACAACGAAAGCGTCAAAACCAGGCTCAATCTCTTCTCCTAATTCCTTTGTTAATTCTTGTGATCGTTTAACAATTTCATCAATAGAATGTAAAATAGCGGGTGACGAAAGACCTACAAGCTCTTCCGCTGTATACCCTGTCATCTTCTCAGCTCCGCGGTTAAACTGTTTTATTGTACCATCAAGTTCAGTGGCTATTATTGAAAAATCGGATGCATTTAATATAGCTTTTAGCTCATTTGTTGTATTGATAAGTATTTCTTCTTGTTTTTTTTCAAAAGTTGTATCTCTCGCGATGCAGTATAAATTACCTGTTTCAGGATGAGGTGAGACATTCCAATTCAATAAAACATATTCACCATTTTTACATCGATACCTATTTTCAAAACTAACTGTCTGTTCTCCTTTCTCCAGCTTTTCTATTTCTTTATAGGTTTTTTCTAAATCATCGCCGTGAATAAAATCTACAAATGGCTTCCCTTCTAATTCCTCTTTCGCATACCCTAAAACAGTAGTAAATGCCGGATTTACTTTATGAAAAGTAGCATCAACATTAGCAATACATACTAAATCTTTAGAAAGTTCAATAAAATTCTGAAATTCCAGTTGCGTCGTTTTAAGCTCTACATTTTTTTTTCGTAGGTCTAATAATAAAACTACTTGGTACGCCAAGAGTTGTAATGCATTTTTTTGATCTTTAGTTAGTTCTTTTGGTTCTGTATCAATCACACAAAGTGTCCCTAAGGTAAACCCGTTTCCATCATGCAGCGGTGCGCCAGCATAAAACCGAATATCTGGACTTCCAGTCACCAATGGATTATCAGCAAAAAGTTCATTTTCAAGTGCGTCATTTACCTCATAAACTTCCTCTCCCATAATTGCATATTGGCAAAAAGAGAGTTCTCGGGGAGTTTCACTAGCTCCTAAACCGACACTTGATTTAAACCACTGTCGATTTTCATCTAATAGACTTATCAAGGCTATGGGAGTTCCACAAATGAAGGAAGCTAACTGTGTTATCGAATCATACTCCTTTTCAGGCAATGAATCCATAATTGAATAACTTTCAAGAGCCATAAGTCTCTCTGATTCATTTAGAGGCAATATTGGTTTTTTCATTATATAGGTAGGTCTTCTTTTGGGGTTAATCGTTCGAAAAAATGATTATTAAAAATACAATTCTAATAAGTCAAATACTCCCGAAACCTTACAAAAATAAAATAAAAATTGAATTAAAACTGTATTTCTCTGTTAATTATTGGCCCTTGTGCTGCCCTTTTTAACGGATTTTTTGAAACATTTTATAGAATTAAATTGCTGCTAATAAGTGTATCTTACAAAAAAATAAGAGCTAATTCTATTAAAAATCAAAAGCTGCTAAATCATTAAACCAAAAAAATACTCTAATAACTATAAATTAGATACTTATTAATAAAATAAGTATCTTTTGAGTACTAATTCCGTCTTTTTTTGATTAAATTAGTGGAGCACTAAGGAAATAAAAACGAGCACACCTACTCCGCTCTACCTTTACTAGCAGATTGCTCCTATTATTCCTAGTATTGGCTTTAAAATCATTTTTTGATTTGCATAATTAAATCGTGCCTTGAATAACTATCTATCGTCTAATCTACTAAAAGGAGTACGCACTTACAATTTAAAATGATAAAAATGGAAGATTACAAATACATCTTATTCTTTAACCAATTTGGTATCAATACCATAGATCAGGTAGGTGGTAAAAATGCCTCTCTTGGAGAAATATACAATCAATTAAAACCTATTGGAGTTAATATTCCCAATGGGTTTGCAGTTACTGCAGCTGGCTACCGTCTTTTTCGAAAGAAAAACAATCTCGAGAATTCATTAGATGAAATTTTAAACCAATTAGACACAAAGCAGTACAGCAACCTTTCTGAAGTAGGTGAAAAAGCAAGAAATTTAATTCTTTCAGGAACTATTCCTGACGAAGTGCGCGCTGAAATAAGTGCAGCATACCGATCGCTAAGCAAACAAAGCGATATCTACAATCTTGATGTCGCAGTGCGAAGCAGCGCCACAGCAGAAGACTTACCCACAGCAAGTTTCGCAGGACAAATGCAATCCTTTCTCAATATCAGCGGGGAAAATCAATTACTTGATGCTGTACATCGTTGTTATGTATCCCTGTTTACTGATCGCGCCATAAAATACCGGCATGATATGGGTTTTACAAAATTAGATATCGCAATCTCGGTTGGAATACAACAGATGGTTCGAAGTGATAAGGCAGCTTCTGGAGTTGCTTTTACTATCGATCCTGATACTGGTTTTCAAAACACAATCATTATAAACAGTTGCTGGGGACTTGGAGAAAATATCGTACAAGGAACTGTAACACCAGATGAATGGATGATTTTCAAACCTACTTTGGAGGATACAAAACTGAAACCTATTATAAAAAAACATTGCGGCAGAAAAGAATTTACAATGATTTATGCCGAAAAAAATGAAGAAACCACTTTTGAAAATACAATTGTAAATATAACAACGACTGTCGAAAAACAAAATCAATTTTCATTAAATGACAAAGAAGTAATTGAGCTGGCACAATGGTGTACTAAGATTGAAAAACATTATAAAAAACCTATGGATATTGAATGGGCCAAAGATGGCTTAAACAATCAACTCTATATTGTTCAGGCTCGACCTGAAACGATTCACGGTAAGTTTCAAAAAAAAGTTAGGGAGATTTACTCACTTACAGAAACTGGTACTATTATCACTCAAGGAATCGCACTAGGCGATAAAATAGCAACTGGAAAAGCACGCATACTGCATAGTCCTTTGGAAGGTAATCAATTATTAGAAGGCGAGATTCTCGTTACCGATATGACAAATCCAGATTGGGATCCAATTATGAAAAAGGCGGCAGCCATAATTACTAACAAAGGTGGACGTACAAGTCATGCCGCCATTGTCGCAAGAGAACTAGGGACTGTTGCAGTTGTAGGTTGCGGTGACGCGACAAATCTCATAAAGAATGGTCAACAAATTACAGTTTGTTGTGCTGAGGGTAAAGTTGGAAAAATATATGACGGAAAATTAAATTGGGAAATTACAGAACATGATTTCAGTCAACTATCTATGCCCGAAACAGCTCCAATGTTCATTCTTGCGGATCCCGAAAGAGCTTTTGAATTAAGTAACTACCCTAATAAAGGAGTTGGTTTGATGCGCATGGAATTTGCGATTTCTAACAGCATTAAAATTCATCCCCTACCACTTTGTGAACCTGATAAAATAACCGACCAAAATATAAATGACCAAATATCAGAATTAACTAAAGGTTATGATGACGGTAAAAAATATTTCATTGACAAACTAGCTGAAGCAGTCTCGATCGTCGCGGCCGCTTTCTATCCAAAAGAGGTTATTGTTAGAATGAGTGATTTTAAAAGCAATGAATACGCTAACCTCATTGGAGGAAAATACTTTGAACCCGAGGAAGAAAATCCAATGATTGGTTTTAGGGGTGCTTCTCGTTACTATAGTAATTTTTATAGAGAAGGGTTTGCTTTAGAATGCGCAGCCATGAAAAAAGTACGAAATGAAATGGGATTCCACAACGTAAAACTGATGATTCCCTTTTGTCGAACAGTTGAGGAAGGAGAAAAAGTATTAGCAGAGATGGCCACTAACCAGTTGGTTCAGGGTGAAGATGGTTTAGAAGTATATGTTATGATAGAAATCCCAAGTAATGTAATATTGGCCGACGAATTCGCCTCGATTTTTGACGGATTTTCCATTGGCTCAAATGATTTAACACAACTCACTCTTGGGCTGGATCGCGACTCTACTTTAATAAGTGATTTGTTTAGCGAACAAAATCCAGCGGTAAAAAAATTAATACGGGAAACAATACTTGCCGCTAAGAGAAATAATATAAAAGTAGGATTGTGCGGCCAGGCGCCTAGTGACATCCCAGAATTTGCACAGTTTCTAGTGGAACAGGGAATCGATAGCATATCATTTAACCCAGATGCCATCATAAAAGGAATTGAAAACATTTTGAAAACCGAAAAGAAAAATATGGTACGGCCATAAATGACTAGAAAAAAGATCAATTTAACTCTCTAAAAATCAATATTATGCAATTAGATACATTATGTCAGAGTTGTGGAATTCCACTTGATAACGAGCAATTGAAAGGAACAAAATTAAATGGATTAAAAACGGATGAGTATTGCAAATATTGCTACCAAGCTGGGGAATTTACACAGCCAAATATGACATTTTCCGACATGAAAGAAACGGTAGAAACACAAATGAAAAAACTAAAACTTTCAGAACATACGATTCAAAAAGCGTTAGATCTTCTTCCCTACTTAAGCAGATGGAAAGCGATTTGATATGTTTCACTTTAAAATAACTTATTCGAAATAATAAAAATTATAACCATGTAAACAACTAAAATATTCATCATTTGAAATAAAGTAAACATCATGAAAATTCTAATGTACAGCATATTCGCATTTGACAAATCCTTTATCGAGAATACACCCCATGGCAAACTGGAAATAGAATACACAGATAAATCATTAAATGAAGATACTGCAATTCTTGCCAAAGGATTTGAAGGCATTGCTCTTTTTACAGCTGACGATGCCTCTGATGTTGTACTGGAAAAATTATATTTACTTGGCATTAGATATATTGCCTTACGCTCTGTAGGATACGACCATATAAACATTATAAAAGCAAGAGCATTGGGAATCAAAGTGGCTAATGTTCCGGCCTATTCCCCCTATTCTGTAGCGGAGCATGCTGTCGCATTACTAATGGCTTTAAATCGAAAAATTACGCTCGGCCAAAAACTAATGCAAATGGGCGACTACCGCCTAGATAAATTGATAGGTTTTGACTTGCATGGAAAAAAAGTGGGAGTTATTGGAACCGGAAAAATAGGTACCGCTTTTGCGAAAATTATGCATGGTTTTGGTTGCCAAATTTTAGCTTATGATCCACAAATAAATGAGGAGTTAAGCAAACAAATTAACATTAGCTATAGCACACTGGAAGAACTTTGTAAAAATTCTGATGTGATTTCAGTTCATTGTCCGTTAAATTCAGAAACAAAATACATGTTCCATAAAAGTTACTTTAATATGATGAAAAAAGGAGTGATTTTTATTAATACCGCCAGAGGAAGCGTCGTGAATACCGAAGATTTGATAATGGCGCTCAAGTCAGGAAAAATTGGAGCAGCCGGTTTAGATGTTTATGAAAAGGAAAAAAACATCTTCTTTGGCAACCATATGGATAAAAAATTTGAAGATAATTTATATACCATTCTTCGCGCCTTTCCCAATGTTTTAATTACAGGACACCAAGGGTTTCTGACCAATGAAGCTTTACAGGGAATTGCAAATACTACAATTGCTAATTTTAATGCATGGGCCTACGCTGGTATTTGTGAAAACGAAATAAATTAATTATTTATTTTATTTTGAAAAGCAGAAAGCACGCATTACTTAAAATAAATTCAGATGAATATCAATTGGCATTTACTTTCACTTTCTGAAGTTTCTGAGAAGTTGGAGACATCCCCCTCAGGTATAGATGAAAGAACTGCTGAAGAACGTCTAGCCCAGTACGGTAAAAATCAGATTGAAGATAAAAAAAAGAAGACCCTTCTGCAGATGTTGGTTCGTCAGTTCCGAGATTTTATGATTATTATTTTAGTCATTGCGGCAATTATCTCAGGAATAATGGGTGACCTAACAGATACTATAGTTATCGTTGCGATCGTAATTATTAATGCAGTTATTGGTGTAGTTCAAGAATACCGCGCTGAAAAAGCAATGGAGGCTTTAAAAAACATGGTGTCAAACGTGGTGCAGGTTCTACGTGAAGGACATCGAATTGATATCCCCGCTTCTGATATTGTTCCTGGAGATGTGGTGATTCTTGAAGTTGGAAATAGTATTCCTGCTGATGTTCGTTTTTTTGAAACCCATCAGTTAAAAGTAGATGAATCTACACTTACAGGAGAATCCTATAATGTAGAAAAAAACGCTGACTCTCTTCCTAAACAAGAATATTCCCTAGGAGATCTTACGAATATGGGATTCAAGGGAACTTTTGTCACTAACGGCAGAGCACTTGCTTATGTCGTGGCAACGGCAATGAATACCGAGTTAGGAGGAATTGCAAAAATGATTCAGACTGAAGCAGCTTTGACTCCATTGCAAAAAAGATTAGCCTCTTTTGGAAAACGATTGTCAATGGTCATTCTATTTATTTGCCTCGTTATTTTTCTAATTGGCTGGCTGCGTGGAGAATCCCCATATTCCATGTTAATAGTGTCTATTTCCCTTTCGGTGGCCGCCATTCCCGAAGCTTTACCCGCTTTGGTGACTATTGCTCTTGCCTTTGGCGCTAAGCGATTAGTGAAACGAAATGCGTTAATACGTAAACTTCCAGCCGTTGAAACACTAGGTTCCGTGACTTACATATGCTCTGACAAGACAGGTACACTTACATTAAATAAAATGACAGTCGAAGGCATTTATGAAACGTTTGACAAAAAATACGATACTATTTTTCTCGAAGGAGACATCCTTCTCCATCTAATGGCATTGAACAATGATGTCTCAAAAGATAAAACTGGAGAATGGCTCGGGGAATCAACTGAAGTAGCATTAGTTCAATATGCTTCACAAAAAAAAATGGAGCGGGCCGAATTAGAATTAAAATTTCCCCGCATTGCAGAATTGCCTTTCGATTCGAAAAGGAAATGTATGACCACATTACATCAAATCCAAAATCCCTCTTCGGGCCAGCCAAACGAAATAATTGTCATTGTAAAAGGCGCGGTTGACGTATTGTTCAATAAATTAAATGACAATCAAAAATCGCTTATTCCAGAACTAGAACTCAGGGTAAACGAGATGGCCGAAAAAGGATATCGGGTTTTAGGCTATGCGATGACAACCCTACCCAATTTACCTGACAAATTAGTTTCGAATGAAATAGAGTCTTCATTAACACTTATCGGTTTTGTGGGAATGATTGATCCTCCACGTGAAGAGGCTAAACAGGCCGTTTCACAATGCGTAGAAGCAGGTATTATTCCTGTCATGATTACTGGCGATCATAAATTGACCGCCAAAGCCATTGCTGAGAAGTTAGGAATCATTACTTCCGAGAAAAACCTTGTCTTAACAGGAATAGAACTTGCCAAATTATCACCCACAAAATTCTCGGAAATTGTAGAAAATGTACGTGTTTATGCCCGAGTAAATCCCGAACAAAAATTACTAATCATTAACGCCTTACAGTCTAAAAATCATTTTGTTGCTATGACCGGTGACGGTGTAAATGATGCGCCAGCACTTAAAAATGCCGACATAGGTATAGCAATGGGAATTAATGGAACAGCCGTTTCTAAGGAAGCCGCAGCGATGATATTACTCGATGATAATTTTGCCACAATCGTAGTAGCAGTAAAACACGGCCGAAGAATATTTGACAATATCCTGAAATTTATAAAATATACTATGACATCTAATTCTGGCGAAATTTGGGCAATTTTTTTAGCCCCTTTTTTCGGTTTGCCAATACCGTTGCTTGCTATTCATATACTTTGGATTAATCTTGTAACCGATGGACTACCAGGACTGGCATTAGCCTCTGAGCCCGCCGAAGCAAATATCATGCAGCGTCCACCACGAAATCCGAAGTTGAATATTTTTGCCGGAGGCATGGCCATACACATTTTATGGGTCGGACTTTTGATGGGAGTAGTAACACTTGGTATACAAGCCTGGGCAATTCATAGTGAGATTGTGCATTGGCAAACAATGGCTTTTACAGTGCTTTGCTTCAGTCAGATGGGACACGTAATGGCAATTCGCTCCACGCGGGAATCCGTTTTCAAAATCGGTTTTTTTTCGAATAAACCCATGTTGATTTCTCTATTATTAACGGTTAGTTTACAATTGATTATTATCTACACTCCTTTTTTCAATGAAGTTTTTAGAACGCAACCATTATCTTATTTAGAGTTAGTTATAACCTTAGCCGTGTCAAGCATCATTTTTTGGGCAGTAGAAATAGAGAAATGGATATTTCGTCGGAATACTAAAAATGAAAAGCTAAAAGTTGAAAAAAAACAATAGCTGGTTAGATTTATTCTAATCCCGCTTCGACGAATTCGACCTAATTATAATCGAATCGATTTTTGACTACATACTATTTAATACCAAAGACCAATTATACAAATGCGTTAATTTTTGGTTTAACTTTATGCTAATTAATCTCCAAGGTACAATGTTGATTTTTAGTTATTTAAATATATTCTGTATTTAAACAACTCATAAAAAAAATAAAAACGAAAGGAACATTAAAAATCAGAAAAATATCATGTATCGATCTGTTTAGACATTGGACATTTTCGCTACTTATTGCGTTTATTGTTTTCATCAATTATAGAATAGGATATAATGCAATGATGGTTACTTTCAAATTAGATAGGAATCACTTCTGCACCAATTTTCCGGAATCGAAAATGTAAATGAGGAATTAGTGCAATACCTAGCATTATAAAAAATATAAAAACACCCATATAATAGTAATAATCTCTTGCAAACAGAATATTCGTATGATTTGCAACAGCTTTCCCCATTAACTTCTTCGCCACTACTTTGGCTTTAATTGTTGAAGCTCCTTTGTCAAGAGCCAGATTTTCATACAGTTGTAAACGCTTACTGGATTCACTATTTAAAATGGTTATAGTATTTCCAAGTTCGTTATAATGTACACTTACTTGTTTTAAATTCACAAAGGAAATAAGTGCTAAGCTTACTGTGAATGCAAAAAAACGAAAAGAGACGCCACTCAAGGAAGCGGAGAAACTCTTAGATTCTGGAACAGAGGAAATTGTAAAAAAAACAATAGAAAGCATCAAAATCCCATTTCCAAGTCCTTGAAAAAATAAAGGCAGTACAACACTATCTTCATTGGCTTGAGAGCCAAAAACAAAAAACATTTGTATATGATACAGCAGTAAAAAAGCGAATCCTGTAAGCCATATTAAGCGCATATTTCGCTTACGTAAAAGAAATCGCGCCGTTATTGTTATACCAACAACAATACCAATGGCATTAAATAACATGATGTAGGCATAATGATACGAATCTAAACCCATCTCATTAAAAAGAAAAGTATTAGCGGCACTAAGATCACCTTTAGAAATATAATAGAGAATTAGTAGCAAGGCGCCTATTCGAAAATTTCGGAATTTGTAAATTGTTAAATCGATAAACGGACGTTTTCGATTTTTTTGTACTAAAATAAAAACTCCAAGCAATAGCATGATGCCTCCTACACATACCCAAATACGAATACTTTCAAACCAATTGTAATATTGACCATACATAATCACATAGGCTATTAAAGTAAGTAGTGTGCTGTAAATCACGAAACTCTTCCAATCTAAATCCAGCAAGGGAAGCCTTTTTTGGTGCAACCGTAAATTTGTTTTCAGACACAGTAGCAGTAGAAGCACGCCCGGAATTTGAACATAAATAATCGCTAAATACAATACATTAAAATCATAATTTTGAAATATATAAGCATCAAACAAGTAGATAAATGCATTAGATATTAGCAAGGTTCCATAAAAAACAGCGTATCCTAAAACTCTTGATCGGTTCGAATGAAACTGAGAAAATATCAGATTTATTGTAACACCAATTAAACCCACCGTAACCACTCCTCCTAAATATCGTAAGACCAGAAAAAGTAATGCATTTTGAGTACTATACAGTAGTAAATTGATTGCTGTAAACAATAAAACACACATTAAAAAATAAGTTTTGGAATCAAAATAGCTAAAAAACCTTCTTTCCAATGGAAAAAAACTAGCAATTCCAACATAATACAGTACGATCGAAAATTGGATATCTGTAGGGTCCAGACCATAAAAACTTGCGGCACTACTAACTCCTCCTATATAAGCCGCTAACATGGATACCGCTGGAAGAATTACTATAAATATCGTAACTTTAATTAGCCATTTCGGAACCCAATTTTTAAAAATGTTTGACGATGGATTCATATAAAAGTTATAATTTAGGAATCAAAACCTCAGCATTCATACCTGCACGAAGATTATTTGTTTTTGCTACAGCATCTGTCAAAAGTATCCTAACTGGAAAACGCTGAATAATTTTCACAAAATTCCCCGTAGCATTATCAGGAGGCAAAAGCGAGAATCGAGATCCTGTAGCTGGGGCAAGAGATTGTATGGTACCATGAAAAGTCTCCTTAGAGTAAGCATCTACTTTAATTTCTACCTCTTGTCCTTCTTTCAAATTTGCAATTTGGGTTTCTTTAAAATTAGCTACAATCCATTTCCCTTGATCTTGATCTACAATAAAGCCTATCGTTTGTCCTTTTTGAATTAATTGCCCTACTTGCAAGGTTTTATCTCCCATAATCCCATCGGCTGGTGCGGTGATAACAGCATAGGTCAAATTGAGCTTAATATGTTCTACGATAGCTTCTCTTTGCTGAACATTTGCTTTGGCTACGACTAATTGTGAACCAACATCATTTATCTTCCCTTTGGCTGTTTTATAGCTGTTTTGAACCGCTTTATATTCTGACTTTGCGATTTCGAAGCTGGTTTTTATAGCCTCAAAATGTTGTTGCGTAACTGCTTCCTCAGCTAGTAATTTTTTATATCTACTAAATTCTTTTTCTTGCTGCCACAGCTTTGCCTTAGATGCAGCAATACTAGCCTCACTTATTGATGCGCTACTGGTTGTGGTTACTGTATTACTTTCGAGCACTACTAAAGAAGCTCTGGCGGAACTCAACTCAGCTTCGGCTTCTTTTAATTCCATCATAGTTTCATTTTTATCGATCACTAGCAAAGTGTCTCCTTTATAAACACGTTGATGGTCTCTAAATTTAATTTCTTGAACATATCCTGTCGTTCTACTTACTATTGGATTAATATATTCTTCTACCTGAGCATCATTAGTTTCTTCATAGCGATACATTTTTACGAGTGCATATAGACCATAAATAACCAATAAAACCAATACTATTGAGGCAATACTATAAGTAATCTTAACAATAATCCTGTCAATACGTTCGTGTTTTTCTGTTGTTGTAGCCATAATTATAGGTTTCCTGTATTTTTTAGTAGTTGGTAATAGTGTACTTGCTCTGATATTTTGGCTGAAACGAGTTCAAATTGTGCTTGCAATAACTGTGTGTCCGCATCAAGCAAGTCAGTTATTAATGACAATTGGTTAAAATAGGTATGATTGAGTATGCGACTATTCTCTGCCGCTTGTTTTATGTTCAATTGCAATTCCTCTATTTTTCCTTGATCTTCTATGTAACGTTTATAGGCCCTATTGATGTCTTTTCGTAAATTATCTTGCACATTTTCTTGTGCTATTTTTTGCTCTTCATAGAGGATTTTAGCTTCTTCTTCTTTATGCACATCATGATATATCGACGAAATCGAGTACGATAATTTAACCCCCACAACTCCTAGTAAGTAGGGCGCATTTTCATAGGGATACAATTTGATCTGCGGATAGGAATAATTATAATCGCCAAACAAACCTATTCTTGGTAATTTATCCGATTTTAAGCCTTCTATATTTAATTTACTTAGTGCTACTTTTTGCTTAGCAATCTTATGTAATGGAGACTTGTTTATAGCGCTATCAACATAATCATCATAGCTCATTAAATGCTGACCTTCTCGAAAACCTATAGAATCTGTGGGTTTCAAATTTTGAAAATCAGGTTCTCCCATGTAAATATTTAGCTCCTGCATGGCTAATTGCGCATTATTTCGAATTTCTGTTAAAGAAGTTTTCTGCTTAGACAATTGCAATTGCGCTCGAAGTAAATCACTTTTCAAAACGACTCCTCCTGCATGTAATTTTTGAATTAGTTTTAAGCGTTCTTCATTTTGATAAATATTCTTCTTTACTAATTTTTCAAATTGTAAATAGAGTTGCAATTTCAAATAAGTTTCAGCCACTTGATAATGGATGTTTTCTATAGTTTCCTCTTCTATATATTCTGATAACTCCTGTTTCGCAACTTCTTTTTTGATATTTGTTTTTAGCTTATGCCCATTGTAAATTTCAAAATACGCATCAATTGTAGCACCATAAATAGAATGATCCTCTAAGGGTATATAGTCTGGATGGTGTAAAATTCCATTGTTAAAAATGGGAATGTTAGCTAATTTGCCATAGTTAGCATTAAAACCTATTTCAGGAAGTTGTTTGCTCTTTGCATTTTTTACAGCTTCGGCACCAGATGCTGTATGCAAATGATGGATTTTAATTTCCTTGCTATTTCGAGCGGCTTTTTCCCAAACGCTTTCGAGCGAAATTGCAACACTATCTTTCATTAGTTTTTGAGCTTGTATTGGAACAAAAAAAAACAAGAATATAGGCAGTCCTATTTTACAATAATTAAAGTGCATATTTACTTCTTAAATTAGAACTGCAAAATTCCAATTTCTTTTTAAGTCTTAATTTGTTAATTAAGCCATTTAATTGTTAATTTGAGCCAAATTAAAACTCATGATATGCCCACGATAAAAGAGCCTAGTTTTTTAGAAAAGGTAAATCAATATCCCAAGACTACTTACATCTACCATACTAAGATTGAAGAGCAACTTGCCATGCACAGTCACAACAAGCATCAGCTTACTTATATAGAAGGAGGAGCGGCTTATTTAAAGACAAATGACAATTCCTATTTCTTACCTGCCCGTCACTATATTTGGATTCCAGCAGGTATGGAGCATTTTATCGAGTTGAAAAGCTCCATAACTATGATACGGAATATTTATATTCCTACTCACATTCTTAATAGTAATGATTTCTATTCGAAAATGGGGATTTTCCCTGCATCAAATTTGGTTCTGGAAATGATTTTATTCACCGAAAATTGGAGCGGAAATATTTTTAAAAAAGAAAAAAATAAATTTCAATATATAAAAACCTTAGGAAATATTATTGCAGAAATTAGCAAAAATCCACTTCCTGTAGTACTTCCCACAACTACTAACCAGAGATTACGCCCAATTTTAAAATACATCCATATTAATGTAGACCAACTGCTTCTTTTACAAGATGTTGCTAAACATTTTGGTTTCAGCAGCCGCAGCCTTTCGCGAATATTTCGAGATAACTTAGATATTTCATTTTTGCAATATGTAAAACTCACTCGAATAATTCATAGTATGGAAAAATTACTGCAAACTGAAATGACTATCAGTGAGATTGCCTATGCATCTGGATACAATAGTCCGGCTACTTTTAGCAACACTTTTTATAATTTGGTTAAGATAAGACCGGTTGATTTTAGAAAAAAGAACCGAGAGATATCAGAATAAAAGATTTATCTATCATTAATCTTACCCATCCTTCTGCTAATCTGTAACCAAAAATATATTATTATTGATACACTTTATAAAATCCCCCTAACAAACTGAAATAAAACATTTTATTACAATTAATCATATAAAAAATCAGTAAATTTATACAGCTACTATATTATATCTTTTCAGACTATTAGAAAAGTAGTATCGCTAAAAGGGAATCGCCGTATCAACAATTGAAAAAAAAAATATACAATGGCATTTATAGACTATTATAAAGTATTAGGAGTCGAAAAAAAGGCTAGCGAAGCTGACATTAAAAAGGCGTATCGAAAAATGGCCCGAAAATACCATCCCGACTTGAATCCTAATGACAAAGAGGCCGAAAGAAAATTTAAAGAACTAAATGAAGCCAATGAAGTCTTGAGCAATGCCGAGAATCGTAAAAAATATGATCAACACGGTGAAAACTGGCAGCAGGCGGAGCAGTATGAACAATCAAGAAGACAGCAGCAGCAATACCAAGGAGGAAGACAACAAGCCGGTTTTAGCGGCGGCGGAGATTATTCGGACTTTTTCGAATCTATGTTTGGTGGACAATCTGCAAGAGGTGGTGGCCGTAGTACACAATTTAAAGGTCAGGATTTTAATGCTGAACTGCATCTTGACTTAAAAGAGGTCTATACCACTCACAAACAAACATTGACGATCAATGGAAAAAACATTCGGCTTACTATTCCCGCAGGAGTAGAAAACGGACAAATAATAAAAATTACTGGACTTGGAGCAGAAGGTACTGGAGGCGGTCCAAAAGGGGATTTATACATCACTTTCACCATAGAGAATCATACTGCTTTTAAACGAGATAAAGCAAATCTGTACACAGCTGTAGATTTAGATGTCTATTCAGCCATATTAGGAGGTGAGATTACCGTAGACACTTTTGACGGAAAAGTAAAATTGAAAGTACCCGCGGGAACTCAAAATGGAACCAAAGTAAAACTAAAAGGAAAAGGCTTTCCCGTTTATAAAAAGGAAAATCAATTTGGTGATTTATACATCACTTATGAAATAAAAATTCCAACAAGTCTGTCTGAAAAAGAAAAGGAATTATACACTGAACTTTCTAAGCTAAGAACATTATGAATACAGAAAACTTCATTCCACTCCACACATTAGTTAGCCACTATAAAGTCGAACTGGCTTTCTTTAGTCATTTAAGCGAACTTGGATTAGTGGAGATTCAAACAGTGGAACAGGTGCAATATATTCATCAAGATTCCATTTATGAAATCGAAAAGATCATCCGGATGCATCAAGAATTAGATGTCAATATAGAAGGAATTGATGTTGTTTTTAACTTACTACAGAAAATTGATGCATTACAGACAGAGCTTATAGCTGTTAGAAACAGATTAAGACTATATGAGAACTAAATGGCGCTAATTTTACAAATTACAATAACTGAAGTTCAACTATTTTTATATTCAGTTTTAATTGTGATTTAGCTCCAAAAATCCTTCAACCGTAATAATTGAGGTTGTACCTTTCTAATGAATTGCGCCATTAAATATTTGTTTTATGGATACTACTTTTAACACTCTAAAATTAATCCATCTTGGCATCGATGCGCAGCGAGAACACGTTGTTTTCATGCGAAAAGATTGCCATATCTGTAAATCAGAAGGTTTCGAAGCACTAAATAGAGTACTAGTAACTGTAAATGGCAATTCTAAAATAGCCACTTTATATATTATCACTGATGGAATTTTACAAGCGGGAGAAGCGGGATTGTCTGAAAGTGCATGGAAAGATTTAAACGCTAAAAAAGGGGACGAAATTAGTTTTTCACATGTGCAGCCCGTGACTTCCATGAGTAGTATTAGAGCTAAAATGTATGGCAAACAGCTGAACAATGAGAACCTACAAAACATAATAAACGATATTGTCAAGGGCGAATATTCTAATATCGAAATTGCTGCTTTTATAACTGCTTGTGCCGGTGACAATCTCAACATCGAAGAAATAATAGGACTCACTAAAGCGATGGTAGTTTCAGGACAAAGACTTTCTTGGAATAAAAAAATTGTGGTCGACAAACATTGTGTAGGAGGACTTCCTGGAAATAGAACAACACCTATCGTGGTAGCAATAGTTGCTGCCTACGGTCTTACAATACCCAAAACTTCTTCTCGGGCAATTACATCGCCTGCAGGTACGGCTGACAGCTTAGAAACCATGACGACAATTGATCTCAGCATCAAACAAATTCAAAAAGTAGTAGAGCAGGAAAATGGATGCTTCGTTTGGGGTGGTTCCATCAAACTAAGCCCAGCCGATGATATCTTAATTCGTGTCGAAAGAGCGCTTGATGTAGATGGTGAAGGACAAATGATCGCATCAGTATTGTCAAAAAAGATCGCCGCGGGCTCGACACATGTGGTTATTGATATTCCAATAGGAAAAACAGCAAAAGTAAGAACAGAAGAAGATGCCGAAAAACTAAAATATTATTTCAATGTCGTTGGAAAAGCGATGGGCATCAAAGTAAATGTTCTTTTTACGGATGGCTCCCAGCCCATTGGCAGAGGAATTGGCCCTACACTAGAAGCTATGGATGTGCTTAGTGTGTTGCGTAATGAAGAAAATGCACCTCAAGATTTAAAAAATAAATCACTCCTAATTGCAGCTAGTATCATCGACTTAGTAGATGACAAAAATGGATTACAAAATGCTCAAGAAATCCTATCCTCCGGAAAGGCTTACGAAAAGTTTCTTTCGATATGCAAAGCCCAAGGTGGTTTTAGAGAACCTGAATTTGCCGTCTTTAAAGAAGATGTTACAGCTGATAAGTCAGGAGTTGTGATTGAAATTGATAACCGCAAACTTGCGAAAATCGCAAAACTTGCTGGTGCACCGCACGATAGTAAAGCAGGACTGCTATTAAAAACGCCTTTGAATACCAAAGTCGAGAAAGGTGATATATTGTATACAATTTACTCCGAAACAAATGGTGAACTGAAATACTCTGTCGACTACATGAAATCAGAAAAGGATATTATTCTAATTCAATAATGCTCATGAAAAAAATATATTTTGCTTTACCAGGAAATGAAGAGTTGGCAGAAATACTTATTCAAAAAGAAAATGCTGAAAAAGGAAACGTAGAAATCCGCTCTTTTCCTGATGGAGAAACCTATGTTCGGATTATATCAGATGTGAAAGACAAAAAAGTATTTCTAGTTTGTACCCTTCATCAGCCTGACTCTAAATTGTTACCGCTCTACTTTTTGGCGAAGACCGCAAAAGAATTTGGTGCTAAAAGCATCTGTTTAATCGCGCCATATCTTTCCTATATGCGCCAAGACAAGGTCTTCAATACTGGAGAAAGTGTTACCTCTACTCTTTTTGCAAATTTACTTTCCGGATTTGTAGATACATTAGTTACGGTTGATCCCCACTTACATCGAAGAACTTCTTTATCTGAAATCTACAGCATACCAACAACGGTCTCTCATGCAGCACTGCATATTTCGGCCTGGATAAAATATACTATTGAGAACCCGGTACTAATTGGCCCCGACAGTGAAAGTGAACAATGGGTTGCAGAAGTCGCAAAAAATGCTAACGCACCCTATATTATTTTATCGAAAATTAGACATGGTGACCGTGATGTAGAAGTTTCCATACCACAAATTGATAAATACAAAACCCATGTTCCCGTTTTAGTGGATGATATTATTTCAACTGGACGAACGATGATAGAGACGATTACTCATTTGAAAAACGCTGGAATGAAACCTCCCATTTGCATTGGCGTACACGCCGTATTTGCTAAAAATGCTTTTCAGGAAATAAAAAAATCAGGAGCAAAGGAAATCATTACTTGCAACACGATTCCTCATGAAAGCAATAGAATTGACATTAGCGATTTGTTGATTCTCTAAGCTAAAAACATCAGTCTTTTGTAATCCGAAGAATATCCAACTAAGCTATTTTTTCTTCGAAAAACAAACCAGTCACCAGAATTTTTTACCGGAAATAGTAAGTCATTTAACAATTAGACTCAAAACCTAGAATCTAGATTCTTCTTCATTTATTCCGTTCATATTTCGTGTTTTTATGAGAATGTCTTTTGCAAATGTTTTATTATCGGTGTAAAAACTATTTCCCCCCGATTAAAACATCAAAAAACCAGTTTAACAAATTCAAAATAACTGATAATCAGTGGAATATTCGTATATTTGAGTAGCTCCTTATTATAAAAATTAATTCATGACACCTATGAATCCTATTTTTAAAATAATAAAACTGATCCAATCTTTCTTGCTTGAAATTGGAGAACTTTCCTTCTTTGCGGGTCGCTTTTTTAGAGAATCTTTTAGACGTCCCTTTGAATTTAAAGAGTTCCTTCGCCAATGTTTTTACATGGGAAATCGATCCTTATTGTTGGTTGCTGTAACTGGATTCATCATTGGTTTGGTTTTTACCTTACAATCGCGTCCTACCCTTCTTGAGTTTGGTGCCGTTTCCTGGATGCCTTCAATGGTAAGTATTTCGATCATTCGAGAAATAGGACCTATAATAACCGCCTTAATATGTGCTGGGCGTATCGGTTCTGGGATTGGTGCAGAATTAGGGTCCATGCGCGTCACCGAACAAATTGATGCAATGGAAGTATCGGGTACAAATCCATTCAAATACTTAGTGGTTACTCGCATCATGGCTACTACATTAATGCTTCCTATACTTGTGTTTTTTGGTGATGCAATTGCTCTTTTTGGATCGTATTTGGTCGAAAATGTAAAAGGACAGGTGTCTTTTTTACTGTATTTCAATCAGGTTTTTAATGCTTTGGAATTTGGAGACCTAATACCGGCTACCATTAAAAGCTTCTTTTTTGGCTTTGCCATAGGATTAGTGGGCTGTTTTAAAGGTTATTATTGTAAAAAAGGTACAGCAGGTGTTGGTATTGCAGCAAATTCTGCGGTAGTTTTTACTTCGATGCTCCTTTTTGTCATTGATTTTATTGCTGTTTTTGTCACTGATATATTTTATGATTTATAATTAATTATGAATACTACCATTCAAAATAGAAAAGTTATTATCGAGATCAAAGACTTGAGAAAAAGCTATGGTGACAATCATGTTTTAAATGGCTTCAACATGACTTTACACGAAGGAGAAAATCTGGTGATCATGGGTAAATCAGGCTCAGGAAAATCAGTAATGATAAAATGTCTTATCGGGTTAGAAAAACAAGATAGCGGTTCGATAATGGTGATGGGAGAAAAAATTGATGAACTCGACCGAGTAACCTTAGATGAACTCCGAACAGAAATTGGCTTTCTTTTTCAAGGAAGTGCTTTATATGACTCGATGACCGTGAGAGAAAATTTAGAATTTCCCTTGCGTCGTCACACTAAAAAATTTGGAAAACTAAAAGACACCACACCCTTAGTGATGCAGGCTCTTGAAAATGTAGGATTATCACAAACCATAAACTTGATGCCCGAGGAACTTTCGGGAGGAATGAAGCGTAGAATTGCATTGGCGAGAACACTAATTCTTCAACCCAAGATTATCCTCTATGACGAACCTACGACAGGATTAGATCCTATCACTTCCAAAGAAATATTGATCTTGATGAAGTCAATCCAAGAAAAGTACACCACATCAGCATTAATCATAACACATGATGTCGATTGTGCCCGAGTGATCTCAAATCGAATGATTTTACTGGTTGATGGTGTTAATTATGCCGAAGGAACTTTTAATGAACTAGCAACATCGACAGATCCAAAAGTACAGGCTTTCTTTAAATAAGTATAAACATGGAAAAAACGACATCACAAAAAATAAGATTAGGACTTTTTGTAATTATTGGCTTGCTGATTTTTATATTAGCTACCTATTTTATTGGCGATAAGCAAAAAATGTTTGGAAAAACTAATCATTTAGAAACTATTTTTAATAATGTAAATGGTTTACAAATAGGGAATAATGTACGCTACTCGGGCGTAAATGTAGGAACTGTCCTTGGTATCGAAATGATCAACGACACAAGCATCAAAGTGGATATGATTATTGACAAAGCCATCTTTAAACACATAAAAAAAGATGCAGTAGCCACCATAGGCTCTGATGGACTGGTGGGGAGTATGGTCATCAACATTTTACCGGGAAAAGGAAATGAAGCTTCGGCGGAGCCAGGAGATGAAATCATATCTATAAATCGCATTCGAACTGACGATCTTTTAATTACCTTAAGCAAAACCAATGACAACGCTGCCCTTCTCACCAAAAACTTGCTCAAAATTACGGACGAAATGAATAATGGAAAAGGAACTGTAGCACTATTATTGAATGACATTGAAGTGGCAAAGGACTTAAAAGAAACCATGTATTACTTAAAAATTTCAGGAAGGGAAACCTCAAAAGCCACCAATAATTTAAACCGACTTCTTGAATCGATAAACGACAAAGATAACGTTATAGGGCTATTGAAGGATACAGCTGTTGCCAATGATATTAAGACAATCGTTAGTAATTTAGATAAAACAAGTCTCGAAGTAAATAAAGTCGTGACTAATCTAAATAACACCATTGTCAATATTAAAGAGGGAAAAGGTGCACTCAACTACCTTTCTAATGATCCCACGCTTGTCCACACAATAGACTCGACCATGACTAATGTCAATGAAGCGAGTATTAAATTGAATGAAAATTTAGAAGCTCTTAAACACAATTTTCTCTTTCGAGGATATTTCAGAAGGTTAGAGAAAGAAAAACGAAAGGAAAAAACGAAATAGCTAATTTAGGCCGTGCTTGAAATCACTGTATTGAAGACAAACACAGCAATCTTAACTTGCGAACTGAGCCAACCTTGTTATTTTTTACTGCTCGACTAATAATGGAAAAGGGTGTCGAATTACAACAGTTTCTCCCTTCTCTATAAAAATTGGGAACTATAAAAAATTAAAACATATTTAATTCATTTACAAAGTGTTATTGATTTAAAATAATCAGAAACTGTAATTTTTTTTTATTTAATTAAAAAAATATTGATGTTATAACCTTCTAATGTCTTATATTTCAAAACATGAAGCTCCATTATTCCTAATGGAAACTCTAAAAAATTACAAAATATAATTAATTTTCTATGACAATTATAATTTCACTTTGTCTTTTACTACTTATCGCTTACTTATTTGATCTTACAGCTTCAAGGACAAAAATACCTTCTGTTATACTATTATTACTTCTGGGTTGGATCGTTAGAGAAGTAACCTTCTTTTTTAGTATTGAGCTACCAAATCTTACAACTATCCTACCCATTTTAGGTACAATTGGACTTATTTTAATTGTATTGGAAGGTTCTTTAGAGTTGGAACTCAACAAATCTAAAATTGGACTGATAAAAAAATCATCCATAGGGGCTTTCTTGCCTTTGATTGTGCTAGCCTTTTCGCTTGCTTATTTATTCCATTATTATGGAGGATATTCCTTCAGAGATAGTCTTTTAAATGCGATCCCATTTTGCGTTATTAGCAGCGCAATCGCGATACCAAGCGTAATAAACCTTTCTTCGACTCAAAAAGAATTCATCATTTATGAAAGTAGTTTATCTGATATTTTCGGAGTTATTTTCTTCAATTTCATTGCATACAATTCTAGCTTCGGTTTAGAAACATTTGGATATTTTTGTTTAGAAATACTAGTCATAATCGCAATTTCCTTTGTGGCAACAATACTACTGTCTTTTCTGCTCAATAAAATTGAACACCATATTAAATTCGTTCCTATCGTGTTGCTAATCATATTAATTTATGAAGTATCCAAAATATTTCATTTGCCAGCACTTATTTTTATCCTAGTTTTCGGATTGTCAATTGGTAATTTAGATGAACTAAAACATTATAGATGGACCCAGCAATTTAGACTTGACTTACTGAACAAGGAGGTTGCGAAGTTTAAGGAACTGATTATCGAAGCGACTTTTCTGGTTAGAGCCTTGTTCTTTCTTTTGTTTGGTTATTTGATCAAAACTGCCGAAATTTTAAATACGGACACGCTGGTATGGGCTGGAGGAATTGTAGCTATACTTTTTACTTTGCGTTTCATCCAACTTAAAATATCTAAAATCCCTTTATTCCCGTTGCTTTTTGTAGCGCCACGAGGACTTATTACGATCTTATTATTTTTAGGAATCGCACCAGAGCATTCGATAATGCTAGTCAACAAATCTTTAATTATTCAAGTAATCCTGATGACTGCAATTATAATGATGCTGGGATTAATGATTACTGCCAAAAAAAGAAAAACAATTCTAGAAGAAAGAAGAAAAGCACAGGAGGAATCCATGGACGAAAACATAGTAGTCTAAAAAAAAACGTCTCCTGAACTAGCTGCAAATAATATTTAAACTATTTGAAGGCAGTGTTCACGAGACGTTTGTTTTTTTTTAAATGCTTTTTAAAGCATCCATCAACAAGTCAATATCTTCTTTCGAATTATAATGGCTGAAAGAAATACGCAAACTTGGTTTTCTTAAATCATCCTCCGAAAGTATTTCGGCTAATACATGTGAAGCTCTAATACTTCCGCTCTGACACGCACTTCCTCGCGAAACTGCAATTCCTTTCATGTCTAAATGAAATAAAATCATGGCTGTTTTATCCTCTTCGAAAGGTAATAAAACATTCAGTATATTATAAAAACCATCTTGACTTCCGTTTATTACAAATTCTGGAAAATTAATTTCAAGTCGCTCTATTAGATACTTTTTTAGTTCATAAATTTGGGTTCTTTCCACTTCTAAATTACTGTATGAAAGCTCTAACGCTTTTGCCATTCCCGCAATTTGGTGAGTCGCTTCTGTTCCTGCTCGCAATCCCTTTTCCTGTTCGCCTCCATAAAACAATGGCTGTAAACCTGAATTTTTTCGAACAAATGCAAATCCAACACCTTTGGGTCCATGAAATTTATGTGCGCTAGCAACTAGAAAATCTATAGCTAGTTCTTGTAGGTCAATTTCTTTTTTTCCAATAGACTGCACCGTATCAGAATGTAAGAGTGCATTGTATTGTTTGCATATTGGCACCACTCTACTTAAGTCTAAAACAGTCCCAATTTCATTATTGATATGCATTAGACTCACTAGGGTTTTATGATTCTGCGACAATAATTCGACTAAATCCGTAATATCGATTTCTCCATTTGGCTTGACCGCTACATAATCTACCTGAATTCCAAATTCTTTTTGCAATGCATGAACGGTATATAAAACGGCATGATGCTCAATTTTACTGGTGATGATGCGTTGTACTTTCAAGTCTACCACAGCAGAACGAAGGATCCAGTTATTGGCTTCCGTTCCGCAAGATGTAAAAATAATTTCTTGTGCAGCAGCATTCAACTGCTTTGCAATTGATTTTCTAGAAAGTTCCAATATACTTTTGGCATTTCGACCAAAACTATGCGTTGAAGAAGGATTTCCAAAATCTTCTACCATTACTTTTGTCATTTCTTGAATGACTTCTGGCCGTATGGCTGTCGTTGATGCGTTATCGAGGTATATTTTTTTCATTGTTGCAAAGTTATGAAATATCAATTGCGTATTCTCCAATATCAATTGTCATTTTTTTAGCTATTTTTGTAAAAATATATTTTACGATGAAAAGAGTTCTAGGCCTATTGGTTTTTGTATTAGTTTTAAATGGTTGCGACGATGGAAATTTAATTCAGGAAGATATTAACTTCGAAGATGTAACCACTCAAAGTTGCACTACAAATGACATTATTTTCAAACTAAAGGAAAAAGAAGGTCTGCTTCTTGAAATTCCAAGCACTACTTTCGTAAACGAATCCTCAGTCGCTGGCGCACCAACCCTTTTAGATATTAGCAGCAGCAATCGCGTAGTTTATCGCTTTTATGACGGTGTTGTATCGAGCAACAATATCTGCGAAACCATAGCTCCCGCTACTCCAGTAGTAACCGATCAATGGAATGCCACGGCCGGTAAAATACAAATATTTACTAGTGCAGTAAAAACGGTAGATGCAAAGGAGAACAGTAGCCGAATTACAGGTTACAAGCACAACATTGTTTTTAAAAACATCACTTTTGCAAAAAGTAACGGGAATCAAGTATACGAAACTTTCCCTTTTGGTGATTATGTTACCTCTGCAACGCCTTTACCTTTTCTTTTTGATAAGACAGTCGAGAAATGCAACTCCTCTAATTTAGTTTACAATTATACGAGCAGCGAATCTCTGACATTAAATATCGACCCAAGTTTAATTGCTAATGCAGCTACACCTTTAAACTCTCCAAGAACAGGAATCATTGGCACAACATCAAACGTACTAAGCTACCGCTTATTTACAGGTCTTTTAACGGCTGATTATTTCTGCGGAACAACAACACCTACTTCACCTGCAATTAACCAACAATGGGATGCTGTAAGTGGCGTATCAGGAGTTAGCGGGATTGTGGAAGTAACGACAACTACAAATGGACCTACTGCTTTTAAGCATACAATAGTCCTTAAAAAAGTAACTTTAAAGAAAGGAAATAATACTTTTTTATTGGGTGATAATTTTATCTACGGTGATTTGTTGACGACAAATTAAGCAGTAATTATTAGTAAAAAATAAGCATAAAAAATGTCCCGTTTTGTAATCACAAAACGGGACATTTTTTTTACAATTATCCGTGTTCTATTTACTGTTTTGCTTGATAAAAACTTCGGTGGCGCCTTGACCATATTTTTGGTAATTACCTTCCTGAAAAGCAATATTATCATAGCGTCCTAATAAGAAATCCAGCTCTGCTTTTAATACTCCTTCGCCAACGCCATGAATAAAAACGATTTTTGGAATTCGGTTATTTATGGCAAATTCGATGTGACGTTTAGCAGTTTCAGATTGCAAAGTAAGAATGTCATAATTTGACATTCCACGTTTGTTAGGCACTAATTTTTCGATGTGTAAATCGAATTCCGGAGCCTGTCTTTCGTTCTTGTCTTTGCGTTCTTTGACAAAACTTCTCGGTTTTGGAATTGCTTTTTCCTTTTCTATTTCATCTCTATTAATTCTTCTAATAGAATCCATTAAGTTACTGGTTTCGTTTATCTTAATTAATTCGTTGACAGTAAATGTCATCGTGAATCCGTCCTCTGTTTCGATCGTTACGTCATTATTTTTCACAGAAACTACTACTCCATTTATAGCCTCGTCCAGAACTGAAACCTTATCTCCTTTACTAAACATCTTTTTCTTCTTTATCGTGATTATTTTGATTTTTACTCGGTGTTTTAGAACTCAACCGCATCATGCCAAACATAAAAACAGCAAGTGCAATTACGGTGATATACACATTTTTATCGGCACTTACCTGCTCAAAAAAAGCAACAAGTATTGCGACAAACATCATTGGAATTATTAATTTTTTCATTTCTTTACTTATCAGAATCCAAAGGTAACAAAATTAAAATTGGCGCCTTTTTTTATTAAATGGTTTACTGAAATTTTGTAAATTGTACAGACATAAAATCATTAGATTTATACCGTTTACTAGTCCGAATTTACCCTACAATAATTGCATACAAATTAGATTATTTAACGGCATTAACTTAGAACAATTACACTCAAAATAAACTATAAATGGTGTTAGAAAAATATATGATTCCTTGTCTCAGTAAAACACTTTTTGGAATGGAATGTTTGGGCTGCGGTTTTCAGCGATCGTTCCTATTACTTCTAAAAGGAGATTTTACCGCTTCATTTCAAATGTATCCTGCCCTACTTACATCGCTTTTATTTTTAGGATTTCTAGGTTTTCATTTTATTTATAAGGGTATGATCTCTCAAAAGCTAATTGTGATTGTGGCGGTTATTAATGTGCTTTTTATGATTGCTGGTTATTTCTACAAACACTATTAGAGAATATTGGGATAGCAAGAATTGAACTTACTTAGTGGTACAACTCTAACAAAGCATTTATTATTTCGAATTAAATCATACTTACTTCTATTTACTCCTATCGTAAATGTCTCATTAAAGGATAGTGCTTTTCATTACTATGTTAAATAACCAACTTATAAATGCTCATTGTTATAAAATAATGAAGCCAAACAAATTGAAATCAATATATTTGTTTCGTCTTATTTATTGAGACTAATTAACAAAATAACAAGCGTAAAGCTCCTTCTATTTCAATAAGGATTGTTATTGCAGTTATAAGTTACTACGCACTTAAGGCCTTTTCTATTAACAATTCAACACCATAATCATGACAAAAGATCTGATTATTAAAAATATAATCGCATTAAAGGGACAGTCCGTAATTAATTACGGAATCAAAACAAAAATAGAAGATTTTACTGAAAAATTATTTTATACTTTATTTGATGCCAATGCGCCTTTGAACGAAAGTATTGAAGAACTTAAAATTTTATTCAAAGAAATTTCTGTAATTGCATGCAAAAAACCGCAAGGTCAATGCGATGGAATTTGGAATAGTTTTCTTGAAAAACTACCTTCTGTTCTTGAAAAACTAAATCAAGATGCTAATTATTTTTTGGAAAATGATCCTGCTTCCAATAGCTTGGAAGAAGTATATCTTGGCTACCCTGGGTTTTATGCCGTTGCTATTTACAGACTCAGCCACGAGCTCTACCTATTGGATTTACTCCTGTTTTCGAGATTGATGAGCGAATATGCGCATAGAATCACCGGAACAGATATCCATGCTGGTGCTAAAATCGACTTCCCAATTTTCATTGATCATGCCACCGGTATCGTAATTGGTGAAACAACCGTTATCGAAAAATGGGTTAAAATATACCAAGGAGTCACTTTAGGGGCACTTAGCGTAAGTAAAGACATGAAAAACGAAAAAAGACATCCTACGGTGGAGCAAAACGTGTGTATATATGCTAATGCAACCATATTAGGAGGGAATACTACAATAGGTAAAAACAGTATTATAGGTGGGAATTCATGGATTACCAAATCCATTCCCAAAAATTCACTTGTCACGAATACCACAACTACAGAAGTAAAAATAAAAGAACTACGATAGCATGGATCCGCAAAAATTATTAGACCTGATTGGTAATACGCCCTTGGTAGAAACCGTCAATTTGATTAAAAATAAAAATGTAAAATTACTGTTAAAACTGGAAGGAAACAATCCAGGCGGAAGTGTAAAAGACCGCGCAGCCCACAATATGATTGTCTCCGCATTAGAAAGAGGAGACATCAAGAAGGGAGACAAATTGATTGAAGCCACCAGTGGAAACACCGGAATCGCATTGGCCATGATCGCCCAATTATTAAATATAGAGATCGAACTCGTATTACCTGAAGATTCAACCAAAGAACGCACCCAAACCATGCGTGCTTATGGCGCGACGGTAACACTGACTTCTGCCAAGGAAGGAATCCTAGGCTCTAGAGATTATGCCGACAAAAAGGTAGGCGAAGGCGGCTATATCATGTTGAACCAGTTTGCCAATGAAGACAACTGGAAAGCCCATTATAAAACTACTGGTCCAGAAATTTGGAATGATACAAAAGGTGGCGTAACACATTTTGTTTCGGCAATGGGAACTACCGGTACGATTATGGGTACTTCTACCTATTTGAAAGAACAAAATCCGAATGTACAAATTGTAGGAGCGCAACCTAGTGACGGCTCTCAAATTCCCGGTATTCGAAAATGGCCTCAGGAGTATTTGCCTAAAATATTTGATGCCTCAAAAGTAGACCGTATAATGGAAGTAAGCGAAGCTGAAGCTCGCGCCATGACTAAGCGCTTAGCCCTTGAAGAAGGTGTTTTTGCCGGAATGAGCAGTGGCGGATCTGTAGCAGCAGCATTGAAAATAGCCGAAGAATTAGAATCTGGTGTAATCGTTGCCATAATCTGTGACCGCGGTGATCGCTATTTATCCTCTGATTTATTTGATTAAATAAATGATAACATTTTTAAGAACAAACCCAGAAAATATCGATTTCATTCGATTAATTAGCGAACTAGATAAAGATATTGAGATTCGCGATGGTGAAGATCACAGTTTTTATGCCCAATTCAATAAAACCGATAGTATTAAAAACGTAGTGGTTGCCTATGATGGAGATGTAGCTGTAGGTTGCGGTGCTTTTAAAAGCTATAAAGCTGATACTGCCGAAATAAAAAGAATGTATGTCAACCCTGAGCATCGCGGTAAAAAAATAGCTTCAACAATATTACAAGCATTAGAATCGTGGGCTAAAGAACTATCATTTTCCAGCTGTATTCTAGAAACTGGTAGAAGATATCCTGAGGCTATTGTTTTGTATAAAAAGAACGGTTATGCAATTACAAAGAATTATGGTCAATATGACGGAATAGACGATAGCGTTTGTTTTAGCAAATCACTCCACTAATAGAATAACAATAAAAAGTCTCCAATTTACTAATGGAGACTTTTTTGTTTATAATTAAAACCGCTGTTTCACACCAATGTGGCAGTTGTAGAAATGGCAGCATTCAGTAATTTAGAAATTGGGCAATTTTTCTCTGCTTTTGTAACTTGTTGTTGAAAAGCATCATCTGAAATCCCTTTTATTTTAGCATTCACCGTTAGATGAGAACTGATAACGGCTCCGTCAACAAGGTCAATATCGCATTTAGTCTCAATACTTTCAATTTCAAAACCATCTTCGGTAATGTAAGCTGAAAGTTGCATCGTAAAACAACCAGAATGCGCCGCCGCTACTAATTCCTCCGGATTTGTACCCACTCCTTCTTCAAAACGAGATTTGAATGAATATTGAGTGTTTTCTAATGTTTTACTTTGTGTTGTCAATTTTCCAGCACCTTCTTTAAGAGAGCCATTCCATACTGCGGTTGCATTTCTTTTCATAATTGTATTTTTTAGTTTACTCAAATTTAGCTTTTTTAAAATGCGCGGCTTTCTAACTGGAGTTATTTTAACTAAATTTTAAAAGTTATCAATTAATTAATCGGCACCAAAAATCCAACCCAAAATGCATTGGGTTGGGTTGGTTTTTTAAGCTATTCAAAATAAAACATGAAACTTACTTTTTAATCAATCTAATTGTTTTCGTCTCAATTCCTTGATTGATTACTGTTATGTATGAACCCGCTGGTAGGTCTTCACCAAACTGAATGGTTTCACCATTCGTTTTTTCCATTCGTTTCACTGATCTTCCTAACAAGTCAAATACTTGTACTTCAAATTTCTCCTTACTTCCACCTTCAACTTTTAGATTAAATTGATTTTTAGATGGGTTAGGGTAAGCAATGACATTAAATACGCCCTGTACTACAGATTTTGGACTTTCTACGATTTTTGAGCTTATTTTGCCTTTCACTTCGTGGATTACTATTGAGCCGCCACCAAGAACAGTAGAAGCATCGGAATTATCATATGCACCTAAACCATTGTCGTAAACCACTCCGTTATTTCCCCATATCTTAATTCGGAATTGATCAGGAGCTATTCCATTATTCCAATCACCATCTATAGCGGCTAAAGTAAATTTAAACCCTCCAACTCCATTAATAGTTCCATCACCTCGATAAGTTGCTTTTTTACCTGAAATTACCAAACTACCTGATTCATGTAGAGTAGATTTGAAATTTAAATCACCTGCTTTAAATTGGAATTCCGTATTACCTTCTACCTGATTGTTCCCTTTCTTGTACTTGGCATTAAATCCAAAATTGGCTTTACCAATTAACGATGGATTTGCTATATAAGCACCAGCTGGAGAATTAATCCAACCTCCGCCGGTTACAAAACTTCCATTAGGGTCATAGACTGGTATGTACGCCTCTGAAGAGGAACATCCACTTCCAACTGTTGCTGTTACTTTATATACACCTATTCCACTCAAGTTACCAGTTGTTACGGTTGCGGTTGCGGTCGTTGATCCTGCAACAGTCAAAACTGTTTGAGTAAATACAGTCGCATTAGCTTCATTAGTTACTACAAAGGTTACGCTTACACTAGATACGTTTTGAGAAATAGTCGCACTCAATGTCGCTGGATTATTAATTGGAACTGGCTTGCCAGAAGCGGAAGCGTCGATTGTAAGTCCATTGATAGTAAGGTTTGCATAATTAAAAGATATCAGGTAATTGGTATTAGCTAAAGTTCCTATGTTAATTGTATATATATTTCCAGGAGTCTGAGCACCTTCACCTGCAACTCTTGTAAGTCCTCCGGAGAATGATACTATGTGGCCATTATCCAATACTGTACCAACCGCTGGCGATGAAGTAAAGGTAAATGCTGGATCTACCTGACCACAATATTTCGATTTAGCAGCAGCCGTTACTGTAACCGCTAGTTGCGTAATCGCAAAGTTTGATGTTACAAATCCTACCGTATAGTTTGCATCGGCAGCAGCGGATGGTGTAATGGTATAACTACCTACATTCTCTCCTGGTGCTCTTGCAATAGCTACTGCTGTATCTAAATCTGCTTCATCATCGCCATTTACAAATCCTGCAATGGCATAGGTAAGTGTTGGTTCTGTTGCTCCATAAACTTTTGTTTGACCTGTATTTGCTGTTACTGTTAAGTTAGCTTTAGTGATCGCAAAGTTTGATGTTACAAATCCTACCGTATAGTTTGCATCGGCAGCAGCGGATGGTGTAATGGTATAACTACCTACATCCTCTCCTGGTGCTCTTGCAATGGCTACTGCTGTATCTAAATCTGCTTCATCATCGCCATTTACAAATCCTGTAATAGTGTATGTAAGTGTTGGTTCTGTTGCTCCATAAACTTTTGTTTGACCTGCATCGGCTGTAACGGTCAATGCGGCTTTGGTAATTGCAAATTGTGCTGTTGGGAAACTGATGGTATAGTTTGCATCTACTGC
>NZ_VOGZ02000006.1:0-229277 GCF_008033395.2 Flavobacterium sp. XN-5
ACCATAAACTTTCGTTTGTCCTGTATTTGCTGTTACTGCTAAGTTAGCTTTAGTGATCGTCACCGTCACCAATGTTCTTGTAGCACTTTTACATCCAGAAATTGTATTTCTAGCTTGTGCCCAGGCAGTATAGGTTCCAAAATTGGTTCCTGAAGGCGCCGATGTTGTGGTAACTCCGTTTTCTGTTGTGAACCAGTCAACTGTTTCACCTGTAGATACTGTCGCAGTTCCTGTTTTTAGAGTACCATCATAAATAGTAGAAATATTTCCAGCGGTTGGTGCGGTTGGTTGTGCCAATACATTTACCGTTTTAGTGACAGTTCTGAAACAACCTGTAATAGCGTCAGTAACCGTATAGCTTATTACAGGACTTCCTGCAGCAACACCTGTAACAAGTCCTTCAGAAACTGTTGCCAGTAATGAATTACTGGTGCTCCAAACACCTCCAACTGTTGTATTTGATAAAAGTAAAGTTGAGCCAACACAAACATTTGTAGTTCCTCCCGGACTAATTGCGTTTACAGTTGGTAAAGGATTAACAACATATTCCAATACATTAGAAGTAGCAGAACAAGAGACAGAATTTAAAGTAGAAGTTGCTATCCGTTTGAAAGAAGTAGTTACGGTAAAAGAAGCAGGATTTATTTGAGCCGAAACTTCTGAAGGAATGGTTGACCAACTTGATCCTCCGTCAATACTTTGTTGCCAAATATAGGTTGGAGTAGCCGAACCTGTTGCAGCAGTTGTAATTGCAGTAATTCCCGGATCTAATGTGCCACAACCTGGACCAGATTGAACACCACCTTTTGCAATTACCCCAGCAGTTATATTGTTTATTGTAACCACTGTTGCTGCAGAAGGAGCCGAAGGACAACCAACAGTTACTATTACGGTATAAGACCCAGCAGTTGTTGCTGTATAAGTTTGGCTTGTTGCCCCAGAAATAAGCGTTCCACCCACATACCATTGGTTACCAGTTGTGGCTGATGATGTTAACACTACAGAAGCAGCATCACAAATTGTTGTTGAATTTCCTGCTGTTATTGTGGGCTTTGATGGATTTGCACAAGTAACATAGACTGCTTCGATAGGATAATTACCTGTTGACGGAACTGATGTAGGTGAAACAGGATTTGTGGACGACAAAGTATATGCACTAGTTCCAACAGTAATTGTACTAGGAAATTGAAAACTTAAATTTCCAATCAGCGCAATATTTCCAGTGGCCCCATTCCCACCTCCTCCAGTGGAGAAGGTAATAGAAGTATTTACGGGAGTTGGTCCAGGTCCCGTTCCTTGATATTGAACTGTAACATTCACATTTGGAGGAAGCCCACTGGTGGAAAACTTAACATTTGCATCCGTAAATTCAGTTACAGCAACTCTACCAGAAACCTGCCCTGTAGCCGTTAATACAAATGCCACTCCTAGGTGATTAATTTTTATCTCAAACTGATTATTATAAATATTGCCATTCGCATCTGCGATGGCAAAATTATCGTGAGAGTTCACACAAGTTGCCGGTTTGGGTGTTTCGACAAAGTTGAAGTCAACCCGCTCTCCAGGTTGCCAGCCGGTCCCCGTAATAATCACATACTCACCAGGAGCATAATCATCCTTATCAGTCATAACAGTTGCCTGCGAAAAAACCACATTGGCAAAAAACAAACTAGAAAATAAAAAAATAAAAGTAAAAAATCCCGATTTAGGTAGAATTGTTCTCATACTCACTTGAATTGAAATTATTATATATAAAATACTTATTGTCTAACTGTAAAAAGGAAAATCGAATAGAACGTGGTTTTCTATAGTTGATTTATTGCACTCTATTAATTCAAAGCAAATGTTTTTTTGTAGGTAGAAAAACATCTAGACAAGGACTATAAAATCTTCATCGTAAAACTAAATTATATTATTTTTAACATACTGTTGCGATTTATTTTACATTTCCGATTAAAGTGTTAAAAAAATCTACAAACTACATAATAGTCTATTTTTAAGTAGTTTACAAACAGTATAAAATTTAAAATATATTACTTTTCGAACTTATTTTCTAAAAAATAATAGCAAATAAAAATCTAAACATGAGGTATTGAATAAAAATTATAATGAGTTTCCCCTATTGAAAAAAAGAGTATATAATAGCTAAAAGCAAGCCTGTATTGACTTTAAGGTGTATTACTATCTATTAATTTAGAATTTAGATTAGCCATTCAACGAAAAAACCTTGCAATTGTGATTTTATAAAAATCGTAAGCAACTTTTTTTCAAATACAAGCGTTTTAAAAAGGGAAAAATATAAATAAATTGGGCTGACTTACTAATAAAATCAGCTTTGCCAGAATGCACTTATTAATATTTTTTTCTAATTAATTGACTTCATAATGAAATATAAAAAGCGAAAAAATAATATGCAAGAGTTAGCGATAAAAGAGCAATTTCGGAATTAAAACTCCCTAAATTTATTTGTTGGTAAACCACTTTTGCTACAACGCAATTAATAAAATAAACAAGTTGCCTTTTCAGCTTTAGAACACAATTAATATCATATCCAAATAGGAATCCGTTAATATTTTATAGATTTGTTTCCTATTATATACGATGAGATCTTATGAATAGCAAAGTACAAGATTGGCCTAATTTAAGTAAGTATGCGAAGGCAAACTCCCTATTAAACATTCCTGTACAGGGAGAAAATAGAATCGTTTTTATGGGAGATTCCATAACAGAGTTTTGGAGTACTGTTAACGGAACATTCTTTGAAGGAAAGTCGTACATTAATCGTGGAATTAATGGGCAAACCACACCGCAAATGCTTATTCGTTTTAGAGCAGACGTGATTGCATTAAAACCTTCGGTTGTGGTGATTCTGGCGGGAGTGAATGACATTGCTGGAAACACAGGTCCTTCAACCTTAGAAATGATTACCAACAATATTTTTTCTATGGTCGAATTGGCGCAAGCCCATCAAATAAAAGTGGTACTCTGCTCAGTTTTACCCGCTTTTGATTTTCCGTGGAAACGTAATCAACAACCGGTAGATAAAATCACAGGTTTAAATGAAATACTAATCAATTATGCCGCAGCAAATAAACTCGTATATCTTGATTATTATACTGCAATGGTAGATGAACGCAGCGGCTTAGATGCAGATTATTCTGAAGATGGTGTGCATCCTAACAAAAAAGGTTATCAAATAATGGAACCTCTAGTAGAAAATGCTATTGCTTTATCTATGGATTAAATCGTTACTATTGCGACTTTTTTAAGACGAATACACATTACAAACATATTACAAAACCAAAAACCCAATCACTATTTTAGGATTGGGTTTTTATTTTTAAAGAAGTCTGCTTTTATTTCACAACTGTAAATATAATTTTAGAATCGTCATAAACGCGGTGTGTTTGCTTTTTAAAATCTTCTGATTTAGCATAAAAGATATTATCCACAAACGTTTGCGGATTCAAGTCAATCAATGGAAACCAGGTACTTTGAATCTGGATTTGGATTTTGTGTCCTTTCTTAAAAGTATGCATCACATCTTGCAATTTGATATTTACCGCCGTTTTCTGGTTAGCCACAAAAGGTTCTGGATTGATAAAACTATTTCTAAAACGACCGCGCATTACTTCGCTTCGCACCATCATATGGTAATTACTCATTTTTAAATAAGGAGCTACCTCAATCGTTTCTGGCTCATCACTAGGAAAAACATCTATTACTTTTACAATCCAATCGGCATCTGTTCCTGAAGTAGAAACCTGCAGTTGTGCCAAGATATCTCCTGCCAAAGTCATATTATCCTTTAAAACTTCGGTTTCATAAACGATGACATCAGGACGACGCGCCGAAAAACGCTGATCATCGGTCATGTATTTTCTTGGTGTAATTCCTTTTTGATTGATATCTTCGGTAAAAGGAACAGGTTTTTTGGGATCGCTAATAAATTCCTGAAATCCAAACTCAATTGGCACAGAAGTCATTAGTTTATCGTTTGCCAAATAAAAACTTTCTTTCGCTGCATTTTTCGGAGGCCAAACGTCATAGGTTTTCCAATCCTTAACTCCTGTATCAAAAACATAGGCTTCCGGAAGTTTGTTGCTGTCTTTTCCATTCTCTTTTAAGAAATGACGAAAAAAGTTAGCTTCAATATTTTTCTGATAGAAACTTGAAACACTATCGCCAAATTTTATATTTCCAATAGTAGCCGTTGCTGTATTTCTAGCCCAATCACCGTGACTCCAAGGTCCCATAACAATAGTATTGTAGTTCTTACTGGTTTTCTCTATCGTTTGGTAGGTGTTCAAAGGACCGTATAAATCCTCGGCATCAAACCAACCTCCTACAGTCATAACTGCAGGTTTAATATCTTTTAAATGTTGTAGAATACCTCTCTTTTGCCAGAATTCATCATAACTGGAATGGTCCTTTAGTTGTTGCCAAAACTCATTGTCTTTGCCATAAAATTTATCTAAATTAGACAAAGGCCCCGCATCCATAAAAAATTGATAATCATCTTTAGTCCCTAAGTCGGGCAAAGTGTACCAAGATTTAGTGGTACGTTCCTTTTTTTGAATTCCAAAAAGTGGTGTTGCTTTCCAATAACTCAATAAATAGGCTCCATTATGGTGAAAATCATCGAAAAAGAAATCACTAATACAAGCCTGAGGCGAAACCGCTTTCAGTGCGGGATGCCTGCTTAATAAAGAATAAGTTGCATAAAACCCAGGATATGAAATTCCCCAAGTTCCCACATTCCCATTATTATTCGCTGCATTTTTAACTAACCAATCAATTGTATCGTAGGTATCAGAAGCTTCGTCCACTTCGGTTTTTGATTTTTTATTTGGAATAAAAGCGCGCATGTTATCATACAAGCCGTCGCTCATCCATCGCCCACGTACATCTTGATACACCACAATATAACCTTCTTTCATCATGGTTTCGCTGGGACCAATGCTTTTCTTGAACTCATTAGGGCCATAAGGAGCACAACTATAAGGCGTGCGTTGCATGATAATTGGGTATTTCTTTGATTGATCCTTTGGCGTGTAAATGACTGTGTAAAGCGAAGCTCCGTCACGCATTTTAATGTGCACTTCTTTCTTAGTATAATTTTCACTAACAGCATAGAGACTGTTGTTTTGCGCAAATAAGCTGGTCGAAAGCACCAAAAACGCAACAAATAGTAGTTTTTTCATTTAAGTAATTGCTAATTATAGAACGGTAAATATATTTAGAATAAAACCAATATTAAAATTTACTTGCTAGTATTTAAACAAAGTTCTAAATGTGGATTTGATAACTGTATCCCTGCTCTTTATATTACAAAGCCGTTTAGTAACGATTATAAATTCCACTACCCATAAAAACCCACAAAACTCAAACGCTCTTGAGGTAAATTATTAATAATAAGCAATCTGTGATTTTGTAACAAAACAGCGCTAACTTCGTCTTACTTTTTGAAGCACCTGCCATAATATGAGAACAATTTTTATAATCACCTTTTTTACATTACTTAATTTCCAGTTTGGAATAGCACAGAATATTAAAGGAAAAATCATTGATTCGGCAACTGGTGAAAGTATTCCGTACGCTAATATTAGGGTAAACGAGTCCGAAAACTTGGTTTCTAATGGTGAAGGCTATTTTTCACTTTCGGAGAGCAACAGCCAGGACGAAACACTACTTGTGGTTTCCTATTTGGGTTTTGTTAATCAGCAATTAACTGTGCGCGAATTGAAAAAGCGCGATTTTACAATTAAGCTTCTACCTGCCGTTTACGAACTGGATGATGTTGAAGTGTCTAACATAAAACCAAATCCCTACGAGATTATGGCAAATGTAAAAGCCAACTTGAGCCGAAACTATACAACCGGCGAGAAAGGGTCTAAAGAAATGTTCTTTTATAGAACCTCTAGTTATTTTAATCCTTCTATCATTGATGTCGAAATTGCCAAATCAACTGGTTTTAACAAGCAAGCATTATCAAAAATCAATAATGACCTTCAGTCTTTTTCCAGTAAATTAATTAAGCATCCACCAGTGTCATTTACTGATATCCTTTGTAATTATTATTCGGTTAAAACAAAAAAAGCAGAGAAGTTTGTTTTTACCTCTAAACTAGATGTTTTAAAAGCCACTCTCTTAAAAAATGAAGGCGAGTCTACTTCCTTAGACGATTTAGAAAAAAAAGCAAGAAACCTGATGCTACAACACCTCGATACTACTAAATTTTACCGCATAAAAAGCGGACTTATAGGATCAAGGGATACTATTTCGCTACGTAAAGACTTCAATAGAAAGAAAAAAACAGGTATTAACATAGAAGTAAACAGCCAGTTAACTGCTACCAAGAGTAACCTGAACAGCTTTATGTATCAAAACAATTTGTTAAACAACAAGAGGTTTGATTTTATACAAAAACCAGAGTTATATGACTATACTTTTGAAGGCTCGACCTACACTAATGAAAATGAATTTGCTTATGTCCTTACTTTTAAACCTCGAAGAAGCAAAGGCATGTATGTGGGTAAATTATATATTTCTGAAACCGATTATGCTGTCCTAAGAGCAGAGTATGTCCTTGACGAAGGTGAAAAGCTTAGTAATTTTAATATGAAGTTTCTTTTGGGAATTAAAGTATCCCAGAATGTTAGTAAAGGAACAGTCATTTACAAAAAAAGAGCCGAAGATGATAGCTATTACATACAGTATGCCACTATAGAAAGTGGAAATTACTTTTATCTCAATCGCCCATTGAAACTTATAGAATTAGCTAAGGGAGAAAAAGATGTATTGGCCCTTGATTTTAAAATTGAAGCCAATACTCGAAATAAAACAGAGTTCCTGAACATGTCACGTACTGAAACAACTGCTGCTGCCATTGAGAAAATTAAGGAAACCGATTTTAAATTTACAAATATCAAATCCTATGACCCCAAGATATGGAAAGATTACAATGCCATAGAACCACTGCAAGAAATGAAGCAGTTCAAAACCATTAATTAACTTACTAAACAATAGTAGAGAAACCTTAAACTGTTAAGAAAATGCCAATCCCTAGGATCTATTCTTGTCTTAGTTTGTGAATGTTACCTTTGCATAAAACAAATTAAAACAATGATTCCACCTAGTAAACAATATGCCGCTATACAAATAGATCCTGACTGGTTAACTGACTATTTTAATGTAGATCCTCAAATTGCTTATTACATCAATCTTCCAATTCTCCTTTTTGGCTTACTGATTATATGTTTTATCGCTTGGCTTTTAACCAAAAAAATAATCGTTAATTCGATTCACAAAATATTTTTAAAAACTAAAATTACCTGGGACGATATCCTAATCGAAAAAAGAATATTTGACAAACTTGCTTTCATCATTCCCGCATTTATTGTGATTTTTGCAGTGCCTTCCATTCTAGCAGCGTACCCTGCACTTTCTAGTTATGCAATAACTCTTGCAACGATTGTAATTTTGTTGATTATTGTCTGGACCATCATTGCTTTTCTAGCGGTTCTTAACGAGATCCTTTCTGTATCTCCCGCTTTTATAGACAAGCCCATTACGAGTTACATTCAAGTAATGAATATTTTTGTTTATTTTGTGGGAGGAATTTTAATCTTGTCTGTACTTCTAGGAAAGAGTCCGTTCTACTTTCTAGGCGCAATGGGTGCTATGACCGCCATTTTACTGTTGATTTTCAAAGACACTATCCTAGGCTTTGTAGCCAGCGTTCAAATGTCAGTTTACGATATGGTACGCGTGGGAGATTGGATTGCTATGCCAAAATATGATGCAGATGGCGATGTACTTTCCATAAATCTAAGCACCGTTAAAATCCAAAATTGGGATAAGACAATCACCACAATTCCTACCTATGCTTTTATTACTGATTCTTTTAAAAACTGGCGCGGAATGAGTAATTCTGGAGGTCGAAGAATCAAGAAATCCATTGATCTAAAGGTGAGTAGTTTTTGTTTTTGTGATGAGCAAATGCTAGAACAGTTTAAAAAATATGCCCTTATAAAGGACTATATCCTTGATAAAGAAGCAGAAATTAAGAAATCAAATTTAACGTTAGCTGGCAATGAATCTAATGTTGTTAATAGCAGAAGCCTAACAAATATTGGTGTATTTAGAATTTATGCCGAAAACTACATTCGTTCCAATGCGAATATAAATTTGGAAATGACCCATATGGTTCGACAACTGGATCCGACTTCTAAAGGAATGCCTTTAGAAATCTATTGTTTTAGTAAAGTCAAAGAATGGAAGAAATACGAGCAAATCAAATCGGATATTTTTGATCACCTGCTTACCATTACCTCTCAATTCCAACTGGAAGTTTTTGAAGAGCCTACAGGTAGAGACTTTAGAAGCTTAGTAGATTCCCAACATCAGCCAGCACGAGTTTCTAATATGTATTCTGAGTAATAATTAGAAAGAAATTCTAGTTATAATTGCCGTTTATTCTAGTTTAACCAATGCTTTTTAAAATGATGAGAACAGCTGGTCTCGTAGTAGTGATGCCCCCGATTATAGCGAAAAACCCGCAGGATTGAAAGCTTTAGAACACTTGACTGTAAAGAGCGACCAACGGAAGCTCCTTTACAGGCGTAGTGTTCTTGCTTGAAGAACTAGGGATTTACAGCGGAAAGCGGGAATAGGCACAAATAAAAATCACCTCTTTTTGAAAATATTAGCGTACAAACGCTTATTTTTGCGCCATGGCAAAGAAAAATACAGATAAGGTGGTGTTTCACCAGATAAAAGTCATCGATGCAGGTGCAAAAGGAGTATCAGTAGCAAAAGCTCCAGACGGTAAAGTAGTGTTTATCCCAAATGTAGTTCCGGGTGATGTGGTTGACGTGCAAACTTTTAAGAAGCGCAAAGCCTATTATGAAGGAAAAGCAATTCATTTTCATGAATTTTCAGAACATCGTATAGAACCTATCTGCGAGCACTTTGGCGTTTGTGGGGGTTGTAAATGGCAAAATATGAAATACAGCCAACAGTTGTATTACAAACAAAATGAAGTATTAAACCACTTGCAACGCATTGGGAAAGTTGACCTTCCTGAATTTGAGCCCATCTTAGGTTCAGAAAAACAGTTTTTCTACAGAAACAAAATGGAATTTTCGTTTTCAAACAGCCGTTGGTTGACAGAATCTGAAATTGCAAGTACCGAGGATTTAGGAAACAGAAATGCATTAGGTTTTCACATTCCGAAAATGTGGGACAAAATCCTTGACATCAATAAATGTCACCTACAAGAAGATCCATCAAACGCAATTAGAAACGAGGTTAGAGATTTTGCTAACGCAAATGGCCTGACTTTCTTTAATCCAAGAGCACACGAAGGTTTGCTACGTACTTTAATGTTGCGTACTTCTTCTACTGGAGAAATCATGGTATTGATTCAGTTTTTTGAGAATGACAAAGCAAACAGAGAATTAATTTTGGATCATTTATATGAGAAGTTCCCACAGATTACTTCTTTACAATATGTGGTGAATAATAAAGCGAACGACACTTTATACGACACCGATATTAAACTATATAAAGGAAGAGATTATATACTTGAAGAAATGGAAGGTTTGAAATTTAGCATTAATGCCAAATCTTTCTACCAAACCAACTCTGACCAAGCGTATGAATTATACAAAATCACAAGAGATTTTGCTGGTTTAACTGGAAATGAAATCGTTTATGATTTATATACTGGAACTGGAACTATTGCTCAGTTTGTTTCTAAAAAAGCAAAAAAAGTAATAGGTGTCGAAAGTGTTCCTGACGCTATCAAGGATGCTAAAGCAAATGCCGTACGTAATAATATTGATAATTGCGAGTTCTTTGTAGGAGACATGAAAGTCGTATTTAATGACGAATTCATTGCGCAACATGGTCATCCTGATGTTATCATTACTGACCCACCAAGAGACGGAATGCACAAAGACGTTGTTGAACAAATTATGAAAATTGCTCCTGAAAAAATCGTTTATGTAAGCTGTAACTCGGCTACACAAGCACGTGATTTAGCCTTGATGGACGAGAAATACAAAGTAGCTCGTGTGCGACCTGTGGATATGTTTCCGCAAACACATCACGTAGAGAACGTGGTTCTTTTAGAAAGAAGAAAATAGTTATCAGTTTGCAGTCGTAGTATTCAGTTCTAATACTACTGAATACTATACACTGAGAACTGAATACTGAATACCATCATATGAAAAAATTAATACTGTTGCTATTTGTTATCACCTTCTCTTTCTCCAGTTGTGAGAAAGATGATATCTGTGATCCCAAAACGGTTACAACTTCTCGGCTAGTGATTACATTTTATGACGTTACGAATTCGTCTGTTAAAAAAAATGTTACTGATCTCAAAATAATCGGTGAAGGAATGACTGATGGAGTTAGTTTTAGTGGAGCGACTTTGATCAACGGAAGCACTGTTTCGATTCCGCTGAAAACAAATGCAGATACAACTACTTTTCGTTTTATTCTGAATGCTGAAAATACAAATCCAGCATTAATAAACGAAGACGTACTGAAATTTAATTATGTGCGAGAAAATTTATTTGTGTCTCGTGCCTGTGGTTTTAAGACAGAATATACTCTTGATTCTCAAACACCTTATGTCCATACTGACGCAGCGGTTTCAGATCAAAAATGGATTCAATTCATTGCAGTGAAAAACAGTATTATAGCTAACGAAAATGAAACACACCTTGAAATATTTTTTTAGTATTTGCCTCGTTTTATCTCTGTTTTTAGCACAAGCGCAAGACACCAGCCAAAAAGGCAAACTGGCGAAGCAAACCACTACCTTAAAAAACGTAGCTGACAGTACTCGTACAGCTCCTATTATTCCTTATAATGGAAATTTAAAGACAGTAAAATTGCCTGAGGAAATACAAGACAGCGTCATTCCTGTAAAAACAGACCGTTACGGACTTCGTGTGGGTGTTGATTTGTATAAATTAACTCGTGCGTTGTATGACAAGGATTATAAAGGAATCGAATTTGTAGGTGATTACAGATTGACAAAAAAATATTTTTTGGCAGCAGAAATAGGTAATGAAAATAAAACTACAGATGACGACCGTCTAAATTTCACTACAAAAGGATCTTATCTAAAAGGAGGTTTTGATTACAATGCCTACGAAAACTGGTTAGACATGGAGAATATTCTCTCTATTGGATTGCGCTATGGTTTCAGCACTTTTAATCAAGAATTGAACAGCTATAAAATATATAATTCCAATCCTTATTTTGGAGAAGGAGCAGCCATTCCATCAGGAGAAAAATTCAATGGATTAACAGCTAGTTGGATCGAAGTGGTTGCGGGTATAAAAGCAAAAGTATTTGATAATGTTTTTGCAGGTTTCAGCCTTCGATTGAACCGATTGGTATCCAATAAAAAACCAGGTAATTTCGATAACCTTTATATACCAGGTTTTAATAGAACCTATGATGGTGATTTTGGAGTAGGATTTAACTATACAGTTACTTATTTCATACCTATCTATAAAAAGAAAGTAGTGCCAGTAGAACTGACTAAAAAAGGAGTTGCAAAATAAAAATCCTTTCTCTACTTTTTAAAACACAGAGAAACATCGTTTCTATTACGCTTAAAAAGACATTTCTTTAGTTATAGAATACACAGCGTTTCACTGTTTTACTAAAAAAACCGCCGATTCAAAGATTATAACAATCTGTGAATCGGCGGTTTTTTATTACTATCGTTTTTCAAGGTAAATAGTTAGCCTATTTCTTTAACATCTTTGGTAAAAACCCATTTCATATACAACTTCTCACCGTCTTGAGTTTTAATAGCTTTGAATTTTGGCGATAAAATCGTTCCTACTACAAATGCTGTCAAAGGAATCCATAAATCGGTTAATCCAGTATAACGCTCTACTAAGTAACGCGCTGAGACGAATAATATGGCAAAACAGCCTAATTGGTATAAAAATGCTCTTATTTGTAATTTTGTCATCGAATAATAATTATGAGTTATAAATTATGAGTTATGAGTTCTCTGAAAACAGAAACCTATTACAGGAATCTAATTTAATCAACACTTTTATCAGAACTTTCAACATGGTTGTCTGCTGACACTTGGAACTTAGTTCTCTTACTTCCTTCGTACATTTCGTATTTAACTAATCGAGCTTCAATACTAGCATTGAAAAGTTTGATTTTTCTCGAAGGTTTTAATCCAACAAATTTCAATGCATCAAGATTTCCTGTGATAAACCAAGCATTAGTTCCAGGATAGTTTTTCTTCAATGTATCACCAATGTTTTTATAGAATTCTTCCATATGAATATCCAATCGCTCATCATAAGGAGGATTAAATACCATATGCAATTTCCCTTGTGTCGTTTTCTCAGTATCAAAGAAATTTCTCTCTTCAATAGTGATATACTCCTCTAAATTGGCGTTCTTAATATTGTCTTTGGCTTTGCTTACTGCAGATGGCGCTTTGTCGAAACCTTTTATAGTGTAATGAAATTCTCTAACTCTTTTCAACAAACTGTCGGTGATATTGTCGAACAAATCATTGTCCCAGTCGTGCCATTTTTCGAATGCAAATTCTTTACGGTTAATGTTTGCCGGAATATTACAAGCAATCATAGCTGCTTCAGCCAGGAAAGTTCCAGAACCACACATTGGATCTAAGAAATCGCCTTGTCCATCCCAACCCGAGAGCAATAAAACACCTGCAGCCAATACTTCATTTATAGGAGCAATATTAGTTGCTGTTCTATAGCCACGTTGATGCAACGAATTTCCTGAAGTATCTAATGCTACCGAAACTTGGTCTTTGTCAATATGGATGTTGATTCTTAAATCTGGGTGTATTTTATCGATGCTTGGACGTTGTCCTGTACGTTCTCTAAATTGATCTACAATCGCATCCTTACATTTTTGGGAAACAAATTCAGAGTGATTAAAATTATCAGAGTGTACCGTAGCGTCAATCACAAAAGTTTGATTAGCGCTAATGTATCTTGACCAGTTTACACCCGAAATTCCTTTATATAAAGCTTGTTCGTTGTTTGCCTTAAAGAAATAAATAGGTTTCAAAATCTTTAAAGCGGTACGCAATGACAAATTGGCTTTGTACATAAACCCTTTATCCCCTTTAAAACTTACCATTCTTACGCCTTGTTCGACATCTTGTGCGCCTAACATTTGTAATTCTTTTGCTAAAATTTCCTCAAAACCAAAAAAGGTTTTGGCAACCATCTTAAAATTATTTTCCATTTGTTTGTATCAATTAAAACAGACCTTTTTCTGCTTTATGTTTAGGCCGTGATAGAAATTAAAAGTTTCTCATCGAGAATCACTCTGTATCTCCACGGTTTCTTTATTTTTCAGCAAAAATACACTAAATTTGCGGGACTTGAATTAATTGAAAAAGAATAAATGTCTGAAGAACAAAAACCAACGAATATAAATCCAGAACAACCAACAGAAGCTTGGTTCAGTTCTTGGTTCGATACACCTTATTATCACATCCTTTACAAAGAGAGAAACTGCACTGAGGCACAGCTTTTTATGGACAACATAACAAACTACCTTAATCTGCCAGAAAACGCTAAAGTTCTTGACTTGGCCTGCGGTAAGGGCCGCCATTCTATCTATCTGAACCAATTAGGATTTGATGTTTTGGGAGCTGATTTATCAGAAAACAGTATTGCCGAAGCTAACGAAAACGCAAATGACACTCTGCATTTTAAAGTGCACGACATGCGAGAGCCCTTCGAAGAAAAATATGATGCCATTTTTAATTTGTTTACCAGTTTTGGTTATTTCGAAAATGACGAAGACAATCTTACAACACTAAAAGCAATCAAAGAAAGTTTATCTGAATATGGTTTTGCAGTAATTGACTTCATGAATGTCAATCAAGTACTTAAAACTCTGGTTCCTGAGGAAACAAAAACTGTCGAAGGAATTGATTTTCACTTGAAGCGCTATCTAAAAGACGGTCATATTTATAAAGAAATTGACTTTGAAGACAAAGGACAAAAGTTTCATTTTACTGAAAAAGTAAAAGCATTAACCCTGGAAGACTTTGAATCCATGATGGAAGAAGCCGGAATTTATCTTTTAGATATTTTTGGAGATTATAAACTGAAAAGTTTCCACAAAACCGAAAGCGAAAGACTTATTCTTATTTTTAAATAAATGAATTACCTACTACCTCTACTCTCCGTATTGCTTGGTTATATTTTGGCTTTGATAATAAAACCGAAAAACAAGACTAATCTAAAACTACTATTAGCTTTTAGCGGCTCTTTTCTACTTTCTTTAACGGTAATGCATTTATTACCGGAAGTTTATGAAAGTCACAGCCATGATATTGGTATTTTTATCATGTTGGGTATTTTATTCCAAATTATATTGGAATTTTTTTCGAAAGGTGCAGAACATGGACACGTACACGGGCAGCCAAATATGACTCATATACCTTGGTTATTATTTATTAGCCTTTGTATTCATGCTTTCTTGGAAGGGTTTCCTGTAGGACATCATCACGATCTGGCTGTAGGTATTGCTATTCATCATTTGCCTATTGCGATTATACTAACAACGTTTTTCATTAATGCACATTTGAACAAAAAAGCAATTTTTGCCTTTATGATCACTTTTGCATTAATGACTCCGCTGGGGACATTGGCATCCGATTATTTACCGGTTTTAAATGCATATCATACCCAAATAACGGCCGTGGTAATTGGAATATTATTTCACATCTCCTCGACCATTATTTTTGAAAGTAGCGAAGGGCATAAATTCAATGTCGCCAAAGTTTCCATGATTGTTTTGGGAATTATCCTAGCCTACTTTGTTTAATAAGTTTTAAGCAAAACACATAAAATCAACAAAAAAGTTTTCCATATAAATTTTGATTATTTAAAAAATGGCATTTACTAAAACTACCGAACAAGCCTCTAAATACGAACACCTAGAAAAAATGTCGGTGCAGGAATTACTCATCAACATCAATCAGGAAGACAAAATAGTTCCTAATGCGGTGGAAAAGGCTTTACCACAAATTGAAAATTTAGTAGCACAAATCATCCCAAAAATGAAATTAGGCGGGAGACTTTTTTACATCGGAGCGGGAACTTCAGGACGCTTAGGAGTTCTAGACGCTTCAGAATGTCCGCCTACATTTGGCGTTCCTTTTGATTTAGTTGTAGGAATCATTGCTGGTGGCGATACTGCCATTCGCAAAGCTGTAGAAAATGCAGAAGACAACAACACTCAGGCTTGGAAAGATTTACAGGAATACCATATAAATAAGAATGATGTCGTGGTAGGTATTGCCGCATCAGGAACAACGCCTTATGTCATTGCTGGTTTAGAGGAATGCAACAAAAATAATATTATAACAGGAAGTATTTCTTGTAATGCAGAAAGTCCGCTTTCTCAAACGGCGCAATTCCCGATAGACGTAGTTGTGGGTCCTGAATTTGTAACGGGTAGTTCCAGAATGAAAGCAGGTACAGCTCAAAAATTAGTACTCAATATGATTACTACAGCCACCATGATCCAACTTGGAAAAGTGAAAGGCAACAAAATGGTAGACATGCAACTAAGCAACACTAAACTTGTTGATCGCGGGGTGAAAATGATTATGGGAGAAATCTCAGTTAGCTATGAAGAAGCTGCTGCTTTATTGAAAGAACACGGAAGTGTGAGAAAAGCTGTAGAATTTTTTAATAAATAAAAACTTAATTTAGTAATTGCTGTACTTTGTGAAAACTAAGTACAGCTAGTATTTAAAATATATAAAATGGGCACTAATAAAGAACTTTTAGCTAAAGGAGTTAAATATATAGCAGGAGCTTTACCTTTGCTATTTATAGGTCCATCACTCATTTACAATGCTTTTATCAATAAGGAAAACCTATGGCACTATCTTATTCTAGCCATCGGCATTGCTACTTGTGGTGCAGCAGTGTATTTACTTTTTCAAGGATTGAATACAATAATGAAAAGTTTATTTAACGACTAATGGAAGACTTAATCCACATTCAAAAAACATTTGAAAAAATTGTTTTTATAGACAAAAGAGTCAATAATCGGGAATTTGAAGATTGTATCTTTAAAAACTGCGACTTGTCTAACAGCGATTTCTCTAATAATACCTTCATGGACTGTGAGTTTATCGATTGCAATCTTTCGATGACAAGTTTGATGGGCAGCAGTTTAAAAACGGTACATTTTAGCAATTGCAAATTATTAGGAATTCAGTTTAATAGCTGTACTGATTTCTTATTTACAGTGAGTTTTCACGATTGTGTTTTGGATTATTCTTCATTTGCCAATAAGAAAATGCCAAAGACAAAGTTTAGTTCCTGTTCGATGAAAGAAGTCAGTTTTATAGGAAGTACACTTTCTAATTCGGTTTTTGAGAATTGCAATTTAGACAATGCCATTTTTAACGATACTCAATTAAAAGAGGTAAATTTCCTGACCGCTTACAATTACAAAATTGATCCGGAATTCAATCCAATGAAAAAAGCAAAGTTTTCTGCGCAAGGAATTCCTGGACTTTTGGAAAAATATGATATAAAAATAGAGTAATAATGGAAACCCGTGAGTTATATCTTTCGAGTGTAATAAAGCAAATGCACTATTACAAAACAGTTGGCGAAAAAGCAATGGATCAATTAGAGCCAGAACAGCTTTTTATAGTGACAAATGATGATTCTAATAGTATTTCATCAATTGTAAAACACCTTTGCGGAAACATGCTGTCTCGCTGGACTAATTTTTTAACTTCTGATGGAGAAAAAGAATGGAGAGAACGCGATGCTGAATTTGAAACCAGCATCACATCCAAAGAAGACGTGTTAGCGCTATGGGACAAAGGGTGGGATTGTTTTTTTCAAGCAATTGAATCCTTAAATCCAGAAGACCTTTCGAAAATTATTTATATTCGAAATGAAGGACAAACGGCAATTGATGCAATAAATAGACAAGTAGCACATTATCCTTATCATATTGGACAAATTGTATTTTATGCTAAACAATTAAAGAATAGTGACTGGGAAAGTTTATCAATTCCGAAAAATAAATCAAACAAATAAAATGAAAAAATTACTCCTATTTCCTTTACTCCTTTTAGTAGTTTCCTGCTATAATGTGGAACGCAACTGCCAAGATTTTAGAACCGGTAAATTTCGTTTTGATTACGAAGTGGATGGCGTAGTTAAAACAACACTTTTTGAACGAAATGACAGTATAGAAATTGAAACCTACAATGGAAAAACTGATACGGCATCAATAAGATGGACTAATGATTGTGAGTACATTTTGAAAAAATTACATCCAAAAAATATGGCAGAAGAAAAGTCAATAAGCATGAAAATTTTGACAACTTCAGAAAACTCATATACATTTGAATTTGGTTTAGTTGGCTCAGGCCAAAAACAAAAAGGCACCGTAACAAAACTAGAGGAATAAAGACTAATCGTTAAAAAAAAAAACTAATAATTATAAAAGATGGAAGTATTTTTAAATCCCGATGCTTGGGTTGCCTTATTAACGTTAACTTTTCTGGAAATTATTCTAGGAATCGACAATATCATCTTTATCTCTATAGTTACAGGGAAATTACCTGAAGAGAAAAGAAAAAAAGCAACGCAAATTGGTTTATTTCTAGCCATGTTTATGCGTATCGCATTGCTGTTTGGAATTTCACTTTTAATTGCAATGAAAGAACCATTTTTCAGTATAAACTGGCGATGGTTTAGTGCTGATTTTACTGGTCAAGCCATCATTTTATTTCTGGGAGGACTCTTTTTAATATATAAAAGTACTAAAGAGATTCATGAAAAAGTAGATCACACAGGTGAAGAAGAAAAAACCTTAAAAACTACGGCCACAAAATCTTTTGGCAATGTAATTTTCCAGATATTGCTTATTGATCTTATCTTCTCAGTCGATAGTATTTTAACTGCTGTTGGGATGACTAATGGTGTCGAAGGCGCCTTGTATATCATGGTTACAGCTGTTGTAATTTCGGTTGGGGTGATGATGCTTTTTGCAGTTCCTGTTGGGAATTTTGTAAACCAAAATCCATCGATTCAAATTTTAGGATTGGCCTTCTTAATCCTGATTGGTTTTATGTTGATTACTGAAAGTATGCACTTATCAAATGCAGCTTTAGTTGGTGAACATGTTGGTGCCGTTCCAAAGGGCTACTTATATTTTGCCATTGCTTTTTCACTGGCAGTAGAGTTCTTAAATATGAAAATGAGAAAAAAGAATTAAAAAAAATATTTTCTAAAAAAGCTCCTTTGTGGAGCTTTTTTTATGCAAAATTCTTAACTTTAAATAAGTAACTGTTTTACTGCATCATTCGCTAGTATTTATTCGAAAACAAGAAATTATTTTTTGATTTTAATCTAGCAATTTTAGTAGTAACTTAGGCTCAAATATCAACTAATGAAAAACACCATCTCACATAGAGTTGCCGACTTTTTAAAGAACTTCCCTCCATTTAATTTTTTAAATCAAAAGGATATTGAGCTACTTTCTCAGCATATATCTATAATCTATAAAGAAAAAAATGCAGTAATATTTTCCGAAAATGAAGAGGTTCATGATTCCTTTTATGTAGTTCATAAAGGTGCTGTAACACTAAAAAATGCAGCAGACAATGATATTTTGGACATGTGCGATGAAGGAGATATTTTTGGGTTAAGACCGCTTCTTGCAAATGAAAACTATAAAATGGACGCTACAGCCCATGAAGAAACCATACTTTACGCCATACCAATAACCATTTTTAAACCGTATGCACTAGAAAATCCAGCTGTAGGAAATTTTTTAATCGAAAGCTTTGCTTCCACAACTCGAAATCCTTTTTCGAAAAACCACAGAGGAAAACTATATGGAGATGCCGTTGAAAGCAGCCTAGAAACTGAAACTAAACTGTTAGATCTGCAACCGGTTAAATATTCGAAAAAAATAATTAGCTGTACAGCAACAACAACAGTGAAGGAAATTGCTGAAATAATGACAAGCAAAAATGTAGGAGCAATCATTGTAGTCGAAGAGATGCTACCTATAGGAATTATAACTGATAAAGATTTAAGGAATAAAATTGTCACTGGAGAATTTCCCATCACCACTACTGCCGATTTAATAATGACTTCGCCTGTAATTACTTACCCTAAAAAAATGACCATCACACAAGCACAGATGGCCATGATGAAAAGCAATATAAGTCATTTATGTCTCACTAAAGACGGCACGGTAAATACTAAAGTAGTTGGGGTTTTATCTAAGCACGATGTCATGGTTGCCTTAGGGAATAATCCCGCAGTATTGATAAAAGCGATTAAACGTGCTAAAAAAATTAAAAATATCAAGCCTATTCGTGCCAGAATAATGCAATTATTACAAGGTTATTTAGATCAAAACATTCCGATAACGCTAACCAGTAACATCATTACAGAACTAAACGATGCCTGCATCGAGCGAGTTATAGAAATTGTACTTTCAAAAATGCAGCAACCACCTCCTGTTAAATTTGCTTGGCTAGCAATAGGCAGCCAAGGAAGGAGAGAACAACTTCTTCACACAGACCAAGACAATGCGCTTGTTTATGAAGATGTTCCAGAAGAGTTAGCTATTGAAACCAATACTTACTTTTTAGAACTGGCGACTCATATAAACAAAGGACTTTTCCAAATTGGTTATGATTATTGCCCAGCGGAAATGATGGCTTCCAATCCGAAATGGTGTTTGAGTCTCAATCAATGGAAAAACCAAGTTCATCAATGGGTCACAAATCCTGGAAAAACAGAAGTTCTACTGTCATTTATCTTTTTTGATTACAGTCTTTCCTATGGAGATGCCGAAATTGTAAATAAACTTTCAGAATATATTTTCGAAATAATAAAAGCAAATCCAACTTTCTACGTGCATTTAGTTAGTGGCGCCTTGCAAAGTCCTTCTCCCACCGGATTTTTTAGGCAATTCGTAGTAGAACAAAATGGAATTCATAAAGATCATTTCGATATAAAAAAACGAGCTTTAATGCCGCTGGCAGATGCAGCAAGGATGTTGATTGTTTCCCATTCTGTGAAATCTATTAGCAATACTCCAGAGCGGTTTGAAAAATTAGCAGAACTTGAACCCAGTAACAAAGAGCTGTATTTATCCTGTTCTTACTCCTACAAGGCATTATTAAAATTCAGAACGAAGCAAGGACTTTTACACAACGATTCGGGACAATTTATTGCTTTAGATGCATTAACTAAATTAGAAAAAATAAAACTAAAGCGAACTTTTAAGACAATTAAAGAACTTCAGGAATTAATATCCATTCGATTCAATCCCAGCAAAATAGTCTTATGATCCATTTTATAAACAAAGCCAAATATTATTTATACCATCTTTTGGGATTATCGAACGAGAGTACAGACGAACAATTATCGGGTGCAATTGATTCGACACGTTTTGTTGTCTTAGATACTGAAACTACCGGTTTTAATTATGAAACAGATCGAATACTTTGTATAGGAGCCATCGTATTGCAAAATGGCGTTATTCCCATTCAAGAAAGTGTCGAAATCTATATTTATCAAGAACATTATGATTCTTCAAGTGCAAAAATTCATGGAATATTAAAAGGTGAGGTCAGTAACACAAAAACCGAATTAGAATCCTTGCAAGCATTTTTGGATTTTCTGGGAGATTCAATCATAATCGCCCATCACGCTTTATTTGACATCACTATGATCAATAGAGCACTGGAACGAAATGGCTTACCTATTCTAAAAAACAAAACTTTAGATACCGGAGTCTTGTACAAGAAAACACTAATAAAATCCAATCTATTAAATCATAAGGACCATTATTCATTAGATGAGCTGACTGATAAATTTGATATTCCCTTAAAAGATAGACATACCGCAATGGGAGACGCTTATATCACTGCGATTGCATTTTTAAAGATTTTGAAAAAACTACGAGAGAAAAAAGAAATCAGCTTACACCAACTGTTTAAATAATCGATTACAGTTCTTTTTCAAAACTGAAAAACCATAAAAAAAGCTCCTATGAAGGAGCTGTTTTTATGATTTTAGAACAAGATTGGCTGTCCATCCTCATCGAGAGGAACATCACTCCCATCATCATTTATGATTCGGCGTTCCGGTACAATTTCTTCTGGAACTTCATAAGGCAATGGCTCTAACATATTGACCTGTTTTATTTTATCAGTCGTTAATTGATTCCCTAAAGCTTTGAATCCTTTTACCGCGATAAAGTCTTCTATATCTACTGTAATTGACTCTTTTTGCACACCTTTTATCTTTGGAAAAACAAGTTCAACCACCGGACGGTAATCCGTTGATACAATTTCTAATTGCGAATTTGGATGCTCTGAGATAAAAACCTCTTCTTTATTTTCGGTTTCAACCAAGAAACGCTTGATGTAGTAGCGCTCTTTTTCACCATCATAATAAATGGCCGAAATTGGTTTTTTAGGAACCCATTTTTCTAATACCACCATATCTGAATCAAAATGAGTGGATAATTCTGGCGTAATTACTTTTAGTTTCCCTGATTGTTGAATAATCAAAATTTTATCGCTTGGTCTGAATTCGCCAAGCAACTCCCCTCTTTCATCTACATTTAATCGCTGAACAGTATCGTCATACCACACTTTTCTTGGCAGTAGAGTCGATATTCCTTTTTCTTTAATTTCAATTTTCTTAATTGGATATTTTGAGGCCAAATTCCCTTTCGAGCTACGTCCTTTAATAGCCATTTTAGCAAAATCGATATCGAATTTCAATTTCTTAATACTTCCTATCTGGCGCAAAATCACCGTTATCACCTCAGCTTCTCCGTTTGGATTACAAGTAAAATAGAGAATTTGTGATCCTTTGGTTCCATTAGTCAAATCATACAGTTTGTCCCTGGTTATCGCTGAAACGTTGAATCGCTTGATATAAGAAGGCCCTGATTTACCGTCACGATAAATCATATTGTACGTGGTGCGTTTGTCGCTTTTGTCAAAAATTGCAATGTGAATAATATCTTTACCCACAAAGGTCTTAGCGTCTACCTTAGTAACCATCATACTTCCGTCCCGTAAAAAAACAATTACATCATCAATATCCGAGCAATCTGTAACGTATTCGTCTTTTTTCAAGCTCGTTCCTACAAATCCTTCTTCTCTGTTAACGTATAATTTTGTGTTCCTTAAAACTACTTTTGTGGCTTCGATATCATCAAAAACACGAAGTTCAGTTTGGCGTTCGCGACCTTTACCGTACTTTTCTTTCAGCTTGGTAAAATAAGCAATTGCAAAGTCGATCAAGTGCTCTAAGTCGTGCTTTACTTGCTCTATATTTCCTTCAAGCGCTTCAATTTTATCTTGGGCTTTGTTACTGTCGAATTTAGAGATACGCATGATTCGAATATCTAGTAAACGTAGAATATCTTCCTCGGTAATAGCTCTTCTTAAATGTTTTATGTGTGGTTTTAAACCATCATCAACTGCTTGTAAAACATCTTCTCTCGTGGTTTTTTCCTCAATATCACGATAGATTTTGTTTTCGATAAAAATACGTTCCAAAGAAAGAAAATGCCATTGTTCTTCGAGTTCACTCAGTTGAATTTCGAGTTCACTTTTCAACAATCCAACTGTTCTATTAGTCGAAATTTTCAACATATCAGAAACGCCTATAAACAAAGGCTTATTATCTTCAATAACACATCCTAAAGGCGCTACAGAAGTTTCACAGGCCGTGAAAGCAAATAATGCATCGATGGTTTTATCAGGAGAAACTCCAGGAAAAAGATGAATTAGAATTTCAACATCGGCGGCGGTATTGTCTTCAATTTTTTTGATTTTGATTTTACCCTTATCATTGGCTTTCAAAATACTGTCGATCAAAGTAGTCGTATTTGTCGAAAACGGAATTTGGGTAATCACCAAAGTATTTTTGTCCAATTGTGCAATTTTTGCACGAACACGCACACGACCACCTCTTAATCCATTATTGTAGTTCGAGATATCAGCGATACCCTGAGTCATAAAGTCGGGATAAAGTGTAAAAGGTTTCCCCTTTAATATTTTTATTGAAGCATCGATTAACTCATTAAAATTATGTGGTAATACTTTTGTCGAAAGTCCCACTGCAATACCTTCTGCACCTTGTGCCAAAAGTAATGGAAACTTAACAGGAAGATTGTTAGGCTCAGCTCTTCTTCCATCATAAGACATTCCCCAATCAGTAATCTTTGGACTATAAATAACCTCCAAAGCAAATTTAGACAAACGCGCTTCAATGTAACGAGAAGCCGCAGCACCATCACCAGTTAAGATATTTCCCCAGTTTCCTTGACAATCTATCAATAATTCTTTCTGACCAATCTGTACCATCGCATCTCCAATACTCTGATCCCCGTGAGGATGATACTGCATGGTATGACCTACAACGTTAGCTACCTTATTATAACGGCCATCGTCTAACTCTTTAAGAGAGTGCATGATTCTACGTTGAACCGGTTTAAAACCATCCTCAATTGCAGGAACAGCACGCTCCAGAATTACATAAGAAGCATAATCCAAAAACCAGTCCTTGTACATTCCTGTAACTTTGGTAATGGTATCGTGGCTGTCTTCGGGATTATCGTAAAAATGGTGTTCGCCCGAAGTTACTATATCGTCAAATCCTTCATCATTTGATTCGCTGGAATCGTTGATTTCGTTTTGAGATTCGTCTTCGTTTGGTATGATATTTTCTTCGTCTTCGTCCATTTATTTTCTTTGAATTGTATAAGAAATGCTCTTATCAACTTTATATTTTTTTTTATACTGCTTCAATAACATCCAGCTCCACCTTCAAATTCTTGATAATAAACTCTTGCCTATCGGGAGTATTTTTTCCCATATAAAAAGAGAGTAATTGCTCAATCGAGGTATTTTTATCCATCATAACAGGATCTAAGCGAATGGTTTCTCCAATAAAGTTTTTAAACTCATCTGGCGAAATCTCTCCTAATCCTTTAAATCGGGTAATTTCTGGTTTCGGTTTTAGCTTTTCGATAGCTTCTTTTCGCTCTTCTTCAGAATAGCAATAGATTGTTTCTTTCTTGTTTCGAACTCTAAAAAGTGGGGTTTGCAAAATATATAAATGCCCTTCTTTTATCAATTCTGGAAAAAATTGCAAGAAAAAAGTAATCAACAGCAAGCGAATGTGCATTCCATCGACATCGGCATCTGTGGCGATAACAATATTATTATAACGTAACTTTTCTAATCCATCCTCGATATCTAACGCCGATTGCAATAAGTTGAACTCTTCATTTTCATAAACAATTTTTTTGCTCATTCCGTAAGAATTCAAAGGTTTTCCACGTAAACTAAAAACGGCCTGTGTATTTACGTCACGTGACTTTGTAATCGATCCAGATGCTGAATCTCCCTCAGTTATAAAAAGAGTACTTTCTAAATTTCTAGGATTTTTTGTGTCTGGAAGATGCGCTCTACAATCTCTCAGTTTTTTATTATGTAGATTGGCTTTCTTAGCGCGATCTGTGGCAAGTTTTCTGATTCCTGAAAGTTCTTTACGTTCCCTTTCGGCCTGTAAAATTTTACGCAACAAAGCATCGGCAGTTCGTGGATTCTTGTGTAAATAGTTATCTAATTTTGTTTTTACAAAATCATTTACAAAAGTTCTTACTGAAGGCATTCCTGGTTCAGACCCCATATCCGTCGAACCTAATTTGGTTTTGGTTTGCGACTCAAAAACAGGTTCCATTACTTTGATGCTAATCGCCGTAACTATAGACTTTCGAACATCTGAGGCTTCAAAACTTTTGTTATAAAACTCCCGAATCGTTTTTACAATAGCTTCGCGATAAGCAGCAAGATGCGTTCCACCTTGTGTGGTGTTTTGTCCGTTTACAAACGAATGGTATTCTTCACTATATTGCGTTTTACTGTGTGTTAAAGCAATTTCAATATCCTCTGCTTTCAGGTGAATAATTGGGTATTCTAAATCCTCAGCATTAATAGTTTCTTCTAATAAATCTCTCAGTCCATTCTCAGAAAAATATTTTTCACCATTAAAAATGATGGTCAAACCATTGTTTAAGTAACAATAGTTTTTAAGCATTTTGATGATATATTCAAACCTAAACTTATAGTTTTTAAAGATGGATTCGTCTGGAATAAAAGTAACTTTAGTTCCTTTGCGTTTCGTCGTATCAATAACATCTTCTTCCAGCATTAAATTTCCAGCTGAAAATTCGGCTGCCTTTTGTTTCTCATCACGCACTGATTCTACACGGAAATAATTAGACAAAGCATTTACCGCTTTTGTTCCTACTCCGTTCAAACCCACCGATTTTTTGAAGGCCAAAGAATCGTATTTTCCTCCGGTATTCATCTTAGAAACGACATCAATCACTTTTCCTAATGGAATTCCACGACCGTAATCTCTCACGGAAACCGTTTTGTCCTTAATCGTAACTTCAATCGTTTTTCCTGCACCCATGACAAATTCATCGATACAGTTGTCTAGAACCTCTTTTAAAAGAATATAAATACCATCATCTGGTGAAGAACCGTCTCCCAGTTTCCCGATATACATTCCGGGACGCATGCGAATGTGCTCTTTCCAGTCGAGTGACCGAATATTATCTTCGGTATATTGATTTTGATCGGACATTGTAAATTTTGTGGATTTTAACTTCGTTCTGTTCGGACTTCGCTTTCAGCATAGACCTTGAGTGTGCTAATATAGTGTAATTCGATAAATTTAAAAAGGGCTTCGCTTCAAAGTTATTAAAAATGATTTCGACATCATAAAATCAATTCATTTTGGGATTCTATTCCTAAAACTTGTTGGGCAAGAGCAATCATTTTTGGAGTTCCAGTATGTTTATTTTTTTCATCTGATAGTTTTACCACCGCTTCCCAATGACTATTTTCAGGTTTAGTATCCGTAAGTTTAATTACCATATTCATAGCGGGTAAACCCACATCATTACTAAAGTTTGTTCCAATACCGAAAGACATTTTTATTTTTCCTCGACAAAAATCGGCAATGACTTTTACCTTTTCAAAATTCAAAGAATCCGAGAAAACAATAATTTTCGATTTCGGATCTATGCTCATTTTTTCGTAATGTTCGATCGTTTTTTTGGCAAACTCTATTGGATCGCCACTATCGTGTCGAACACCATCAAAAAGTTTAGAATATTTTTTATTAAATTGTTCGAAAAAGACTTCGGTAGTGTACGTATCCGTTAAAGCAATTCCAAGATCGCCGTGGTACACTTTTGTCCAATTTTCGAGACTTACGGCATTGGCCACTTTAAATCCGTATTCCGAAGCGTGATACATAAACCATTCATGAGCATGTGTTCCCGACGGTTTTCTGTTTTGCATCATCGCCAAATGCACATTGCTAGTTCCTAAAAAACTATTCGCACCAAAAGTGTCTAAGGTTTCATTAACTAATTTTTGAACTTTATACGAATGACGACGGCGGGTCCCAAATTCTAAAATCACAACACCTAAATTATTATAATTCTCTATTTTTGATTTTGTAATGCGTTTCACTTCTTCATCATCAACACGAATTAAGTTTTGCGAAGTATAAAAAAGTTCTGAAATCAAAGCCATTAAAGGAACTTCCCAAAGAATCGTTCGATACCAATATCCTTCGATAATAACTTTCAAATCACTTCCCTGCTGCTCAATTGTAACTTCGGCAGGATCGTATTGATAGCCTTGTAAAAAATCTAAATAAGTTGGGTCTAAATAGGGACAATTATCAGCAAGGAATTTCTTTTCGGCAACTGTCAACCTTAAATCAACCATCGCATCGACAGCATTGCGAAGTAATTTAGCAAAATGAGGTGGGAACTGATGTTTACCTCGGTTAATGAATGCGTAGCGAACTTTAGCCTTTGGAAAAAGCTTGATTACAGCATGCTGCATGGTAAATTTATAGAAGTCATTATCTAAAATGGAATGTAATTGAACTGAAATCATATCTCGTTAAAAATTATCTATAATTAGTTTTTGAAGTTCTTTTCGCAACTCGACGTTACTAATTTCCCCTTTTTCACTATCAAAATTAGCGTCAAAACTGGGTAAAGAGAAAGTTGCTTTTACATTTCCTCCATAAAACGGAAAAGCATTTTTAGCAATTCCTAATACAATTGCGGCACCATTTGCACCTGGAGAAGTTGACATCAGAAGCATGGGTTTATCTTGAAAAACCCTTTTTTGTATTCGGGTACACCAGTCAAAAACATTTTTAAAAGCTGCGGAATAGTTTCCATTATTTTCGGCCATCGAAACGACTAAGATATCGGCGCTGGCAATTTTATCCAGAAACTTTTGCGCTAAAGAATGTTTCCCCATTTCTTCTTCGACATCCACGCTAAAAATAGGCATCTGGTAAGCATTTAAATCCAATACTTCCACTTCGGCATTTTCGAATAAACTGGAAGCATAGGCTGCTAATCTTTTATTAATGGATTTTTTACTGGGGCTTGCGCCAAAAGCTATAATCTTCATGACTTTTTTTATAAAAATAGTAAAATTAGCACACCGATGGAAATTTAGCGGTACAAATTAACACCCAGTTTTACATTCCGGAGGAATCTCAAACCCAATAAATTATACTAAAAGAATTATAAGGGGACAAAATAGCTGTTTCATGGTTTGTACGAGATGCTTCCAGCGTAACAAACTTGGCGTCCAAAAGTGGTCGAAAAAAAAATAAATCCCACAAAAAAACCGTAAAATTACTTCTACGGCTTTCTATATTCTTTGTTCTATTCTCTTCTTTCTTCTTAAACGTTAAATCTAAAGTGCATAACATCGCCATCTTTAACTATATATTCTTTTCCTTCTACTTTGAACTTCCCAGCTTCTTTTGCTTTAGCTTCTGAACCATAATGAACGAAGTCTTCATAAGAAATCACCTCAGCACGAATAAATCCTTTTTCGAAATCAGTATGAATTACTCCCGCAGCTTGTGGTGCAGTAGATCCAACGTCTATTGTCCAAGCTCTCACCTCTTTTACACCTGCTGTAAAATAAGTTTGTTGTTTCAATAATTTATAAGCTGCTCTAATTAAAACAGATGCACCTGGCTCAGTTAAACCCATATCTTCTAGGAAAACCTGACGCTCTTCGTAGCTTTCTAATTCAGTAATATCAGCTTCAGCACCTACCGAAAGGATAATAACCTCAGCATCCTCGTCTTTCACTAATTCACGAACTTGATCCACATATTTATTTCCGTTTACAGCAGAGTTCTCATCTACGTTGCAAACATACAATACTGGTTTTGCAGTAATTAATTGAAAACCTTCCATCAAAACCTCTTCATCATTATTTTGAGGAGTTATTGTTCTAGCTGATTTTGCTTGAAGCAATGTCTCTCTGATACGGTCTAACAGTGCTTTTTCAGTTTGCGCTTCTTTATTTCCAGTTTTGGCCGCGCGATTTACTTTCTCTAAACGTTTTTCAACATTTTCTAAATCTTTCAATTGCAACTCAATGTCGATTGTTTCTTTGTCGCGAATTGGGTTTACATTTCCGTCAACGTGAACGATATTATCATTATCAAAACAACGTAAAACGTGAATAATAGCGTTACACTCTCTAATGTTTCCTAAGAATTGATTCCCTAAACCTTCTCCTTTACTAGCTCCTTTAACTAAACCTGCAATATCTACAATATCAACAGTTGCCATCTGAACGCGTTCTGGTTTAACTAGTTCTTCTAGTTTTTCAATTCTTGGATCTGGTACGTTTACAACACCTATATTAGGTTCGATTGTACAAAAAGGAAAGTTAGCACTTTGCGCTTTTGCATTCGATAAACAATTAAATAAAGTTGATTTTCCAACATTTGGTAACCCTACAATTCCTGCTTTCATATTATTTATATTTACGTATAGTATTGTACTACTATAAGTTCTATGTTTACTTTAAAATTTTGCAAATATAAGATTTAATAAATGCTCAAGCAGAAAAAACATTACATTAATACAATTATGTATATTTTTTATAAAAAAAAATTGATTTTGCCTTTATTTTGTTAAAAAAAAATTAAATTGCGAATGCTTTTACACTAAACAAAAACCAAATTAACTTTATTATGAAAAAAATTGCATTATTATTTTTACTGCTAAACGCCTCGTTTCTTTTTGCACAAAAAGAGATTTCTGGAGTAGTAAAAGACGACTCTGGCAGCCCACTTCCTGGAGTTAACATCGTTGAAAAAGGAACTAATAATGGTGTTTCTACTGATATGGCAGGAACTTACAAGATAAAAGTTCAAGAAGGAGCTACAATCGTTTTTAGCTACATTGGTTTTACCAAAGTAGAAAAAGGGACTTCAAGTTCGAAAGTTGATGTTGTTTTATCAGAAGAAGGTGGGCAGACATTACAAGAAGTGCAAATTGTAGGTTCTAGAAACGCAAAAAGAACTGTAGTAAATTCAGCAGTCCCTATCGATGTTATTAATGTAAGAGATGTAACAACGCAAAGTGGAAAATTAGAGATTAATGAATTGCTACAATATGTTGCTCCTTCATTTAATGCTAATAAACAATCTGGTTCAGATGGGGCAGATCACGTGGATCCAGCTTCATTAAGAGGTTTAGGTCCAGATCAAACTCTAGTTTTAATTAATGGAAAAAGAAGACATCAATCGTCTCTTATCAACCTTTTTGGAACTCGCGGACGTGGAAATACAGGAATCGATTTAAATGCAATTCCAGCGGCTTCTATTAAAAGAATTGAAATCTTGAGAGATGGCGCTGCGGCACAATACGGTTCTGACGCTATTGCGGGAGTAATTAATATTGTATTAAATGATAATGTGGATGAACTAACTGGATCTATTACATACGGAGCATTTAATACTAATGCTAAAGGCGATTTCCTTGACGGAACTACAAATACAGATGGATATCGCTTAGATCAAAACGGAAATGGAAATTCATATGGAAAAGATCAATCTTTTGATGGTGGCTCCATTAAAGTTGCTGCAAATTATGGTGTTGCAGTGGGTGACAAAGGTGGTTATGCCAACTTCACTACTGAGTATTTAAACAAAAATAAAACATTACGTCCTGGATATGATTTCAGAAAAGGATTTGGAGAAGCAGCTATTCAAGGATTTAACCTTTTTGGAAATTTTGCAATGCCAATATCTGACAAAACTGAGTTCTATGCTTTTGGAGGAAGAAACTATAGAGATACAGACGCTTATGCTTTTACCAGAAATGATGGAGAAAGAGTTGTAGAATCAATCTATCCTGGAGGTTATTCACCAAGAATTACATCAAACATTTTAGATAATTCATTTGCAGCTGGTTTTAGAACTGAGACCGCTAGCGGTTGGAAAATTGACATCAGTAATGCTTATGGTCAAAACCTTTTTCATTACTACATAAAAGGAACTATTAATGCTTCATTAGAAGGAGCTTCACCTACAGAATTTGATGCTGGTGGACATAGTTTGAGTCAAAACACAACTAATTTTGATTTCTCTAAAAATTATAGCTCTGTATTAAACGGAATGAATATCGCTTTTGGCGCTGAATTTAGAACAGAAAACTTCAATATTTTTGCTGGAGAAGAAGGTTCGTACTCTACTTATGACACTAATGGAAGAGTGATCGTCGACCATACAACCCAAACAGCGCCAACGGATCCTATCTCTGGAGAATTAAGACCAGGTGGATCTCAAGGTTTTCCCGGATATAGTCCAGCTAACAAAGTTGACAAAAGCCGTACGAACTTGTCATTATACGCTGATACCGAATTTGATATTACAAATTCACTCTTAATAAGTGGAGCAGTTCGTTATGAGAACTATAGCGATTTTGGAAGTACCGTAAACGGAAAAATAGCGGCAAGAATTAAAGCTTCAGAAAATTTCAATATTAGAGGATCTTTGAGTACAGGATTTAGAGCTCCTTCATTAGCACAAATTTATTACAATTTGCGTTTTACAAATTTCAATGCCTCGGGAGCGACAGAAGTTATACTTTCGCCTAACAACAGTCCGGTTACTAACGCCTTTGGAATACAAAAACTAAATGAAGAAAAAGCGGTTAATGCCTCTTTAGGATTTACTGCAAATTATGGTGATTTCACTGCGACAGTTGATGGGTACTCTATTAAAGTTAAAGACAGAATCGTTTTAACTGGATATTTTGACGCAAGTTCATTCAACTTAGGTGTTTCAGAAGCTCAGTTCTTTACAAATGGAGTGGATACAAAAACTACAGGTTTAGATTTAGTTTTAAATTGGAAAAAATCATTTGGAGATTCAAAATTCGGAGTAACACTTGTTGGAAATATCAATGACATGAAAATTGAAAATGTCAAAAACGATAATTTAGATGAAGCTATTTTCTTTGGAGATAGAGAAAAAGCATTTTTACTGGCATCTGCACCAAAATCGAAATTTGGTTTAAACCTTAATTATTCAAAAAATAAATTTGATGCAGGTTTGGCTTTCACTAATTTCAGTAAAGTAGTATTAGTTGATTATAATGATGAAGATGATGTTTATACTGCTAAAACAATTACTGATTTAACTCTAGGATATAAGCTTTCTAAAAGTCTTAAATTAAGCGTAGGAAGTAACAATTTATTTAATATTTATCCAGACAAGCAAGATGAACAAGGAAATACTGAAGCTGGTGGTTACTGGGATTCAGTACAAATGGGATTCAGCGGAGCTTATTATTATGCAAGATTAGGATTTAATTTCTAATTAATTCATTTTATAAAATTTCTAATAATGCGAGGAAGAGCTGTCTGATGACAGCTCTTTTTTTATTCCCCATTCTAAAAACAATCTGCTTTAAGAAAGCCAACATTCAAATTGTTCATTACTGTATTCTTATTATTAACTAAGGAGTGAATAATACAAACTTTACTGATAATATTATAACAGCTTAAAAGTCAATTACTTTTAAATTTGTGATATACAAATTACTAAAATTAAATATTATGAAAATTATAATGATAGGAATGGTAGCTTTTTTATTTTCTTTAAATATTCAAGCTCAGAAAAAAAATGTAAAGACAGAAGTTAAGACTAACATCACTACGGTAAAAGACTCTGACGGAAAAAAAAGTGTGATTCAAACTAAGGAAATCGAAGAAGTACAAACTATTGAACTGAAAGATGCTGATTCTAAAGTACTAAACAAAGACATAAAAGAAAGTCCAGTAGAAGTTACTGCAACTACAAAAATCACAGAAAACGGAGTAACGAAAGTAATTTCTGTGGATCGATCTGCTTATTATGAATTAGACGGAAAAAAATATAAGGTAGCTAGTGACAATAATGGCTACATCATGTTTAATCCTAATGGCGAAAAATCAGCTGTATTAAGAAAAACATCTAACAACAATTATATCTACAAAGCAAAAGATAAAACATCTTATGGTCATTTTAACGCTGATGGAAATTTAGTATTAGAGACTTATGATGAAAATACTGATACAATAACGATTACAACTTATATTATTACTAAATAGTAGAAAGTAATTTCTTAAAAACGAAAAATCCTGTTAACCGTGGCTAACAGGATTTTTTTTATATTATTTAAACAAGTATTAATCTATTCGTTATGCAAAAATGCTTGTCTGTTCAATAAAGTCTCTTCTGTTTCAACATGATCATCATCAGGAATACAACAGTCTACAGGACATACAGCGGCACATTGTGGCTCATCGTGAAACCCTTTACATTCCGTACATTTTCCAGGAACAATGTAATATACCTCGTCAGATATTGGAGTTTGTGCGTCTTCAGCATCAACCTCAGTACCATCTGGTAAAATAACTTTCCCCGTTAATTTAGTTCCATCTTTATATCTCCAGTCGTCTGCACCTTCATATATTGCTGTATTTGGGCACTCCGGTTCACAAGCCCCACAATTGATACATTCGTCAGTTATAATTATTGCCATTTTATTATAGTATTGGTTATTCGAAATAAAAAAGTCTCACTAAGTCATTTTATGACTTTAAGACTTTTGACTTTCGACATATTAAAGCTTATTTTTGTACAAAATTACAATCAAAACAATTCATAAGCAAACATTATGACATTAGAAACAAAAAAAAGTGTTTTTGTTGAATTAGGAAAGTTCTTAAGCCAATTTTCTGAAGATAATACGATTAAAAACCCTGAAGTTTTAAAGAACGATCAATTTTTTGACGACTTTATTGATCTGATAAAATTATCGCAATCTCATAATGGCTGGTACACGCCAGAACAGGTTTATTTTTCGATTCAATCATGGGCTAGCGCACTTACTGAAGAAAGCTTAAATCAATGGCTTTCTGCTTACACTATAGATAATGAAAACCCGAAAAACATTGCTTTAATTTTAGCTGGAAACATTCCTTTAGTTGGCTTTCACGACTTCCTGTCGGTATTAATTTCAGGCCATAGTGTCTTAGTTAAAACATCCTCTAACGACCAACATTTACTTCCGTTTATGGCGAAATATATTATCGCTATAGATCCAGAATTTGCTGATAAAATTACTTTTGTCGAAGGAAAATTAGAAAATTTTGATGCCGTAATAGCTACAGGAAGCAACAATACGGCTCGTTATTTTGAATATTATTTTAAAGACAAACCTTCTATTATTCGAAAAAGTAGAAATTCAGTTGCTATTTTAAATGGAAAAGAGACTACAGAACAACTGACCGCATTAGGTGAAGATATATTCCGTTATTTTGGTTTAGGATGCCGCAATGTGTCTAAACTTTTTGTACCAAAAGGCTACTCTTTTGATACTTTTTTTGAAGCTATTTTCGAATATCAAGATGTTATTCATTATGAAAAATATGCCAATAATTACGATTACAATAAGGCTGTTTTCCTAATGAGCAATTTCAAATTGTTAGATAATGGTTTTTTGACTTTAAAAGAAGACAAAAGCCATGCATCTCCAATTTCGAGTGTGTTCTATGAATATTATGATAACATCAATGAATTGCAAACTCGATTAGAGGAAGAGCGCGACCAAATACAATGTGTGGTGAGTACTAATTTAATTGAAAACAGTATTGATTTTGGACAAACGCAACATCCTAAATTATCAGATTACGCAGACAATGTGGACACTATATCGTTTTTGTTAACAACATAATAGAAATATGTGCAATAATAATCGAATATTAATCGCTTTTTAAAGTCCTATTCCCGAAATTTGCTTTTTAATTTTTTGGACTTAAACTACACCATGAAAAAACACAACTACAGCGCAGGACCATGCATTTTACCACAAGAAGTATTTGAGAAATCAGCACAAGCTATTTTAAATTTTAACGATTCAGGATTATCTATTTTAGAAATTTCGCATCGAAGTAAAGACTTTGTAGCCGTTATGGATGAAGCTAGAACACTAGCTCTTGAATTATTAGGTTTAGAAGGCAAAGGATATAAAGCACTTTTCCTTGCAGGAGGTGCTAGTTTAGAGTTTTTGATGGTTCCTTATAACTTGATGAAAGAAAACGGTAAAGCAGCTTATCTTGACTCAGGAACATGGGCTAGCGGAGCGATAAAAGAAGCTAAATTCTTTGGAGAAACTGTTGTTGTTGCTTCTTCAAAAGAAGAAAATTACAATAATATTCCAAAAGGATATACAGTACCTGCAGATGCAGACTACTTTCACTGTACTAGTAACAATACCATTTTTGGAACTCAAATGAAAGAATTTCCTTCATTAGACATGCCGATGGTATGTGACATGAGTTCTGATATTTTTTCTAGAGTATTAGACTTTACAAAATTTGACATTATCTACGCCGGAGCTCAAAAAAATATGGGCCCTGCAGGAACTACTTTAGTTATCGTAAAAGAAGAAATTCTAGGTAAATCAGGTAGAACGATTCCAAGCATATTGGATTATGAAAAACATATTAAAGCAGATAGTATGTACAATACTCCCCCTGTTTTTCCAGTTTATGCTTCCTTATTAACTTTACAATGGCTGAAAAACCTTGGAGGAATTGCTGCTGTTGAAAAATTAAACAACGCAAAAGCGGCATTATTATATGATGAAATTGACAGAAACCCACTATTTAAAGGAGCTGCAGCTGTTGAAGACCGTTCTAACATGAATGCTACTTTCTTATTAAATGATGCTGCACACACAGAAACCTTTGATGCAATGTGGAAAGCTGCAGGAATATCAGGAATACCTGGACACCGTTCAGTAGGTGGTTACAGAGCTTCTATGTATAATGCAATGCCAGTTGAAAGCGTTCAAGTACTTGTTGATGTGATGCAAGCGCTTGAAGCGAAAGTATAAGTAAACAATATCATAAGTGGGATTCCTAGCCCCGATAGTAGTGAAAATCCTTTATATTTTTTTCTTTAAAAAAATATAAAGATTGAAACGAATAGCGGGAAATAGCTCCTAAAAACAATAATATAAAATAGGAGGATTAGATTTATTTTTTCCTCGAAATGCAATAAAAAATGAAAGTATTAGCAAATGACGGAATTTCAAAAAGTGGAATTGTAGCTTTAGAAAAAGGTGGATTTGAAGTAATTACAACAAAAGTAGCCCAAGAACAGGTAGCTAACTTTGTAAACGAAAATAACGTAGATGTGGTTCTTGTAAGAAGTGCTACTAAAGTGCGTAAAGATATTATTGATGCTTGCCCAGGATTGAAAATTATTGGTCGTGGTGGTGTAGGAATGGACAATATTGATGTGGATTATGCTAAAAGCAAAGGAATTCACGTAATAAACACTCCGGCTTCATCATCAGAATCAGTAGCTGAATTAGTTTTTGCGCACTTATTTTCTGGTGTACGTTTCTTACATGATTCTAACAGAACAATGCCTCTTGAAGGAGATTCAAACTTTGATGGTTTGAAAAAAGCATACGCTAACGGCGTGGAGTTAAGAGGAAAAACTCTTGGAATAGTTGGAATTGGTCGTATTGGTCAAGCTACTGCAAAAATGGCTCTTGGATTAGGTATGAAAGTAATTGCTGCGGATAGTTTTATTCCACAAGTTGGCGTAAAAGTAGAATTCTTTGACGGACAATCGATCACTACAACAATCGTTTCTCAATCAGTAGAATCATTATTTAAAGAGGCTGATTTCATTACTTTACACGTTCCTGCTCAAGATGGCTACATCATTGGAGAAAAAGAACTAGCAACGATGAAAGATGGTGTAGGTATTGTAAACTGTGCTCGTGGTGGTGTAATTGACGAAGTAGCTTTAGTAAAAGCATTAGACAGCGGAAAAGTATTGTTTGCTGGCTTAGATGTTTTTGAAAGTGAGCCAAAACCAGAAATGGCAATCTTAATGCATTCTAAAATCTCGTTGACTCCACATATTGGTGCTGCAACGGGAGAAGCGCAAGACAGAATCGGTACTGAATTAGCTTCACAAATAATTAGTCTATTGAACTAATAATTGCAATAAATAATCAAAAAGGATTTATTAACTCGTTTAGTAAATCCTTTTTTTTATATAAATTTGTTATCTAATCTAATCTTAAAACTCATGTTTGAACAATTAAATCAATTAGTACAACAATATGGTAATGAATCAGTTGTTAAAAACGATGCCATTCCAAACGAACAAAACGAAGCGGTAATGAATGAAGCCAGTAACTCTATTCTTTCTGGACTGCAAAAGATGGTATCAGAAGGTGGTGTAGAACAACTTGCTGGTTTATTTAACGGAAATAATGCTCAAACTGATTCTAATCCCGTTGCACAAAAACTTACGGAACAACTTACGGGGAACCTTGGCGCTAAATTTGGCTTGAGTAATGAAGTAGCTTCTGGAGTTGCTGGCAGTATGATTCCTAAAATTTTAGGATCTTTGATTGGTAAAGCTAAAGACCCAAATGATTCTAGCTTAAACATTTCAGATTTAGTGAATGTTATTTCTGGCGGAAGTGATAAAAACTCTGGTGTTATGGATGCTATTTCAAAATATGGCGGGCAATTTGGCCTAGATCAAAATGCGGATGGTAAAGTAGATATGTCAGACGCAATAGATGCCGTTACAAAAAATAGTGGCGGTGTGGGAGGAATATTGGGTAAACTTTTTGGTAAATAAAATAGTCATTTATCAAATTATAGAAAGTCATTTATCAAATTAAATGACTTTTTTTTATTGGAAAAAACTAGTAATCAGTCCTTTATTATCCGTAACTTTATTGATATAATCCACATATCATGAAAAAAAGCTTTTATATAGTAGCCGTAATGTTTTGTATTTTAATTAGTTGTAACACTTCCAAGTCTACTATAATTGAGAAAGAAAAACTAACAGGTTTGACTAGCGATACTGTTAGAATTGCCAATGATAAACTAGAATATGAAGTAATCATAATCGATCCAGGTTATAGTTCTTGGTTAGCCTCAAGGGCATTCTCTAGGGGTTATCACTCGCAATCTTACTTAGAAAACAAAAATAAATTATGGATCACCGAATGGAATAGTAGGGTTTTACAACCTTTTCGCTATAATCCCAATCTATACGAAATGACCATAAACTATGATCAAAATGTCGATTATGGATATGAGGTGAATTACTTAATTTATAACTACCTGGTCTATTTTCAAAATACCTACAAACAAAAACTTTTTGGTTATGTTCCTTCGAGATAATGTTCCTATATTTGTAATCATTATAAATAGAAATGAAGGAATTAAAAAAACGTTGGAAAATTGAGTCCAATTTTCAACTAGCCATTATATTTATCGGCTTTGCAATTACTGGATCTACTTCGGCTTGGCTATCAAAACCAGTTTGTTTTTGGTTGGGAATTATGAAAGAAGATTTCGGTTTTTGGTACACTCCACTTCGTTTACTGATAATTTTTCCAATATACCAAGTGCTTTTGGTCTTAGTAGGATTTCTTTTGGGCCAATTTAAATTCTTTTGGGCATTTGAGCAAAAAATGCTTAAAAGCATGGGCTTAGGTTTTCTTTTTAGAACATAAAAAAGACTTAACTTTTACTTTCTCTTTTTATAACATAATTATAGAACCACATTAATGTAAAAGAAGGTATAAAGTCAGTGAATGGGAGTATTTCTTCTAAAAAAGCGACCACTCCACCTACTCGACCTGCAGTTCCTTTATACATTCTTGTCATTAGATAAGCTGCAACTGGTGCCCAAATAACATCTGAGAACTCACCAATCATAGGGACTGTAAAAGATAACATCCCAATAGCATCAAATAAAAGACCTAGAAATAGATCTCTTTTTTTAGTGTTTCTATCCAACTGCAGCCCTACTTTTTCCATTATTTTTTAAGTTTATCGTGATACACTTTTTTCAATTTTTCTATCTTAGGAGTGATGATGTAAGAGCAATAGCCTTGCGTTTTATTACCGTTATAATAATTTTGATGGTAATCCTCAGCTTCATAAAATTTTGATACTGACGAAATAGCAGTTACAATAGACTTTCCAAAGGTGTCTTCTCTCGTCATTAAATCAATGTAGTCTTCAGCTGTCTTTTTCTGTTCTTCGCTATGATAAAAAATTTCACTGCGGTATTGAGTCCCCACATCATTTCCTTGACGATTTAATGTCGTAGGATCATGGGTGGCGAAAAATATTTCTAAGAGTTCGCCAAATGATATTTCCTCCGGATCAAAAGTGATTTGAATCGCTTCAGCATGACCTGTGTCGCCACCGCAAATCTCTTTGTATGTAGGATTTATCGTCTCTCCTCCAATATATCCTGAAACAACCCTATTTACTCCCTCTAATTCTAAAAACACTGCTTCTGTACACCAAAAACAACCTCCTGCAAACGTAGCTACTTCCATTCCTTTTTCTATTTCCATTGTTTTTAAGTATTTTAATTTAGGGTATATACTACTGTTTTTCAGCTTACATTTCGAAATTCACAACATTACAAATAAAATTGTCTTTAAATCCGTAACACCCTTCTTGTAATTCAAATTTAGGGTTTTAAAAAGTCTCTCCTATTTCTAATTAACTAAATTTTATAGTTTGTTCTTTCAAAATTAATTTGTCACTCATTTAATATTCATTTAAATCTTTGTTTCTTTGTAGCAAATAGCTTCCTATGATACATGCCAAAAATCTGCATAAATATTACGACCAACTCCACGTATTAAAAGGAGTGGATTTACATATTAAAAAAGGGGAAATCGTCTCTATCGTCGGTGCTTCTGGGGCAGGAAAAACGACGCTTTTGCAAATCCTTGGAACTTTGGATAAACCATCAGAAGAAAAGGACATCGAGCTTCGAATCAACAATGAAGACATACTGAAAATGAATGATAAAAACCTTTCTAAATTTCGAAATTTAAATCTTGGTTTTATCTTTCAGTTTCATCAGTTACTGCCAGAATTTACAGCATTAGAAAACGTATGTATTCCTGCTTATATTGCCAATAAATCAAAACAAGAAACAGAAACTGAGGCGAAAAAATTATTGGATTTTCTAGGTTTATCGCATCGACTTAATCATAAGCCTAACGAACTTTCAGGAGGAGAACAACAACGAGTTGCGGTAGCACGCGCATTGATCAACAAGCCCGCAATAATATTTGCAGACGAACCTTCTGGTAACCTCGATACCGCATCTGCAGAAAACTTGCATCAATTGTTTTTTAAATTGCGTGACGAATTTGGTCAAACTTTTGTAATTGTAACTCATAACGAAGAATTAGCGAATATGGCCGACAGGAAACTGGTCATGGTCGATGGGCAAATAAGTGCACAGTAATCAGTATTCTGTTCTGAATAAACAGAAAAATCCATATCATCCGTATCTCATTAAATGAATCAAGCTGAACTCAAATCATTTCTCGACGAAAAAGTCATTCAATACAATACCTTGGTTTTTTATAGAAAGTGATCCGGTGCAAATACCGCATCTTTTTTCTCGAAAAGAAGATATCGAAATTGCGGGTTTTTTAAGCGCAACCATTGCTTGGGGTAATCGTACTATGATTATCAAAAATTCGCATCGAATGATCGATTTGATGGGAAATGCTCCTTTTGACTTTGTGATGTCGCATACTGAGGACGATTTACAAAGATTAGCCACTTTTGTACACCGCACTTTTAACGGTCAGGATTTTAGCTTTTTTATAAAAAGTCTTCAAAATATTTATACGAATCACGATGGCCTTGAAGCTGTTTTTTCTAAAAATCAAGAGACACCTTCGATACAAAAAAGCATCTCTGAGTTTAAGAAAATATTTTTCGAAATCCCACATGCACAACGTACTCAAAAACACGTTTCTGACCCCATGAATGGATCGGCGGCAAAACGAATTAATATGTATTTAAGATGGATGTGTCGCCAAGACAACAAAGGAGTAGATTTAGGAATTTGGAAAAGTATCCCGCCCTCCATTTTATCTTGCCCTTTAGACGTCCATTCTGGTAATGTTGCTCGAAAACTTGGGCTGCTGACTCGAAAACAAAATGATGGCAAAGCACTAGCGGAATTAGATTTACAACTTCGGAAATTAGATTCAACGGATCCCGTTAAATATGATTTTGCACTCTTTGGATTGGGAGTTTTTGAAGGATTTTAATATTTAAATTATACTGTTTACCAGCAGATATTTGCTCTATTTATAAAATATCTCTTGTATAAAACGGATATTTTGGATTGTTACCAACCTATTTTTGATGTTAAAAAGAATAGATATGTTATTCATCGATACATTTAACACTTTATCGTGTTTATCATGAACAAATTACACTATTTTCGCACTAAATAAATATTAAAAAATGGCAATCTTTTTTAAAATAGAAAGGAAATTATTTATAAAATAAAAACTCAGAGAAAGAATAATACGTATACATCAGTATAAAAGATCAAGTTCGAGTGAACTAAAATTATGATACGACATTAATATGAAAAAGATTTTAATAGCCGAAGATAATTCAATGCTATCCTTATTACTTAAATTCCGGTTAGAAAAAGAAGGATACGAGCTTCTAATTGCCGAAAATGGAAAAGAAACGATAGCGCTAATTGAGGAACACAGTCCTGAATTAATTCTAACAGATATAATGATGCCTTTTATTAGCGGACTTGAAATCATAAGTCATGTACGTAATACATTAAAAAACAGCACTCCTATAATCGTTTTTTCGGCATCAGGCCAAGAAGAAATAGTACTAAAAGCCTTTAAATTAGGAGCTACTGATTTTATGACAAAACCTTTTAGCCCAAATGAAATGGTTAATAGAGTAAAACGAATTTTGCGATAATAGATATGATTTCGAGTAATTATTTTATTGATCTTTTTAAAAACTCTTCTGTTGTCATTGAATTAGTATGGATTCTAATAGTAATTCTAATCGCTTCCATTATTGCTGTCCTAATCTATTTGAAATTTTTAAGAACGATCTTACGCAGAAATGAAAAATCAAAAAAGACCTTAGGAAAAGAATTTGAAACTAAAGTTATCACCTATTTATATTCAGGTGATGAGGATGTTGATAAAATTAGTTCAGAGCAACAATTAATCATTGAAGATTTAAAAAAAGAAACTTCTAAAGAGTATAGAAAAGACATTCTTATTGCAACGATGTTAAAGTTGAGTTATGAAATTTCTGGAGAAATGGCTAATTCGATCAATAAGCTTTATGTAGAAACTAGTTTGCTAGAACATTCCCTTTGGAAAATAAAAAATAAAAAATGGAATTTAATTGCTGAAGGAATCAGAGAACTTACGCTGTTTGAAGTAAAGGAAGTTGAAGACTTAGTTAAAAAGCATATCAACCATCCCAAAAGTGAAGTGCGAAGTGTAATACAATTATACCTTGTTAGTTTGTTTCATTTTAAAGGTCTGGATTTTTTGAATGACATAAAAACCCCTATATCAGAATGGGACCAAATCCAATTATTAGAAGTGCTGCAGTTACTGAAAACTCAGGAAATTTCGGGTATAAACAACTGGCTTAAATCATCTAATGAATCTGTAGTAATTTTTTCTTTAAAAATGGCCAAAATATACAATCGTTATGGCGCAAAGGACGAGCTTATTTCACTTTTAAAACACCCTTCTTTAGCAGTACGAATTCAAGCAATTCAAGTAATCAGCCACCTGAGTATTATAGAAGCTAAACCAGAATTAATTGCAAATTTTGAACATCTTGCTATAGAAGAACAAATTGCCTTTTTTACAATGATGGAAAGCACCTATGAAGTGACCGACAAGCCATTTATTCTGGATAACATCCAAAATCCAAATTTTGAAATTAAATTCTCAGCACTAACAATTTTAAAAGAATTAAGTCTAGAAGATTTCAATAGTTTTAAGGTGTTGTCTGTGGATCCTGATTTTGTTAAAATTATCAAACATTTAGAATTAAATTAAGCACTTCCTCTATGAATAATTTTATCCTCGTTATGCGGTTTTTATTTTTCCTCTATAGTTTTGTACTTATAGGATCCTACATTGTTCTTGGGATTATTTCTATAATTGAGAGTATCGCCTATATGAAGAAGAATAGTTTTGTTAACTACAACAAAATTTTATCTTCTAATATTTCTCCTTCAATCTCCATAATAGCTCCGGCTTATAATGAGAGTTTAAATATTATTGAAAATGTACGGTCATTACTTTCCTGTCATTACGCTAATTATGACGTTATAATTGTAAACGACGGTAGTAAAGACGACAGTTTAGAAAAGCTTATCGCAGCCTACGATTTGGTAAAAGTAGACTTCCTAATTAATGAGCAAATACCTACAAAACCACTTCGAAACGGGATATACAAATCAACCAATCCAGCCTTTGAAAAATTAATAATTGTTGATAAAGAAAATGGCGGAAAGGCAGACGCTCTTAATATGGGATTGAATATTAGTGCTAACAAATATGTTGCCTGTATCGATGTCGATTGTCTGTTAATCGAAGACGCATTACTCAAATTGGTCAAGCCTTTTCTCGAAACTACAGACACGCAAGTTATTGCTGCCGGTGGTGTAATTAGGATTGCAAATTCCTGCATTATTAAAGAAGGTAAAATGCTTGAAATCAACCTTCCAAATAAACTAATGCTCCAAGGGCAAATTCTAGAATATCTACGAGCTTTTCTACTTGGAAGAATGGCTTGGAGCAGGTTAAATGGATTGTTGGTTATTTCAGGAGCTTTTGGACTATTCGATAAAAAGATTGCAATTAGTGTGGGAGGCTACGACACTAAAACTGTAGGAGAAGATATGGAAATTATTGTTCGAATGAGACGCTATATGGAAGAATTAGAAAGTAAACCCAAATATAAAGTGGCCTATATTCCTGATCCACTTTGCTGGACAGAAGCTCCTGATAGTTATAAAGTATTTATTTCTCAAAGAAATCGCTGGACTCGTGGCACTATAGAAACACTTAAAATACACAGAAAAATTGGCTTCAATAGAAATTACGGAGCGATGGGACTTCTAAGTTATCCCTATTGGTTTTTATTCGAAAGAATGGCACCTATAATCGAGATATTAGGACTAATCTATTTTGGAGTTCTTATTGCTTACGAAAAAGTAAGATGGGATTACACCCTTGCTTTTATACTTGTAGCCTATTTATTTACTGTTTTGTTTTCGATAATATCCATAATTTCTGAAGAACTTACTTATCATCAATACAAGAAAAAAGGAACAGGAATTAAATTAATTCTTATCACATTCTTAGAACCATTTGTCATTCATCCGTTCATATTATATGCTGCTTTTAGAGGAAACATGGACTACTATTTTAACAAAAAGAAAAAATGGGGAGAAATGACTAGAACTGGAATGTCTAAAGTTTAAATTTTAAAATGTAAATCTAAGAGATGGAGATTAAAAAAATGATCTATAAAATAATTTCAAAACTAAGTGTTATACTGATTTTTTTATGTGCCTTTCAACTGTTAGGGCAAGAAAAAGAATTCAGCGGAGATCCAGACGGCGCCTTCAGGACTGCACGAGACTTAGCAACTAACAATCAACGTAAACAAGCGCAGGATACTTTAATTTTTATTTTGACAAAATATCCAGATTATCATGATGTTCGTATTTACTTGGCGACGACTTATGGATGGGACGGAGATAATAAAAAAGCAAAAAAGGAATTTGAAGCTGTTTTAGAAAAAGATCCAAAAAACAAGCCTGCCTGGCAGGGAATAATTCAAAATGAATTATGGGCAAATGCTCCTTTTATTGCTTTAAAAATGTCTGACAGAGCCTTGGAGCATTTTCCAAAAGACGCGGACATATTGTTCTTAAAAGCCAAGTCCCAGGAACAGGTAGAAAAAAATTCGGATGCTTTGGATACTGTCAATTTGATACTTCAGGAAAATCCAAAGAACCAAAAAGCAGAAGACCTTAGATACATTTTACTAAAAAAAGTAAGTCTCAATACTATCGGTTTAATTGTGTCAGCCGATTTTTTTTCTGAAGTTTTCGAACCTATTCAATACCATAGTCTGAAATATGGACGCCAAACTAAACTGGGATTTGTAACTGCTAAACTGAATTTCAACAGGAAATTAAATACTAACGGTGAACAGCTAGAAATAGAAATGTATCCTAAAATTATTAATGGACTTTATGGTTACATTAATGCAGGATATTCAAATTCTTCACTTTTCCCTAAAACAAAATACGGTGCTGAACTTTTCAAAGCATTACCTCACGGTCTCGAAGCATCCCTTGGTTTTCGTACGCTGAATTATGCCACCACAACTAATTTCTACACTGCTTCTGTAAGTTGGTACACGGGTAACAGCTACTGGTCGTTTCGTCCGTATCTTACTCCGGGAGATTTGGGAACCAGTTTTTCTGGGGTTTTGACTTATCGAAAATACCGATCAGATGCCGATAATTATTTCAGTGTTTCAGCAGGTATGGGATATTCGCCCGAGCTAAACCAATTCAATTCCACGGCTGTGGATAACGTCAAAATAGGATTGAAATCGCAAAAAATTAATTTAGGTTATAATTTTACTTCTCGTAATCAGCTAAATATTTACAACACTCAATTCGGAATAACACATCAGGAGCAACTATCCAGTCCTGGTGATTATTATTGGGTTTATTTCGTAGCCTTTACTTGGGATGTGCGTTTCAGATAAATTTAATAAAACATAATATAGCCTTTTATAAATTAGGAAGAAATTTATGAGTTTACAAATAAGTTAAAAGAAAAAAAATATGAAAAAAAATTACAAAAAAGTATTATTGTTAAACCTTATCCTATTCTGTACAACTGCGTTTGGACAGACTGTCAATAAATATCCTTATGCCACAAATAAGGATTTTTTAACCATTTGGAATGGAGAAGCCTACGTTCCTTTTTTCATAAAAGGAACTAATTTAGGAGTTGGTATTCCCGGAACATTCCCTGGAGAATTGGCTCCCTCTTATGAGCAATATTTTCATTGGTTTGAAGAAATGAAAGCGGCGGGTTTCAATTCGTTCCGAATTTACACCTTGCATTACCCACGTTTTTATAAAGCCTTAAGTGATTATAACAACCTCCATTCTGACAATCCTTTACTTTTTATGCAGGGAGTTTGGCTTGACGAAGAGGCCCCAGGATATAATAACGACTTAAATTATCTAACTAACACTTTTCAATTAGAAATTCAGGACAACATAAAAGCTTTGCATGGAGACAACACAATTCCAGAACGATTTGGAAAAGCTTCCGGTAGTTATACATCTGACGTGTCAAAATGGTGTCTGGCTTATATCATCGGTAGAGAAGTTATGCCGCAAGAAGTTGCAACAACTAATCTTTCAAACCCAAATGACACGCAATTTACAGGTAAGCATCTTAAAATAGTGAATGCTTCCCCTGCTGAACAGTGGGAAACAAGAATGATGGATTTCGCGCTTGATTTTGAACAAACTATTTTTGATACACAAAGACCTATTAGTTTTTCAAGCTGGCCCACATTAGACCCATTGACACATACAGGCGAAGTAAATGATCCAGAAGACAGTCAGCAAATTAATTTGTCTAAAATTGAAATCGTAAACGCTCCGTCGGGGATTTTTATGAGCTATCATGCCTATCCGTATTACCCCGATTTCATTGGTAATCAGGCTTCTTATCAAAATACTTCTGATAATTTTGGTCCAAATAGCTACAAAGCCTATTTACAAGATCTTAAATCGCATTATACCAAATTCCCATTAATAATTGCTGAATATGGCGTTCCTAGTAGTTGGACTACGGCACATTACACATCATCAGGCATGAATCACGGAGGATTTGATGAATATAATCAAGGTCTTACAGATATGAGAATTTTACAGTCGATTTTTGATACCCAATGTGGTGGTGGAATCCAATTTTCACTTACAGACGAATGGTTTAAAAGAACTTGGTTAGCAGATCCTTTGGATTATACTCCTGAAAGCAGAGTACTGTGGCAAAACCTTAATTCTGCTGAACAAAATTTTGGTTTGTTAAGCTTCGAAAAGCCCTCTCAATTTAAAACCTTGAAAGATAACCGCGCAGATGCCGTAACAAAAATAAGTGCAGATGCCAACCTCAAATTTTTGGAGATCAAGCTAGAGCTTAAAGATAATTTTAAAACCATCGATGAACTTTGGGTAGCCTTAGACACTTATGATACAACTCTTGGAGAATCTTTGCTTCCTAATGGAGCCAGCATCCCCAACAGAAGTGAATTTGCCATAAAAATAACCAATCATTCTGCCGAATTGTATGTTACCGAAGCGTATGATACTTTTGGGAACTGGCATAATGTTTCTACAGCAAACCAATTGTACCATTCAGTAGCTACTGATGGTAAACCTTGGAATATAGTTAGAATTAAAAATAACGGTACTAATTCTAATGCTGATATCCAATACATTGGAAAATTACAGGTAAATTATGATTTTCAACCTTATTCCTCTAAAGATGCGGTGACTATTGCCGATAAATCAATCCACATTCGTTTGCCTTGGAACTACATTAATTTTGTAGCTCCAAACACTAAAACCGTACTAAACGACACCAAAGAAACCCAAGCAAAAGAAGAAATTGTTACTGACGGAATCAAAATAAATGCCTATTACAAGCAAAATTGGTTTCAGCACGCCGATAGATTTGTTTGGAATGATTGGAATGCGCTTGATTTAAAAAATATTCCTGAGAAAAGAAAAGTTTCTTTTTATGTGATGCAAGACAATTTACAGAAATTCAACACTAGTGCCATAAGCGTAAGTGATGAGTACACTTTTAATGATGGTAGTTATCCTGCCTTTATTAATGCTCCTTACGGTTTACTCAAAAACGACTTTGATTTGGACGGAACAGAAAAAATGACGGTTGTTTTTAAAAATCCTAAAAGCGGAATTTTAACATTACAAACCGATGGTTCTTTTGAATATTCTCCTATTCTTAATTTCGTTGGAATAGATACTTTTCAATATGCTATTTATGACGGTTATAGTTTATCGACACCTACCACGGTTGTACTAAATGTTAAAAAACCTAACCTAAGTATCACTTCCTTTAAAACGCGCATAAATGTATATCCAAATCCAGTAGCGGACATTTTAACTGTGGAAGCACCTACAAACTTTGATGAGTTGATGATTTTTGATAACACCGGAAAGAAAATGAATTCATATCCAAATTTCGATCGAACGGCAAACATAAATTTAAGTAATCTTCCAACAGGAATCTATTATCTTATAGGTATCATAGACGGAAAAACCTCCTCTGCCAAGATCATCAAGAAGTAAGACTTAATTCATTTAGTAAAAAAAAGGAAAAAGCTTTTGCATATAATTTTGAAAGCAATTTTATACTTTGTCAAGTCATCATAAAAGTTGACAATATTGAGCTCGATACTATATCGGGCTCAATCCTTTTTATATCCACTTTAATTAATTTATCATTAATCTATTAGCTCAAAATGAAACCATTACCATCGTAAATAGGAGTATCCTTAAAAATAACGTACCTTTGCAAAAAAATTAAGCAAATGACCACTTTCGAGCAATTCAATCTTCCTAAATCCGTTCAAAAAGCAATAGATGATTTAGGGTTTACAACGCCTACTCCTATTCAGGAAAAAACTTTTTCTGTGATAATGTCAGGTCGTGATATGATGGGAATTGCACAAACGGGAACGGGTAAAACATTTGCCTATTTATTACCCTTATTAAAATTATACAAATTTCTTCCGGGACACACTCCTAAAATTGTGATACTTGTGCCTACGCGTGAACTGGTGGTTCAAGTAGTAGAGGAGGTAGAAAAATTGACGAAATACATGTCAGTTCGTACTGTTGGTATTTTTGGTGGTGTAAACATCAACACTCAAAAAACAACTATTTATCAAGGTTGCGACATACTGGTAGGAACACCAGGAAGGATAATGGATTTAACATTAGACAATGTTATTCGTTTTGAAGAAATGCAAAAACTGGTTATCGATGAGTTCGACGAAATGTTGAATTTAGGATTCCGTACTCAGTTGACTGCTATTTTAGCGATGATGCCTAAAAAACGTCAGAACATATTATTTTCTGCTACGATGACTGACGAAGTGGATGCTATATTAAATGACTACTTCGATTATCCCGAAGAAGTTACTCTTTCAGCATCTGGAACTCCATTGGAAAACATTCAACAAGTATCGTATAATGCAGTTAACTTTAATACTAAAGTAAACTTGCTTAAACACTTGTTAGAAGAAAATGAAGACATGAGTCGTGTGTTGATTTTCGTAAACAACAAGAAAATATCTGATATGCTTCACGTACGTATCGATGAAGATTTTGCAGATCAATTTGGAGTAATCCACTCTAACAAATCTCAAAATTATCGTCTAAGTACGATGGCTTCTTTCCAAGAAGGAAATCTTCGCGGACTTATCACTACAGATATTATGGCTAGAGGTTTAGATATTTCTAATATTACCCATGTTATCAACTTCGAAATGCCTGCAATGCCAGAATTATACATGCACCGTATAGGTAGAACGGGACGTGCTGATAAAACAGGAAAAGCAATTAGTTTTGTTGCTCCTAGAGAGGAAGAAGCTAAAGTGGAAATTGAAGTTTTAATGAACATGGAATTACCCGTTGAGGCATTCCCTGAAGCAGTAGAAGTTTCGGCCAAATTAATTGAGCCAGAAAAAGAACGTCAAGTTGTTAAGTTCTTAATGAAAAAGAAAACACTTGATGGAGATGGTGCTTTCCAAGAAAAAAGTAAAAAGAATAAGAAAGTCAATTTGGGTGGGCCTGGAGTTACCAAGAAAAAAACTCATGGATCTGTCAATCGTAACATGTTAAAAACGAGAGACAAAAAACGAAAAGACAAAAAGAAATAATATAAAAAAGGCTATAAGAATGAATTTCATTTTTATAGCCTTTTCTCTTTTCAAGAAATTATCTTTCTATTTGTTTTCAGTAAAAACCAAACAAACTGGAGCACACAATTCTATTTTTTTTCCAGTAGCTGTAAGCGCGCCAGTAGTTTTATTCCTTTTAAAAATTACAACATCATTTGTATATTGATGCGCAACCAAAAGAAAATTACCACTTGGATCAATCGCAAAATTCCGAGGTCCTTTACCCATAGTACTTGTTTGACCTTTTGATTCTAATTTTCCATTTTTAAGGATTTTAAAAATCGAAATATCATTTGCTGTTCCACGATTAGAGGCATACAAATATTTACCATCTGGTGAAATATGAATGTCAGCCGCACCATTTTTTCCTTTAAAATCTTTTGCAACAACAGTAGCTTCATCAATTTTTTTCAATTTTCCATTCGAATACTTGAAAACAGTCAATGCCCCATCTAATTCTTGCAGTAAATAAACGTATTTTCCGTTTTTGCTAAAGGTTAAATGTCGTGGTCCGCTTCCTGCTTTTACGGAAACACTATCTTTTATTTTTAGAATTTCAGAAAAAGAATTTGGATTATACTTATAGGTATAAACCATGTCATTCCCTAAATCATTAGCCAAAACATATTTTTTATTTGGAGAAAAATACACCATGTGCGCATGAGGATTTTTCTGGGTTTCACCATCTTTCGCTTTTCTCAAATGCGAAACTATTTGTTTGGCTTCGGTTAGACTTCCATCACTGTTTTTCGCAAAAACGGATATATTCCCACCTGAATAATTAGCAACAATAACATTTTTATTATTATTAATAATGTAACACGGGTCAGCTCCTTTCGAACTTTGTTGGTTTATAAAGTTTAATTTTCCGCTCGAAGGATCGAATCCAAAAGAACTCACACCACTTTCGGCCCCATTTTCATTTACAGCATATACATAATTATTATCTTTCGACACGGTCAAGTAACTTGGATTCACAACGTTTTCAGAAGTGTTTTTAAAATTAAAACTTCCTGTATTCGAATCAAAATCATAAACATATATTCCTTTGCTGTCGCACTTATTGGTATAAGTTCCTATTAGCAAATTAAATTTAGAATCCTGCGCTTGAATACTACTGGAGATTAAAAAGATCAGTACTATTATAAATTGTTTTTTCATTTTTGTAAATTATATTTTAGGGCTAAAATACATAATATATGGCAGTCTATTTATTACGTTCCAATAATATAAAGTCAATATAAATGTGATTTGTTATAAACTGTAAGAAAAAGTGAAAGTTCAACGAAAATTTTAAACAATAGCATCATGCAACTGTGTACAAATTTGTATTTTTGAATCAATCTTCATTGAGAATATAATCTAATGTAGCTAACTCGATCAAAGAATGCAATTTAAACATCCCGAAATTTTATACTTTCTCTTGTTGCTAATTGTACCAATTTTGGTTCATTTATTTCAATTTCGTCGTTTTAAAAAAGAATATTTTACAAACGTACAATTCCTCGCAGCCCTTTCTGTCCAAACTAGAAAAAGTTCGAAAATAAAAAAATGGTTGCTTCTAAGTTGCCGATTGTTATTACTTAGCTGTATCATTATAGCTTTCGCTCAACCCTTTTTTGAAGCCAAAGACAAGCGAAATGCAAGCAATGAAATGTATATTGTTTTAGACAATTCATTTAGTATGCAGGCTAAAGGCAAAAAAGGCGAATTACTAAAGCGCGCCGTTCAAGAATTACTGGAAGATACTCCCGAAAACACTAGTTTCTCTTTACTGACAAATGCTGAAGACTATTGGGATACAGATATTAAATCCATTCGTACGGAACTCCAAAACCTTAAATACAGTGCTACGCCCTTTCAACTAGATCGGATAATGACAAAAGTAAAAGCGCATAAATCTGCTTTTAAGAAAGATATTGTCATTATCACAGATGGCATCGGTCTTACCGAAAAACAACTCAAAAACCGGGATAAAAATGATGTCCTTTATTTTATAATCCCGAAGTCAGAACAAAAAAATAATACTTCGATTGACAGCGTTTATATCAATGATATCTCAGATAATTTCTATGATATCACAGTTGAATTATCACATTATGGTGCTAATTTGAATGCGGTTCCTATAGCGATTTACAATCAAAATAAACTGGTTGCAAAAACCGCTGTTAACTTCGAAACCAACAAAAAAAGCATCAATTTCACTATCCCAAAACAGCCTTTTCATGGTTATGCCTCTATCATTGATAACGGTCTGAGCTATGACAATACCTTATATTTCACTATTTCAAAAATAAAAAAGACGAATATTATTAGCATTGGCGCAGCCGAAAAAAGCAACTTTCTGAGTCGGATTTATACGGATGGTGAGTTTAATTTCACCAATTCTACAATTGGCTCATTAGATTACAACAGTATTGATAAACAAAATGTCATCATTTTAAATGAACTCGATGCAATTCCGCAAGCGCTTCAGACAACTTTAAAGTCATTTGTAGAAAAAGGCGGCAGTCTTATCGTTATTCCATCAGAGAAAGATACTACGGCAAATTTGAATCAGTTTCTAGGTAATTTTGGAGGCATCCAATTTAAATCTTTTGAAAATGGAGAGAAACTAATCACGAAAATCAATTTCAATCACCCGCTGTTTAAATCCGTTTTCGAAAATAAAATTACGAATTTTCAATATCCAAAAACAAGCGGTTCCTTTTCATTATCAAATACAAATCCGGCCGCTCTCTATAATGCGGATCAAAGTGCATTTTTAACGGCTTTGCCCAATGCAATTTCTACTGTCTATGTTTTTTCAGCACCTATAAACACAACAAACTCAAACTTTCAACAATCTCCCCTTATCGTTCCCACTTTTTATAAAATGGCAATGAACAATCAGCCAAAAGGAATAAACGCACTAACTATCGGGAATACAAATCCATATTTAGTGGATGTAGCTTTATCGAAAGATGCAATTCTTACGGTGAAAAATGCTGCTGAAAATTTCATCCCGATTCAGCAAATCATAAATAGCAAAGTGAAATTAACGTTTAATGATTATCCAGAGGAAGCAGGAAATTACGGAATTTATAACCAACAGGAATTTGTGGAAAACATCAGTTTTAACTTCGATAGAACCGAAAGTGACCTTAGCGCAAGCAATGAAAATTCACTTTCCAATTTCAAAACAATAGATTCTGTAGCAAAAGTATTCGATACTTTACAAACCAACCGATTGGATAATCAAATTTGGAAATGGTTTGTTATCTTTGCACTGCTCTTTCTAGTCACTGAAATGGCAATCATCCGATTCCTGAAATAATTACATGTTTTTGGACTCCAAAAAATAAAAAAACAGTCTCTATATATGAAATTTATCCTCCGAAGCGCCAAAATTATCGATTCAAGCAGTCCTTTTCACAACAAGACAGTAGATATTTTAATTGTAGATGGTTTTATAAAAAAAATAGCTACTTCCCTTCCCAATACAGATAAAACCGAAGAAATAAACCTCGACAATCTCCATGTATCACAAGGCTGGTTTGACAGTAGCGTTTCATTGGGCGAACCCGGTTATGAAGAAAGAGAAACGATTGCGAATGGATTAAATGTTGCTGCAAAAAGTGGTTTTACAGCTATCGCTTTGCAACCCAACTCCTTCCCTGTCATTGACAATCAATCGCAAGTGAACTTTGTTCAAAATAAAGCGATACAAAGTGCTACACAGCTTTTCGCTATTGGAGCTTTAACAAAAGGAAGCGAAGGAAAAGACATGGCTGAGATTTATGACATGAAAAAATGCGGAGCAGTTGCCTTTGGAGATTATAATAAAAGCCAAGACAATGCTAATTTGCTAAAAATTGCCTTACAATATGTTCAGGATTTCGACGGATTAGTAATTGCTTTTCCACAAGACGAAAAAATAAAAGGTCAAGGTGTAGTTAATGAAGGTGTTGTCTCTACTCGATTAGGATTGAAAGGAATTCCAAATCTTGCCGAAGAATTACAAATCGCACGAAATTTATTTTTATTAGAATATACTGGCGGTAAATTGCATATTCCCACAGTTTCCACTGCAAAATCAGTTCAATTAATAAAAGATGCAAAAGTAAAAGGTTTGCAGGTAAGCTGCAGCGTCGCCGTGCATCATTTAGTGCTGACCGACGAAAAACTAGAAGGTTTTGACACCCGATTTAAGGTTTCGCCGCCATTACGTACTGAAGAAGATCGCAAAGCATTGCTCAAAGCAGTAAAAGATAACACCATCGATATGATTACCTCAGACCATAATCCGATCGATATCGAACATAAGAAAATGGAGTTTGATATGGCCAAAAACGGAACTATAGGTTTAGAAAGTACATTTGGTGCTTTGATGACCGTTTTGCCATTAGAAACAGTCGTAGAAAAATTGACTTCAGGTAAAGTAGTTTTTGGTATTGAACGATATCCTATTGAAGAAGGAGCCAAAGCAAACTTGAGCTTATTCACACCAGAAGGAAAAGGTGTTTTTACCAAAGAAAATATTTTATCAAAATCTAAAAATTCAGCTTTTTTAGGAACCGAAACAAAAGGAAAAGTATACGGAATTGTCAACCAAGGGAAAATAATAGTATAATAATACAACATGAATAATACAATTGAAAAAGGAAAAACGGCAGCGATTACAAGTTATATTTTAGGTATAGGCGTTTTTATCGCCATGTCCATGAACTCCGAAGAAAAAAATACATTTGCATCATTTCATATCCGTCAAGGACTAGGAATTACTCTTACTTTCATATCGCTGGGTTTAATTATCAGTAATTTTGACAGCATGCTGATTTCTGCACCAATGTGGATTTGTGTTTTTGTACTCTGGTCTTATGGCATGTTTAGTGCAATAAAAGGAGAAACCAAACCAATGCCGCTTCTAGGCGAGCTTTTCCAAAAATGGTTTTCAAATATCTCCTAAATAATAATTTCAAAATCCTTCCACTTTGTCAAATTTAAAAAATGTGACAAAGATTTTTAAAATCATAAAAACAAAATGAATTTATCTTTACAATATCGCATTAGAGAGCCAAAAATAAAATTAGAAAAAAACCCACTTTTACTTTTACTTCACGGATACGGCAGCAACGCCGAAGATTTATTTTCATTTGCTGATGAACTTCCTGATGAATATTTTGTAATAGCTGCACAAGCACCGTACGATTTACAATACGGTAGTTATGCTTGGTATGCCATCAATTTTGATGCTGATCAAAATAAATTTTCAGATAACGAACAAGCAAAATCTTCCCGCGAATTAATTGCTGGTTTTATTGACGAACTACTCCTCAATTATCCGATTGATGCAAAAGCAGTTTCCTTACTTGGCTTCAGCCAAGGTGCGATATTGAGTTACGCAATTGCGCTTTCGCATCCTGAAAAAATCAACAAAATAATTGCATTGAGTGGCTATGTAAATGACGAAATTTTTAAAGAAAATTATCGAAATAACGATCTATCAAAACTCAAGATATTTGCTTCTCATGGTGTCGTTGACCAAGTAATCCCAGTAACTTGGGCAAGAAAAACAACACCGTTTTTAGACGCATTAGGAATCGATTCTATTTATAAAGAATATCCAATTGGACACGGAATTTCTCCTCAGATATTTACAGATTTTAAAAACTGGTTATAAAATAAAGCAAAAAAAAGGTTCCAAAATTTGGAACCTTTTTTGTTATTTCTGATACAGTAGCGTTTGATTTACTTCAAACGATATGCTTTCATCCTCATTGACAAAGTATTTCAATAATACTTCACCCCATATATCTCCATCATTGTAATCAGCAATAATCCATCGGTGGTTAAGCACTTTCACCTTGTTGATGACAAACTTATTTGCCCCTATTTGATCTTGACCTACATAAGGATTCCCTTTTGGATTCGAATTGTAGTCTAATAATTTCTCCGTCACATAAGGGATTAATTCTTCGTACTTAATCATTTTTTCTGAAGTTCCTGATTCGAAATAATTCTGAGCTTTTTCATTTCTTTCCAAAGAAAAATAATTAGCATCATTCCATTTAGTAGTAACTGAATTCAAACTGTCTCTTAGTTTTTTAGTCGTTTTTTCATATCTGTCCTGTTCATAAGCGACTTGTTTGCTATAAAAACTATAGGTAAAAACGAGCATTAGAGCAAGAATTATAAAGGCATAGAGAAGAAAGGATTTTTTCATTTTAAATTTTATTATAGTGTGATTTCTAAATTATCATAAGCCAGAAAGACATTCTCTGGCAACTTTTTTTGCACCTCTTCATGAAAACCGAAGACATGACTAATATGAGTTAAATAGGTTTTTTCTGGTTGAACCAATTCAATTAAAGCTAAGGCTTCCTCCAGATTTAAATGGGAGAAATGATGCTCTTCCCTCAAAGTATTTATTACTAATACTTTTAAGTTTTTAAGTTTTTGTATTTCAATATCGTCTATCGTTTTTACATCAGTCAGATAAGCAAAATCATCAATTCTATAACCAAACACTTGTAGATCACCATGCATTACGTTTACAGGAATCGCTACTTTATTTCCTATTTGAAAGGGTTCATCGTTGATCACTTCAATCGTGTTCACGCAGGGCGCACCAGGATATCGATTTTCGGTTCTAAAAATATACTCAAAGCGCTCCTTAAGATTATCAATAACACGATTATGTGCGTAAATAGGAATCTCTCCTTGTCTAAAATTAAATGGACGAATATCATCTAAACCTGAGGTATGATCTGCATGTTCATGAGTAAAAAGAATTCCGTCTACTTTTTGACACTTAGAGGCAAGCATTTGTTGCCTGAAATCAGGACCACAATCAACTACATAGGAATGCTCATCCCAACTAATCCAAACAGAAACGCGAAGTCTTTTGTCTTTCAAATCAGTGCTATTGCATACCGGATGATTACTGCCAATAACAGGAATCCCTTGTGATGTACCAGTGCCTAAAAAATATACCTTCAATTGCTCTTTGATTTTTTTACAAAAATAGGATTAATTATCTTTCATTAGAAACCTATTTAACTAACTTTGCAACATATTAGCCATATTTAAAATAAAATGGACACAGAAATAAAATTAAAAGGTGACAAAGTCATCGCACAAATACCCTCAATAAAAGATAAAGCACTCCGTATCAATTTGAATGAAAATATATATGGAACCTTTGCCGAAATTGGTGCAGGACAAGAAACTGTAAGACATTTTTTTAGATCTGGTGGTTCTTCTGGAACTATCGCGAAGGCAATGTCAGCTTATGACAAAGATTTTAGTGACGCAATATATGGTATCGAAAAAGACGGCCGCTATGTAACTGAAAGCCGACTTAAAAGAATGATCACCATGGAAGGTGAACTCATTGAAAAACGATTGAGCAGAGAAAAACATCCCAATAAAATGTTTTTTAGTTACGCTAATACGGTCGCTACTATTGATTTTGCCAAACAATTTAAAGGACACGGTTGGGTAGGAATTCGATACCAAATCGAACCTGATGAAGACTACAACGAAATTATACTCCACATCCGTTTTAAAGAAACTGACGCTCGATTACAACAAGAAACCCTGGGTATCCTTGGAGTAAATTTAATTTACGGAGCTTTTTATAAATACAATGATCCGAAACGATTACTGCGCTATTTATACGACCACTTAGACAAAGACCAACTAGAGATAGATACTATTAATTTCTCAGGCCCTCGCTTTGCTGATGTAGACAATCGTTTGATGAGTTTACAATTAGTAAAAAACGGAATGACTGATGCGGTTATGTTCGATCCTGAAGGTAGAAACATACTTCCTGCAGCCATATTGTATAAAAAGAATATCCTTGCTCTAAGAGGTAGTTTCCGTCCTGTAACGAGAGTAAATATGGACATGTACAAGAAATCACTAAAAATGTTTCTTGAGGAAAATAAAGTGGAAAAAGAAAATACTCTGGTTGTTTTTGAAATCACCTTATCTAACTTGCGTTCTGACGGTGAGATCGACGAACGCGATTTCATGGACAGAGCGGAATTACTTTGTTCACTTGGACAAACAGTAATGATTTCGAATTTCCAGGAATATTACAAAGTTGTCGAATATTTTGCTAATTATACCAAAGCAAGAATGGGATTAGCCATGGGAGTAAATAACCTGGTTGATATTTTTGATGAAAAATACTACCGCCATTTAAGTGGTGGAATTCTGGAAGCTTTCGGGAAATTATTTTTCCGTGATATGAAAGTGTTTTTGTATCCAATGCTTGATGAAGATGGGAATATCACCACCTCCGAAAATCTAAAAGTACATCCTAGAATGAAAGAATTGTACAAATTCTTCAAATTCAATGGAAAAGTAGTTGATATCGATGATTTTGAACCCGAAATTCTAGAAGTGTTCTCTCGTGAGGTTTTAAAAATGATTAGCGACGGTAAGCCTGGATGGGAACCAATGCTTCCTCCCGGAATTTCTGAAATAATAAAGGAACACAGTCTTTTTGGGTACAATCCAACGAAAACTTTGATCGATACTAATTTGAATACTGATAGTTAATTCAAACTATTAAAACACATAAAACCTCGTTTAAAGCTATTTTAAACGAGGTTTTTATTTTTAAGTGATTAGATTTGTACCAATCATGAATACAGTGTTATCCAATAACAAAGCATTCTATTTTTCACAAACTAAACCTCCTAGTTTGTCTCGCTGAAAGCATCTATTGACAAGTGAGTAACTTTACTGAGGCGCTTCCAGCGTGACAAATAGCGCTAGTAAAAGTTAAACGAAATTGTAGTATAAAACAATGGACTTACTTCAATATTTGATCAGCATGAGCTTTGGTTTTCACTTTTTCTATTACCTCATCTATAATTCCGTTTTCGTCGATAACAAAAGTAGTTCTGTGAATTCCATCGTATTCTTTTCCCATGAATTTTTTAGGTCCCCAAACTCCGAAAGCTTCAATTACTGATTTATCCTCATCTGCCAATAATGGAAATGGGAAATCATATTTTTCTTTAAATTTAGCTTGCTTTGCTGCTGCGTCAGCACTTACGCCCAAGAGTGCATAATTATTAGCTTTAAAACGCTCGAAATTATCTCTTAGGTCACAAGCTTCAGCGGTGCAACCTGGTGTACTTGCCTTTGGATAAAAGAAAACCACTAATTTTTTCCCTTTGTAATCTCCCAGTTTATGAGAATTCCCATCTTGATCTAATCCTGAAAAATCAGGCGCTTTATCCCCTTTTTTTAATGTTGTCATCTTTTATAGTTTCTAAGTTCTAAAGTATCAAAGTTACAAAGTATTCCTCGATTATTAGGTAAAGATTAAAATTCGTATTTTCGTGATTCCAAATTTGTTAATATAAAAATGAACAAGCAAGAAAGAGTAACATTTATCATAAATACATTAAAAGAATTATATCCCAGCATTCCAGTTCCATTAGACCATAAGGATCCTTATACTTTATTGATTGCGGTGCTGCTCTCTGCACAATGTACCGATGTACGTGTGAATCAAATTACGCCTTTACTTTTTGCCAAGGCTGATAATCCGTATGATATGATAAAAATGTCAGTTGAAGAAATTAAGGAGATCATTAGACCTTGTGGTTTATCACCAATGAAATCGAAGGGAATTCATGGTTTATCCCATATTTTAATCGACAAACACGGCGGAGAAGTACCGCAGAGCTTTGAGTATCTCGAAGAATTACCAGCTGTGGGACATAAAACTGCTAGTGTAGTTATGTCTCAAGCTTTTGGGGTTCCAGCCTTCCCTGTTGACACGCACATTCATCGCTTGATGTATCGCTGGAATTTGACTAATGGCAAAAACGTAGTCCAAACGGAGAAAGATGCTAAACGTATTTTTCCAGAAGAAATCTGGAATGATTTACACCTGCAAATAATATGGTATGGTAGGGAATATTCTCCAGCCCGAGGTTGGGATTTAGAAAAAGACATTATTACTAAAACGATAGGAAGAAAAACTGTTTTAGCTAGTTACTATAAAAAATAAATTTCACTAGTTTGAACTACAGACTAGTGAAATTTACACATCCAAATCCCTATAGAATTTGAAGTTTAAGCATTGTAATTAAAAATAATTCTAATTAGAAATAATTTCGAAACTATGATTATCAATTTCTATCATGCATAATGCCTTAGAATAGTTTAACAGAAAAGAAATGACTTCTTTTCTTGGTTTCATTGCCTTATTAGCTAATGATTTTTTAGAGTAAATTTTTGCCATGCTGCGATTAGTTTGTTTATATTATTAACGCAGCATATATTGATATATTGTTAATTTGTTAAAACAATTTGATGTTTGTCAATAACTTTCCTCAAATTCATTAAAGCGTAACGCATTCTGCCTAAAGACGTATTAATACTAACCCCTGTAATTTCTGAAATTTCTTTGAAGCTCATGTCCTGATACATGCGCATCACTAACACTTCTTTTTGATCAAGAGGAAGCTCTTCTATCAGCTTCTTTATATCCAGCTCTACTTGATCAGCTATGATTTTATTTTCGATTGTAGGAGAGTCATCAGACATTATTGAAAAAATAGAAAACTCCTCGGTTTCTCTAAATAGAGGCATTTTCTTGTTTTTTCTAAAATGGTCAATAATGAGATTGTGCGAGATACGCATTACCCAAGGTAAAAACTTTCCCTCTTCATTATAGGAGTTAGACTTTAGAGTTTTGATTACTTTGATAAAAGTATCTTGAAAAATATCATTTGAAACATCTCGATCTGAGATTTTAGAGTAGATGAAGCCGTAAATTCTTGATTCGTGTCTCTTGATTAATGTTGACAGGGCTTCTTCATTACCTGCTACATAATTCTGTACCAATAAAGCGTCTGAAGGTTGTATATAATCCATAGTTATACCTTTTAGTTCTTGTTAAAATTTGGAATAAATTTTCTAAAAAGTAGTTTTATACTATAGGCTGGCTTTATTTATAATTCAATTTGTTATTCAAATTTAACAAATATTTACGCTAACAAGCAAATAAAATTACGAAAAATTAACAGCGTATGTTTTATAATGTTAAAAATAAGGAGCTAACTTTCACTCGAAATATTTTTACAGAACAGCATAAGACATGACAAACATTGCAGTACGTATTAATAGCATCGAAAAGTGTGGCAATCAAATGTCAAGATGTTAGCTATTATTTGAAAATAAAAAAGTAGCAAGTTTAAATTTACTTGCTACTTTTCTTACGGGTAACGTCCCTATTTATTGATAAACTCTAATATAATCTACAGAAAAATCTTGCGGAAAAATAGAATCATCAACTTCTGGCCCTCCAAAATTTCCTCCAATTGCCAGATTTACTAAAAAATAAAAAGGTTGATTAAATGGCCAAGTTGCGTCCGTTTTATTCTCTGGATTAAAAGTGTATACTAATTGTTTATCGACAAAAAAATCAATTTTATCCCTCGTCCAATCTATTGCATAAACGTGAAAACCTTCTTCGATGGTTTCTATTTTTGTTTTCTTAGTATTAATAGTATTTCCATGACTGTCTTGTGTATGTAGTGAAGTAAAAACAATATCAGGTTCTTTGCCTACATATTCTAAAATATCAATTTCTCCGCATTTTGGCCAACCCACGCTATCAATATTAGCTCCGAGCATCCAGAATGCGGGCCAAACTCCGTGACCTATAGGTAGCTTAGCTTTGGCTTCAAAATAACCATATTGAAATTCTTTTTTCCCTTTGCTCGTGATTCGGGTTGATGAGTATTTAGCGCCTTCTTTTTTAGCAGTAATTACTAATTTCCCGTTCACCAACTGATGATTTTCATAGGTATATAATTGACGTTCATTATTGCCCCAACCACAGCTGGGGCATCCATTTCCTAGTTCAACATTCCAAGTTTCCTCATTTAATTGAGTTCCATTAAAATTTTCTTCCCATACCAGTTTCTTTCCTTTTGGCTGTGCCAAAGAAATCGAACCTACCATCAGTAAAATTAAAAATTTATTCATCATTAGTTCTTTTGATATTGAAAATCGGCTTCTAATGTTTTTGTAGAACTTCCGCCTACGAACACTTTAAAATCACCTGCTTCAGCTTCCCATTTTGAATTAGCCGTGAAAAATTCTATAATTTTTTTATTGATTACAAAGGAAACTTTTTTTGTTTCGTTTGGTTGCAATTCTATCATTTCAAATCCTTTTAATTCTAAAACTGGACGAGTTACCGAGGCAAATAAATCACGAATGTACAACTGCACAACTTCCTTACCTCTATATTTGCCAGTATTTTTTAATAGTATCGATACTTCGATTTGTCCATTATCTGCAAATGATTTTTGACTTAATTCTATATTAGAATATTCAAATTTAGAATAACTTAGTCCATATCCAAAAGGATACAGAGGCGTATTTTCCTCATCAATGTAATGTGACCAAAAAACACTATCAGGCTCCGTCATCACTGGACGACCCGTGTTTTTGTAATTATAGTAGATCGGTACTTGACCGACGCTTCTAGGAAAAGTCATAGGTAATTTTCCACTTGGATTGTAATCACCGTATAAAACTTGTGCAATTGCATTTCCGCTTTGTGTTCCCAGATGCCATGCTTCAACAATCGCCGGAATATTTTCATCTGCCCACGGAATCGCTAGTGGTCGTCCATTATTTAGTACCAAGACAATATTAGGATTTACTTTATAAACTTCCTCTAATAATTCTTGTTGCACACCTGGTAAGCCAAGATCTGTTCTACTTCTACCCTCTCCAGATTGCAATCCGTGTTCTCCTAAGGACATAACTACCACATCAGCTCCTTTGGCTGCTTTGATTGCCTCGGAAAATCCGCTTTTGTCCGTCATGTTAATTTTAGTTTCCCAAACAAACTGAGTTCTACCTACAGCTACATCAGCACCTTTAACATACGTTAAGTTGTTGCCTTTGTATTTTTGCATTCCCTCTAACAAAGAAACGGCAGATTCATCGTCAGCAGCAATTCTCCAACTTCCTAGTGGACTTGTTTTATCATTTGCTAATGCACCTATTACAACTATTTTTTGACCTGATTTTTTAAGTGGTAAAAGTTCTTTTTCGTTTTTTAATAGTACGATTGATTTTTTGGCCATTTCCAGAACCGCCTCTTGAAAAGCAGGTTTTCCTACTGTTTCTTTCTCATAGTTTTCGTCACAGTATAAATAAGGGTTATCGAATAAGCCCAATTCAAATTTCACTCTCAATATCCTTCGAGCAGCATCATCTATTACACTTTCTTTTACTTTTCCTTCTTTTACTAATTCCGATAAATATTCTACATAAGCATTAGATTCCATATCCATGTCTGAACCTGCGTTGATTGCGATTTCAGCAGCTTGTTTACTGTCTTTAGCATAACCGTGAGCCATCATTTCGTTAATTGACCCCCAATCTGAGACTACAAAACCATCAAATTTCCAGTCATCTTTTAAAATATCTCTTTGCAAATATTTATTTCCTGTGGCAGGGATTCCGTTTAATTCATTAAACGAGTTCATGAATGTGCGTACACCTGCATCCACCGCTGCTTTAAAAGGTGGGAAAATGATGTTTTGCAGAGTAGATTCACCTACATCAACCGTATTGTAATCTCTTCCCGACTCGGAAAAGCCATATCCAGCAAAATGTTTGGCGGTAGCCAAAATTGTATTCCTCGCCTTTAAATTATCTCCTTGAAAACCTTGTACACGAGCGATTGCGATTTGACTCCCTAAATAAGGGTCTTCGCCTGAACCTTCCATGACTCTACCCCAACGGGCGTCACGAGAAATATCTACCATAGGTGCAAATGTCCAGTTTAACCCAACAGACGCCGCTTCTTCGGCAGCAACTGCCGCTGATTTTTTAATTTCGACTAAATCCCAACTTGCCGCTTCCGCTAATGGAATAGGGCTTATGGTTTTGTATCCATGAATCACATCAAATCCAAAAATTAACGGAATCCCTAATCGGGTTTCTTCCACCGCAATTTTCTGTAAGGCTCTAACGTCTTTAACTCCTTTGACATTTAGCATCGAACCGACTAATCCGTTCTTTAGATCGGCATATTTTTTAGCAGCTTGTCCTTCTTTTGGCGTAGGCCCCGTTATTTCCCAAAAACCATTATACTGATTTAATTGTCCAATTTTTTCTTCTAATGTCATTAGTTTCATTAACGAATCTACTCTATTTTCCAAAATATCTTTTTGAGAAAACGTGACTTTTGGTTGAATTATTTTTTGGCTACAACTTAGGATAACAACGGTAGATATAACTAATGATACTATCTTTATATTCCTCATCTTCTATATTTTTATTTATTTAAAAGGTCGATAAAAATCGACCTTTTAAGTATTTAATTAATTCATCTGGTTATTGGTACACTCGCACATAGTCGATCTCCATCGAAGATTGAGTGAAAGCTGGATCTACTGCGCCTCCAAAAGTCCCTCCCATAGCTACGTTCAAAATCATAAAAAAGTCTTTGTTAAAGGGCAAAGTATTATCATTTGCCACAGTGTGAAATAATGCATCATCTATATACAATTTTACCGAAGCAGGGCTCCATATCGCTTTGTAAACATGAAATTCAGAAGAAGCATTTGCAATCGTTTTGGTACTTGTGTTTCCATTTCCTCCAGAACGCCCTGGATAATGCAAGGTTCCATGAATTACATTTGGTTCATTTCCTTTGTGTTCCATAATGTCTATCTCACCGCAACCTGGCCATGTATTGGTTTCATAATCTGAACCCAACATCCAGATTGCAGGCCATGTTCCGCCGCCTGAAGGCAATTTAGCTCTCACCTCAACTTTACCATAGGTGAACTTATATTTCCCTTCTGATTTTAATCGAGTCGAAGTATATCCTGAACCCTCTCTTTTAGCGGTAATTTTCAAGTTTCCACCAGCAACAATCACATTTTCGGCACTACTTGTATAGGTCTGTACTTCGCTGTTTCCCCAACCACCTGCACCTAAATCATAAGTCCATTTGGTAACATCTGGTGCGCCGTCAGTATTAAATTCGTCAGACCAAACTAATTTCGTGTAATCCGTTACTGTTTGTGTTGGTTTTGTTGTGGTAAAAGTGTGATACCAAACTAAAGCTGGATCCCCACCCATAACTGCTCTTACCACCATACGATTAGCTGTTAAAGACAGTATTTCATAACTACTTTGACCTATATAATACCCCATAAATCCGCCATCAGCGATAGTCATTAATGTTCCTCTTGTTTGAGTCGCAGCATCTGGATTTTTAGTTACAAATGATTCCGAAGGGCTTAATGAAACTGATTTTATTCCAGAAGAAGTATAATTCAAACAAGAATCATCATTTCCTGAACCACCGCCAACACTTAAGAAAGCAGCATTAAAAAATGTTTTTCCTCCGTTGTCTAAATTGTATTTCAACTGATCACCAACAACAGAAAAAGTTAGTACATTATCGTATAGACAACTGCTACTTGCTGCTCCTGCTTTTTCAAAAGCGGCCGCTTGGTAATAAAACCCATAATAATTTTGAGTCGCATCTGAATTGTTAGGACCCACACCTAAATGTCCTACTTCTGAAGCGGAGAAATACCATTTTTTTGATGTTCCATCAGTTAATAATGCAACTGCTTCATCATCACTAAAAGTACTTAAAACCTTTACATCAACAGTAGTATTAGAAGTCACTCCTCCTTTTCCAGACGCAATAACAGTAACGGTGTATGTATTTACACCCACTTTAGTGAAACGCTTTTCAAAAACACCGCTTGGTGCATTTTCAGAAGTACCATCAGTAAAAACAAATTTATAGGATATGGCATCCTCAGCTTTTACTGTAAATTTTACTTTTCCTGTTCCATCACCATCAGGTGTAGCACTTGTCTTTCCAATTACCTCATATTGAACCTCTATATTTGAAGGTGCCGTCAATGAGCCAAACGAATAATCATCTTTGGAACAATTCACCATCAAAAGCAATGTGATAATGGTTATTGAATTTATTAATATCTTTTTCATCTTGTAAATTTTTAGTTGGATTGTTTAATGTCGTCAAAATAATAGCTTGTGCCGGAACCAGCTACTCCAAAATCTGGAAACAAAATCACTCTATCATAAGCATTAGCTGAATTAAATGCCGATGAAGTAGTCAAATCGAAAGTGAGTACTTGCCAAGAATTAGCGACAGTAGCAGTGGCTTCCACCTCCACAAAAACAGTTGGATTTCCATTTCCATCTTTTGGAGATGTAGAAACTTCCATTTTCAATAATATTTTCGCACCCCCTTTTGGTGACCAAACATTAATTTTCACTTTAGTCCCTTTGGTAAAATCAACCTTCGAATCTAAATCTAAACTAGCTCCCGCCCAAACTTGAGCACCGGCAGGTTTTTCTATTTTAACCACTTTATTAGAAACATTGTTCCCTGTTTTGTCTGGATTAGCTACTACTGAAACTGGAATAGGCCCAAAATCAGAAGCTCCAAAACCAGCCCATGGGTAGGTTAATGTAGTCGATTCAAAATCAATTGGTATTTGAAGCAATGCTGCAGGTGCTTTATAGAAATAAATATTATCAATAAACACACTTCCAGTTGCCCAAGGTGTCCCAACAAATTTTAATTGAAAGATATCAGCCACAGTTAATCCTTGACTTGTAAAGGCCGAAATTGGAATATCAATACTATTCCATTGGTTAGCAACTAAGTCTTTTACGACAGGTTTTTCACCATTAGTTTTACTAATTAAAGAGGTTTCTAATTTTTGTAAATCCGAAGTCCAAACGTCCATGTGAATGAATTCCATTCCAGACACGTCAATTGTTTTACCGTCAGCCAGAGCAATCCCTTGGTAACTCAACTTAATATAATTCAGCATTTTATCACCATTCAAATCAAACTCAGCCCAAGAACTTCCTTGACCGCCTTGTCCCCAATCTGGAAAATAATTAGTTCCAGCAACGTCAGTGTATTTTGCACTATAAATAGAAATCACATCCCCAGCTTGTCTATTAGGAGGAATTGGTGCAGAGGTAAAAGGCTTGTTCACTACAGTTACCGTGAATACTTGCGTAAATTCGGTAGTTTTAACAGCAGCACTTTTAGAAACCACTCTAATAGTATAAACTCCAGCATTTTGATAGGTATAAGAAAGTGATTCTCCATTATTAGCACTTATTGGGTCTGGATTTCCGGTTTCACCAAAATAAACATCATAAAACAAAGCAAAATCTGCTGTTGCTTTTACGTTAACTTTTTTAGAAACAGCCAAATCATTTTCGATAGTAACAACTAAATTCTCAGGTGCTCTAAATGAAACCACCACTTTTTGAGTAACCTCTGTTTTTTTACCGTTAAGAGTCGTTCCTATAATTTTTGCGTCATAAACACCTTCTTTATAGGTATGTTCTACGGTATCTCCTGGACCTACATACGCAGGAGCAATTGTTCCGTCTCCAAATAGAATTTCATATCGAGTAACGCCTTCCCCCTTTGGTAAAAAAGTCACCTTTCCCGTATTATCCTGAGTCACCGTAGTCAATGCCGAAATATTAGATGGCGCTGCAAGAGAATCTAAGTCAATAAGATCATTCTCTGTAGAGCAGCTAAAAACTAGGGCTGCCACAATAAGACTTGTTATATATTTTATATTTTTCATCGTTTTGCTATTTAATAGTTAGGATTTTGCTTCCAGTTTCCGTTAGAAAATTGAATTTCTTCGATAGGTACAGGAAAAACTTCATTTTTACCAGCTGTAAATCCCGGTATTTCTTGAGCTGCTTTACCAGTTCGAACTAAATCAAAGAAACGGTGACCTTCACCTACTAACTCTAACCTTCTTTCGGCTAAAATAAAATCTGTCAATGCAGGACCAGATGCAGTAATATCGTGATTCAAATCTCCAAATGCTCTTCTTCTTACTTGATTCAAATAATCTCTAGCCTTAGCCTCATCAATATTCCCTTTGCTATTCGCTTCGGCTGCCATTAATAATACATCAGCATAACGAATGGCTCTGTAATTATTCGGATTAGTTAAATTCAAATCCCCTGCCGCAGAGGCACTTCTTTTTCTTGGGATGTATTTTCTATTAAAAAAGCCTGTATGCTCATAGCCTTCACCATAAGTTGCTCCAGTTTTCAATGCCCAGTCTTTGATGTCTAATATAGCAACATCCTTACGATTGTCTCCGACTTCAAAAGCATTTGCAATTTTGGCGGTAGGCACATTGAAACTAAAACCTGAGGTGAAAACCGTTCCTGTGTAATTTCTAGGTCCGTTAAACCCAACTGCTACATTTCCTTCACTACATTGTAAGCATCCAAATCCGGCACCTTCTACATCCGTATACTGAACTTCAAAAATAGATTCAGCTCCGTTTTCTCCTTCAGCTTCAAATATTGAATTATAGTCTGCAACTAATGAATATTTTTGTAATGCAATAACTTGATCAAAAGTCGTTGCCGCCTTAGCAAAATTATTTTGAAACAAATATGCTTTTCCTAATAAAGACAGTGCAGCTCCTTTAGTAGCTCGTCCATTTTGCGATGCAGTAGCATTCAAATTTTCAGAAGCATAAATTAAATCCGCTTCAATTGATGCATAAACATCGGCCACAGAAGAGCGTGCAATTGTTTTTTCATCACCAATTTTAAAACGAGTATCTCCTTTTAAAGGAATCTCACCAAACCATTTCACTAGTTCAAAGTGATAATAAGCTCTTAAAAAACGAGTTTCAGCAAGGATTTGTTTTTTGCCTTCGAATTCTATTTTATTTTGAAACTCAAGAATGTAATTTGTTCTACTTACGCCTGCAAACATCCAATTCCAAATATCTCTTATATTACTATTTATTGGTGTGTGAATCATATCGTCGATTTGTTGAAAACCGATAACATCTGTTTGGCTTTCTCCTCCCGCTAATGTATTGTCAGAAGCTATTTCTCCTAAAATCACGTTTACATAGGATGATTGAAGTGGATCATAAGCGGCAACTAGAGCATTTTCATAATCTGTTTTTGAATTGAAATAATTTTCAGAATCAATAGAGTAAGCTGGGTCGCGATTGACAAAGTCATCGTTACAGGAAACAGTAAGCAACAAAAAGAGCGCTGCCGCTGTGATTGATATATATGTGTATTTTTTCATCTTAATTGGAATTAAAAATTAATATTTAGACCTAACAAAAAGGTTCTAGGAACGGGATAAAAACCATAATCGATTCCGCCACCAATAGGATTACCATTTGAAGCTCCTGGATCAAAACCTTTGTATTTAGTGAAGGTGTATAAATTATTTACTCCTGCATAAAGACGTAGTTTCGTGATTTTAGCAACTTCAGAAATTGTAGGGTTTAAAGTATATCCTAATTGAATATTTTGGATTCTTAAGTACGAAGCGTCTTCAACAAAGTAGTCAGAGAATACATTGTTTGCAGTTGCACCCGTAGTCACTCTAGGAGCTGAAGTCGAAGTCCCTTCGCCAGTCCATCTATCTAAAACATAATTCAAACGATTAGCATCAGATAATGTTCTCTCGTAGTTTCTCACCATATCATTTCCTACCGAAGCGAAAGTATAAACGGCAAAGTCAAGATTTTTATAATTCATTTGTAAATTGAAACCCATTGTCGCTGTAGGTATTGGATTTCCTAAATTCGTTCTATCGTTAGAATCAATAACACCATCATTATTAACATCTTCAAAACGAATATCTCCAGGCGCTGCATTAGCTCCTAATGCTACTTGTGAAGGATGTGCAGCAACTTCTGCTTGATTTTGAAAAACACCATCCGTTTTGTATCCATAGAAATAACCAATTGGTAATCCTACTTGCATTCTAGATGGAGACGGCTGACCTACTCCAAAAGCACCACCTTCAATAAATCCAGTACCGTTATTCACTTCTAAAACTTCATTTTCTAAGAAAGTAACATTGTAGCCAAGGCTCATATTGAAGTTTTCTGAGAATTTATTTTTATAATCTATCGAGAATTCAACACCTGAATTACGAACTGTACCAGCGTTAACTGTAGGTGCCGAAGCTCCGGGAGCATAATTTCCTGTAATTCCTGATACTGGAATATTAGGGATTAATAAGTCCTTACGAGTATCTATAAAGTAATCTGTTACGATAGAAACTTTATCATTAAATAATTTAAGATCTAAACCAACATCAAATTTTCTAGCTTCTTCCCATTTCAAATTAGGATTTGCAATTTGACCCGCTGCCGTACCATTTACTAAAGAACCATCAAAAACATAGGTTGCTTCCCCAGATAATAAACTTACATATCCGTTGTTTGGAATTTGGTCATTTCCTAGTGTACCATAACTAGCTCTTAATTTCATGAAGTTGATTTTTTTATCTTCGCCAAAGAAACCTTCATCAGAAATTACCCAACCAGCAGTAAAAGAAGGAAAATACCCTACTTTATTTCCAGGTCCAAATTTGGTCGAAGCGTCACGTCTTAACATTGCTGATACAAGGTATTTCCCTTTAAAGTCATATTGCATTCTTCCAAAATAAGAAAGACGCCTTTCATCATAGGCATACGCACTATTCGTTTTTGCATCTAATATTCCAGTGGTTAATGAAATATCAGCATAGTCCCATGAATTATTAGGAACGTCATATCCTGTAGCAAATAAACCATTTCCCCATTCTTTAAAAATCGTGTTACCAAGTGTGGTTACAAAATTGTGGTCAGCAATTTTCTTAGTATAAGTTGCAAAAGCATCAAAGGAATAATTGTTATCATTTACAGCACCTTGTGTTACAGAACTACGAACGACATCAAATACTTTCCCGCCATAACTAATTTGCTTAGCAAAATCTCTCGACTTACTATTAGAAGTATTAAATCCCATTGAACTAGCTAATAATAAGCCATCTATCAATTTATATTCTAAGCCAAAGTTTCCATTTAGCTTTTTGAAACTATAGTCATTATTCGTATTGGCTATTTGTGCTAATGGATTGATAATTTCATTTCCTAGTCCTGTAGTGTTAGGCACTAATGTTAACTCATTATTAGTGTCATAAGGACTCAATGTAGAAGGAATATTCAAAGCGTTAAATAAAACAGAACCTAATCCGTTTTCATTTAAAGTTTTGCGATTAAAATAAGTATAAATCACATTGGTTTTCAACTTCAATTTATCAGAAACATCCGCATTTAAAGCTACTCTGGCAGTATTTCTTAAAAACCCAGATTTTTTTTGGCCTACTATTCCTTCTTGGTCTAAATGAGAACCACTCACAGCGTAAGTTACCTTATCAGATCCTCCAGAAATAGATAGGTCATGATTGATGATTGGCACAGAAGTACTCATCACTTCTTTTTGCCAATTCGTTCCTTTTCCTAATCCGCTTACATTAGTATATGGCAATGCCCTACCACCGTTTGCATAGCTTTCGTTTAGTAACAAAGCATATTCAGTAGCATTTAATAGGTTTAAATTTTTAGAAGCTTCTTGAAAACCAGTATAAGTATTATAAGAAATTCGAGATTTAGAATTCTTTTTACCTGATTTTGTGGTTACCAAGATAACCCCGTTAGCACCAATAGTTCCATAAATAGCGGCCTGAGCATCTTTCAATACTGTGATTGACTCAATATCATTAGGATTTAACAGTCCTAATTCCCCTACATAACCATCAATGATAGTCGTTGGACGGTTTTCTCCATTTGTAGCGATACCACGAATTCTAATATCTAAGGCAGCACCTGGCGAACCTGATTGTGTAGTAACATTCACACCAGAAACGGTACCTTGCAAAGCTTGTTCGATTTTAACAGGCTTCAAAATTTCTAGTGTTTTACTATCTACTACAGATACAGCACCTGTAATTTCTCTTCTTTTTTGGCTACCATAACCAATAACGACAACTTCATCTAAAGCTTTAGCGTCATCTTGCATCGAGATATTCAAACTATTAATAGAAGTAGTTACTTTATATTCAAATGTTTTATATCCTATAAATGTAAATACAACAACAGAACCTGATGAAATTCCCTTTAGAGAAAACTTACCATCAAAATCAGTTGAAACTCCTTTATTGGTGTTTTTTATTTGAACATTAACTCCAGGTATTGATAACCCAGAACTTTTTTCGGTGACAGTCCCTCCAATATCAAAACTTTGGGCGAAGCCAAAAGAGGAGAGAAATAGAAAAATGATTAATAGATAATTCGACTTCATAATTTATGTTTTTTGTGAATTATAAAAATACACTCAAAACATAAGTTTCTGTTAAAAAGCACCTCTATATAAAACATACATCGTAAAAAAAACAACAATTTTTTATATGATCTCAAAAAAAACCGCGGATTTACTAAGGAATACCGAATGAAATTTTATACTGAAAAACAGTAAAACCAACAACTACAACGTGAATGTTGTGGCAATGTATAGGTGATTTACTTTAAAAACAGTAAAACTATACAGCCAAAATATACTCTACAAGACCTTGCTCATGAGTCAATTCCATTTTCTTCCTTAATCGGTATCTTTTAATTTCGACACTACGTACAGAAATATTCAATAATGGAGCTACTTCTTTAGAAGAAAGGTTTAATCTAAGATAGGCACAAAGTCTAAGGTCGTTTGGTGTTAAGGAAGGATGAGCTAATTTTATTTTTTTCAAGAAATCTTTGTCGGCACTATCAAACGCTTCTTTAAAAACATTCCAAGTATCGTCTTTGGAGATGTTTTTATTAATAGTAGATATAACAGATTTCACACTTCTATTTCCATCTTCATTTGTTTTTTTCAGATCTTCTTTAATGAAAGCCAGTAATTCATTCTTACTATTTAGACTCATGGTGGAGACCGCCAGTTCTCTACTTTTAGAATCCACATCCTGAGAAAGCTGTTCGTTTCTAATTCGCATCATTTGTTGTTCATTCTCTAATTCTTTAATCTCTAGCAAAAGATTATTCTCTTCAATCAACTTCTCTTTCTGCTTTTGATAATAATTTTTGTACGCTTTATGAATATAATATGCCATTACAAGAATTAAAATGAGATAAATAAAGATAGCAACGTTAGTTCCATACCAAGGTTTAAAAATAGTAAATGAATATGTTGCAGTATTATCCAAAGTTGAATTTGCAAATTTCGCTTTCACTTTAAATGTATAATCGCCAGGCGGTAAGTTTTTAAAATTTATTGTAGATTTTGCACTCCACGCACTCCATTCTTCGTGAACACCTTCGAGAAAATATTGATACTCGACATTTATATATTTATTATACTCAGGGACAGTATAACTGAAACTAATGTTATTATCATCGTATTTAAATTCCCCATTTTCTTTAACAGACTGACTAACATTCGCTCCATTTTGTTTATTTGTAGCAATGTTAGTGATGGATACATTGTAGTTTTTAAAACTTAACTCATTGATATTCATAACATAATAACCATCAGTCGTACCTATAAGATAGTCAGAGTTTGACAACTGTGATATATTTTCATAACCTAACATAGAGTTGGTCAACGACGAAGGAATAGAAATTACATTTTGCTTCAGCTGGTTATTTATTTTACTCAGTGAAAAATAATGAATGTAATTTTTCGAGAATAACCAGATCTTATTGGAATTATCCACAATTAATTTTCCAGAAGTATATTCGTCTTTTTCGAAAATAGCGCTTAATACCTTATCTTTTTCAAATTGCTTTGTTTTATTATTTAGCTTAAATACACCTTCTTTGTAGGCGTAATAAATTGCATTATTAAACTTGATCAAACCTGCATTTTTTCCTTTTCTAGGAGTTTTATATGAGGTGAAAGTTTTTATTTTCGATAATTGATTATCTAGTTGCAGTCTAAAAACGCCTTTATACTCATGACTTACATATAACTCATTTGTGTTTACAATTTCAAAATACTTGGAAGAATAATCAAATCCTGAAATTTTGTTTCTAAAAATCCATTGGTTATTTACTTTTTCCAATACCGAAATACCATAGTAATTTCCTTGAAGCAACAGCTCTTTTTTATTTGGAACCGTTTCGAATTTCCATGTCCCGGAAAAAGGGAATATGTTTTTTGCAATACCTTCTCCTACTACAAAGGTTCCTGAATCATGACCGCAAAATAAGGTTCCATCGTATTCAAACAAAGACCATACTTGTCCTTTAGTCCCTGAAATAAATTTAAAAGTATCATTACTTTGATACTTTTTATAAAACAACCCTTGATTAGTTCCTATATATAAATTACCCTTATATACTTTAGAATTATATACCGTTCCTAAAACACCTGTATTGTCAACAAAACTATGAATCGCTGACTGAAGATTAATACAATTTATACCATTATCTAAACCAACCCAAAGGTTGCCATCTGCATCTTCAAACAAAGACAAGGCTGTATTATTACTCAATCCCCTACTTTGCGAGATATGATATACCAATTTTCCAGCGCGGTCTGTAATGAAAATTCCATTAGACACGGTTCCTATAGCAATATTACCATCAGAAAGTACTTGACTGCTATACACACTACTGGCTGACAGTTGGGCATCAGCTTCTGTTGAAAACTTAGATAATTCCTTTCCTATCAGTTTATAAAATCCATTTAATTGCGTTTGGATTAAAAGACCATCATCAGATACAGAAATATTTATTATCCTATTTTTTTTCAAAATAGGGTGCTCAGAAACTAATCGACCTTTTCCACTTTCAATTTCATAAAGCCCTCCATCAGTTGTTTGAAAATAAATAGAATTACTAGCTCTAAAAGATTTATTTACGCCTGTAGGAGGGGATATGATCTTAAAATTAGCCGCCTTGGAATCATAAATATAAATTCTATTTAATGATTGAAAAATAACCCATTGATCAAAATTTAATATGTTCCAAAATTGTTCGTCGTCGAGGAGCTTAGTTTTAATGGTCTGACTTAAGGAAGTATAACTGAGCTTCCCATTAGATTTTCTTGCCCAAAAACCAAATTCCATATAACTACCCGTGTAGATTTTATCATCAATTACTTTTACAGAACGTATAATAGTTTCATTTGGCGACGGGTATAATTCCCAATTAGAACCATTATATTCGAGTAGTCCTTCATTGTTAGCAAAAAATAAGAAATGATTTTTATCCTGAGAAATCATCCAATTTTGATTTCCTGCACCATAAATATTGGGTGAATATTTGACAATTGGTGGTAACTCCTGAGAGAAAGCCAAAGAAGAAATTAAAATGAAAAGGATGTATAATTTTGTTTTCAATGGAAAAGGATTTTAGTATATTTCAAAAATAAAACTAAAAAAGCACTTATTGTCTGAAAGGAAATATTAAAATTAAGTCATGAAAACCAAATTTAATTTAAAATACATCAATAAGCTAAAATTTGTGATTTGTTCAGTTCCGTTTCTCTATCCAAAATTGATTACTTTTGCATAAATACATTTCTTTTTATGCAAGTTGACCTTTCCAAAATAGATCCCAAGAAAAACATAATTATTAAAGGTGCACAAGTTCACAATCTAAAGAATGTGGATGTTGTAATTCCGCGCAACAAATTAGTTGTAATTACTGGTCTTTCCGGTTCTGGAAAATCCAGTTTAGCGTTTGATACTTTGTATGCCGAAGGACAACGTCGTTATGTAGAAAGTTTGTCTTCTTATGCGAGACAATTCCTTGGAAGACTGGACAAACCTAAGGTAGAATATATTAAAGGAATTGCACCTGCGATTGCTATTGAACAAAAAGTAAACACTACAAACGCTCGATCTACAGTGGGAACTTCTACTGAGATCTACGATTATATGAAATTGCTTTTTGCCCGAATAGGCAGAACATTTTCACCAATATCCGGACAAGAAGTTAAAAAAAACACAGTTACCGATGTCGTAACTGACGTCAAAAATTTTGAATTAGACAGCAAATGGCTACTTCTCGCACCAATTCATCTCGAAGAAGGCAGGAAGCTTGAGGACAAGTTAAAAGCGTTGCTACAGCAAGGGTTTGCGCGTATTTTAGTTGACAATCAAATGATTCGTTTGGACGAAATCGACCAGCACTCGCTTGACAATAAAGACATTCTTTTAATCATTGACCGAATTGTAGTAAAAGACGAAGAGGAATTCTTTAATCGCCTTGCAGACGCGGTGCAAACTGCTTTCTATGAAGGAAAAGGAATCTGCCACTTACAAGAATTAAATTCGGACAAAAGATTTTCTTATTCGAATAATTTCGAACTAGACGGTATTACTTTCTTAGAGCCAAATGTTCACTTATTCAGTTTCAACAATCCTTATGGAGCTTGTCCTGTATGCGAAGGATATGGTAATATAATAGGTATTGATGCTGAACTTGTGACTCCTAATACTTCATTATCGGTTTACGAGAATGCCATTTTCCCTTGGCGAGGCGAAAGTATGAGCTGGTTTCGTGATGAACTAGTAAACAACGCATACAAGTTTGATTTCCCAATTCACAAACCGTTTTATCAATTGACAGACGAGCAAAAAGAGTTGATATGGAAAGGAAACAAATATTTCCAAGGTCTCAACGACTTTTTTAAAGAATTAGAAGAAAAAAATTATAAAATACAAAATCGCGTGATGCTTTCTCGTTATCGCGGTAAAACTAAATGTCATTCCTGTAAAGGAAAGCGTTTGCGCATTGAAGCTTCTTATGTAAAAATTAATTCAAAAACGGTTTCTGACTTAGTTGATTTACCAATCAAGCATTTAGTTTCTTTTTTCCAAAGCATCGAATTAGATGTATACGAAAAACAAATAGCCAAGCGTCTACTATTAGAAATCAACAACCGATTGTCTTTTTTAACCGAAGTGGGTTTAGATTACCTCACCTTAAATCGAAATTCAGCTACTCTTTCTGGTGGAGAATCACAGCGTATCAACTTAGCCACATCACTAGGGAGTAGTTTGGTGGGCTCGATGTATATTTTAGATGAGCCAAGTATTGGGTTACACCCAAAAGATACGGAACGATTGATAAAAGTATTGCTTTCGTTAAGAGATTTAGGCAATACCGTAATAGTCGTGGAACACGATGAAGATATTATGAAAGCTGCCGATATGATTATCGACATCGGTCCAGAAGCGGGTTCCTTCGGTGGAGAATTAGTTGCTCAAGGAACATTCGAAGAAATTTTAAAAACAACTTCACTTACTGCGAAGTATCTTAATGGTGATTTAGAAATTTCGGTGCCAAAAAAACGAAGAAAATTCAAAAATTTCATCGATATAAAAGGAGCTAGAGAAAACAACCTTCAAAATATTGATGTTACTTTCCCCTTGGATGTACTTACTGTCGTTACAGGAGTTTCAGGAAGTGGAAAAAGTACGCTGATCAAGAAAATATTGTTTCCTGCAATGCAAAAAAAATTAGACAATGCGGGTGAAAAAGCAGGTCAGTTTACTGAGATGACAGGCTCTTTTTCTAATATAAAACATATTGAATATGTAGATCAAAATCCTATTGGGAGAAGCTCTCGTTCTAATCCAGTGACTTATATTAAAGCTTATGATGACATTAGAGAATTGTATGCCAAAGAAAAATTATCTAAAATAAGAGGTTATTTACCAAAGCACTTTTCTTTTAACGTCGATGCTGGCCGATGTGAAACCTGCAAAGGTGAAGGTTCTATTAATGTAGAAATGGTCTTTATGGCCGATGTGCAATTGCCATGTGAAACTTGTAATGGAAAGCGATTTAAGAAGGAAGTGCTCGAAGTCGCTTTTGCTGGCAAAAACATCAATGATATCCTGACAATGACTATTGATGATTCTGTGGCCTTTTTCGAAAAAAATCAGCAGCATAAAATTACACAGAAACTAAAACCATTGCAAGACGTTGGATTGGGGTATGTTCAGTTAGGACAATCCTCTTCTACCTTGTCCGGTGGTGAAGCCCAAAGGATAAAACTAGCTTCTTTCTTAGTAAAAGGAGCAACAAAAGAAAAAGCATTATTTGTGTTCGATGAGCCTACAACTGGATTGCATTTCCATGACATAAAGAAACTATTAGCTTCTTTTGAAGCACTAATAGAAAAAGGACACTCAATATTAGTTATTGAACACAATCTCGATCTTATAAAATGTTCCGATTGGGTTATTGATTTAGGTCCTGAAGGCGGGGAAAATGGAGGACAATTACTAGCTGTAGGAACTCCCGAAGAAATTGTAAAAAACAAAAAATCAATTACTGGAGCATACTTAAAAACAGCTTTAAAATTATAAAAAAAGCAGAAAATTCCGAATCGAATTTTCTGCTTTTTTTTTATATTCTTTAGAATCTATACCCTAAACTTAGTCCACTTCGAATTCCTCCCCAAGGTCCACTAATATTTATTGTGGCTCCATTTGCATTAGCCTTGGCATTCACATCCGATAAAGGAAGTTCAATTTTATCAAGCTCTTTTTGAAGTTCGTCCTGCTCAAATTGTGTTAAGGTTCGGTCAGATACTCCTAGAAAATCCCCTTTAGAAGTACCATAATGAGGACCTGCAATCCACCAATCTAAAATAAGGTGCTTTCCTAAATTAAACTGTGCACCAAATTGTAATCCAAAAGTATTTGCAGAAAGTTTTCCACCCATATCAATATCATCTTTTCCACTTAGTTGATTGGTGTAAGTAAAATTAACTCCCGTAATATCATATTGTAAGTGTCTGTAAAAAGGCGCAATATAAAATCCTTTTCCATAGCCTTCTCCTAAATAAAATCGAACTTCAGGTGTAATAGCATTGTACCCTAATTCAGCATTAGTAAACATATCTTGAGAGTCAGGGTCATCAGATACCAAATCATTTATTTGCGATTTAAAAGGCACACTCCCTTTTGAAATAAAACTATACCCTATTACAACACCGATACGCTTGGTAAGGCTTCTTTCATATTGAAATTGAAAATTCTTAAAAGCAAGACTCGTTAAACTGATTTTAATATTATTTTTTTTTGGTAAAAACTGTTCATTATCTATTGCTATAGAACTATTTTCTGTTATTGTATTTGTTGCTGTATCAGTTTGCGATGAAGCCACAAAAACATTAAACATAATTGCGGTTGCATAAAGTATTTTTTTTTTCATTATTGCTAGTTAAAAATTTATTTATTATTTGAAATAAACTGCAATTTAGTTAATTACTGTAACATTTGTCAACAAATGGATTTCCATCTTCATCGATGGCAACTACTATTTTTCTATCTTTTGAGGAAATACATGTTTTATAAATCCATGGTATAGACCACAAACCAAGAGTTACACATGAAAATAAAAAATTAATATTATGATTTACCTTTATGCCTTTTTTACATAAAACTGCAAAAGGCATTTTATTATTTATTTCTTCAATCGTGAAGCCTTTACTAACTTTTTCATTTAAAATCTTTTTAAGTTTAAATAGATTCTCTTCTGGAGTAATGTTTATCGAATTCATAATTTAATGTTTTCATATAATCAATTACACTTTAAGCAATGTACTTGATGGGGGTTGTAAAATTACATTGTTCCGTTTAGAGTTACAATACCCACTTTTAGTGATATTTTAAAAAATATTAATCAGGAAAAACACTAAACGGTTCCTACAAATATATTGTTATAACGTATAAATATTATTACACATAAAACATTAAGGTTTATAAAATTTACTGATTTATCTTCTTAAAACAATTTAGTATAGAAGATAAAAAAACACCAAAAAAAATTGCCTAAAAAAAACACACGCTATCAAATAATAGAGATAAAATAGATTAAAAATTAAGCCAAAGGCTAAATTCCCACTCTTTTTATTAGTGTGTTGATTACATCATTTATTTCAGTTGAAATAACAAACTTATAATTGATTACTATATAAGTACCAGTAACCAATATAGACTTCAATATAATAGCAACAATTGGAATAAAAGGGAAATCCCAAAAATAAAATAATAGAAATAAAACAAGGGTAAGCCCCATAGAATAAATAGTCTGTTTTGTAAACGGATACAAATGCAGCCTTTTAACAACAAAAAGTAGTTTAGCTAAACTATATAAGGTGATGGATAATAAAGTAGCAAAAGCAGAGCCTATAATGCCATAAATAGGAATGAAAATCATGTTTAAACCAACTGTTAAAAAAACCAAGATTACTCCAAGAAATAAAACGGCTCGGTAATATTTAGTATTAAAAATTATCGCATTATTGTTTCCTAAAATTAAATCAAAATACTTCGATATCCCAATCATAAAAACCACAAAAATCCCGCCTCCATACTCTTTGGGTACCATTTCATAAAGTTGGTTTATATTGACAAAAATACACAACATCACAAATCCACCCACCACTTGAAGGTTAATAGAAGTCTTCTTATATAAAACATTTAGTTCATCATGTTTATTCTCATGCATTAATTTTGCAGTAATCGGATATACGATTTGGTGCATTGCCCTAGAAGGAACTGAAATAACCAATGCAATATAAGTCGCCACTGAATAATAAGCTATGTTTTCGATTTTGATATATTGGTTCAGCATTAATTTATCAATATCTAAAAGCAATGTAGCCACACTTCCCGATAAAATAATAAAAAAAGTATACACCATAATTTCCTTTACATTATGAGGTACTGAAAACTGAAATTCTGGTTTTTTAAGGTAAAATGCATAAAACATAGTCACTATGCAGGCCACAAAATAAATACCAGCAGTAACATAAACAAATTGTATCACTGTAATCCAATTAAAATAAACTGCAATCAATGCGAGTAGGGAAAAAAAACGAAGACCTACTTCTTTAATAAAATTACCAAAAACCGAGTGCATATGTACTCTAGCCCAAGCATAAAATATTTCGAAATAAGCCATGCATAAACCCGTAAAAGGAATTAACCATAAATAATCCTTCACAATTGGGTTTTCCCTAGAAAGGAAATCAGAAATATCAGTGTAAAAGAGCATTCCTAATAAGATCAAAGGAACACTTAAGAGTAACGGAAACAGAACCGTAAATGATAAAAATTTAGCTTGCTCTTGTTCTGTTTTACATTGTGAGTAAAATTTAACCAAAGTATTTTGCATACCAAAAGCTAACAAAGGCATAATAATACTAGATGCCGACAGCACATAATTAGTTAATGCATAGTAGGTTGCTCCAAGAAAAAAGGGATATAAATAAATTGTATTTACAGCCCCAATGCCAAAACCGATATAAGTTATTATTGTGTTTTTTAACGATTGATTTAAAACTATTCCCATGAAAGCTTAGTAGTTTATTAGAATTTAGAATTAATCAATTGCGCTAACTCCTTGGTTAAACTTTTTCTGGAATACTGCTGCAATCCTACTCCATTCGATTGTAATTTCCCTTCTAAAAATTGATTGTAAAAGTCCAAAATTACACTTTTTAGCTTGGTTTTCTCCGAATAGTTAAAAAATACTCCCGTATTAGTCGTCGTTATTATTTCTGCAAAATCAGAATTTCTGGGGCCAATTGCAATAATAGGTCTATTAGAAACTATATATTCGAATAATTTCCCTGGAATTATACTTTTTGTGTCGTCAGAATCGATTTCGATCAATAACAAAACTTGCGATTTGCGTTGATGCGCGATCGCTTCACCGTGTGAAACATATCCTAGATTATTTAAATAAGAATTCAATCCAAATTCCGAAATAGTTTCCAGTACTTCCTGACTTACAGCTCCTATCAGTTTTATCTCTAAATGTGATTTGAAATCTGGAACTTCATTCACTAATTCAACTATACTATCCCATAAAATCATAGGATTTCTTTCTGAAAGAAAAGAACCAATATGCGCCAAGCTGAATTTTGCATCGAGTGGCTGTATTTCTACTTTCTCGACATCATAACCATTTGTTATCACCGCAATAGGCTTTTTAGTAATGGCTTCAAACTCCTTTTTCGTAGTCTTGCTCGTCACTATAATAGTATCTGCAGAGGTCAAAACTTTGCGCTCTAACATCTTATGCTTGTCGGTGGCGTAATTTGATAATCTCAAGGATTTATGGTATCCAATGGTTGTCCAAGGATCTCTAAAGTCAGCAAACCATTTCAAATCTAACTTTCGTTTTAATTGAAGTCCGATGAGATGTAAGCTATGCGGTGGTCCCGATGTAACAATAGTGTCAATATTGTTCTCAACAATGTATTTTTCTAAATAAGCTACCGAAGGCTTTACCCATAAAAAACGCGCATCGGGAATAAATAAATTACCCCTAATTAAAAGAAAAAGTTTGTCCATAAAGGATTGTTTTTTCTTATTTGGAATAATACCTGAACTAATTTTTTTAGTTTTAGCTGTAGAAAATAAAGAAGCTAATTGATAAGGCTCAAAGATTTTATGCTTCAATACAATTGCCTTATCTGACACTTCTTTCACCAATTTTTCATCAACAATTGGATAAGTAGGATTCTCAGGAACATAAACTATAGGCTGAATTCCAAATTCCGGAAGATACTTCACGAACTTCAGCCAACGCTGAACTCCTGGTCCTCCTGCCGGTGGCCAATAATAGGTTATAATTAAGATTTTCTTTGATTCCAAAGTTTAAGGGTTAAGGTTTAAGGGTTCGAAACCCAAAAAAATCGATATTATAAAAACTCTAAACGTTAGACTTTAAACTTTTTTTTCTTTCATAATATATCCCACCAACAACAAGCAATAACATTCCAGCAGCACTAATTAAAGTAATGATACTTCCTGTTTTTATTACTTGTGGTTCAAATTTAAATTCGATAGTATGTTCTCCTGCAGGCACAATCATAGCTCTCAAAACATAATCAACAGGAAAATGTTCTGTTTTTACATCATCGATGTAGGCATTCCATCCGTCTTCATAATAGATTTCAGAGAAAACAGCTAGGCCTTCACCTTTATTATTCGAAGTGTATTTTATATAATTGGGTTTATAAACTTCAACTTTAATTGTTCCTGTTGTGTCCAAATTTCTTTTTAATCGCGCATTTTTAAATTTATCTCCATAAAGATGAATATTGAAAATAGCTGCTCTTTTTGTGTCCAGTTGCTCTAAAAGCTTCATTTCATCATTAGCCTTATTCACTAATTTAACATCATTTACAAACCAAGCATTCCCGTTAGCATTTGGGTTAATCGTTGGGAATTCTTTTCCTTCTTTATTAGTCTGTATAATGTATTTAACGTTTAACATGTTTAAAACTTCCATGTTGTTTTTAGCAATCTGATAATCGAAAAGTTGCTGTACTTTTCTAGGTTTTGCAGCATGATATCCACCGATCGATTTATGGAAATAAGAAGCTCTCGCACTCGAGAAATTACCGCTCACCTCAAAAACACGATAGTGAGAAGTATCCTTTAGAATCTCAATATCGGAAGCTGTTTCTTGAAAAGGAACTTCAACTTCTCTCCCACTAACAAAATCTTTTGCCGAAACATAATTTTTAGCAACAAAGAATAAATCAGACACCATAAATAGACCTACAAGAATTATTGCGGTATTTTGAGCAATTTTATTTTTTATAAACAACCAAAGAACTCCAGCAACTAAAAGTATAAAAAATCCTGATCGCAATAAATCCGCACTATACAAACTCATCCTGTCACCTATAAGTGCATCAACAAATTCAGGACCGTAACTTTCTCTATAATATCCGTCATTAGCACCTGTAAAATCAAACATGCTTTTACTTAAAAACAAAGCCACTATGAGCCCAAAAGCTACTCCTACCGAACTATATACTGCTTTCCATTGTAATTTGTTATCCAGTTTAAAGAATGACTGTAATCCCATAATGGCCAAAACAGGGAAACATAATTCTAGAATAACTTGTATCGAAGAGACCGCTCTAAACTTATTGTACATCGGCACATAATCGATAAAGAAATCAGTCAATAAAGGAAAATTCTTTCCCCATGAAAGTATCAAAGCCACAATGGCTCCCGAAAGAAAAACATATTTTATTTTTCTATCATCAATAAATAAAGCCATAATTGCCAAAAAGAAAACAACAACACCAATATAAGCTGGCGCTGCCACTATCGGTTGGTCTCCCCAATAGGTTGGCATCCCTTTTACATAATCGGCTGCTTGTCCCTCTGGAACTCCCTGACCAATCATGAATTCGTACATTTTACTATCTTTTCCTAGCGCTTCATTATTCGAACCTCCAAAAAGTCTTGGAGCAATCAAATTAAAACTTTCTGCCAGACCGTAGCTATATTCGGTGATATAATTCCTGGTCATCGCAGTCGAAGAAGTGTTTTTTGAACCATCAGGATTAAAACTCAATTCGCTTTTTCCCCTGGTACTAAAACCGGCATATTCAGCAGTTGCTAATAAATTTGTCGCATTGGCACCTATCGCAAACACTCCAGCGACTGCAAGAACACCAAGCGAATTTAAAAGCGTTTTATATGATTTCTCTTTAATTTCTAAATAGATAAAATAACCCGATAGAATCAATAAGAAAATCAATAAATAATAGGTCATTTGAAAGTGATTCGCATTGATTTCTAATGCTGTCGCAAACATCGTAAGTAAACCACCCAGAAAATATTTTTTTCTAAAAACTAAAATAAATCCCGCAATCACAAGCGGCATATAAGCAATCGCATGTGCTTTGGAATTATGTCCAACACCCAGAATAATAATCAAATAAGTAGAAAAACCAAAAGCTAAAGCACCAAAAAAGGCCTTAAGCGGATCTGTTTTTAGCACTAATAATAAGCCGTAAAACCCTAAGAAGTACAAAAATAAATAATCAGCTGGACGAGGCAAAAATCGTAATACATCATCAATAGCTCCTATAAAATCATAAGGATACTTAGCTCCTAATTGATAGGTAGGCATTCCTCCAAAAGCACTGTTCGTCCAAAAGGGCTCCACATGGTCAGAGGCTCTAAAGTCATTTTGCTCTTTGGCCATACCCGTATACTGAGCAATATCAGACTGGAAGATTTGTTTTCCCTGTAAAACAGGATAAAAATAGAGTAAAGATACGATGACAAAACCAAGAATGGCTAAAGCGTGCGGGTAAAATTTATTTATAATTTTCAAATTTCCAGAGTTATGTTTTAAAATATGAGACCGTTAATTAGCGCAAATCTAATCTATTTCTTCGTAATCGACATAATCTCCTACTTTTTTGGACTCTCGTGGTTTCTTCGAATTTGAAGTATCAATTATTATTTCGTCATTAGATTGCGCTTTCTGCCATGAAGTATCTTGACTTCGCTGTTGTTGCTGGAAATTTTCTCCTGCTTTCTTCACCACTTTTTTAACAAGTAATGGCAATAGTAATTTTGCCACAAACTTAAAAATGTAATAGAAAGCCACAAAGTAAAAAAGTGTTTTTATAAAACCTGTAAAGGAGGCCGTTTGCATAATCAAATATTTTTTAGCAAAATTAATAAATCAATCCCGCAATTTCGCGACAAAATTAAAATATCATTCTTAAATAAATGATAAAATATAGTACATTTGAACAGCGTTATTACTTTTAAATCCAAAAAGAATATGTCAAAACTTAAAATAATACTTGCTGCTGTGATTTTTATGTTTCCAATAATTCATTATGGACAACATACAGATCAAATAAATTCAAATAGACCTGGTGAAACGATGTCTGCATTTTCAGTAGGCAAATCTGTACTTCAAGCCGAAGCAGGTATTTATGGGATCAAAGAAAACCACAGCTTATTAGAGTACGATGCTAAAGGTTTCGGTTTAGATCTTACTTTGAGATATGGTCTATTACTTGAAAGACTAGAATTAATTGCTGACTTGCAGTATCAGAACGAGAATTTCACCACACCCTTCAGTAGCGTAGATAAGTCCGCTTTAAAGCAAACTGTTCTTGGTGCCAAATATTTAATTTATGATCCGTTTAAAAATTACGAAAAAAAAATTAATATTTACAGCTGGAAGGCAAATAGAACCTTTAATTGGAGACAATTAGTACCTGCTGTTTCCGTTTATGCCGGTGCAAATTTCCACTTTTCAAATAATCCATTCTCCTTTCCAACGCAATCAACAGTTTCCCCAAAAATCATGCTGATTACTCAAAACCATTTTGGTGACGGAAGATGGGTTTTAGTATCTAATATTATTGCCGACTATATTTCAACAGAATATCCGAGTTATGGATATGCACTTACGCTTACTAGAGGAATAAGTAACAAATGGTCTGCTTTTATTGAGAATCAAGGATTTAAAAGTGATTTCTACAGCGATGCTATTGTAAGAGGTGGTGCTGCGTATTTAGTCAATAAAGACATTCAAATTGACGCTTCAATAAGTTCTAGTTTAAAAACGACTCCTTCTATATTATACGGAGGTGTTGGTTTTTCATGGCGCTATGATACAAATTATAAAGAAGTTCGAATAAATATTGACAGTGGTAGCAGTCCCAAGTCAAGAACACAGAAGAAAGTCGAAAAAAAGAATAAAAAACGTAAAGAACAACTAGAGTCTACAAATTAATAAACAACAATGATTACTATAAAAGAAGCGATTACAAAGAGTGAATTAACATCATATATTAAATTCCCTTTCTCCCTATATAAAAACAACGAATTCTGGGTTCCGCCCATCATTGCCGATGAACTGGAATCATTCGACAAAGAGAAAAATCCTGCTTTCGAAAATGCCGAAGCTTATTTTTTTCTTGCCTATAAAAACGATGAAATTGTAGGACGAATTTCGGCAATTATCAATTGGAGTGAGGTAAATGACCAACAAAAAAAGAAAGTTCGTTTTGGTTGGTTTGATGTAATAGATGATATCGAAGTCACAAAAGCACTCCTAGAAAAAGTATATGAATTAGGACGAAAAAACAATCTCGAATATGCCGAAGGCCCGATGGGTTTTTCTAATTTAGATAAAGTAGGTGTTCTTACCGAAGGATTTGATGAATTAGGAACGATGATTACCTGGTACAATCATCCTTATTATGCCACTCATTTTGAGCAGCTGGGTTATGTCACCGAAAAAGAATATATTGAAAGTAAGTTTCCTTTTTCGAATGTAAAACCAGAGTTTTTTGAGAAAGCTAATGATTTGGTAAAAAGAAGATACCAGCTGAGTCCGCTTAATTTTAAAACTACAAAAGAGGTAATGCCACATGTAGATAAGATGTTTGATTTATTTAACGAATCTTATGCTTCCTTATCTTCATTTGTAGCAATAACTGATATTCAGAAAGAATATTTCAAGAAAAAATACATCAGCTTAATCAATCCTGAGTATATTAAATTTGTGGAGGATAAAGACCATAATATTGTCGCTTTTAGTATCGTAATGCCTTCTTTTTCTAAAGCTTTACAAAAGGCAAAAGGAAAATTATTCCCTTTTGGTTTTATTCATTTACTAAAAGCTAAAAAACAAAGCAAGGATATGATTTTCTACTTAATCGGTGTGCATCCTGATTATCAAAACAAAGCGGTTACAGCGATTATCTTCAATGAATATTATCATACATTTAAAGAAAAAGGGGTGATCAACTGTTACCGAACTCCTGAATTAGCTGATAATATTGCAGTTCAAAATTTATGGAAACATTTTAAGCCTGAAGTTTGCTGCAGAAGAAAAACTTTTAGAAAAGAACTTTAAAAATAGTAATCCGTTTTTATAATCTGATAAACAAAAAATCCATTAGCGTCAAACTAATGGATTTTTTGCTTCTTTGAATTGCTCTTAAATTATTCTTGACATTCAATTTTATTGTAAATTATGTTTCCGTCAAACTTAATTTTGCTTTTATCTTTAAAAACCGCTTTCCCATTTACTTCTACAACCTCTCCATGTCCTTCTACAAAAGTGTTTGGATCATTTTTAAGAAAAGCCAACTCTCTTACTGATGTTTTCCCTTCCGATTGAAAAGTATAATCGGCAAAAATAGTATCACCTTTTACATTCCCTAAAAGCGTTCCAAAACTTTTATCCTTTTGATAATAAGAATAATCTAATTCACCTTCAAATTGGTTCACACTATTGACCATAAAAGTTAGTGTAATGGTATCTTTTCCAATTATGGCTTGATAACATTGATTAGCTGCTGTTTCTAATGGCGCTTCCACTTCTAATTGCGGTACACTTACATCTTCTTTTTTATTATTCATACAAGACGTAGTTAGGGCCAATAATAATACGGTAGAAAATAAATATTCATTTTTCATAATTCTTTTTATTTATAGTTATTAGATTGCTAAAATTACTAAAAAACAAAAAAAACCATTCATACAATGAATGGTTTTTTTTATAAAATTCCCACTTGGAGAATTTGAAAAATATATTGAATTACGCGTCTAAGTCAACTTTCGTTCTTGATGCAATTTCTTTATAAGTACCGTTTACTAATTTCTCACGAATCGCTTCAAACGCAGTCAATGTTTCGTCAATATCAGACAAAGTATGTGACGCAGTAGGAATAACACGTAATAAAATAATTCCTTTTGGAATCACTGGATAAATTACAATCGAAAGGAAAATTCCGTAGTTCTCTCTTAAATCGTTTACCATCACCATCGCTTCTGGAACACTTCCTTCAAGATATACTGGCGTAACACAAGTATTTGTATCTCCAATATTAAATCCTTTAGATTTCAATCCGTTTTGCAATGCATTCACGTTTTCCCAAAGTTTGTCTTTCAATTCTGGGTGATTACGCAACAACTCTAAACGTTTCAATGAACCTATTGTTTGAATCATAGGCAATGCTTTTGCAAACATTTGAGAACGTAAATTATATTTCAAATAGTCAATTACATCTTGATCTGCCGCTACAAAAGCACCAATGTTTGCCATTGATTTTGCAAACGTAGAGAAGTAAACGTCAATTTCATCTTGAACACCTTGCTCCTCACCTGCTCCAGCACCTGTTTCACCAAGTGTACCAAAACCATGTGCATCATCAACTAACAAACGGAAGTTGTATTTTTGCTTCATAGCAACAATTTCTTTCAATTTCCCTTGTTGCCCACGCATTCCAAAAACACCTTCCGTAATAAAAAGGATTCCTCCACCTGTTTCCGAAGCAATTTTAGTTGCACGTTGCAAGTTTTTCTCCATACTTTCAATGTCGTTGTGTTTGTATGTAAAACGTTTTCCGCTGTGTAAGCGAACTCCGTCAATAATACATGCATGACCATCAACATCATACACAATTACGTCATTTCTAGTAACCAAAGCGTCAATAATTGACACCATTCCTTGGTAACCAAAATTCAATAAATAAGCAGATTCTTTCATTACAAAAGCTGCCAATTCACTCTCCAATTGCTCGTGATATTTAGTGTGTCCACTCATCATACGAGCTCCCATTGGGGCAGCTGCACCGTATTCTAAAGCTGCATCTGCATCTGCTTTTCTTACCTCAGGGTGATTAGCTAAACCTAAATAGTCATTCAAACTCCAGTTCAAAACTTCTTTTCCTTGAAACTTCATTCTTGGTCCTAAATCACCTTCTAATTTTGGAAATACAAAGTAACCCTCTGCTTGTGAAGCCCATTTTCCTAATGGTCCTTTATTGTTTTGAATTCTTTCGAATAAATCCTTTACCATAATATATTTAAGTAATAATTTTAATTTTAAGAAGTTGCAAAAATAATATTTATATTTTATAAAAGTCTTTAAAGTAAATTTATTTTTATCTAGCTAATCCTGTTATCATTTATATCTTATTTTTTCTTGAATTTATTTCAGGATTCTGTACAATATTTAGGATGGGAAAAGGTGTTGCTCCTGTTTGCTCTAGAAGTCATTTTTATAATAAACTTTGTATCTTTGAAAAATCACAAAATGCAATTACTATTATGTCGCAAAATACTAAAGAACTAAAATTAGCCGTCTTAATTGATGCTGATAACGTACCATACAGCAATGTAAAAGGTATGATGGAAGAAATCACCAAGTACGGAACACCTACAACAAAACGTATTTATGCCGACTGGACACGCCCAAATGCAAATGGCTGGAAAGCTGTTTTATTAGAGCACGCCATTACTCCCATCCAACAATATAGTTATACTACTGGAAAAAACTCATCCGACTCAGCATTGATAATCGATGCGATGGATTTGTTGTATTCCGGAAAATTAGATGGTTTTTGTATCGTTTCCAGCGATAGTGATTTTACACGTTTGGCCATTCGTTTGCGTGAGTCCGGCATGAAAGTGATTGGAATAGGAGAACAAAAAACTCCTAAACCTTTTATAAGTGCATGTGATCGATTTGTATTTATCGAAGTACTAGATGGGGCAATTAAGAAAAATGCACCTAAAAGAGTATCAAATACAGAAACTAAAAAAGTTACTGGAAAGAACATAGAAAAAACACAGGATAAAAACATTAGGAAACCACTAAGTAAAGTCGACGAACCAACAATAGATTTAATCGAAGACTCAATAGATGACATTGCTGATGACAGTGGATGGGCTTTTCTTGGTGACGTAGGAAACTTAATTGTAAAGAAAAAACCCGAGTTTGACCCAAGAAATTATGGTTTTGCTAAACTGACACCCATGCTTAAATCTTTGACTGATATTTTAGAAATCGACGAAAGAGAATCAGAAAAAAAAGGAATTAAGCATGTTTATGTAAGGTTACGCTTTAGTTAGGCTAATTCTTTTACGATATTATATAGATCTTCTTTTTTTATTGGCTTTGACAAATAATGGTTCATTCCTATTTCTGCGACGCGTGCTTTTGTACTTTCCATGACATCAGCCGTAACAGCAATAATAGGAATGTTCGCATTTTCAAGACCTACTTCACTATTTCTTATTGCTATTGTAGCTTCATAGCCATCCATAACCGGCATTTGAAGATCCATTAAAACAAGGTCTATTTTAGCAGTTTTAAACGCTTCTAATCCTTCCTGACCATTATTAGCAAATAAAACAGTGGTATTCAACCATTTTTTAGTAATCATTTTAATAACAATCTGATTCATCGCATTGTCCTCGACCACTAATATGGTTTTCCCGCCTAAATCATAAACAACAGGCTCAGAAGCTAAGATTTCACTTCTTCTTAATTCAGCAATGTCATAATCAATCGTAATTTCGCAACTTGTACCCTCACCAACAGCACTTTGCATTTTTATTTTGCCATCTTGCATATCCACAAGTGTTTTTACAATAAACAGACCTAAACCAAGTCCGCCGAACTTTCTTTTATTGTCTATATTATTTTGAGAAAAAGAATCGAATATACTTTCCATTTTATCTTTTGGTATTCCCACTCCTGAGTCAGAAACCTTAATTATTAAACTCATTTTATTATCGTCCTTGATGTGGGCATTAATATTAAAACTCACAAAGCCCTCAGAGGTAAACTTAATAGCATTACTTAATACATTATTAATAATTTGCACTAATCTGGTTTCATCGCCCTTAATTAGCTCCGGAATATCATTTGAAATTAAAAATTGAAAATCCAGTCCCTTGTCTTTTGCTCGAATCTCGGCATTGCTTTTTAAACTCTCGATAACTTTCATTGGATTAAAAGGGATGTTTTCGATTTTCAGTTCTTTTTTTTCAATTTTCGAAAAATCTAAAATATCATTTACAGAACTTAGTAAACTATGGGACGAATATTTGATGACTTGGCAATTCTTTCTTATTTTTTCATCTTCTACATCATTAGAAACAGAATCTATTAAATTCATAATAGCATTTAAAGGAGTTCTTAACTCATGACTGATGTTAGACAAAAAATAAGTCTTTAAATCATTCATCTCCTCTGATCGAACTAAAGCAATACGGTTCAGCTCATTTTTTTCGTTTTTCAAACTTCTGATTAGATTAGACATCGAAAGCGAAAGAAAAACAACCTCCATACCGGTACCTAACTTAGAACTATTTTGAGTTATAAAATTACTAGGAAGTAGCCCAAAATTGTGAAGTATAAAAACTGTAAATCCTAGAATCAAAAACAAAATACCTGCGGTGAAAAAAGAGTCAACTGGTTTCCTTTTATAGTATAGGTAAACTATTGAATACACTATCAAAACAAGAAAAACAAGCGTAAGTATGTTAATCAAAAGGTAGTTTAGCAATAACAATGTAGGAAATAAAACAACAGAGACTAATAGCAAAAAAAGTAGTATATAAGCTAGGTTAAACAAATTGTAAATTGTTTTACTATGTTTTTTTATTTTCAAAAATACCTCACTATATTTTCCAGATAAAAAAACGGCAATAATCGCAATAAAAAGGATTGCGTGGTTTGAAAACCATCCAGCTTGTGGAGTTACAAACTCATAGAAGAATCCATCTAATGCGAATTGCAATAGCCCTACAAAAATAACATACAAACTATAATATAAAAAGGTAATTTTCCCTAAAGCAAAAAAGAAAAAGAAGTAAATAATCGCTACAATTGCCAAAATACCATAAAAGACTCCAAAGATTAATTGCTCAAAAGCAACTTTCTGGATAAAATTATCTGCTGTACGCAAGATTACAGGGATTTTCAGTACTTCGCCATCACTTTTTAAATGTAGAAATAATTTTAATTTTGCTTTAGACTGGATATCAATTTTAAAAATTGTCCTACGATTATCATACGCCCGTTTAGAAAATGGTAAAATATCCCCGCTTATTGCTTTCGAAATTTCACCCGAAACTTCATCGACCGTATATAACTCCACGAGATCAGTTATAGGAAGTGCCGTTTCTAAATAATAATGCAAGTCGGAATCAGTAGGGTTATGAAGTGCTAATTGTGCCCAAAAATTATTTTGGGTAAAACCTAAATCATCGTTGGCTGTTTTTAAAGATATTGAGTTCAATGATTCATAGTTCGAAATTACAAATTGGATACCCAGTTCTTTCTGACCAAGATCTGTTATTGAGGTATAAGGGTGTAACGATATCTCCTGTGGCAATGCGTCTGCGCGAAATACATATTGAGCGTACGAATTCATAAAAATGAACATGAAAAAGAAAGTCATTACAGCATTTCTAGTGTTGGTGCGTTTTTTCATTACTAAATTTTATTCTTCCTACTAGTCCTATCTACGTAGAAAATAGGTGTTCAGTTTGTTTTACTTACTCATTGAGATATTTTCGAAATGTACAATGTTTTTTTTTATATCAATTCTATATGCTAAAGAACTTATATTCTTGTTAAATTAGAGGCTATAAAAACGATTTGATATGAGAATGTAATTTTTCATCTATGGATTAGCTCTTTTTATAGTTTCGGTAGCCACGCATTACTATTTAAATAACTGGATTTATCTTCCCTGTCTTTATACTATTACTCTTGGTAATAGGCCTTTTCAATAGAATACAACCAAAGCATGCCATTCTAAGAAACTTCCCCATATTGGGCTATTTTAGATATGCTTTTGAAAGTATCGCCCCAGAAATACAGCAATAATTTATCGAAAGAAACACTAATGGAAAACCATTTTCAAGAACCGAACGTGCTCTTGCTTATCAACGAGCTAAAAATATCGATACCACCACTCCTTTTGGAAAACAACTAGATATTAATCAGTCCAGTTATGAAGGCATAAAACATTCTGTCTTTCCCGCGCAAGTCAACCACGAGCTACCCCGAGTTATGGTGGGCAGTCAAGATTGCAGCCAACCTTATTCGGCTTCTTTACTGAATATTTCCGCGATGAGTTTTGGTTCTTTGAGTGAAAACGCGATTATCGCCCTTAATAATGGAGCCAAAAAAGGTAATTTCTACCATAATAACAGGAGAAGGTGAACTAACCGAATTTCACTTAAAAGGTGGATACTTTACCTGGCAAATTGGAACCGGATATTTTGGTTGTCGTAATGAAGCTGGAAATTTTGATCTTGATAAATTCACCGAAAAAGCCAACAATCCACTTGTAAAGATGATCGAATTAAAGTTATCACAAGGGGCAAAGCCAGCTCATGGCGATGTATTGCCAGCCAAAAAAAACACAGAGCAAATCGCAAAAATAAGAGGTGTCCTGCCACACACGACTATACTTTCCCCAACAAACCATTAAGCGTTTCATGATGCCGCTCGATTGATAAAGTTTATAGCTCATCTACGCCAATTGTCGAATGGAAAACCGTTGGTTTTAAACTATACATTGGTTAAACAAGTGATTTTGAATTAATTTACCAAGAAATAATTCTGCAGAATTCCTTTCCAGACTTCATAACTGTTGACGGAGCCGAGGGCGGAACGGGAGCCGCACCACTAGAATTCTCGGACGGCGTGGGAATGCCATTTGAACCTGCTCTTATCTTTGTAAATAAAACATTAATCAGGTTAAATATTCGAGACAAAATCAAAATAATAGCCAGCGGTAAAACAATCTCAGGCTATCCTATACTTAGAGCTGTAGCAATGGGAGACAATATATGCAATAGTGCCAGAGGTTTTATGTTCTCCTTAGGTTGTATTGAGACGCTGCGATGCAATAACAATACTTGCCCTACTGGTATGGCTACGCAAGATAAAATGCTGATAAAGGGCTTAGTGGTAGCAGATAAATCAGAACGCGTTTTTCATTTACATAAGAACACCTTGCATGCTGCAAACGAATTACTTGCCGCAGCGGGAAAATCAAGCTATAAAGAGGTTGATAGTAGTATTTTTATGCGTGGTGATGAATTCACCCATCTCTCTGATTTATACTTCCCAGACATATTAAAAAGCGTCAGAGACTCCTAAAGAAAACACGTTCAAACAAAAAAAGGAGGGCTATTAAAGCCCTCCGATTGTTAGTTCTGATTTACCATTATCAACTCATACATTAAATCTCGTATAGCTGACTATTGCGCTGTTATTCTTATGTGAAGATTAACAAAAACAAGTAATTAATCAAAACCACATATCAAAGATACAAAAAAAACACGCCTAAAAACACCTAAATCCAACGTTTAACCGTTATTTAACTAACTGACAATCAATATTCAATAAAATATAATTTTCGCCGTACAATTTCCTCTATTACCCTAATTTACAATCAAATTTCAGATAAAAATTAAAAAATCAATCCAATTAGTACATTTGATTCTAAAAAAAGAGGCCTTTTTACAGGCCTCTAAATTAAATTTTGGTTTATCATAATCAACTAAATATCTTTCGATACTTCTAAATAAAAAAATACGCTACTCTTTTCAGATGGCCGTACTTAATAATAAACCAAAACCATACTCAATTGTACGACTATTAAACAAATATTACGCTGTAAATCAATATTTTAGCTTTATATTAACATGATTCATATAAACCAGAGTTATATAACTACAATCTGATTTAGATTAGCGGTTACGACAGTAAGAGAAACAACTATACAGGATAACGCTTTTTAAGGATTATTTAAAAATACATATCTTTGATTTATTCAAAAATAAAAACAAATGAAACTCGTCTTCGCTTCCAATAATCAAAACAAAATAAAAGAAATCCAACAACTACTTCCTCCAACAATTGAAATAATAAGCCTCGAAGACATTGGTTGTCATGAGGAAATTCCAGAAACCGCCAATACAATTGAAGGGAATGCCATTATAAAAGCCAATTACGTTACCCAAAAATACGGCTACGATTGCTTTGCAGACGACACAGGTCTAGAAGTCGAAGCCTTAAATGGAGCGCCAGGAGTATATTCTGCCAGGTATGCCGGCGAACAACGAAGCGCTGAAGACAATATGGATAAACTATTAAAAGCACTTTCTGATAAAACAAATCGTAATGCACATTTTAAAACAGTAATCACTTTAAACCTTAACGGGAAGCAGCATCTTTTTACTGGTATAGCTCGTGGCGAGATAACTTTGGCTAAAGCAGGAAATAAAGGTTTCGGCTATGATCCCATCTTTCGACTGGAAGGACATGACGAAACATTTGCTGAACTGTCCTCGACAATAAAAAATCAGGTTAGCCATAGAGGAAAAGCGACGCAATTATTAATCGACTTTTTAAAAAACGAGAAATAAGCGTTCTAAGCCACTGATTTTAATCCAAAAAGAGTCCGCTCTCACTGTTTTTCCCTAAACTATTTCCAAATTCAAAGCGCCAAATCTGAAAATGAAAATCTAACATATTGATAATCACTTATTAATAAATCACCGAAACTTGAAATAGCATTAGTTTATCTCAATTATTAACAGTACTTTTGCACCCTATTTTAAAAACACATATGAATAAATTTGAACAATTAGGATTGAGTGAATCGTTACTGAAGGCGATTTTAGATCTAGGATTTGAAAGTCCGACTGAAGTACAGGAGAAAGCGATTCCCCTATTATTGGAAAAAGATACAGATATGGTTGCGTTGGCTCAGACAGGGACAGGGAAAACGGCAGCTTTTGGTTTTCCAGTTATCCAAAAAATTGATGCTAACAACAGAAACACACAAGCATTAATTTTATCTCCAACACGCGAGCTTTGTTTGCAGATTACCAACGAAATTAAAAACTACTCTAAATACGAAAAAGGTATTAATGTGGTAGCAGTTTACGGTGGAGCTAGCATTACAGACCAAGCGAGAGACATTAAGAGAGGCGCACAAATTATTGTGGCAACTCCAGGAAGAATGCAAGATATGATTAACAGAGGGTTGGTAAACATTTCTCAAATTAATTTTTGTATTCTAGATGAGGCTGACGAAATGTTGAACATGGGTTTCTACGAAGATATCGTAAACATCCTTTCGACTACGCCAGACGAAAAAAACACATGGTTATTCTCGGCTACAATGCCTGCAGAAGTAGCTAGAATTGGAAAACAATTCATGAAAGATCCTATTGAAATTACAGTAGGAGCTAAGAATTCAGGTTCTGCAACAGTATCACATGAGTTTTACCTTGTAAACGCACGTGACCGTTACGAAGCTTTGAAACGTTTAGCTGATGCAAATCCAGATATCTTCTCTGTAGTTTTTTGTCGTACCAAAAGAGATACGCAAGCTGTTGCTGAGAAATTAGTAGAAGATGGATATAGCGCTGCTGCATTGCACGGAGATTTATCTCAAGCGCAACGCGATGGTGTAATGAAATCTTTTAGAGGAAGACAAATCCAAATGCTTGTAGCTACTGATGTTGCAGCACGTGGAATTGACGTTGATAACATTACTCACGTAGTAAACTATCAATTACCTGACGAAATAGAAACTTACAATCACCGCTCAGGTCGTACTGGTCGTGCTGGTAAATTAGGTACTTCTATTGTTATTGTAACTAAAAGCGAATTGCGTAAGATTTCTTCTATCGAAAGAATCATCAAACAAAAATTCGAAGAAAAAACAATTCCTTCAGGAATCGAAATCTGCGAAATCCAATTATTACACTTAGCTACTAAGATTAAGGATGTAGAAGTTGATCACGAAATCGACAATTACCTTCCTGCAATCAATAATGTACTTGAAGACTTAACGAAAGAAGAGTTAATCAAGAAAATGGTTTCAGTTGAATTCAACCGTTTTATCAACTATTACAAGAAAACTAGAGATATCTCTAATCAAGCTTCAGGTTCAGATAGACGTGAGCGCGATGATAGAGATGGAGCTCAAAGAGACAGTAGCGGTGGAGCAACAAGATATTTTGTGAACATTGGTTCTAGAGATAACTTCGATTGGATGTCATTAAAAGACTACTTGAAAGAAACATTAGACTTAGGTCGTGATGACGTTTTCAAAGTAGACGTAAAAGAAGGTTTCTCTTTCTTTAACACAGATCCTGAGCACACAGATAAAGTTATGGAAGTATTGAACAACGTACAATTAGAAGGACGTCGTATCAATGTTGAAATTTCTAAAAATGATGGTGGCGGAAGACGTGATCACAACGGAAGAAGTTCTGGTGGTAGTAGTTTTGGTGGTGGAAGAAGTTCTGCTCCAAGAAGAGAAGGTAGTTTTGCACCAAGAAGAGAAGGTTCTGGTGGTGGTTTTAGAAGCGATAGAAACTCAGCTCCAAGAGAAGGTGGTTTCGGCGGAAGAAGCTCAGCTCCTAGAGAAGGTGGTTTTGGCGGAAGAAGCTCAGCTCCAAGAAGCGAAGGTTCTTCAGACAGAGCTCCTAGACGTTCTGAAAGTTTTGGTGACTCACCTAGACCAAGAAGACCAAGAAGAGACTAACATTTATTGTTAATTTTCTTATAATTATAGTAGAGAACTATAGGATATTTGATACTGTTTAGTACTTTTAAAGTTTTAAACCAGTTTATGAAATATTCTATAGTTCTCTTTTTTTTAGCGCTATCCTTAACTGCATCTGCACAAGAGATAGTTCCTTCCCAAAAAGTATCCGGCTACATCTATAACGACCTGAATAAGTCGGCATTGAACAATGCAAATATCATCAACATTAATAAAGTTAGAGGAGCAAGAACGGACGCTAGTGGATATTTTGAAATTGATGTGCAACCAACTGATACCTTGCATATTTCTCTTTTAGGATTTCAATCGCTTAGAGTAAAAGTGACAAATGACTGGATCAAAAATAAAATGGCTAAGATCTTTTTGACTGAGCGAGCTATCGCCCTTGAAGAAGTAGTCATCAGACCTTTTAACTTAACAGGATATCTGGAAGTAGATTCAAAAACAATTCCTACAAGCGAAAATTACCGCTATAGTATTTCTGGATTAACTCATGGATATGAAGCTGGTGAATATTCTCCAAATGCATTTGGAAGAGTACTTGGATCCATATTTAATCCTACAGATATGCTTTATAATTTTTTTGGTAAGAATCCAAAAGAGCTAAAAAAGCTGAAGGAAATGAAGAAGGATGATACGGTTCGAAATCTTTTAGAATCAAAGTTTGATAGAGAAACTATTGCTGTACTACTCGGAATCGATAAAAAAGAAATTCCCGAAATATTACAACGCTGCAACTACTCTGAGTCCTTTATAAAAACAGCAAACGACCTCCAAATCATGGACGCAATCAGTGGCTGTTATGAAGAATATAAAATTTTGAAGAAAAAATAAGCCGAACTAAACTATCTATTTCGAAAAATTACAATCCAATAAAATTATCTCCAATTACATCAGTCTTTGGGGATTTTTTTATGATTACATTTAGAACACATCAAAATATTGCATACATTTACTTACATTAGAAACGCACATTAAAATACTGAAAATCATGGCAAAAAGTCAAGACGCGAAGAAAACCGCAAAAAAAGAGCCACTTAAAACGGCTAAAGAAAAGAAAGAAGAAAAGAGAGAAAAGAAAAACAGTCCAAAAAGAGACTAAAAATTAGTGTTCAGTCGCAGTCGCAAGTCTCAGTGCTACACCGAAAACTGCGACTGAACACTACATACTATTTAAATGGAATATTAGCCAAAATTTCTAATAAAAATTTCCAGAATTTTTGAGAAGAGGAGATGCTCGCTCTTTCATCAGGAGAATGCGCTCCATGAATAGTAGGTCCAAAGGAAATCATATCCATCTCTGGATAATTAGTTCCAAGGATTCCACACTCTAATCCAGCATGGCAAGCTACTACACTCGGTTTTTCACCAGTTTGTTTCTCATAAATAGGCACTAAAACATCTAGAATTTCTGATTCTGCATTTGGGGTCCATCCTGGATAAGATCCTGAAAGTTCCACTTCACATCCCATTAATTCAAAAGCAGATGTTAAAGCAGCTGCTAAATCAAATTTAGCCGTTTCCACAGACGAACGGGTTAAACATTGCACAGAAAGCTTTCCTTCACCTACAACTACTTTAGCTATATTATTTGACGTTTCTACTAAATCAGCAAAATCAGCACTCATTCTATACACTCCGTTGTGAGCAGTATACATTGCTCTCACAAAATAATACTGAGCAATAGATGGCATTACTTTTTCGGGAGCTTTATCTAATTTCTCGAAAACAACTTCTAAATTAGGTTCTGTCGTTTTTAATTCTGTTTTTATATCATTAACCACTTGTTGCATATCAAACACAAAGGCTTCATCAAATACCGAAGCAATAATTACTTTGGCAACACTTTCACGTGGAATAGCATTACGAAGACTTCCTCCTTTAATTTCTGATATTTGCAATCCAAAATTATCAAAACCATCAAATAAAAGGCGATTCATGATTTTATTAGCGTTGCCTAACCCCTTGTGAATATCCATTCCTGAATGCCCCCCTTTTAACCCTTTTACGGTAATTGAATAGCCTACAGAACCTTCAGGAGTTTCCTCTTCATCATACTCAGCTGTAGCAGTAACGTCAATTCCACCAGCACAACCAATGTCAATTTCATCATCCTCTTCTGTATCTAAATTCAAAAGAATTTGTCCTTGCAGGATTCCTCCTTTAAGGTTCAAAGCTCCAGTCATTCCAGTCTCTTCATCTATGGTAAACAAAGCTTCAATCGCAGGATGCGGAATATCAGTACTTTCTAAAATCGCCATAATTGCTGCAACACCTAATCCGTTATCGGCTCCCAAAGTAGTTCCTCTAGCTCGAACCCAGTCTTCGTCTACATACATGTCGATTCCTTGGGTATCGAAATCAAAAACAGTATCTGAATTTTTTTGGTGCACCATATCCAAGTGCCCTTGCATCACGATTGCTTTACGATTTTCCATTCCTGGCGTAGCTGGCTTCCGGATAATCACATTTCGAATATCATCTTCAAAAGTTTCTAATCCAAGGCTTTCACCAAAGTTTTTCATGAACTCAATTACTCTTTCTTCTTTTTTTGAAGGGCGAGGAACGGCATTCAAATCGGCAAACTTATTCCAAAGTACTTTTGGTTCTAAATTTCTTATCTCTTGACTCATTTATAGTTGTTTGAAGTTTAACATTTTTAAAGCTCAAAGTTACAAAGTTTAAATTCGTTTTCAGCCTTACAAAAGAATTTATCCCTGAAAACTAGCACAATATTTTGGACGCGGCCGAACATCTAATACTCTAATCTCTGGAACAAGATTTCGAAAATCATCTAAAGTAAGTAACTAGAAGTTTGTTTTGTCTTTGAAGAAAATAATACTATTAGTGACGCTGAAAGAATTAATTATTTTCCAGGGGACAAATGTGCTCGAATTTAGTGGAGAAAATCACATCCAAAATCACTATGAAAAGCTATAGAAAAAAAATAATTCAGAATTAATAACTAGGACTAATTTTTACTTTCAATTACGATCAAGACTACTATAACTAAAAATACCAAATGATTTTTATAATGTAATTACTACTTACGGACCATAAATTGTTTTGTATCTTATTTTATTATTTGCGATTCTCGGACTGCAATAAACTTTCAATTTAATCGTAATCAAACAGTTAACAATGTAGTAAAAGCCATACAGAATCTGAAATTATTGAAATTGAATTTGAAACAAAAACTCTATTTTTGTAAACACCCAAACAAAAATAAAAACTCATGCAGGAAAAAAATCTGGAATCAAAGTTTCTAAAAAGTAAGCCTCATTTTGAAATACTAGATGGCTTACGAGGCTTAGCAGCCATAGTAGTAGTCATTTTTCACTTTATGGAAATAGTTATAACTGATTTTAGCAAAAATTTTATTTCTCACGGTTTTTTAGCAGTAGATTTTTTTTTCTGTTTATCTGGTTTCGTTATTACCTATGCTTACGATACCCGTATAGCTAGTATGGGGCTAAAAACTTTTATTAAGCTAAGATTAATTCGTTTGCAGCCTTTAGTTATTTTAGGCTCGATTTTAGGTTTGCTTACTTTTCTATTTGATCCTTATAGTAATTTATATGCCATTTATGGTTTTAAAGAAACTGCATTGATTTTTATAACATCGCTTTTATTAATCCCATACCCTGTAGTATCAGAACGCTATTTTAATTTATTTAATTTAAACGCACCAAGTTGGTCGTTGTTTTGGGAATACGTTGCTAATTTAGCATATGCAACCGTATTGTTTAAAGCATCTAGAAAAATACTTACCCCACTCGTATTAATAGCTGCAGCAGGTATTTTTTATGTTGGTTGGAGTTCTGGTAATTTAGTTGGTGGTTGGAGTGGATCCACTTTTTTTGATGGCTTAGCTCGTATTTCTTTTTCTTTTCTAATGGGAATGCTACTTTTTCGCTCTAATTGGATAATTAAAAATAAATTAAGTTTGCTAGGTATGAGTGCTTTGTTATTGATGGCCTTTTTAACACCTTATAACGAAAATTGGAACTGGCTGATAGAACCTATAATAGTAGTTTTCTATTTCCCACTAATTGTTTCTCTAGGTGCGGGCGCAAGCTTGGCAAGTAAACTTTACAAAATCAACAAAATTTCTGGTGATATTTCTTATCCGCTTTACATGACACACTACCCGTTTATGTGGATTTTTGCGAATTATGTAATAGTAGAAAAACCAAGTACTTCTGATTTGATGTGGATAATTCCTATTTCAGTAATTTTACTTATAAGTTTTTCCTACTTGATATTTAAATTTTTAGATTTCCCGCTTCGAAGTTATTTAACCGATAAGTTAAAAGGGCGCTCAAGGAGATAATATATAATTTAAGATAAGGCGAGAGCCCATTTGCAATAGGCTATCACAACAATTATCAGATTTAGATCATGAGATTTCTCTTTCGTCGAAATGAATCTTTGGAGTTTGTCTGTGTGATTTAATATTTCCCTGAGTTTCCCCTATTCAATTCTCTGCGAAACAAAAACTTATTTGACTTATATGATAAAAAGACATAGAACCTCTCCGTGTATTACTTCTTTGCATAAAAAACGTACATGGCTTATATGTTTAAACCTAGCATCACTCTACAAAACAAAAAGTTACTATATTTACTATTCACACAAAAACAGCAACGCAAATAATTTTCCCCTTCGTGAAACAAAAATTCATTCTTCCTTTTTTTCTTATCGTCCAAGTAATCCTTCTACAGATTATTTCGTTTTTCCCCGAAAGTGTGGAGCGATATTACAGTAACGAATTCTATTTAACTCTTTCTCAGTTCTCTAGAACATTATTGGGCAGCATTCCTTTTTCATTAGGCGATTGCCTCTATTTTATCTTAATTTTCCTTGTTTTAAAATGGTTCTGGACCAAAAGAAAATCTTGGAAACAAAATTGGAAAGACAATAGCATGCAGCTGTTCAGTTTTCTTTCCGTTTTTTATTTTTTATTCCATATTTTATGGGCGCTCAATTATTACCGCCAACCGCTTTTCAAAAAAATGGAAATTGAAAGAGAGTATACAGATAGTGATTTAGCTGTTTTTACAAAAAAATTGATAAAAAAAACAAACGAAATTCAAGTCCAAATCACAAAATCAGATAGCTTAAAAGTTGTCTTCCCATATTCGCAAGAACAAGTTTTTACCATGACTTTAAATGGGTATAAGAATTTATCGAAGCAGCATCAAAATTTCCCATTTATAAATTTAAGCACTAAAAAATCACTATTCAGTCTACCGTTGACCTACATGGGTTTTGGTGGTTATTTGAACCCTTTTACGAATGAAGCTCAAGTAAATTATCTAGGGCCAATGTATAGTTTCCCCATGACCACCAATCATGAAATGGCACACCAAATGGGATATGCAAGCGAAAGCGAATGTAATTTTATTGGGTTTCTCGCATCGGTGAAAAATGATAATCTGTATATAAAATATTCCGGTTATAGTTATGCTTTGTGGTATTGTTTGGGGATTTTAGAATATAGTAGTCAGGAATCGTTTGACCAATTGATAAAAACCGTTCATCCTGGAATAATAAAAAACTATAAAGAAAGTACTGATTTTAGAAAAGAATACAGATCTCCTATTGAAACCGGTTTTCATCTATTTTACGATCAATTTCTAAAACTGAATCAACAAAAAGACGGTATCGAGAGCTACAGCAAGTTCGTGAATTTGATGGTGAATTATTACGGTCAAAAAAATAATGAGTTATAAAAAATGAGCAAGATTAAATAAATATCTAACTTGATTTTTTACAACTCATTACTGTGTAATCATACTACAATAAATGTAGTAATCTGGTTTTATATTGGCCTATAATCTTTAAACTTCTTATATTTTTTCAAGTAGTAATCCAGTAGCCGTAAGACCGGGTCCAAAGGCAATTGCTATAATTTTTGTTCCTGCAGGTATATTCGGATCGTTAATTATTTCATTAAAAATATGAGGAACAGTCGCTGAAGACATGTTTCCATGACGATACAATATATCATAGGACCAACTGGCTTGCTCTTTCGTGATTCCAATTGCATCTACCACATAATCAATAATTTTTGGACCACCGGGATGAATGGCAAAATGCATCGTAGATTTTTCTTCTTCAAAATCAATACCTACTTTGTCGCATAGCGTCGTTATAAAAGACTTGATATTTTTACGAATAAAAACAGGAACTCTTTTTGAAAGGGTCATTAAAAAATTATATTCTCCTAATTCCCATGACATATCTTCCAATGAATCTGGAATAATGACTTCATGGGCAGCTAAAATGCGCATTCCTTTTTTCTCTAATATAGTCTCATCATTCATGAAAGAGCCTTCTTCATACAAAGAATACCCAATAAAACCGTCAGCAAAAAGGGAGCAAATCATCGTATTTGCTACAGAAAATTCGGTTAAATTCAAATGAGCTGACAGCAACTCGGTATGAACCACATCAGCTCTTCCATTAGTTGTACTACCACTTATCAAGCTACTAGCTGTACGAATGGCAGGAAAAGCCCCATAACACCCCATCTGGTAGGAATGTGTGACTTGAGTGGTATCCCACGCCCTGCTTATTGCCGCATGCTGAGCAACGCTGGGCGACGAGTAACCGGAACAAGTTACATGAACTAAGTTTTCAGGAGCTTTATCTACATTTGAATAAAATTCATCAAAAACATATCCCATCTTATTCTTGAACCATTCCATTCGAACTCCAATTTTGGGTCCAAAGGTATCACCTGTTTTTGTTTCCAAATTTGAGGGGAAATCATAATCTAAAGGTGCCGTATAGTCCATTTCATTTTCAAGAAAATCTTCCACCTCCTCAAAAATTAGAATTTGCCTTTTATTAATGTTTTCAGGCGGAATAGAATATTTATCTACTTGCTTTGAAATCACATCAAAACTATTAGGTTCAATTTGCATTTCATTATTTCCAGTCTCACTAGGTACCGCCAGATTTTGAAAGTGATGATAAAGAAACTTGGTGTATTGATTAAGCTTTTGTTGTTCTACTAATTTACCCACAAGAATGGGTTTGAAATTCGAGATAATTATACTTTTCATTTATTGTATGACTTGGTTTAAAAGTCAAACTTAAATTAAAATTATATTAAAAAAAAACGACCGTAAATACACATTAAACTAAAAACCAAATAACTCACTGATAACAAGTGTTTTAAAATCAACGACACAAAGTTAAAGTATTGTTAATCAGAACATTGTAAGAATGAAACTACGACTCCTTAAGTACTGATTATCAACTATGTAAGAATGTAATTACATCAATAATACAAGCCTATTTCATGAGAATCTTGTTGCAATTTTTAATAACTATTAAAGTATATAAGTATACCTACAGCAGTAAATCATACCTTAAAAATTAGCCCTGACCAATAAAAAAATTAAACCTCATCACTAGTAAATGCAGTAAAGCTTTTCTTTTTATACGGTCTGATTATTAGTCTTCCTTCTCTATCAAATCGAATGTAATTATAAACCCAATTTAAAAACACTACGGCTTTATTCTTGAATCCGATTAGTGAAAATAAATGCACAAACATCCATACAAACCAGGCAAAAACACCACTAAAATGATATCTAGGTAAATCCACTACGGCTTTATTACGGCCAATAGTCGCCATCCATCCTTTGTCATTGTATTCGAAAGGCTTCATAGTTTTATTTTGGATTAATTTCATAATATTTTCACCCAGCAGTCTACCTTGCTGTAAAGCTGGTTGTGCCATCATAGGATGTCCCTCTTGATACTCTTCTGATTCCATTGAAGCAATATCTCCTACTGCAAAGATGTCCTCATATCCCTTTACTTGACTGAATCGATTGACGCGGATGCGTTCTACCCTTTCTACCAAAGAATCAGCATCTAAACCCGCTACAACAGCTCCTTGCACACCAGCAGTCCAGATAACGGTAGCTGTTTCAAAGGTCAGATCAGAATTTGTGGTGATGGTACGACCGTCATAATTTGTTACACGAACATTTTTCCAAATCGTAACGCCTAAATCCACTAAGAATTTTTCGGCAGCCAGCGATGATTTTTCACTCATGGTGTTGAGAATTCGGTCGCCACTTTGAATGAGATTAATCTCCATTTTAGTAATATCTAGGTCGGGATAGTCCTTTTGAAGAATTGCTTTTTTCATCTCGGCAAGAGCTCCAGCGAGTTCCACTCCTGTAGGTCCGCCACCTACAAGTACAAAATTAATTAAACTATTTTTTTCGACATTGTCAGTCGTTAATACTGCTTGCTCAAAGTTTTCCAGAATAAGACTTCGAATATTAAGCGATTGCGGAATGGTTTTCATCGCCATACTGTTGCGTTTAATTTCTTTATTCCCAAAATAATTGGTTTTAGAACCAGTTGCGATAACAAGATAATCATAGTGTAACTCCCCTATTTCGGCTATGATTTTTTTGTTCTTAGTATCAATTTCCTGAACAGAAGTGAGTCGGAAATAAAAATTATCATACTCCTGAATTACCTTACGAATAGGGTAAGCAATTGAGCCTGCCTCCAGACCTCCCGTAGCCACTTGATACAGCAACGGTTGAAAAGTGTGATAATTATGCTTGTCCAAAAGTACGACTTGCACTTTTTGATTCTTTAACTCTTTGGCCATTGCAATTCCTGCAAAACCACCTCCAATAATTACGATTCTGGGCAAAGCTGAATTAGGGATATTCATAAATGTGTGTACTATAGTATAAAAACAAAGTTAAGGAACATTTCACAAATTGATTGTTACAACAATTATTATGGCATCGAATTGTAAAAATGAGCCCAAATTCTACAAGTATATTTCAACCTTCGAATGATGCAGCGCATTTTTAACAAAATAGCATTTTGAAAAATAAACGCTATAAAATAGCCCTGATGATCCCGAAACGTCGGGAGATTGTAATGGACAGCAGGACGAGGTGAAAATGCACAAAGAAATAATTGTGCTCCTAAAAAATGCATTACTTTGTAACAAAATTGACTTGAAGAACACTAATCAATTATGAGTGAAAATCTAGAACATTCTTTTGTTACACAATTGAAGGAAAATCAAAATATAATCCACAAAATTTGTCGGTTATATACTGATTGCGAAGATTCACATAAAGACTTATTTCAAGAAGTAACCATTCAATTGTGGAAGGCATTCCCAAAGTTTAGAGGCGATAGCAAATTCTCCACTTGGGCATATCGCGTAGCGCTCAACACGGCGATTACATTATACCGCAAAAACAAACGTTCGATATCCACCGTAGAATACGAAGGCCGGCAGCACTTTATTAAAGATGTCGATTACAATTATGAAGAGGAAGAGCAAATTAAACTAATGTACAAGGCGGTTTACCAATTAAACGATATCGAAAAAGCATTGGTTTTTATGTACCTTGAAGATAAGGATTACCGAGAGATTGCAGAAACCCTAGGAATTAGCGAAGTAAATGCGAGAGTGAAGATGAATAGAATTAAAGGGAAATTAAAAAAAATATTAAATCCTTAAAGAATATGAAAGAGCTGGATTTATTAAAAAAAGACTGGCAGAAGAACACGGATTCTTTTGAGCAGGTATCAGAAATAGAAATTTACAAAATGATTCATAAAAACTCTTCTTCTATTGTGAAGTGGATTTTGATCATTAGTATTTTGGAGGTTTTGTTATGGACTGGATTTAGCATGGTTTTTAGTGCTGATGATTACCTTAAAAAAATAAATAACGAGGGGTTGTCCTTCACTTTAAAGGCTTTTACCTATTTAAATTATGCAGTCATTGTTATATTTATTTATTTGTTTTACAAAAACTACATCCGAATTTCAGCCATCGCAGCTACAAAACAATTAATGAAAGACATATTGAAAACGCGAAAAATGGTACAATACTATGTTTGGTATAATCTGGGAATGATTGTGTTTGGTTTAATTATGGGCTTCATAATCGCTTTATATTACAATCCAGAAACCATTATTCTAAGAAATAAAGTTGAACATGACCCAAAAATAATGGCGATCACGATTGGTATATTAGCCATAGTTACCATTGTGCTATTTGGATTATTCTGGCTGTTTTATAGACTATTGTACGGTATTTTACTGCGAAGATTGCATAGCAATTATAAAGAACTGAAGAAGATAGACTTGTAGTAATGATATTTATTTTTTTCAAATTAAAAACCCAGCAAATTTAAATAATTGCTGGGTTTGTATTTTTTATAGAAATGACACTTCGAAGTTAATATTCCCATTTTCGAAATTTATTTAATTTTTCATGCTCTTCAATTTCTTCGACAGGAATTACTTTTAGAAAAGAACAATGTTGCTCGATTGCATATTCCACTTTTTCTACGATTTTCTCAATAGAATCATTGTCATAATCAATTTCAAGCGGCTCTTTTATGATGAACGACTGCAGAATCCCCTTCTTTTTCATGCGTAATCCTTTTTTATCGAAGGAACGTCGGAAACCGTCGATCACAATGGGTACTACTATAGGACGGTGCTCCTTAATTATATGCGCCGTTCCTTTTCGAACAGGCTTGAATGACTTAGTCGTTCCTTGAGGAAAAGTAATTACCCAACCATCTTTGAGTGCAATTTTAATATTTTCAGTATCATTGGGATTTACATCTTTTTTATCAACGACATCCTTACCCTTTTCACGCCAGGTTCGCTCTACAGTGATGGCACCAGCATAAGCCATAATTCTTGGTAATAAACCGGCTTGCATCGTTTCTTTAGCTGCTACATAATAGATATTCAACTTGGGATTCCATAAATACAATACGTTTTTTATATTATTTTCCCTCCCTTTTAAACTGGCGTTAAATACATGAAACATCGCTACAACATCGGCAAAGTAGGTTTGATGGTTCGAAATAAAAAGCACGTTTGTGTCCGGTAAATTTCTAATGACATCGGAGCCCTCAATCTGTAATTCATTGAAACCTCTATATCGTCTATGGGTAATCCCCCCGAAAATTCGGATCAACCATCTTTTTACAAAAAGGATGTGACCAAAAGGATTTCTCTTCAATAACCCCATAAAATATTGTGTTTATTTTCTAAATTTGGTATACAAACTTACGAAAATTATTTTTGTACTATCTCTTTTTTGCTAGCTGACGGACTGAAATTAAATCTCTGATTATCCTCGTCCTAATAGCCGACTCACTCTTTATTTATCAGCACCCAAAACCGACTTTAAAACATCTTTTAACTCACTAAGCATCATTGCAGTAGCACCCCAAACAATATGTCCTTCAATTTCAAAAGCCGGTACATTTATATTTTTTGCATAGGAAGTAGAAAGTTTTGTTTCAATAATTATTTTGTCGCTCAAGAAAACGGATAATGGTAATTCAATGATGCTAGAAACTTCTGATGGTTGTGGAATAAAACAAACCTCATCTTTACATATTCCACAAAAAGGATGAACCATAAAGTTACTTGGAGGAATATAAGTGGGTGTAAAAAATTTAATCACTTCCATCTTATCAGGATGAATTCCTACCTCTTCATGTGTTTCCCGCAAAGCTGTCACCGCAAAATTCTCATCTTCAGTTTCATACTTTCCGCCAGGAAATGCTATTTGTCCTGAATGCACGCCTTCATAGGAATTTCGAACAATTAAAACCAAATGAGTTATCCCGTTTTTAGGATAAAACAACATCATAACCGCCGCCATTCTTGGGTCTTTATTTTCGCTAAATGCATTTTTCAAGCTTTCCATTCTTTCAAAAGGTGCCATTTTAAGATGCGCCTCCATCGCTGGAAGTTTCGCTTGAGCGAAAAGAGGAACATATTCTAAAAAATGTTGAAAATCCATAATCAAAGTCTATTTTTGCACCTTATAGTAAAAGTACTCCAGAAAATAATAGTGCACAAATTTTCTAATAATCAAACAATCAAAATGTATAGCAAAGAAGAAACTCAAAAATTAAAGAGAGAGTTCTGGGTCACATTCGCAGAAAAATATCCCAGAAAATGGGTTTTATATGACACCAAAATTAAAGACTTCTCTTTTAAGTTTTATGTAGATAATAAAAAAGCCCAGGTTCTAATTGATATTGAGCATCGAAATAATGAAACCCGAATTGCTTATTTTGAGAAACTAGAAGCCTTAAAAAATATACTAGCGGAAGAGTTCATTGCTGATCTAGTGTTCGAAAGAGAGTACGTTCTTGAAAACGGAAAAACAATCAGTCGCATTTGGGTTGAGAAACTAGGTGTAAGTGTCAGCAACAGAAACTACTGGAATGAGATATTTTCGTTTTACAACGAAAAGATGAATGCTTTAGAGCTTTTCTATTCTGAATATGATGATTTTATAAAGGACATTTCTTAGTCGCAAAAGGCTAATTTTATTAGCTTTTTTTCCTTTTTAAAACACCACTTTATATTATATTTCTACACGTAGAAAAGCGATTGTTAAATAGAATTTCCTCTATTTAACAATCGCTTTTTTTGATTCATATTAAAAAAAATTACAACGGAATATTCCCGTGTTTTCTATCCGGCCTAACAATTAATTTGTTTTCAAGCATACTGTATGCTTTAATCAATTTTCTGCGCGTATCTTCTGGTAATATAACCTCATCCACAAAACCTCTCTGCGCTGCAGTATAGGGATTTGCAAACAAATTTGCATATTCTGCTTCCTTTTCTAAAAGTTTAGCTGCAGGATCAGCCGCTTCATTGATTTCTTTTTTGAAGATAATTTCTGACGCTCCTTTTGCTCCCATAACCGCAATTTCGGCACTTGGCCATGCGTAATTCAGGTCGGCACCAATGTGTTTCGAGTTCATCACATCATAAGCTCCACCATAAGCTTTACGAGTAATAACAGTAATTCTTGGTACGGTTGCTTCGCTTAAAGCGTAAAGCAATTTCGCACCATGTACAATAATTCCATGCCACTCTTGATCTGTTCCTGGCAAGAAACCGGGCACATCTACTAAGACTAACAAAGGAATATTGAAACAATCGCAAAAACGAGTAAATCTTGCCGCTTTAATCGAACTATTTACATCCAAAACTCCTGCTAAATACATAGGTTGATTGGCGACAATACCTATACTTCGTCCGCCTAATCTAGCAAAACCTACGATAATATTTTCGGCATAATTTTTATGAACTTCAAAAAAGGAATCTTCATCGATAATCCCAGCAATCACATTATGCATGTCATAGGGCTTATTGGGATTATCAGGAATAATCGTTGCCAATTGTTCGCGCACCTCACCGTTTAGCTCATAAGGCAACTTTGCAGTCGCCTCTTTATTACTTTGCGGTAAATAGCTCAACAATTTTTTTAGATCTTCCAGACATTCTACATCATTTGCAGAAGTAATATGTGCTACACCAGACTTAGTAGAATGTGTACTTGCTCCTCCCAATTCCTCTGAAGTTACGGTTTCATTAGTAACCGTTTTAACTACGTTAGGCCCAGTCACAAACATATAACTAGTGTCCTCTACCATCATGGTGAAATCTGTCATTGCAGGAGAATATACCGCTCCACCGGCGCAGGGCCCCATGATAGCAGATATTTGCGGAATAACGCCACTTGCTTGTACATTTCTAAAGAAAATATCGGCATAGCCACCCAAAGAGCGAACTCCTTCTTGAATACGAGCACCACCTGAATCGTTTAGTCCAATCATAGGTGCCCCCATTTTGACTGCCATATCCATCACTTTACAGATTTTTTCGGCATGTGTTTCAGACAGAGCGCCGCCAAAAACGGTGAAATCTTGAGCAAAAACATAAACTAATCTTCCGTTCACGGTTCCGTATCCCGTGATCACTCCATCACCATAATATTTTTCTTTCTCCATCCCAAAATCAGTAGTACGATGTGTCACCAATATACCAATTTCTTCAAAAGAACCTTCATCCATCAAATAATTAACACGCTCTCTGGCTGTTAGTTTCTTCTTTTGGTGTTGCTTTGCAATTCTGTTTTTACCTCCACCTAAATGGGCTTGAGCAATTTTGTCGTTTAATTCTTTTATTTTAGACTCCATAATTTATTGATTTGGTAATCGTACTATTTTTTGATCTTCAAAATATTGCTTCAAAGCGATCATAGCGGCAATTTCCGCTTCTTGTGCCAATTGGTTTTTCAACAAGTCTGCACTGTAGTATTTTTTCACGAAGTGCGTGTCAAAATTACCAGAACGGAAAGCTTCATGTTCACAAACAAATTTCCCGAAAGGCAAAGTAGTTTGCACCCCTTCGACTAAGTATCCATCGATTGCTTTGATCATAAGTTGGATTGCCTCTTCTCGGGTTTCGCCATATGTAATCAGCTTGGCAAGCATCGGGTCGTAATAGATTGGAATATCCATTCCTTGCTCAAAACCGTTATCAACGCGAATTCCCTCGCCAACAGGCAATTGGTAAACATCTAAATGTCCAACACTTGGAAGAAAATCATTCATAGGATCTTCGGCATAGACACGCAATTCTAATGCGTGACCTTTAATCACTAAGTCTTCCTGCTTAATCGTTAAAGCCTCTCCACGAGCTACTTTTATTTGCATTTCAACTAAATCAGTACCTGTAATCAACTCGGTTACTGGATGCTCCACTTGCAAGCGCGTATTCATTTCAAGGAAGTAAAAATTATTGTTTTCATCCAATAAAAACTCTACAGTTCCAGCTCCCAGATAATCACAAGATTTAGCAACCATAACGGCAGCTTCACCCATTTCTTTACGCAATTCAGGTGTTAAAACTGAAGAAGGAGCTTCCTCGACTACTTTTTGATGGCGACGCTGAATACTACATTCTCTTTCGAATAAATATAAAATATTCCCATGACTATCAGCCATGATCTGTATTTCGATATGACGAGGAGACGCAACATATTTTTCTATAAAAACAGAACCATCACCAAAAGCATTTATAGCCTCACTGATTGCTCTTTTCATTTGGGATTCAAATTCTTCTTCATTCTCAACCACACGCATTCCTTTTCCACCACCACCGGCAGAAGCTTTAATCAAAATAGGAAATCCTATTTCACGGGCAACTACTTTTGCTTTTTCAATATCAGTAATAGCTTCGTCAAGACCTGGAACCATTGGAATATTGTAAGCCTTAACTGCTTCCTTGGCTGCCAACTTACTTCCCATTATATGTATGGCTTTCGATTTTGGCCCAATAAAAATGATGTTGTTTTTCTCTGCTTTTTCAGCAAAATCAGCATTTTCACTTAAGAAACCGTAGCCCGGATGAATAGCATCTACACCTAAAGATTTGGCCACTTCAATAATTTTATCCCCTAATAAATAAGACTGGTTTGAAGGTGATTCCCCAATCCAAATGGCTTCATCAGCAAATTTGACATGTGGTGCATTTCTATCGACTGTTGAATAAACAGCCACTGTTTTTATACCCATTTTCTGGGCGGTCTTCATTACTCTAATCGCAATTTCTCCCCTATTAGCAACTAATATCTTTTTCATATCCTTATTCGAATTCAATTAATAACTGCCCTTTATCCACAGCGTCTCCCAATGTTACTGAGATCGATTTGATAATTCCGTCGCGTGGAGAAAGAAAACTGTTTTCCATTTTCATAGCTTCTAGAATTAACAGGCTGTCGTTCTCTTTTACTGTTTGTCCCACTACCACACTAATTTCCAAGATCAATCCCGGCATAGGTGCTTTGATAGCATTGATTTGTTTAGTCAATCCTACCTCAAAACCTAACTCAATGATAAGCTGATCTAATTCATTGGCAATAGCAACAGTATAACTATTGTTATTTACTTTGACAGTGTATGTTTTTTGGGTAAAATCAGCGGAGAGAATCTCTGCTTTGTAGGGTTTATTTTGGTGCAGTACATGGAATGTTTTAGCATCCATATTTACAGCGTCGAGCTGTGAAACTTGTTCTTTATCAAAGTCAAATTGAAAAGAATCATTTACTTTTACTTTATAGCTATCACTCATTAATGCAATTTTTATGGTCGTAAAAATAAGTAAAAGAAAACGTTTTCGTAAGATTAAAAGATAGATTTATGCTAAAAAGCTATAGTTATTCAATTATATTTTGAAAATATAAATTTGACTCATTCCTTTCAATTTTCGAATTATATAAAAAACTCTTTTTTCAAAAACGTTACAATGGCCTTTAAAGAACCAATAACCCAAATTCTCTTAAAGTGTTGATTGGTTTTGAGTACCAAAATAGCTCAAAGTCCTCTAAATGAGTTTCAAAATCAGCTTTTACTTCCTGAAAGGAATAAGTCTTAGCGTTTGAAACACTACTTTTTAACAACATTGCCACAAGCCATTCTCCTTCTTTCTTATTTGTTTGAATGGTAAAACTTTCCTTTTTATCGTGAAAAGTCAGTGTCATCATTTCCCAAGAATTTCCTTTCTTAGATTTGGTAAAATGATCAACCGAAGGCTTCCCGCCCAACCAAACAATTTTGGCAGTCGCTTTTATATTGAAATCTTCTGCTACTTCTAGAGCATTAAAAATATAGTCTTCGGGAATTTTAGTCTTCGGAATTTTAAATTCAAACCAGTCCTGCAATTCGTAGTCGAAACAGATTCCGTGCATGAAATTGAACAATGATTTTTTAAGTCCAAAACTAAACTTGTCATGGTCAATTCCTGTCGAATCAATATAGTTAATATCGTTATTAGCAAAAGTTCCGATGACTTCAGTTTCTTTGACAACGCCAAATTTCTCTGGAAACATTCCAACAGGACTGTGCGCCGTCATGGCAAATTGATGCCAAAAACCAGACTGCAATACTCCCGCTTCAAACAATTGACGCACCATTTCCAGACTGTCCACCGTTTCCTGAACTGTTTGTGTTGGATATCCATACATTAAATAAGAATGTACCATAATCCCGGCTTCGGTAAAATTACGGGTGACTCTGGCTACTTGCTCCACCGTCACTCCCTTATCTATTAATTTCAACAAACGATCAGAGGCTACTTCGAGTCCGCCGGAAACAGCAATACAGCCAGAAGCTTTTAATAATAAACATAAATCTCCGGAGAAGCTTTTCTCGAAACGAATGTTTGTCCACCAAGTCACTGATAATTTTCTTCGAAGTATCTCGAGAGCTAGTGCTCGCATCAATGCTGGAGGTGCGGCTTCGTCCACATAGTGAAAACCATTTTCGCCCGTTTGCTCCATCATTTGCTCCATGCGATCACAAAGTAAACTCGCTGCAACCGGCTCGTAAATTTTGATGTAATCCAATGAAATATCGCAAAAGGTGCATTTCCCCCAATAGCATCCGTGTGCCATAGTAAGTTTATTCCAGCGTCCATCGCTCCACATGCGGTGCATAGGATTAACGATTTCGATAACCGAAATATATTTATCCAAAGGCAAATCAGAATAATCTGGCGTACCTACTTGCGCTTGCTTATAATCTGATTTTAGCGAATTATTTTTGTAAACGACTTTCCCTTCTTCTAAAAGGAAGGTTCTTTTGAAAGAGTTGTGAGCTGGGTTTTCAATATTATTGATTAATTCCTCAACAGGTACTTCGCCATCGTCTAAAGTAATAAAATCGAAAAACTCAAAAACACGTTCGTCCGAAAGGGAACGCAATTCGGTGTTAGGAAAACCGCCACCCATGGTAATTTTAATTTCAGGATGATGATTTTTAATCCATTGCGCTGATCTAAAAGCACTGTATAAATTCCCTGGAAAAGGGACAGAAATTAAGAAAATCGTAGGTTGGATCGTTTCAATTTTTTCTTTCAGAATCGAAAGAAGTATTTCATCAATATAGGTAGTTTCTTGTTGTAGCGCCTCATACAATTCGTCAAAAGAATTAGCACTTCGTCCTAAACGTTCTGCATATCGGCTAAAGCCAAAATTAGCATCGACGCATTCCACAATAAAATCAGAGATATCTTCCAGATATAAGGTAGACAAATGCTTGGCTTTGTCCTGTGTTCCCATACTTCCAAAGGCCCAATCAAGCTCTTCGAGTTGTGCAAACCGAGACGCTTCGGGCAGATAATCTTCTTGGCAGATTTGAAGTGACAATGTTGGATTTTTCCCTTGCAGAAAAGAAATAACTGCGTCAATTGTTTTAATATATTCCTCCTGCAATGCAAAAATTCTTTTAGAATTGTCGGAAATAGCATCGTTAATAGCAGCTATTTTAAATAAATCTGACAGTCCTTCTTTCGAAAACAATTTCAAAATCACTTCAATCCCCAAATCCGCCTGAACGGATTCAATGTTTTTAGTGTTCAGAAACCCTTTGATATAAGCGGTTGCTGGATACGGCGTATTCAATTGTGTAAAAGGAGGCGTAATGAGGAATAGTTTGGTTTTCAAAAGGGAATTATTTTCTGCAAAAATAAGGGTTATTTATATAGTTTACACATAAATAAATGCTTAGATTTTTAATTCGTACCCAGTTCTAAATGCAAATAGCAATGCTTTTTTGCTATTGTGAAATTTGTACAAATTTAATTACATTTACAATTGTTAAATTATTCGAATGAAATATACTTTACTCTTTCTTTTTATTTTAATTATTGTTCCTTCATTTGCGCAATACAAAAATAAATCAGCAAGTTTTTCTGAAAACAAAGGGCAGATTGTTGACCAAAAGGGAAAGACAAACCCAGATGTAAAGTTCCTATTGAATTCGAATGGCTTAAATGTACAATTAAGAAAAAATGGTTTCTCATATGATATTTATGAAGTAAAAAAAACGACTGCACTACCTTTACAAATATCAAAAAAAATAATATATCAGGGTCCTGATAAAGAAAAAAAAGAACCCGAATATAATTTTGAATACGTATTTCATCGAGTTGACATCGATTTTGTAAATTCAAATTCAAATGTTGAATTCATTAAAGAACAAGAATCAAAGGATTTTGATAATTATTATAACATTCCAAACCAACCCAATGGAATACTAGGAGTTCATAGCTTCAAACAAATCACTTACAAAAATATTTACCCTAATATTGACGTAGTTTTCACTATTCCAGCCGACACTTTAAAAACTGTCGAATACAATTTTATAGTTCATCCAAAAGGAAAAATATCGGACATTCAATTAAAATTTACAGGGGCAAAAACAGAATTAATTGACAATAAAATCCGAATGCATGTTCGTTTTGGTGAAATGGATGAAACCATACCAGCAAGCTGGACAGAAGATAAAACAGCCAGGAAAGACATTAGTATTGATTACAAAAAAATAAAGAATAATGTTTACGGTTTTAAAACAAACGAAAAGTTCTCCAATAAAACATTAATTATTGATCCCGTTCCCGTTAGACTTTGGGGGACTTATTTTGGTGGGGGAAACACAAATCTCACTAAAAAAATAAAAACAGATAAGCTAGAAAATGTAATTATTACAGGAGAAACCTCTAGCGCAACGAATATTGCAACATCGGGTGCTTTTCAAACTACAAAAACATCTATATCGGATGCGTCATTCCTTTCTAAGTTTACTCCTGATGGCAACAGAATATGGGGGACTTATATTAATTCTGCGAGAATATCCGACCTAGTAGTAAACACCAATAATGAAATTTATATTGGTGGGTCAGTCTTTTATACTTCTGGAAACGGACTATCTACTTTTGGAGCATACAAATCTATTAATTCTGATTTTTCGTCAGATGGTTTAATCCTAAAATTTAACGATAATGGACAACAAATATGGGGAACATTATATGGGGGAATAGCCAATGAATCGATTAATACTTTAAGTCTCGATAATCAAGAAAATTTAATAATCGCTGGAGAAACACATAGCATTGAAGGAATTGCTACCTCAGATGCTTTTCAATCTCTTAATAATGACCCTTTTGATGGTTGTGGTTTCTTTGCCAAATTTTCCCCTTTAGGAGATAGGATTTCTGGAAGTTATTTTCCCGGAAAAGTAAATCATTCGACAATTGATAAGAACAATAATTTAATTCTAGCGGGACAATATTGGATATTAGATTCTGACCAACCTGATATATCAACTCCAGGAGCACATCAAACACAAATTCATCATATGGATGGTTTTATTGTAAAATTTAATTCAATTGGGCAAAGACTTTGGTGTACTTACTATGGAGGTGATGCTTCATTTTCTATATCAGTTAATGATTATTACGATCGTATAACAGGTTTAGGCACAGATTCTTTTAATAATATATATGCAACAGGAGTAACAAATAGCAAGAATAACATTTCGACAGCTGGTGCTTATAAAGAAAACCAAGCAATAGGCGGTGTTGATGCATTTATTGTCAAATTTAATACAAGTGGAATCAGGGAATGGGGAACCTATTATGGTTCTGAAAATTTTCAAGGAATTGATAATTGTGAAAGTAGCTTTACATCCGAAAATGGAGATACGTTTATGACAGGAAATACAAGAAGCCAAACAGACATTGCAACCGTAGGGAGTTTTCAACCAGTGAGTGCTGGTTCTGATGAAGGTTTCATTTCAAAGTTTGACACTTCTGGCAATCTATTATGGGGGACCTACTACGGCGGCTCTGATCAAGATTTTATCAAAAACATTTATTACAAAAATGGAAATATTTACATTATTGGTACCACAACAGGAAGTACTAATCTTGGCACTATAGGAACGGAATATCCAACACTTCAAGGTGGTAATACTTTTATAGCCAAGTTCCAAGATTGTCTTTCCAATCCTATAGCATCTAGCAACTCCCCTATCTGCATCGGCAACGATTTAAAACTTACAGCTTCAGGTGGAACAAATTATTTATGGACTGGTCCAAACGGATTTACTTCTACCGAGCAAAACCCAATAATTCCAAATGCAGCTGCTCTAAATAGTGGTGAATATAGCTGTACAATAACGGGAACTGGTGGATGTGATGACACCAAAAAAATCGATGTGGTCGTAGGAGATTTTGTTGCTCCAATTCCTGATTTAGTAAGCTTACCTACTATTACAGGAGATTGCACAACTATAATATCTACTGTTCCAACAGCAACTGATGCCTGCGCAGGAGCAATTACAGCAACGACGACTAGTCCGCTTTCATACAGCATGCCTGGGACATATACTGTTATTTGGAACTATGATGATGGAAACGGAAATACAAGTTTTCAAAATCAAACTATTATAATTAATCAACAGCCTTTGCCTACAGCAATTTCTCCTCAAACATTTTGCACCCAACAAAATGCCACTTTATCTGCTGTTGTTATTTCGGGACAAAACATAAAATGGTACGATGCTTTAACAAACGGGAATATTTTACCAAATAATACAGCACTTCAAAATGGGACTAACTATTATGCTTCCCAAACAATCAATGGATGTGAAAGCGAAAAAGTTCCTGTTTTAATTAACGTATTAAGTACCTCTGCTCCATCAGGCAATAGTCAGCAAACATTTTGCAGCAGTCAAAACCCAACTTTGTCCACTATTATTCTTTCTGGAACAGCTATTAGATGGTATGACAATAACACAAATGGAAATCTTTTACCAAGTACTAATCCGCTACAAAATGGAATTACATATTATGCATCACAAACAGAAAACAGTTGTGAAAGCACTACTCGCTTAGCAGTAAAAATAGAATTGATCAATACTTTAGCTGCTAATAATTATGAAGAATTACTTTGTGATGATTTAAATGACGGCAAAGAAATCGTGAATTTAAATAACTACAATTCAATGTTAATTTCGAATACCACAGATTATACGTTCTCTTACTACTCCACCCTAGCTGGAGCCGAACGCGAATTACCTGCAAATAAAATTACAAACGCTTCGAGCTACAAATTAAATTTAGGTGTCAATAGTATTTATGTTCGCATCAATTCAAATACTCCTTGTTATGCAATTGCCACATTAAAATTAACTGTCGTGGCTAAACCAATTATTCCCATTCCTGATATTGTTCCTATTTGCGAAAATTATACTATTACTATAACCGCCGGTTCTGCAACAGATTCTTTTTTATGGTCTACTGGAGCTACGACTCCTTCAATTATAGTAACAGACCCTGGTGAATATACTGTAACAGTAACAAATAACTACGGTGAAATATCCTGTTCAAATTCGAAAAGATTTAGTGTAATAAAATCTACTATTGCAACTATAAGTTCAATTGAAACACAGGACTGGACAGATAAAAACAATGTGATTAGCATAAATGTAAGTGGTGCTGGGATTTATGAATATTCTGTTGACGGAATTCGCTATCAAGACAATAATGAATTTCAAAACCTCCTTAGCGGAGCATATAACGTGTACGTGAGAGATAAAAATGGTTGCGGAATAGTAACAGAAAAAGTCAATCTACTGATGTACCCTAAATTCTTTACTCCAAACGGTGATGGACACAATGACACTTGGAGCATACATTTTTCAGATACTGAGATTGGATTAACCGTGCAATTATTTGATCGTTATGGTAAATTAATTAAGCAATTGAATCAAAATCAGACTTGGAATGGAACTTTAAACGGTCATGAACTTCCCTCAACAGATTATTGGTTTGTCGTGACCAAAGCAGATGGAAAAGTATACAAAGGGCATTTTGCCTTGAAACGATAGTTTTTAGATTTCCTAAACATATCATAATCCTTGAAAAGTTAACTTTACTTTTACTATTTTAGCATCACATTTAGAAATTACATAACTATGCCTACCGACTGTATCAGCTATCAAAAATCAGGATATTTCTCTCCTTTGATGAATGATTATTTAGATCAAAACGACAATTTAAGCTCCTTATATAATCGCTTTCCTACATTCGAAAACTTTGAGGGACAAATCCTTGAAAAGCAGGCCAATTTTGATAATTCAAATAGAGTCGCTTTAGTTTCGGTTCTGCAAAAACAATATGCCTGTATTAAAAGTTCGCAGTCAACACTTCAGAATATTGAAGCTTTAAAAGTGCCCAATACTTTTACAATAACTACCGGACATCAATTGAATCTATTTACTGGCCCTCTCTATTTCCTTTATAAAATTATCTCCACGATTAATCTTACCAAGGAATTAAAAGCGAAATATCCGGCCTATAACTTTGTCCCAATTTATTGGATGGCGACTGAAGACCATGATTTTGAAGAAATTAATTATTTTAATTTTAAAGGAAAAAAATTCAGGTGGAACAAGGAAAGCACTGGACCAGTGGGAAGATTGTCTACCGAAGGACTATTAGATGTTTTTGAATTGTACTCCCAGGAATTGGGTTCAAGTACCAATGCTGAAACCTTGAAGAATCAATTTACGGACGCCTATCTCAAACACGATAATCTAGCCGATGCTACACGTCATTTAGCGAATGCACTTTTTGGAGCACAGGGTCTGGTAATTCTTGATGCTGATCATGCTGATTTGAAGCGTAGCTTTATACCTTTTGCAAAAGAAGAACTACTAAACCAAACTTCACATAAGGCAGTTTTAGCGACGACAGAAAAACTGAAAAAATACAACATTCAGGTAAACCCGCGCGAAATCAATTTATTTTATATCGAAGACAAATTGCGGGAACGTATTATTCTCGAAGAAGGTAAATATAAGGTAAACAATACCAAAATTGAATTTTCGCAGCAGGAAATCTTAACGTTACTTGTGAGTAATCCAGAAATGTTCAGCCCAAACGTAATTATGCGTCCACTTTATCAGGAAGTAATTTTACCTAATCTTTGCTACATTGGCGGAGGTGGAGAAATTGCTTATTGGCTAGAATTAAAATCATTTTTTAAGGCAGTAAACATTACCTTCCCAATGTTGTTAGTTCGAAATTCTGTTCTTTTAGCAACTGAAAAGCAAATTAAAAAAACCGACAAATTAGAACTAAACTGGAGTGATTTGTTTTCAAAACAAGCCCAATTAATAGATACAAAAACAAAGCAATTATCAGAATTTCCAATTGATATGTCCTCTTTAAAAAATCAACTTCAAGAACAATTTAGAGAGCTGTACGAGAGGACAAAACTAACTGATAAATCCTTCATTGGCGCTGTAAAAGCCCAGGAAATAAAACAGAATAAAGGTTTAGACAATCTAGAAAAACGATTATTAAAAGCGCAGAAAAGAAAGTTAAGCACTGTTCTGGAACGGATCACCGATTTACAAAACGAACTTTTTCCTAACAAAAGTCTGCAGGAACGTCAAGCTAATTTTTCAGAATTTTATTTGGAATGTGGAGAAAATTTGATTCCGAAATTAATCGAAAGGCTAAAACCATTGGATAACAAATTTGAGATAATTATCACATAATTTATTAACTATCACTATAATGCAGATTTTGTAAATTAATTAGATAAAAAAACACTAATTTTGCACAAAATTTAAAAAAATAAACAAAATGGCTACTAATAGAACATTTACAATGATTAAGCCTGATGCTGTTGCTAACGGACACATCGGAAACATACTTGCAATGATTACAAATGCAGGTTTCAAAATTGTTTCTTTAAAATTAACTCAACTTACTGTAGCAGATGCTCAAGCATTTTATTCAGTACACGCTGCAAGACCTTTCTACGGTGAATTAGTAGAATTTATGTCAAGAGGACCAATTGTTGCTGCTATCTTAGAAAAAGACAACGCAGTTGAAGACTTTAGAACTTTAATTGGTGCTACAAATCCAGCTGATGCTGCTGAAGGAACTATCCGTAAAGCATATGCAACTTCTATTGGAGAGAATGCAGTTCATGGTTCTGACAGTGATGAAAATGCAGCTATCGAAGGTGCTTTCCATTTTGCAGGAAGAGAGCAGTTCTAGTATTAAGTGTTCCCGTTTTTTATTATTCTGTTAAAATAACAGAACTAATAAAAAAGGGCCATCATATAAAAATCCCGTCAAGTTCTAATAAACTTGACGGGATTTTTTTTTACTGAATACTGCAAAAACTGAATACTGAACACTTCTTAATCACCTCAAAACAACATCCTTCACCACATCTCTTCTCAGTTCTTCATTGATCATGGTCACGATTTTAGTTTTTCCATGACTTAATTCTTCACGAAGTACAGACGAACTTAGCTCTACATACAACGTACTTCCTTTCAATACCACATTTTTAGTATAGCTGTTCACACCGTTCCCCATTAAATTTTTCCAGGCGTCTTTTACATCAATCTGATCCATTCCTGGCTGCAACTTATTGACTTGGATAATTTGCTTTAAAACATCCCCTACCGTACTTTGATTATTTAGTCTTTTCGCCATCGTTTGTCAAATTTATTGGTCCTGCCTTCTTATAATGATATTCCTTTTTTTCTTCATTTCGCACCACCAACTCCTTATCGGATACTGCGACCAACTCCTCACTCCATTTAGAAAAAGGAGTAGAGTAATCTAAGAACGCTTTGCCATCCTTAAATCTAACAATGACATCCTCATACGCATCATTTACTAAAAAGCTACCATTTAATTGCGGCATTACTTTCTTTCGAATTCCCTTATTTTCCTTAGAAATCTCAAAATAGTCATAACTTTCATTCATTTTATAAGCCTTGTCTTCCCCTTTGTCAAAAACGACTTTCTCGATTTCCCAATAGCCATTTAATTTCGCAATATCAGCAGGTTCAATCTTTTGCTGACAACTAACAAATAAGAAACTAAGCAGTAAAAATCTAAATGTATTCTTCATATCAATTATGTTTTTATTAGTAGATGGCAGTAAGTCATTACTCTTCCCTTTAATCTTTTTATTTTAAAAAGTACAACAAAACGAATTTCTTCCTTCCCAACTCGTCAAGATCGGGACAATAATAGCTCGTAAAAATCGAATAAATTAGCGCGCTCCTATTTTACCACAAAGCTAACCTTATTAAATTTTAAAGAAAACAAAAATAGCAAAACTCATTAAAAAAAAATTCACTAGCTCACTTTCCAATCAGCAATTTCATCTGTAAAACCACTTTAAATATTTCAAGTATTTTATCAATCAGTATACCTTTAAACTAAAAAAACACATCCGAATCGAATTCAAATGTGTTCCATTAAATAGAAAGTATAAATCTATTTTCTACATCCTGTCTTCTAAACAATTGTCAAAAAACAAAATAACATTGGTCTTATAAAATCGATACGCCGAAAAATGACTTTCAATATCATTTCGAAATTTAGTATGATTATTCAAATAGAAGGTTTCACACTGCACATCGTCACATTCTTTAATGTTATCTAACTTATTAATAAAGTCAATTAATTTATCTTGATACGATTCATTGATTTCCTTCACCTTCTCAAGGTCTTTTATCAAATCCTCTTTTTTCTGCTGATCGGATTCTAAATCTTTAAAAATAGAGGAATACAGCATTCGTTTAAAAAAAAGAATTTCGATTCTAATAATAGAAATATCTTCTTTCCAAAGTTCAATATCTTTATCCATAAACTTCATCTGGATATCGTCAACCGTCTCGTGCTTATAAATTAAATCTTTCATACCATTTCATTTTCTAGAGGTCCCACTTGTTGCTTTACGCCAATAATATTAACCTTGTTCATCCCTGACGGAAAGTGCCATTCAATTTCATCTCCGGTTGCGTAACCAAATAGAGCTATCGCCATGGGAGATAAAACAGAAATTTTATTTTGCTGAATATTACCTTTATCAGGAGTTACAATTTGATAACTGCGTTCCCCAAATGAAGGTGTTTCGATAGATACAATAGAATTGTACCGAATCACATCTTCAGGTATCATACCGTCCTCCACAATTTTAGCCGACTCTAGTTGAAAATTTAATTTCTTAATCGAGTCTCGGTATATTTTGTCATCCTGACTTTTAGAGTTTGCAATATTATCTTTTAATAAATCATACTCTCTCTTATCTACTAATAATTGACCGTATTTCATAATTTAGGTATAAACATATAAATTTTAAGCCTTTATAGAACTGGATAGTAACTATAAAGGCTTTTAAAATCAAAAAGAATTAATCAAAGATTAAGGAAAAATACCTCTTTGTATGTAAGCAGTTTCAATTCTTCTTATTGCTATTATATAAGCCGCTGTTCTCCAGTCTATCTTATCTGCTTTAACAAGTGCTTCTACTTTATAGAATACCTCCGTTATCTTTTTATCAAGCTTTTGCATCACTTCGTCAAGTTGCCAAAGCTCCCCATTTCTGTTTTGTAGCCATTCAAAATAACTTCCTATTACTCCTCCAGAATTACATAAAATATCTGGAATAATAACGATTCCATTTTCTAATAAAATTTGTTCTCCATCAGTATCAATAGGTCCATTTGCACCTTCAGCAATAATAGTTGCTTTTACCATTGATGCATTCTCAACTGTAATCTGATTTCCTAAAGCTGCTGGAATAAGAATATCGCACTCCATGCCAAAAAACAATTTAGGATCTATTTCTTCAGCACCTGTAAATCCTTGAATAGAGCCTTTTCTTGGTTTCGAATGTTCGAATAAAGCTTCTACATCAATTCCTTTTTCATTAATTATGGTAGCATGAGCATCTTGAACCGCAAGTAAAATTGCTCCTTCTTCAGTTAAGAAATGAGAAGTCCAATAACCTACGTTACCAAAACCTTGAACAATAAACTTTTTATCTTTCAAGCTTTCTCCTCTACTTTTGTACAACAATTTAATTGTCAAGTACACTCCGTATCCAGTTGAACGATTTCTTCCTTCTAATCCACCAGAACCTACCGGCTTACCGGTTACAACATGTTGATTACGAGAACGCTCGGAAGAAGACTTAGTTGACATATAAGTGTCAGCCATCCAAGCCATAGTTTGTTCATTCGTGTTAACATCTGGCGCTGGAATATCATGCTCCGGACCTATGTTCTCTCCTAAAGCATAAGTAAAACGTCTTGTAATACGCTCTAATTCGCCAATAGAATAATCTCTTGGGTCAATTTGAATTCCTCCTTTAGCACCACCATAAGGCAATCCAGCCAACGAAGTTTTCCATGTCATCCACATTGCTAATGCCTTAGCATCTTCTACATCAACTGTAGGATGGTAGCGCAATCCTCCTTTGTAAGGCCCTAATGCATTGTTATGTTGCACTCGGTATCCTGTAAAAATCTCTACCTCACCATTATCCATCTTTACTGGAAAATGCAGTATAATTTCGTTATTAGTTATTGATAAAATTCTTCTAATGTTTGAATTTAAGTGGATGGCATCAGCTGTTTTATTAAACTGTTGCATCACGTTGTCAAGCATACTCCTTTTTGTAGTTTCTTTTTTAACTGTCATATTTTATTTATTGATAATGTTCACAATGCATTTTATTACTATGTTGCCAAGTACAATGGCTATTATTATTACAATTGATGCACAATCCCGCACCTAAACTTACATTTAACACTGATTTTTCTGCTCCAATAACAGGCAAATTCAAGTCAACGAGTATACTATCGCTTTTATTCTTATTGTTAACGACTAGAGGAATAGAATCAATTCCTTGGCTCTCAAATATGTTCATCTCATCTTATTTTAATATTGTTTGTATCAATCAATAATTATTTCGATCATATCAGACAAACAACATGCCAAATAGCTACAACGATATAGTGCAAATTAAAAAAACCTAATATACAAAGGATTAAGAAAATGCAATTTTTAAAGTTACAAAATAAAGTGGGGCGAAACTACCCAGAAGAGGAAAAATTACTCAGCTTAAAGAAATTTATTTTTCTAGTTTCTGACGCAGTGTTTTTCGATCGATTTGAAGAATCTCTGCGGCTCGAGTTTTATTATTATCAACAGCTGAAAGCACCTTTAGAATATGCGCTTTCTCTATATCTTTTAATGATTTAAACTCTTCTTTTTCAGAAGGCATAGGGTATTTTAAGTATTCCGGAACATCTGCAACTTCAATTTGATCACCACTCATGATAATCATTCTTTGGATTACATTTTCTAATTCCCTAACGTTACCCGGCCAAGAATGACGCGTTAATACCGTAACAGCTTTATCTGAGATAGTAATTTTAGGTTTGTTATACTCCAGACCGTACTTTTTAAGAAAAGTGACAATCAATAGCTTTATGTCACTCATTCGATTACGAAGAGGTGGCGTTTCTATATTTACAACATTTAGTCGGTAATAAAGATCCTCACGAAAACTACCATTGATTGACATATCATATAAATCACTATTTGTGGCAGCAATAATTCTAAGATCTATTTTTTGTGTTTTCTGAGAGCCTATCATACTCACTTCTTTTTCCTGTAATACCCGTAACAATCGGGTTTGCACAGACAAAGGAGCTGTTCCTATTTCGTCTAAAAAAATAGTCCCACCTACAGCTGCTTGAAAAAATCCACCTCGGGTTTCATTAGCTCCAGTAAAAGCACCTTTTACATAACCAAAGAGTTCTGATTCCATTAAATTTTCGGGGATCGCTCCACAATTTACAGCAATAAAAGGTTGGGCTGCAAAAGCGCCTTTAAAATGAATGGCTCTGGCTACTAATTCCTTTCCAGTCCCGCTTTCTCCTTGAATTAATATAGTCGCTCTATTGTCTTTTACACGCTGAATCAAATCTACTAATTGAACAATCTGCTGAGATTGCCCTACAATTCCTGCGTATTCCGTTATTTTATGACTAGCGCTATCAATAAGTTCTTCACTAATATTTTTAGGATTCCCTTTAGAATCTATAAGTTTTTGAACTGCACTTTTTAGTTCATCATTAGTGAAAGGTTTTGCTAAATAATCTAATGCTCCTGATTTTACAGCCTCAACTGCACTATCTACCGAAGGAAATCCAGTCACAACCAGTTTAGGAATAGAAGGGAAATGTTCTTGCACATATTTTATCAACTCCATACCGTTTATAGCAGGCATCTGCAAATCTGTAATCAATAAATCAATAGTGCTAAACTTTAATATTTCAATTGCTTCCGTTACCGAAGAAGCTTTATAAGTATGGAAATTCTGCGCTTTTAAATTGCGATGAAGCAACTCAAGCATATCATAATTATCATCTACAATTAAAATATTTTCTTTCTTTAATTTCATTAGGACATCTTTAAAGGTAATTGAACTTGAACAACGGTTCCTTTCGGACTATTATCAAAAGTACGAATATCTCCCTTATGACTTTTAACAATTCCATGGACTACGCTCAGTCCTAAACCAGAACCTTCTCCGATAGGTTTCGTAGTAAAAAACGGCTCAAATATTTTAGTTTTCAGCGCTGCGTCTACACCAGGACCTTGATCGGCAATTTCGATAAAAAAACTAGAATTATCAGAATAAACACTGACCTTAATAACTGTGTTTTTTGGAGACACATAAATTGCGTTGATCAGAATATTAAATAAGACTTGGGTAAGTTGAATAGGATCTAACTGGGCTTCTAATTGCAATTCTTTAAAATCGACCTCGTAACTAATTTCTGCTTTACTAAAATTAGGACCTAATAAACTTAATGCATCCGAAACAATAGGAACTATTTCGACAAACTTCATGTTTTGAGGCATTTCGCAGGAAAAAAACATAAGCTTCTTTACTACTTCTCTCGAATAAATCGCAGCTTTAATAATTTTAGCACTATCTAATTGCGATTGTTTTTCAACAGTACGATCTCGTATAAATTCAGCAAAACCAAGGATGTTTCCAAGTGGCGTATTGAGTTCGTGTGCAATTCCTGCAGTGATTTCTCCTAAAATCGAAAGACGATCTACACGTTCTACACTTCGTTTCAACAACTCCTCTTTTCCTTTGTTCAAATGTCGTTCATAAAGCACGCTGACATCTGAAGCTACTTTGTTAAGCAATTTTTCTTCATCAGCTAAGAAGTGTTTTTCTGTAAATTGATCTGATGGATAATGCACTTTTACAAATCCCCTTTCTTCATCAAAAATGATAATAGCTGAATTTTGAAAAACAGTATTTTCGGGAATTATACCTGTTGCACAATAATAGCTCTCTAACTGCAACTCAATAATTGCATGTTCAGAAAATCGCCAAGCCTGTTTTAAAACCAAACAAATCTTATCTAAAGTGGTTGATAATGATCCTTGGTGCGCTGCAATTATAGCTGAAACTTCATATAAGCAAGATAATTCCTTGATCCGTTCTTGAAGTAATTCTTCTGTAGAAATAGTAGAATTCATGATGCTTAAAGGGATATAAAGTAATAATTTTAGCTTAAAATCGAGTTTTAAAGAAACCCTACTTCGTTAAAAAAGAAAGAGCGACTTATATTCAAACTCTTATTTCCTACTTCGATTAAATAAACCAACAACAAATAATAATACGCCTGTAATTATTAATATGTAGTATAAAACAATGTATTTATCTCTGACAACATTTGCTAAAACGAAGCAAACAACACTGACTAAGTACAAAACCATTGGGTTCAAATTCTTGATTGAAGAGAAATTCATATTGTTAAATTATTTAAAGAAAGAATCCACAAACTCGTGTTTGTTAAAAACTTGTAGGTCTTCAATTCCTTCACCAACACCAATATATTTTACGGGGATTTTAAATTGGTCTGAAATCCCAATTACTACACCACCTTTTGCAGTACCATCTAATTTAGTTACCGCTAGACAAGTTACTTCAGTAGCTGCTGTAAACTGTTTAGCTTGCTCAAAAGCATTCTGACCAGTTGAACCATCTAAAACTAACAAAACATCGTGCGGAGCATCAACAATTACTTTTTGCATCACACGTTTTACTTTTGTTAATTCGTTCATCAAATTAACTTTATTATGTAAACGTCCTGCAGTATCAATAATTACAACATCAGCATCTTGCGCAACCGCTGATTGCAAAGTATCAAATGCTACCGAAGCAGGATCAGAACCCATGTTTTGTCTAACAATAGGAACACCTACTCTGTCAGCCCAAATTTGTAATTGATCAATCGCTGCGGCTCGGAAAGTATCTCCTGCACCTAAAACCACTTTATAACCCGCTTTTTTAAATTGGTATGCAAGCTTTCCAATAGTAGTTGTTTTACCAACACCATTCACACCTACTACCATTAAAACGTATGGTTTTTTATCTTTTGGAATTACAAATTCAGTTGCTTCACCTGTATTAGTTTCAGAAAGCAATCCTGAAATTTCTTCTTGCAGAATTTTATTGAGTTCTTGAATTCCAAGGTATTTGTCAGCCGCAACACGACTTTCAATTCGAGTAATGATTTTTAGGGTAGTATCAACTCCAACATCTGAGGAAACGAGAATTTCCTCTAAATTATCTAAAACTGCATCGTCAACTTTAGACTTTCCTGCAACAGCTTTACTTAATTTAGAAAAGAAAGTTGTTTTTGATTTTTCAAGACCTTTATCTAAAGTCTCCTTTTTTTCTGATGAAAATAATTTTTTAAAAAAACTCATTGTATTAACAGTGTTAGGAATAAAGCATTAGACACAATGAACTAACACCCTCTTCAGAAGGGTAAAGATATAAAATAAAAAAGCTACTTCCGAATGAAAGTAGCTTTTCTATATAGTGCTTTTATTAATTAGTTCTTTTTCAAGAATTCATCAACTAGTTCAGGTGCTAATATAGTCTCTACGAATGTATAAGCGCCAGTTTTTGGAGATTTAACCATCTTGATGGCTTTTGATAATCTCTTAGAAGATGTTTGTAACGATGCTACTGTTTTCTTTGCCATGATTCAAATGTGTATTTAAATTTAAATAAAACCTCTAAATGCTAACATATTGAGATCTGTATTAAAACTTTTAATTATTATTTAATTTCTTTGTGAACAGTTACGCGTTTCAAGACTGGATTAAATTTCTTAATCTCTAATCTATCTGGAGTATTTTTTTTGTTCTTCGTAGTTATGTATCTTGAAGTTCCTGCAACACCACTTGTTTTGTGTTCCGTACATTCTAAAATTACCTGGATTCTATTACCTTTCTTTGCCATCTTGCTATTTTTTTTATTGGAAGTTAAAGATTATTTGATAAATCCTTGTGCTTGCGCTTTTTTCAAAACTGCAGCAATTCCATTTTTATTAATTGTTTTTACCGTAGATGCAGCTACTCTAAGAGTAATCCATCTATCTTCTTCTGGAAGATAAAAACGCTTTTTCACTAAGTTAACAGAAAATTTTCTCTTAGTTTTATTCATAGCGTGAGAAACGTTATTTCCTACCATCGCTCTTTTACCTGTAAGGTCACAAACTCTTGACATTATGCTTATCTTTTATCGTTATTCAAAATCAGGGTGCAAAGAAAAGAAAAATAAACCTATAAACCAACAAAATTATAATACAATTTTAAAAATTTCTTTCTTCAATAACTCTAAACTTTTTATCACCGCTCTATCTATCACTTTCTCACGTGGTTGGCCAAAATTATATTCTTCGACAATAACTTCATTTGGCGTTGCCAATGCAATAAAAACAGTCCCAATTTCGGCTTTTTCATCTCCTTTTGTTGGGCCTGCATTTCCAGTTGTAGCGATCGCATAATCAGTATTCATAATTTCCTTTACGCGCAAAGCCATTGCCGAAGCCACTTCCGCACTCACTACAGAAAATTCATTAATCACACTCTCAGAAACCCCTAAAACGCCAGTTTTAACCTCCGTAGCATAAGAGACTACGCTGCCCTGGAAATATTCAGAAGCGCCTGGAATCGCAGTTAATAAAGCCGCAATTTTACCACCAGTACAACTTTCAGCCGTAGCAAGTGTTTTATGTTGTTGTTTTAGCATTTTCCCAACTAAAAACTCAATAGTTTCGTCCTCTTCAAAGCCAACGATAATATCATTGATAATCGCATCCAAAGACCTAACATATTGCTCTAATGCATTTTCCAAGAATTCTTTGTTTGTACCACGAGCCGAAAGCCGCAAACGAACAGTCCCCGGACTCGGCAAATAAGCCAACTTTAAAAAATCTGGAAGACTGTCTTCCCAAGCTTCAATTCGCTCTGCCACCATACTCTCTCCTTGCCCGTAAGTAAGAATTGTTTTATGTATAATATACGGCCTGCTATACTCTCGTACTACTTTTGGGATTATTTCGTTTTCAACCAAATACTTCATCTCGTAAGGAACTCCAGGCAGCGAAATAAAAACGGTACTTTCTTTTTTCATCCACATTCCCGGAGCAGTTCCCACCGCATTGTGCAAAACCGTACATTTTGAAGGAACAAGCGCCTGATCTTTATTAATTTGCGTTATAGCCCGTTTATAAAAACCTTCTATCAACGCAGTAACATGATCTAAAACAGCGTGATCTACAATTAATTCATCTTCGAAATAATCACAAAAAGTTATTTTAGTAACATCATCTTTTGTTGGCCCTAAACCACCAGTAATAATAACCAAATCTACATTATTTTGAAGCTTTTCAAATGTATCTAAGATATGCTTTTTGTCATCGCTTATCGATATCATTTCGTTGATTTCGACTCCAATTTTATCGAGTGACTTCGCTATAAAAGCCGAATTTGTATCGACAATTTGCCCAATTAAAATTTCATCGCCAATAGTAACAATGGTTGCCTTCATTTTTTTATATGGATTTAGGTTTTGCTGTATACCTAAAATTCAACACCCAAATAACTTGAATGTTGAATTTTAGTGTTTTTTAAAAAAATAGGAATTGAAAGAATCTTACAACTCAAAATCCTTTTTAATTTCTTTGATCGCCTCTTTAACCTGCGACTTTATACTCTTAAAAGTATCAATTATTTCTTTCTTTTTACCTTCCGTTTTTGTCCAAGCTTCTAATTGCAGGATTTCTTCGAATGCAACATTCAAACCAAGCAGGTCTAAAGTTGGTTTAATCTTATGGGCATAAGCATAAGCATGCTTATGATCTTTCTTTTTTATTCCCTCTTTGATTTGTTTCAAATCAGCTGGAACTTCTGTTACAAATAAAGTTAGAATTTCATTTACAAATTCTGGATCGTTATCTGAAAGTGCGTACACTTTTGCAAGGTTGTATTTTAAAGCCATTATTTTACCTGTATTCTAAATAGTTTTTGTCCTTCTAAAAATCCCTCTAAAACATCATCTGGTTTAACCGCTGCCACCCCTTCAGGAGTTCCAGTGAAAATAATATCGCCAATTTTTAATGTGAAAAATTGAGAAACATACGAAATGAGCGCATCAATTTTCCATAACATATAGCTGGAATCACTGATTTGAACCGTTTTACCGTTATTAGTTAACTCAAAAGTAAGATTTTCTAACGAACTAAATTGCTCTTTTGGTAAAAAATCACCAATCACAGCAGAACCATCAAAAGCTTTGGCTTTTTCCCAAGGCAATCCTTTGGCTTTTAACTTCGATTGTAAATCTCTAGCCGTAAAGTCAATACCTACACTAATTTCATCATAATACCTATGAGCAAACTTTGGCTCGATGTATTTCCCAACCTTAGAAATTTTTACAATAATTTCAATTTCGTGATGAATATCTTCCGAAAATTCAGGAATTACAAAAGGATGTTGCTTTAATAAAATCGCCGAGTCAGGTTTCATAAAAATAACAGGCTCCGTCGGTCGCTCATTTTGTAATTCTTCTATGTGGTTAGCATAGTTTCTACCAATACAGATTATTTTCATTTTTTTCTAGTGAATAGTAAATAGTAATTAGTAAATAGTCTATTCCACTATTCACTAATCACTACTCACTTAGTTTTTAGTATTCAGTTTTCTAAGTTTGATTGCCGTTAATACTTTTTTAGTATACAAAGGAAAATCTGCGTTTTGTATCCAACTAAAATAACCCGGTTCTGTTTCTAAAATTTTATCAACTTTTATTCCTTTGTGTTTTCCAAAAGAGAAAATCTCTTCTCCATCTTTGTCAAAGGCTATCATACCTGCAAAATCAGCAATTTTCTTTCTTGTCGAAAATTCCGACAGCGCTTTCATATCATTTGGTAAATCAGGATAACGTTCTAACTGCGCTTTCAAAATTTCATAAGTCGCCATAGTATCTGCTTCTGCCGAATGTGCATTTTCTAAACTTTGACCACAATAAAACTTCAAGGCTGCACTTAATGTACGTTCCTCTTTTTTGTGAAAAATGGTTTGCACATCAACTGAAACACTATTTTTCATGTCAAAATCGACACCTGCACGAAGTAATTCTTCTGCTAACAAAGGAATGTCGAAACGATCAGAATTAAATCCTGCTAAATCACAATCTTTTATCATCGCATGAACTTGCGAAGCTAGCTCCTTAAATGTAGGCTCATTTGCTACTTTTTCGTCCGTGATTCCATGTACAGCCGTTGTTTGTGCCGGAATAGGAATAGTAGGATTCACTAACCAGGTTTTACTTTCTTTATTTCCGTTAGGAAAAACTTTGAATATTGATATTTCTACAATTCGGTCTTTTCCAACATCAATTCCAGTGGTTTCAAGGTCAAAAAAGCAAATTGGTTTATTAAGTTTAAGTTCCATTTTTTGTTTTTATTATCATACAAATGTAAATTTTAAAGCTGAATTTCACCAATAATCAGGTATTAATTTCGCCCAAAATAACAAAGCATTTTAAAGTGGCAATCTATTCTAAAATAACAAAACCCAACAAATTTAAAATAAATCTGTTGGGTTTCTTTATGTTTTTATTTCGAAATTAAAAATCTCTATTCACATCAAATGCTTCTAGGTATTCAGCAACTCGTTTTACAAAACCACCTCCTAGCGCTCCATCTACAACACGATGGTCGTAACTGTGAGAAAGAAACATTTTTTGACGAATTCCTATAAAATCACCTTCTGGCGTTTCAATAACTGCTGGTACTTTTCGAATCGCTCCAAGAGCTAAAATTCCCACCTGCGGCTGATTCAAAATTGGCGTTCCAAAAACACTTCCAAAAGTACCTACATTTGTTACTGTGTAAGTCCCACCTTGTGTATCATCCGGCTTCAATTTTCCTGCCTTAGCACGTCCTCCAAGATCATTCACAGCTTTTGCCATTCCTACCAAGTTCAATTGATCTGCATTTTTGATAACAGGAACAATTAAATTACCGTTAGGCAATGAGGCAGCCATACCCAAATTGATGTTTTTCTTTTTGATGATATAATCACCATCTACAGAAATATTCAACCCTGGGAAATCTTTCAAAGCTTTAGCAACGGCTTCCATGAAAATTGGAGTGTAAGTCAATTTCTCTCCTTCCCTCTTTTCGAAAATACCTTTGTTTTTTTCTCTCCATTTCACAATGTTAGTCACATCGACTTCGATAAAAGACTGTACGTGTGCTGAAGTTTGAACTGAAGCGACCATGTAACCCGCAATAAGCTTACGCATTCTGTCCATTTCAACAATCTCATCACCACCGTTTACTGATACTGGCGCTGCTTTTTGTGCTGCTGGCGCCGCAGCTTGCTCCGGTTTTGGAGCTTCCACAACTTTTGCCGGAGCAACCGCTGCTTGACTTCCTCTATTTTTAACGTATTCTAAAATATCATTTTTAGTAACTCTACCGTCTTTTCCTGTTCCGCTTATCTGTTCCAATTCCTCAACAGAAACACCTTCTGTCGAAGCTATATTTTTCACCAATGGCGAAAAGAATTTATCTGAATCAGAATAATCAGCCGTTCCCGAACTTGCGGAAGCAACACTTTCTTTAGCAGCATCAACGGTTTTTGACACTTCGGCAACAGCCTCTGGAGTTGCAGCTGTTTGAACAACCGAAACCAACTCTCCGCCTTCAGTTTCGATGATTGCAATGGTTTGACCCACTTGAACTAAATCATCTTTACCAAATAATTGCTCCACCAAAATACCTGAAACTTCACTCGGCACCTCGCTATCAACCTTATCAGTTGCAATCTCGAGTACTGCTTCATCTGCTTCAATCCTGTCGCCTACTTCTTTTAACCAATTTGTAATGGTTGCTTCTGCGACGCTTTCTCCCATTTTAGGAAGCTTTAATTCAAATTTTGCCATATTGTTAACCTAAGAAGGCGTTTTTGTTTTCAGTTTGCGAAATTACTAAATATTTTAAACATAAATTACATTTAATGTAATTTATCATTCTAATTTTACAATCGCTCCTCTTTCATTAGAATGATCACTGCCTATAAAAAAAGCAGTGTTTTTTGGTAACACTTTAAAGGATAACCTCTTGTTTTCTAACGATTCTATAAAATTTATTAGTTCTTTAAATGAAATATAATTGTTATCCAACAATACTTCTGTCTTGGTTTCCAATGAAATCTTTGACGAAATTACCATTTTTTCTGTTTTCAAATCGTGTAAAAACACTTTTTTTTGAAGTTTTGACGCTATTTTGTTAATTAACTCAACATTAGAAGAATATAAAATATACGACTGCGGGATCTTCTTTGCTTTGGCTTGACCTTGAAACATTTTTATAAAAGAAAAAAATAGAATCCCTGTTTTCATGAAAAATGAAAAGAACCTCGATACTTTGAAGTGCTTTTTATAGAAAAACTCCATGGCCTCCTGAAACCGTTTCATGTAAACCCCATCTTTTATGGTACTTTCGCCTTTATAATGAATAACTGTAGTTTCGTGATAATAATAGTTGGACTTTCTTTTTAATAGCATTCTATAGGACAAATCTATGTCGTCTGAGTACATGAAACAGTTTTCATCAAAGCCACCTAATTCCTGATACGAATCCCTTTTCATCAGCATGAAAGCACCAACGAGAATATCGACTTTGGCCGTTTCATTTTCTGATACATGTTGTGCATAATATTTTCCCAATACATTCACTTTTGGAAACAACTTGTACACGCCTATCATTTTTGTAAAAGCTACAAAAGGTGTGGGCACTCCCCTTTTACTTTCTGGTAGAAAATTTCCTGCCCCGTCAATGAGTTTCGTACCCACGATTCCGAGGTTTTTTTGCCTTTCGGCGAAAGCCAATACTTTTGTAAAAGTATCTTCGGCAACTACGGTATCTGGATTAAGGATGCAAATGTATTTGCCTTGAGCGACAGCAACACCTATATTATTCCCTTTCGGAAAACCATAATTATCTCTATTTTCAATGAGTTTTACATTCGGAAAACGCAGCTTCATCATTTGACAACTATCATCTTCTGAATTATTATCGACAACGATTATTTCGCCATCAATATGTTCTAAAGCACTTTGCACGCTTAAAACACATAATTCCAGGAAATAACGGACGTTATAATTGAGAATGATTACTGACAATTGCATCTCCAAAGATATATTTTAAGATGCAAAATCACAACGACAAAGTAAAACAGAGCTGCAATTATCCAAATAAAACCCAATGATTCATCTCTAAAACCGATTTTAATCCCGCGAATCAACTACTTTTGGAAAACAAAAAATTATAATAAAACCAATCCTCGTCATTGAAAAAAGCATTTTTAATAACATTCCTGTTTTTCATTAGTCAGATTCACGCTCAAATTTCGGGATGTACAGATCCGCTGTCTAAAAATTTCAATCCAACAGCGACTGTAAATGACGGCAGTTGTAAGTATCCTTCGACAAAAATAAAACCGACGTACTCTGCACTATTAACTGACGCGCTTCACGAAACATCTGGCTTAGTTTACAGCGATAATCTATTGTGGACGATGAATGACGACACTGACAACACAATTTACGGAGTCCATACCAGCGGTGTGATTCAAAAGAAAATAGCTCTCAAAAATGTAACCAACAAAGACTGGGAAGAAATCGCACAGGACGGCAGCTATTTTTATATTGGTGATTTTGGAAATAATGTATCAGGAAATAGAAAAGACCTGTGTATTTTAAGAGTCGAAAAAAAATCGCTAGAAGGGAATTCTCAAAAAATAGATACTATTTCATTCTCATATTCAAACCAGACTGATTTTACCAAAATAAAATCTAACACAACTAATTTTGATTGCGAAGCCTTTGTTGTTTTAAATGATAGCATCTACTTATTTACAAAACAATGGAAGCAAAAAAGAACGACTGTCTATGTCATCCCGAAGACTCCAGGGAATTATACCGCTCAATTGAAAGACGTTTTTAATGTAAATGGCTTGATTACTTCGGCTACGATTGTACCAGATAAAAAACTGCTTGTACTTAGCGGTTATAGTAAATCGTTATCTCCGTTTGTTTATCTTTTCTATGACTATGAACGTTCCAACTTTTTCTCGGGCAATAAACGAAAAATCAAAATAGCACTCCCTTTTCACCAAATTGAAGGTATTACCACTCAAAATGGCTTGCAGTACTATCTAAGCAATGAAAAATTTACAAGAAAACCATTTTTAGCTGTACCCCAGCAGCTGCATCAATTGAATTTGAGTCCTTTTTTGTCTCACTATCTACGACAATAACTCGAGTAGGATTATTTCACGCTTTCATTTTACAGAAAATATTCTTTTTGTATCAATAAAATTGATTTTACGAAAAATATTCCACGATAATTCCCTACATTTCTACAGTCAAAAGTCTTTATTAAACTAATAAAACCCATGAAAAACAACCTCGGATCGATCTCTTTACTTGTTGCCTTCGGAGGACTAGTGTTTTTTGAAGTATTGCTTCGCATGGATATTCTAACTCATCAAGGTTGGAAAATTGTCACCGCAGGTTTTGAAGCAGCGACCATCGGTGGATTTGCTGATTGGTTTGCGGTCAGTGCATTATTTCATGAAATTCCAATTCCATTTGTGCGTAAGCACACGAATATAATTGCTAAGAATCGTGAAAAACTTACCGAAGGAATCGTCGATTTAGTGACTAATAAATGGCTTTCACCCGATGTTATTGCCGAGAAACTAAACGAAGTGGACTTGGCTAAAATTATTTTGGATTTCATCCAGCAACCAAAAAACCAACAGAATGCGATTAGTTTAATTCAAAATATAGTTTTGAAATTAGTTGATGAATTAGACAATCCAAGATTTGCTGACGCCTTACAAAAAATACTAAAAGATCAGGTTTCCAGTATCGATTTAGCCTCACCTTTAGGCGCTTGGTTACAAAAATCGATTAAGAATGGAGACCATCATCAAATATGGGAACTAATTATTGAGGAAACTGGAAAATCTATTACAAATCCCGAGACAAAAACATTACTTCTTGCAAAGCTTAAAGAGGCAGCAGAGGAATACTCCGAGAAAGGTTTTTTCAAAAAAACAGCGCTGTTTTTAGCGGAGAAAAGTGGCGGAATTGATTTAAATCTTATTGCTGATGACCTTCTTTTGAAAGCAAAAGAGCTGATGTCAGATGCTAAAACAGACGCTAATCATCCCATTCGATCCAAATTTGACGACTGGATGCTTGGTTTTGCACAGCAACTCACTTCTGGTGATGAAAAGTCAATCAACTTAATCGAAAATCTAAAAGAACGTGTAATGCAGCATGTTGAAGAGGAAAAAGTAATACACACGCTTTTGATTAGTTCCAAAGAAACGCTAACGGCACAATTGCAGAACAATGAAACGCCGCTGATGCAATTCCTGATTTCTAATCTCAATCGCATGTTAGTTGATTTACGAGAGGATCCAGCTGCTCAACAAAAAATCAACATTTATATTCGGGAAACCGTTTCGGAATTGCTGGTAAAATTCCACAGTGAAATAGGGAATATGGTTCGCTCTAGCATGATGAAACTCAACAATAAAGAACTTGTCGAACAAATTGAAGATAAAGTTGGTAATGACTTACAATACATCCGATTGAATGGTGCTGTTGTAGGCGGGATTGTAGGTGTTATACTTGCATTGCTTAAATTGCTTTAGCTATAATTGCAAGTAATAAGCAGTGTGAAAAATTCGAATCAATAAAAGCAATTCTAATGCAATCAACTCTGTAGCATAAACTGATAAATCTCAAATTAATACACATGTTTATGATTTATTTAACTGGCTTATAATCGCTGAATTAGAAAAAGTTCTTTTTTCGAAATAATTTTAACCTAAGAATAATAAACTACCTTTGCACGGTGGTTTTTTTTTTGGCATCTTATAATTAGGCATCTAATTATAAATTCCCAATTAAAAAAGACCCTAATCATAACATATACATCAAGTTACAAGCATGAATTACTTATCTGTTGAAAATATCTCGAAATCTTTTGGCGAGAGAACGCTTTTTGAAAATATCTCTTTTGGGATTAATAAAGACCAAAAAATTGCTTTTATAGCCAAAAACGGCTCTGGAAAAACCACCATAATGAGTATCATTAATGGCTTGGAAGAATCTGATTCGGGACAAGTAGTTTTGAGAAAAGGAATCAAAATGGCTTTCTTATCTCAAAATAATAATCTACAAGACGAACTGACCATTGAAGAAAGCATTTTCGCCTCAGATAATGAGATTTTGAAAGTAATTGAAGCCTACGAAAAAGCATTGGAAAACCCCGAAGATGAAGAGGTTTACCAAAAAGCTTTTGACGGAATGGACAGACATAATGCTTGGGACTTTGAGACTCAATACAAGCAAATTTTGTTCAAACTGAAATTAGAAGATTTCAAACTGAAAGTAAAAAATCTTTCGGGTGGACAGAAAAAACGTTTGTCTCTAGCTATCATCTTGATTAACCGTCCTGATTTATTGATCTTAGATGAACCTACCAATCACTTGGATTTAGAGATGATCGAATGGTTAGAAAGCTATTTTGCCAAAGAAAACATTACCTTGTTCATGGTAACTCACGACCGTTTTTTCTTAGAGCGCGTTTGTAATGAAATCATCGAATTAGACAACGGTAAATTATATTCCTACAAAGGAAACTACTCTTACTATTTAGAGAAAAAAGAAGAGCGCATTGCCTCTGAAAACGCCAGCGTTGACAAAGCACAAAATCTATTCGTAAAAGAATTAGAATGGATGCGACGTCAGCCAAAAGCGAGAACGACTAAATCGAAATCGCGTCAAGATGATTTCTACGACATTAAAGAAAAAGCCCAAAGTCGCCGTAAGGAAAACAAAGTGGAACTGGAAATCAATATGGAACGTATGGGAAGTAAGATTATCGAGCTTCACAAAATCTCCAAGAAATTCAAGGAGCATGTGATCATGGATAATTTCAGTTTTGACTTTCAACCAGGAGAACGCATTGGAATCATTGGTAAAAACGGAACAGGAAAATCAACATTTTTGAACTTATTGACTGGAACGTTGCCTCTTGATAGTGGAAAAGTGGTTATCGGCGAAACCATAAAATTAGGCTACTATACTCAAAGTGGAATCAACCCAAAACCGGGACAACGTGTAATTGATGTCATCAAGGAATATGGAGAATTTATCCCGTTGATGAAAGGGAAATTGATTTCAGCTTCACAATTATTGGAACGTTTTCTTTTTGACGCCAAAAAACAATACGATTTTGTAGATCGCTTGAGCGGTGGGGAATTAAAACGTTTGTACTTGTGTACCGTTTTGATTCAAAATCCTAACTTCTTGATTCTCGATGAGCCAACAAACGATTTGGATATCGTAACCTTAAACGTTCTTGAGAGTTTTCTTTTGGATTATCCTGGGTGTCTTTTGGTAGTTTCGCACGACCGTTATTTCATGGATAAAATTGTGGATCACTTGTTTATCTTTAGAGGACAAGGAGTTGTAGAAAATTTCCCTGGAAACTATTCTGATTTTAGAGCTTACGAAGACAGTGCAGACGTAGCACAAAAAGAGGAAAACAAAGCAGAGAAGAAAGACTGGAAGCAAAATAACCCAACAGGGAATTTAACTTTCAACGAGCAAAAAGAATTCCAAAAAACAGAGAGAGAAATTAAGGATTTGGAAGAACAAAAAGCCAAGATTGAGCTATTATTCTCTGAAGGAAAAGTAGCAGATGTTGATATCGAAAGAAAAGGCAAAGAACTACAAAACCTCATCAATAAAATGGAAGCCAAAGAAGAAAGATGGTTTGAACTGAGCGCAAAAATGGAGGGATAATATCCCCCTAACCCCCAAAGGGGGAACTGATTGCTAGAACTTTTTATAATTTAAAATTCCCCAATATTTTTAGCAGTAATGCTGGAATTGTTGGGGTTTGTTTTTATTAATCCAATATCTTTAGCCCTAATTAAAAAACTTCTAAAAACATCAAACAATAGTCACTTGAGATCAACAACAAGCATAAATCTGCGAGTTTTCTATTTATTGTAAACAATTCTCTGTGTATCTTCGCGCTTTCTTTGTGAATCTTTGCGAAATATGACCATGCTATTCCAAATCAAATCTTACATAAATTTCTTGTGGCACTCGAAGAACGAGCATGCCGTACACTCCCCTTTTGTATTCAATTTGATTACCAAATGTTTTTATGATAGCAAGCCAAAACCGGAATACCAGGTATTAAAAGAATATCGTAAGGCACTTTTAGCAAACAAAAACACAATTGAGGTCACAGATTTTGGCGCCGGTTCCAAAGTCTTTAAATCCAATAACAGAGAAATAGCCAAGATTGCAAGAACGGCCGGAATATCTCAAAAAAGAGCGGAGTTATTATTCCGAATTAGTAATTATTTTGAAACAGACACCGTTTTAGAAATAGGAACTTCTTTGGGATTAGCAACAGCTGCGATTTCTTTGGGATATAAAAACGCAAAAATAACGACACTTGAAGGTTGTCCAGAAACATCAAAAATTGCCCAAGAGCGATTAGAAAAATTTGGTTTAACCAATGTAGAATTTGTCGTAAGTGAGTTCAGCAGTTATTTAGAAAAATTGAATTTATCATCGAAAATACAAACTAAAAACTTTTCCTTAATCTACTTCGACGGCAACCATCAGAAACAGGCAACATTAGACTATTTTGACCTTTTATTACCCACCATAACTAATGACACCGTGTGGATTTTTGATGATATACACTGGTCAGCAGAAATGGAGGGTGCTTGGGAAACAATAAAAAAACATCCAAAGGTTACAGTAACCATTGACACATTTCAATGGGGATTTGTTTTCTTTAGATATGAACAACCAAAAGAACATTTTATCATTAGAATTTGATAAATACAAAAAAAGGCAGCCATCCCTGACTGCCTTTTATACTATAAATTAGTAAAACATTATTGTTTAGCTTCTTGCATTTCTTCAGATTTAGCACCCATTCTGTTAACTTTTAACATTGGTGCAAATTTGAATTTTAAACCTGCAATTTCTTTATTGTCAGACGAAGAAAGACCTTCTTTTTCTACAGTGTTTTTTCTGCTGTCTAATGCTTCATACATTAATTTAATTTCATCCCAATCTTCACGAGAATAGTTGTCTTTATTATCTTCGGCAGTATGAATAAATTGTCTGTATACACTAAGAATATTGTCTTTATTTACCCAATCAAAATTCATATCATCTCCAATTTTTCCTTCACCAAACAATGAATTTCTAATTTGTTGTTTTGAACTTGGAGCTGCAGCCTGCATGTCTGCTTGCATTCTAGCTTGCAATGCAGCATATTTTGCTCTACTTGCTTCTATTCTAGCTTTTGCGTCTGCACTTTCTTTTAAATCTACAAGTGCCGTTTCAGCTTGACTGCTTCTTACTTCATACGTAGCTTCAATCGCAGACCAGTTCGCTTTAGCATCTTCTACAGCTACATTTTCTAATGAGTCAACATATACAACATAAGACTCTACTGTTTTATTTGCTGCTTCTGTTTTTTCGTCTTTACAAGATGTAAATCCTAAGGCGATAACCGCCATTCCCAATACTAAATTTGTACTTTTCATAATGTTTGATTTTATATTAGTTAAATATTATAATTCAAATGTACATAGCATTGTATTGCATTCAATATAAACATGTTAATTATATAAACAATTCCCAAAATTGTGAAATAAATTGGAATAAACATCAAATCTAAAGGAATTGAGAAGGCTTATATTAAACTATTCAATTATAAAAATAGTACTATTATATTGCACAGGAACAGATTATTTCATCCATTTTATATAGTATTACTATCAAATAGTCGATGTCAATTTAAAATTTACACCTTATATAGAAAGTGACTGTCAAAAGATTATAAGTACTATCCTTTAAATTTTTGTAACAAAAATCTATTTTAAGCAACTTACCTTTAATTAAAAAGTGTTTTGTACTTTTAAAATTCAGAAACCATAATTCATCAATTGCAAAAAAACATGTCAAATCCATTAATAAAAATAACCGATATCAAAAGAGATTTTGTCCTTGGTAACGAGATTATTTATGTCTTAAAAGGTATTGATTTAGAAATTAATAAAGGAGAATACGTAGCACTTATGGGACCATCAGGCTCTGGAAAGTCTACCTTGATGAATCTTTTAGGTTGCTTAGACACACCCACATCTGGAACCTATATTCTTAATGGACAAGATGTAAGCAAACAAAAAGATGATGAATTAGCCGAAATCAGAAACAAAGAGATTGGTTTTGTTTTTCAAACTTTTAACCTCTTACCGCGTACTACGGCGCTTGCTAATGTTGCTTTGCCAATGATTTATGCTGGATATTCAAAATCAGAAAGAACGGCTCGCGCTACCGAAGTTTTAGAGCAAGTCAACCTTGGTGATCGAATGGACCATCAGCCCAATCAATTATCAGGTGGACAGCGCCAGCGGGTAGCCATTGCCAGAGCCTTAGTCAATAAACCGTCTATCATTCTTGCTGATGAGCCCACAGGAAACTTAGACAGTAAAACTTCTGATGAAATCATGAAACTCTTTAACGATATTCATGAACAAGGCAATACCGTTATTTTAGTGACTCACGAAGAGGAAGTGGCCGCTTACGCACATAGAATTATTCGTTTGCGTGATGGTATGATTGAAAGTGATACTACAAAATAGTTTTAGTTAGGAGCTTTTCCAGCTATCCGCTACAATCTTTTTTATCCTTAACTCAGGATAAAAAAGGATTTTCACTTCTATCTGGGCTAGGAGAATCGTTTCTAAAATAGAATCCATTAACCCATTACACTATTCGAAAATGAAAATAGCCTTACTAACCTGCCAAAAACTTCATAAATTAACGCCGCAAGACCAACTTTTAATTCCAGAATTAGCGAAATACAATATTACCGCAACCGCTGAAATTTGGGATGATAAAAATAGTAATTGGAATGATTTTGATTATTTGATTTTTCGAAATACCTGGGATTATTTTGAAAAAGAAACCGAATTCAACCTTTGGCTTGACCAAATAGAAAAACTAGGAATTAAGACACTCAATCCCATTGAAGTCATAAAACAGAACAAGCACAAATTTTATCTGCGTCAATTAGAACAGCAGGGAATTAAAATTATCCCTACCGTATTCATAGATAAAACTACTGATTTCAATTTAAAAGAGATTATACCGACGCATTGGGAAAAAGCAGTGATAAAACCAGCCTTTTCTGCAGGATCTTACCTCACTGAAGTCTTTGTTACTGCCGATATAGACAAAATAAATACCCAATATCAAACTATTGCTTCCGAAAAAGAATTGCTAGTACAGCAATTTATGCCCGAAATTCAAACTGTAGGCGAAACTTCCTTTATATTCTTTAATAAAAAGTTCTCCCATGCGGTAAATAAAAAACCAGTTCCAGGTGAATTCAGGATTCAAGTACAATTTGGCGGAATATATCGAGTGATACATCCTGACGCAGAACTAATCGCTAAAGCGCAAAAAGTTGTAGACAGCTTTACAGGAAAATTATTGTACGCCAGAGTAGACGGAATTGTAATAGACAAGGAGTTACACCTGATGGAAGTAGAATGCATCGAACCTGATTTGTATTTTAACCTAAGCGAAGGTTCCTTAGAACGATTTGTTGATGCCATAGTGGAATTAATAAAGTAAATTTGGAGTTCCTTGAAAAAGCAAGAAAATTCACGAATAAAAAAATAAAGAGATGAAAGTATATACTAAAACTGGTGACAAAGGAACAACCTCACTTTTTGGAGGGACAAGAGTTCCTAAAGACCATATTAGAATTGAAAGTTATGGAACTGTAGACGAACTAAATTCTTATATAGGATTAGTTCGTGATCAGGATATGAATGCGCATTACAAAGCAACCCTAGCAGAAATTCAAGATCGTTTGTTTACCATTGGAGCAATTCTAGCTACGCCCCAAGAAAAAGAAGTATTAAAAAGTGGAGAACTTCGCTTGAAAAATTTGGGGATTGTAGAAACTGACATTGAATTATTAGAAAACGAAATTGACAGCATGGAGAGTGAACTCCCTCAAATGACGCATTTTGTCTTACCAGGCGGACACACAACTGTGTCATATTGTCATATAGCGAGATGCGTGTGCCGCCGTGCAGAGCGCCTTGCTGTTCATCTAAGCCATAATGAACCAGTCGCTGAAATAGCAATTAAATACCTAAACCGACTTTCTGACTATCTTTTTGTATTGGCACGAAAGTTGTCTCATGACTTGAACGCGGAGGAAGTTAAATGGATTCCGAGGAAGTAGTAATCAGTAAGAAAGTATTCAGACCACAGTTAAAAAATCTGATATATGATACGTTTTCAGCATTAACTGAACACTAAAAACTGACAACTGAACACTAAAAGCAAAACGTTCTTAACTTTTTTTAAAAATAAATAGAATTTTACTTGTCTTTTTCAGTAAAATTTTTATTTTTGCACAAAACTAAATCGACAAAAAATGTATTGGACATTAGAACTAGCATCTTATTTAAGTGATGCACCGTGGCCTGCTAACAAAGACGAACTTATTGATTACGCTATACGTGCAGGAGCTCCGTTAGAAGTGGTAGAAAACCTACAGTCTATTGAAGACGAAGGTGAGATATATGAGTCGATGGAAGAAATTTGGCCGGATTACCCTACAGACGAAGATTATCTTTGGAACGAGGATGAATATTAGAAAATAATCAAGGAAAAAGTCTCAGAAGAGGCTTTTTTTTTGGTTAAATTTACATTTTAAAATAAACTAAAAATACAAATATATTATGAGTTTCATAAATAGCATCATCAAAGCCTTTGTTGGAGACAAATCCGACAAAGATGTTAAAGCTTTGCAACCTTACCTTGACAAAATCAAGACTTTTGAAATCAGTCTTATCGCCCTAACACATGACGAATTACGAGATCGCACCTACTACTTTAAAGATAAAATTAAACAGAACCGTGCTGGAATCGATGCTAAAATAGCAACGCTTAAAACTGATGTTGAAGGAGTTGATGACATTGACAAAAGAGAAGATATCTATCTGGAAATCGATGCTTTAGAAAAAGAAGCATACGAGGTGTCCGAAAAAACTTTATTAGATATTCTTCCTGAGGCCTTTGCTGTTGTAAAGGAAACGGCAAGACGTTTTAAAGACAACTCAGAGATTTCTGTTACAGCAACTGCAATGGACAGAGAATTCTCTGGAACTAAAGCTTATGTTAGCCTTAACGGAGATCAAGCGGTGTGGCAAAATAAATGGAATGCTGCCGGAAAAGAAATTACTTGGGACATGATTCACTATGATGTTCAGTTAATTGGTGGTATGGTACTTCACGAAGGAAAAGTGGCAGAGATGCAAACGGGTGAAGGAAAAACATTAGTAGCAACTTTACCAATTTACTTGAATGCTTTAACTGGAAACGGAGTGCATTTAGTAACTGTGAATGACTATCTAGCAAAACGTGATAGTACCTGGAAAGCGCCTTTATTCGAATTTCACGGTATGACTGTTGACTGTATTGACAATCACCAACCAAGCTCTGAAGGAAGAAAAAAAGCATACAACGCTGATGTAACTTACGGAACAAACAACGAATTTGGTTTTGATTATCTAAGAGATAACATGACACATTCGCCAGATGATTTAGTACAAAGAAAACACAATTATGCTATTGTCGATGAGGTCGATTCTGTATTGATTGATGACGCAAGAACTCCTTTGATTATATCAGGTCCAGTACCACAAGGGGATCGTCATGAATTCAACGAATTAAAACCAAAAATTGAAAACTTAGTTAGTTTACAACGTCAAATAGCAAACGGTTTTTTATCTGAAGCAAAAAAATTACTTAAAGAAGGAAAAACTAAAGAAGGTGGGTTTTTACTTTTAAGAGCATACAGAAGTTTACCTAAAAACAAAGCTTTAATTAAGTTTTTAAGTGAAGAAGGAATGCGTCAATTGCTTCAAAAAACCGAAAACAGCTACATGCAAGACAACAATCGCGAAATGCATAAGATTGATGAGGCCTTGTATTTTGTAATTGAAGAAAAAAACAATCAAGTAGAATTAACTGATAACGGAATTAAATTCCTTTCAGGAGATACTGACCCAGACTTTTTCGTTCTTCCAGATATTGGAACTGAAATTGCTGCTATCGAAAAGAAAAAATTAGAAAAGGATGCTGAAGCAGAAGAAAAAGAAAAATTATTCCAAGATTTCGGAATAAAAAGCGAACGTATTCACACCTTGACTCAACTTTTGAAAGCCTATAGCCTTTTCGAAAAAGATGTAGAATATGTTATCATGGACAATAAAATCATGATTGTCGATGAGCAAACAGGACGTATCATGGATGGACGTCGTTATTCTGATGGGTTACACCAAGCAATCGAAGCCAAAGAGAATGTAAAAATCGAGGCTGCAACTCAAACTTTTGCTACTGTTACTTTACAGAATTATTTTAGAATGTACAACAAACTTGCAGGTATGACTGGTACTGCCGTTACTGAAGCAGGTGAGTTATGGACAATATACAAATTGGATGTAGTAGAAATTCCTACTAACAGACCAATGGCAAGACAAGACAAAGAGGATTTTATTTATAAAACAACTCGTGAGAAATTCAATGCCGTTATTGAAGATGTTACAGCATTATCAAATGCAGGAAGACCAGTTCTTATTGGTACTACTTCTGTTGAGATCTCTGAATTATTAAGCCGTATGCTTAAAATGAGAGGTGTTACTCATAATGTCTTGAATGCAAAAATGCACAAACAAGAAGCACAAATCGTAGAAGAAGCTGGTAAAGCCGGTGTGGTTACTATTGCAACTAATATGGCTGGTCGTGGAACGGATATTAAATTATCAGCTGAAGTTAAAGCTGCTGGTGGACTTGCAATTGTAGGCACAGAGCGTCACGATTCACGTCGTGTTGACAGACAGTTAAGAGGTCGTGCTGGTCGTCAAGGAGATCCAGGAAGTTCACAATTTTATGTGTCTCTTGAAGATAACTTGATGCGTTTATTTGGTTCTGAAAAAGTTGCCAAAGTAATGGACAGAATGGGACTTGAAGAAGGTGAAGTGATTCAGCATTCTATGATGACTAAATCTATCGAGCGCGCGCAGAAAAAAGTGGAAGAAAACAACTTTGGCGTTCGTAAGCGTTTGTTAGAATATGATGATGTTATGAATGCACAACGTGAAGTAGTTTACAAACGTCGTCGTCATGCTTTATTTGGAGAACGTTTAAAACTGGATATTGCTAACATGCTGTATGATACTTGTGAGTTAATTATCCAAAGCGCAAAAGCAGAAAATAGTTTCAAAAACTTTGAATTTGATCTTATTCGTTACTTCTCTATTACTTCTCCGGTTAGTGAGTCTGATTTCTCAAGACTGACTGAAATCGAACTAACAGGAAAAGTATACAAAGAAGCTTTAAAATATTACCAAGAAAAAACAGAGCGCAGCGCAAGAGAAGCTTTTCCTATCATCAAGAATGTTTACGAAGATAAAAACAGCCAATTTGAACGCATTGTAGTACCATTTACAGATGGTGTGAAATCATTGAACGTTGTTACTGATCTGAAAAAAGCTTATGATACTGAAGGAAAACAATTAATTGCTGATTTCGAGAAAAACATCACTTTATCTATTGTTGATGAAGCTTGGAAAAAGCACTTACGTAAAATGGACGAATTGAAACAATCAGTTCAACTTGCCGTTCACGAACAAAAAGATCCTTTGCTAATCTATAAATTTGAAGCATTTAACTTATTCAACGCTATGTTGAACGGTGTAAATAAAGAAGTGATTTCTTTCTTATTCAAAGGTGATTTACCACAACAAAGTGCTCCAGAAATTCAGGAAGCTAGAGAAGTGGTACGTCCTAAAGAAAATTTACAATTAAGCAAAGACGCAATTCCAAATAGTGAAAGTGCAAATCGTGAAGCTGGGGAAACGCAACAACGACAAGTTACTGAAACTATAGTGAGAGATATGCCAAAAATTAACCGTAATGATACTGTTACGATTCAAAATGTGGCTAACGGTCAAACTCAAGAAATGAAATTTAAAAAAGCCGAAAGCTTAATCGCTACTGGCCAATGGGTTGTTGTAAAATAATAAATCCTTTTAAATTACCATTTTCAGGTCTTGAAAATAGTCCTAAATAATTACAATCCCCAATTACGAAATGTAGTTGGGGATTTTTTATATTTGGAACAATCTTAAAATTATATCGAATGACTTGCACAAATAGTACTACAATTCATAATGATTTGCTTGTCGCCAAAGAACAAGTTTATGATAAATGTGGTTTTGAATGTTCGCTTCCGCAAAAGGAAAAAGAAAGCGCAGAATATGGAGCTTGTGTTTTTACTCTAAATAGTCAATCGGTACTTTTTCGTACTGCTAAAATCACTCCCACTAAAACAGGACAATTTGTTACGCTGTGGAAAAGAATCGAGAAGGGTCCAATTCAACCCTTTGACGATACTGATCCAATTGATCTTGTCATTATAAACACTAGAAAAGATGATCGTCTTGGGCAGTTTATATTTCCAAAATCAGTACTTTGCGAGCAGGGCATTATTTCAACTAGCAGAAAAGAAGGTAAGCGCGCTATTAGAGTCTATCCTCCTTGGGATTTAGCGACCAACAATCAAGCACAGAAAACCCAAAAATGGCAATTAGAATATTTCTTAGAAATCCCATCTGATATTCCAATCAATATAGACCGTGCTAAATTGCTTTTATCGTAATGTTTCAGACTTGAACGGAAATTTTATTTATAGAAAAATCCACAAGCCTACTAGCATTTTATGAATCAAACAGTATTTCGTACATTCTTCGAAAACAACAGATTGAAATCACTTCATTGCTATGTGGTACTTATTTAAAGCCACATTATTTTGGCTTTAACTCAACTATTTTCGTTATTTTTGAGAGAAACCAAGGCAAAGTTTTTTCTTAGATTAAGATTAAAAGTTAGTCAAGAAACAAGTGAATTTTTAAATTCTATCGAATAGTTTTTATTTCTTTAGCTTACTATATGTATATTCTATATTATTTTTTTTCGCGATAAATTATATCTATAACAGGATAAAACATGAAGATGAACTATGTCGATTTTTAAGATACAATATCACTAGATTTACTAAATAAGAAACACACTAAATTCATAAAAACATTAAATATGGAAAATAATAACAATACAGATCCAGCAAACGGTCAAGGTAAATGCCCAGTCAATCACGAACAGCTTCCACTAAATCAAGGCGCAACTATTGTTGAAGGCAACCATGATCCAGCAGTAGGTAAATGCCCTGTAATGCACGGTGGAAATACAGCATCAAAATCAAGTGTTATGTCATGGTGGCCTAATGCCCTTAACCTTGATATTTTGCATCAACATGATACTAAAACAAATCCTTTAGGAGAAGCCTTTAATTATCAAGAAGAACTTAAAAAACTAGATATTGAGGCTTTAAAAAAAGACATGCATGCTCTAATGACAGATAGTCAAGATTGGTGGCCCGCAGATTGGGGTCATTATGGAGGTTTAATGATACGATTATCTTGGCACGCAGCGGGAACATACCGTATATCTGATGGTCGTGGAGGTGCTGCGTCAGGAAATCAACGTTTTGCACCTTTAAATTCTTGGCCTGATAATGTTAGTTTAGACAAAGCAAGAAGATTATTATGGCCTCTCAAGAAAAAATACGGAAATAAAGTAAGTTGGGCCGATTTAATTGCGCTCGCAGGTACCATCGCTTATGAAGATATGGGATTAAACACCTTCGGATTCGCATTTGGACGTGAAGATATTTGGAGCCCTGAAACAGATACTTACTGGGGAGCTGAAAAAGAATGGCTAGCACCAAGCGACGAGCGTTATGCTAATGTAGAAGATCCAAAAACGATGGAAAACCCGCTTGCTGCCGTACAAATGGGGCTAATTTATGTGAATCCAGAAGGAGTAAACGGAAAGCAAGATCCTATGAAAACTGCTGGACAAATGCGTGAAACATTTAAACGTATGGCCATGAATGATGAAGAGACGGTCGCTTTAACTGCAGGTGGACATACCGTAGGTAAAACTCATGGTAATGGTGATGCTAGTATTTTAGGCGATGATCCTGAAACAGCTGGGATAGAAGAACAAGGATTAGGTTGGAGAAACCCTACTAATTCAGGGAAAGGTCGTTATACTGTTACAAGTGGACTCGAAGGTGCATGGACGACACACCCAACAAAGTGGGATAATGGATTTTTCCAGATGTTGTTCAATCACGAATGGGAATCCCGCAAAAGTCCCGCTGGTGCACTGCAATGGGAACCTGTGAATATCAAAGATGAAGACAGACCCGTAGATGTTGAAGATCCGAGTATCCGCCAAAATCCAATGATGACAGACGCTGATATGGCCTTAAAAGTTGATCCAATTTATAGAGAGATATCTTTGAAGTTTATGAACGACCAAGAATATTTTTCAGATACTTTTGCTCGTGCTTGGTTTAAATTAACACATAGAGATATGGGGCCGAAAGCAAATTACTTTGGTACAGATGTACCGCAGGAAGATTTAATTTGGCAAGATCCTATTCCTGCAGGTACCACAGATTACGATCTACCTGCTGTAAAAGATAAAATTGCTGCATCAGGATTATCTATTTCAGAAATGGTAAATACTGCATGGGATAGCGCACGTACGTTCCGTGGATCTGATAAACGTGGTGGTGCAAACGGAGCACGTATTCGCTTAGCGCCGCAAAAAGATTGGGAAGCAAACGAACCACAACGTTTGGCATATGTTTTATCGGTACTTGAGCCTATTGCATCTGAGTTTGGTATTAGTATCGCTGATACGATTGTCTTAGCAGGTAATATAGGAGTAGAACAAGCTGCAAAGACTGCAGGTTATGCAATTACTGTTCCTTTTTCAGCAGGTCGTGGAGATGCTACTGCAGAAATGACCGATGCTGTATCTTTTGAACCTTTAGAACCATTAGCTGATGGCTACCGCAACTACAGTAAAAAAGAGTACGTAGTGAGTTCTGAAGAATTAATGCTGGATCGCACCCAACTAATGGGATTAACGGCACCAGAAATGACTGTTCTTGTTGGTGGTATGAGAATGTTGGGAACTAACTATCGCAATGAAAAACATGGTGTTTTCACTAATACAATAGGTGCTTTGACTAACGATTTCTTTGTCAACCTAACCGATATGGGAAATACATGGAAACCAACAGAAAAAGGCCTTTACGAAATTTGCGACCGCAAAACAGGAGTAGTAAAATGGACTGCAACACGTATGGATCTTGTATTTGGATCTAATTCTATTTTACGTTCTTACTCTGAAGTTTATGCACAAGACGACAACAAAGAAAAATTTGTAATCGACTTCGTAAAAGCTTGGGCTAAAGTAATGAATGCCGATCGTTTCGATTTAAAATAATATTCTCCAGTCCTATATACTTAATAAGGATGTCAGAATAATATTCAAAATCCCCAATTACACGCTGTAGTTGGGGATTTTATTGATTAAATACCTCGGTTCGAGTGTTTTTCACGAACTAGAACGCAGGAAAAATGTATCAAGATTAAATAGGATTATCTGTAAAATATCGCTCCTCTATTCGTTTGATATCTTTAATGGAATTCTTAGCCCAGGCTAATCTTTTTACAAGGATTTCCTCTTCGGATAAATGCCAGTCAATATCTGATTTTCGCAGTCGATTTGTCAAGTCTTGAATGATAATTGCAGCAGACACAGAGATATTTAAACTCTCGGTGAAACCCACCATCGGAATCTTCAAAAAACCATCAGCACGGTTCAAAATCTCTTCTGATAATCCATCTCTTTCCGTTCCGAAAAATAAAGCACTGGGTTTTGAAATGTCAAAATCTTCTAATAAACAATCGCTGTCATGGGGAGTAGTTGCAATGATTTGGTAGCCTTTATTTTTCAAAGTGTCCACACAATCGGTTATACTATCAAAGGTGTTTATATCAACCCATTTTTGAGCACCCATTGCAATTTCTTTATCGATACTTTTCCCATAACGTTGTTCGATAACATTCAATTCCTGAATTCCAAAAACTTCGCAACTGCGCATTACCGCACTAGTATTGTGCATCTGGAAAATATCTTCAACCGCAATAGTAAAATGTTTTGTTCTGTTTTCTAAAACTTTTAGAAATTTCTCTTTGCGGTTATCGGTAAGAATGTTTTCAAGGAAATTTAAGTAGTCGATATCAATCATTATGAATTATTCTTTTTTTGCAAAAATATGATAATTCATTAAGGTTTCTTACTACAATACTGCACTTCTTTCTATTAGAAGAGTATTAAAGTAGTCCTCTTTATTTATTTAATCATTAATTTGCAGCAAAGATCTTAATTCCCCATTTGTTAACTATATTTACTAATACACTTCTACTGTACGGTTTAGTAATGTAATCATCCATTCCGGCATCTATAGCTTTTTGTGCATCGTCACCTAATGCAAACGCAGATACACCAATAATTACTATAGAACGAAACTTACTGTTGTTTCTAATCCACTTTGTCGTGTCGATTCCATTTAATTCTGGCATTTGAATATCCATAAAAACAATATCATAATGTCCTTTCTCCAATTCAGCGATTAGTTCATTTCCATCATATACTTTTTTGAATTCTAAATATTGTCCTTTCAACATTTTCTCTAGTACCTTCTGATTTATCTCTACATCATCAGCTGATAGAATTCTTAAGTTCTTTTTCACTTCTATGTACTCCGCCTTAATGATTTCATCACTTTTAGGATCTGAGGCTCTTTCAAAAGGCAATAAAATGGTAACTGTAGTTCCCTCCCCTACAACTGATTTATAATGCACCTCGCCCTCCATTAAATCCACTAGCTTTTTTACGATGGGTAAACCCAATCCTGTTCCGCCATATTTTTTGGTTAAAAAATGCTCGCCTTGATCAAAAGGATTGTATAAATTTTGCTGCTTAATTTCGCAAATTCCAATTCCGGTATCCTCCACTACTATCTCTAATATCCCGCCTTCTAGCTCTTTAACCGATAATTTCACAAATCCAGTATGAGTGAATTTTACTGCATTAGAAAGCACATTGTTTAAAATATGTAAAATTGAAATTTCACATAGCAACACATGCTTTTTTAAATTATCATCAAACTCAAAAATAAACTTCACTTCTTTTGCTTTTGCTTGCTCTTCAAATAGTCTAGAGGATTTTTTGACCACATTATAGAGATCAACTACATCTTTCTTTATAGAATAAGAACCGGACTCTATCTTTGAGAGATGCAAAATGTCATTTATAATGTTCAACAGGTTATTAGAAGCGGTATTGATAATGTCTAAATATTCTTTTTTCTCGGCGTCTGTTTCTTTTTCAGACAAGATCTCGATAAAGCCCAAAATACCATTCATAGGAGTCCGGATTTCGTGACTCATATTTGCCAAGAAATCTGACTTGGCTTTATTTGCTAATTCGGCAATATCAGTAGCCTTAGACAGCTCGTTTTTATTTTCTTCTAATAATTTATTATCCCTTCGAAGGCGTTTATTGTATTTTTCGATTAAGGCTTTATTAGCAAATGTTTTCTTCATTAAAACAATTAGTATATAAAATAGCACTAACATGGTAATTGTAATAAAGACAAAAATTAAAACCAAGATCAATTTCTCTCGATTTACAGCTTTCTCAATATCATTTTTTGTTCTGACATCTATCATTTCAAAAAAATCATTGATTGGCTCCGCGATTTCCGCCTTTTCCCTATGAAACTGCGGTCCAAAAACTAAATCCGTAGCGAGCTCTTTATTGGGTTTATCCCTAATTGTATAATTGCCAGATTCATCTCTATACAATCCTTTGATGGCATTCATGGCCCTTTCTTCGATAAAGACTAGATCGTCTGACTTTAATTTTGCTTCCTTTAACTTTATAAGCTCTTCAGTTGTAAAACCCAAATTCCTAATTTTAGCCGCTAAAGACTCTGCTTTTAAATCAGCCTGCACCTTTTTCTCTTGGGTTAAAACTACGTCCCAATACACTCTATTATAATTTTTAGGAAAAGGCAAATTACCGTTTTGTATATTTAAAACCTCCCAAAACATCTTTTCATATTTCTCATCCTGGGTAATGATATACAATCTGCAAAAGCGGGTTAAATCGTCAGCACTTTGTCTTAATAAGTCAGCAACAAGATAGGACTCATGCCGGTTTTCTTGCTTTTTTGTAATTGCATTAAAGTTAGTATACATTAGATAAGACAAGATAATTACGACGCTCAACAAGCCAAGAAAAAAGAAACACACCAACTTATACGTTAGTCCGTTTGCGTCAAATTCAACGAATTTATTTTTCATAACAATAGCTACTTTAATTACTTCGATTAAAAAAATGGCATCGTGGTATTTTTTATAACTTATACTATAACAATAACTTAGAAACTATTAAAAGTACTAAATTAAACGCTACGACTAATAATATTTTACTGTTTCTAATAGTTTTTGTGTAAAACTCGTCTACAACTTAAATTATCAAATCAATAATGAATACAAAAAATCATTAATTTAGCGGTAATCTGAGATTTTCAGTATCGCATTATCAATGTCTATTGTACCCATTATGAGAAAAAGATTAGTTGTGCTAACCGGAGCCGGAATAAGTGCCGAAAGTGGTATAAAAACTTTTAGGGATGGCGACGGTCTCTGGGAAGGACACAACGTTATGGACGTCGCCACACCTGAAGGGTGGATAAGAAATCCTGAATTAGTCCTTGACTTTTACAACAAACGCAGACAACAGTTAAAAGAAGTAACCCCAAATTTAGGACATGAAATCCTAGCGGAATTAGAAGCTCATTTTGATGTTTTTGTAATCACACAAAATGTCGACGACCTGCACGAACGTGCAGGAAGTAAAAATGTATTGCATCTCCATGGAGAATTATTAAAAGTACGAAGCACGACGAACCCAAATCATATTCTAGACTGGACGGAAGATCTCAATACTGGAGATTTCGATGCGCAAAAAAACCAGTTGCGTCCTCACATTGTCTGGTTTGGCGAAGAAGTTCCTGCCTTAGACGAAGCCATCGCCATTACAAAAACCGCCGATTATTTTGCAGTTATAGGTACCTCACTACAAGTATATCCGGCAGCGGGATTAATCGACTTCACGCATCCTGAAGTTCCCGTTTTTTATATTGATCCAAAACCGATTCGGATTCCAAATCTCAGAAATCCATTAGAAGTAATACCAGAAATCGCTTCTGAAGGAATGAAACGATTAAAAAAGATGCTAATTGCTGGTATTTAAAAAAGTAATCCTTTTCGAAATTGTTTCTAAAGGTTTATATTTGTGCCTTTCGAACAAACAACACTACAATGACTACTTTAAACGAATTGAATGCTATTTCTCCAATTGACGGAAGATATAGAAACAAGACTCTTTCTTTGGCTCCTTTTTTCTCGGAAGAAGCGTTAATCAAATACCGCGTATTGGTTGAAATTGAATATTTTATTGCTTTGTGCGAAGTGCCTTTGCCACAATTAAACGGGGTAAATCCTGATTTATTCGATACCCTAAGAGACATTTACAAAAACTTCTCGACTGAAGACGCGCTGTGGATCAAAGAAACTGAAAAGGTAACGAACCACGATGTAAAAGCCGTTGAATACTTTATCAAGGATGCCTTTGAGAAATTAGGCCTATCACAATACAAAGAGTTCATCCATTTTGGGTTGACTTCTCAAGATATTAACAATACAGCAATTCCACTTTCGACAAAAGAAGCTTTTGAGAAAGTTTATATGCCTTCTCTAATTACTTTGACTTCTAAATTGAAAGATTTAAGTATCGAATGGGCTGCAGTTCCTATGCTAGCACGTACTCACGGACAACCCGCTTCTCCTACTCGTTTGGGTAAAGAAATTGGCGTTTTTGTGGAACGTTTAGAAGAGCAAATGCGTTTGTTGTTTAACATTCCGTTTGCTGCTAAATTTGGTGGTGCTACAGGAAATTACAATGCACATCATGTGGCTTATCCACAGGTTGACTGGAAAAAATTTGGAGGTAAATTTGTAGAAGAAAATCTAGGATTACACCATTCTTTCCCAACAACCCAAATCGAACATTACGACCATTTTGCAGCATTTTTTGATGCTTTAAAAAGAATCAATACGATTATCATCGATTTAGACAGAGACATCTGGACTTATGTTTCGATGGAATATTTCAAACAAAAAATAAAAGCAGGAGAAATAGGATCATCGGCGATGCCACACAAGGTAAACCCAATTGACTTTGAAAACTCTGAAGGAAATTTAGGAATAGCAAATGCTATTTTCGAACACCTTTCAGCTAAACTGCCATTGTCAAGATTACAACGTGATTTAACTGACAGTACAGTTTTAAGAAATGTAGGTGTACCAATAGGTCATACGATCATCGCATTTGAAGCGACTTTAAAAGGTTTAAACAAATTGTTATTAAACGAGCCAAAATTCCACGAAGATTTAGAGAAAAACTGGGCTGTAGTTGCAGAGGCAATCCAAACTATTTTGCGTCGTGAAGCATATCCTAATCCTTATGAAGCATTAAAAGGATTAACTCGAACAAATGAAGCGATTGATAAAAAAGCGATTCATGGTTTTATTGCAACACTAGACGTATCTGAAGAAGTGAGAGCAGAATTAATGCAAATCACACCAAGTAATTTCGTTGGAATCTAATACCAAAACAATAAAATAGTAATTCATAGCTTCTGTTTTTTTGAAATTCATAAAAATAGATCGTGCCAATGCTATTTTAAATCAAACAACTCCAAAAAAAGCTATCTTTATCGGTAGCTTTTTTTTTGACAATCCTCTTATAACAACTCATTGTGAAGAGGAAATCTAAAGTTTAGCCCTGACTGCAATGGAAAGCCTTGCAGGCGAAAAACAATTTTCATGGCAAATTGCAGAGCGACCGAAGGAAGCTCCTGCAAATGCCTAATAAAAAAGGTTTTTAGACAAAAGCTTAAAATGAAAGGCAGGAAATTGCTCCTAATAAAAAATAAAATATGAGTACCGTAGCGACAGTTGCTGAAGCATCACAACATTTAACACCACTTATTAGCGACTTAGGATTAATCCTAATGACCGCGGGTATTGCAGTTTTAGTATTTAAAAAATTAAAACAACCCTTAGTGCTAGGTTATCTTATAGCCGGATTTCTTGCGGGAAACCACATTGATTTTTTCCCATCTGTAACAGATCCGAAGAGTGTTGATGTCTGGGCAGAGATAGGGGTGATTATTTTACTTTTTAGCTTGGGACTCGAATTTAGTTTCAAGAAGTTGATGAAAGTGGGCGGCACCGCCTCTATCACCGCCATCACGCAGATTATCACCATGGTAATAATGGGTTTTTTAGTGGGCCAATGGCTTGGCTGGAAGCAAATGGACAGTATTTTTCTAGGTGTGATTCTATCGATTTCCTCCACCACGATTATCTTAAAAACCTTCGATGAACTAGGCGTCAAGGCGCAAAAATTTGCCGGAATCGTTATTGGTTCCCTTATCGTTCAGGATATTGTTGCCATTTTAATGATGGTATTACTTTCTACAGTTGCCGTGAGTCAGCAGTTCTCCGGAAGTGAATTAATGTTTTCTGTCTTAAAACTTGTTTTTTTCTTAATTGCTTGGTTTGTGGGTGGGATATTTTTTATTCCTACTTTATTAAAAAAAATAAAACATTTACTAACTGATGAGATGACTTTAATTGTCTCCTTAGCACTGTGCTTGATGATGGTTATTTTAGCATCGAATGCAGGATTCTCACCTGCTCTAGGAGCCTTTATCATGGGATCTATTATTGCCGAAACTACGCAAGCAGAACACATTGAACACCTCATTAAACCTATAAAAGATTTATTTGGGGCTATTTTCTTTGTATCTGTAGGTATGTTGATCGACCCAAAAATGCTGTATGAATATGCGTTTCCAGTAGTTGTTTTGACTTTCGTAACCATCTTTGGACAATCGATAAGTTCCACCATTGGTGCGTTGATTTCAGGCCAGCCTTTAAAACAATCCGTGCAAACGGGAATGAGTTTGTCACAAATAGGTGAGTTCTCCTTTATTATTGCCACATTAGGAATGTCCATGAATGTCACCAGTAAATTCTTGTACCCGGTTGTCGTAGCAGTATCCGCCGTTACCACGTTTACAACTCCGTTTATGGTGAAAATGGCGACTCCTTTTTCTGCCTATTTAGAGCGAAAACTGCCGAAAAAATGGTTGAAAAATATAACGCGATACAGTACCAATACGCAAGCTATTAAGTCGGCAAGTACCTGGCAAGTCGTGTTAAAAGCTTATATTTTACAAATCGTAATTCACACCATAATCATATTAGCGATCATATTGCTCTCGGCTAAGTTTGTCTTGCCGTTAGTAGAAAACTCTAAATTTGGAAATGCGATTACAGCACTAATTACAATAATTGTTTTAGCTCCCTTTTTATGGGCGTTGTCTTTACGTCGTGTTGCCGTTAAAGAAGTAGAAATCCTTCGTAAAGAGCGAAAATACAAAGGACCTATCATGATGATGGTTTTATTTAGAATGGGATTAGCTATCTTTTACATTGGTTTCTTACTCAATATCTTTTTCTCTCCTCTTATTGCTTTCTTTGCCTTGGTTACAGCTATTGCCGCTTATGTATTTTTTCCAAAGAAATTGCACAGCCAATACCTTAAAATTGAGAATCACTTCCTTCAAAATCTTAACAATCGTGACATAATAAAAATAGACAGGAAATACGCTAGTCTAACACCTTGGGACGGTCACATGACTACATTTACAATTGCCAAAGACTCGAACATTGCGGGTAAAACTTTGCAAGAATTACGTTTGCGCGAGGAAATGGGAATCAACATTGCTTTTATAAAAAGAGGAGAAATAATGGTTAAGATCCCAACCAAAAATGAGCGTTTGTTTCCGGGTGATGAAATTTGTGTCATCGGTACGGATGCACAGGTAAAAGAATTTAAGGGTTACTTACATCAACACGAATTTGAGCCGCCTAAAAATGTCGAAAAGCCGGAAATTATATTGCAACAACTGGAATTAAACAAAGTAGATTTGATAGGGAAAAGCATCAGTCAATCTCTTATTAGAGAAAAAGCAAACGGTATGGTCGTAGGTATCGAACGAAATGGTAAACGTCTATTGAATCCAGAATCTGACTTAGTGTTACAGAAAGATGATATTCTATGGGTTGTAGGTGATAAAAAGCGAATGAATCAGTTCTTTGCTGAGTAAATTTCTTTTTTTTTCTTTATTTGATTGCATTAGAGATTTTTACAAAAGTTTAAAACTATTCTGGCAGTGAACTTAATAGCTGAAAAATAAGAAAATACATCTATAGTTATTTAATACGATAGATAAAGATGTATATATTTGATGTTGTATACTAGGTTATGGGTTATAATAAATAGAAAATATGCACTTATTTGACGACTTAATAATAGAACCACAGTATTTACTTTAAACGTATTAGAAGAGACACGTGCTAAAGTTATAGAAGAACTACAAACAGGAGGTTCTACAATTGCCGTTAAGAATCTGCAAGCGATTCAGTTACAAAAAGCAATTATTGCTGTTGGAATGTTTTCATTATTCGAATCAATGTTACAAGAAGCCTTATCTTGCAGAAATGGTTTTGAGGAAGCAAAAAAAATACTTGTTCAAGCTGGAAATATTACTCTTAAAAACAATTTCGAAGAATTTATTTGCGCTATAAACGTATTGAAACACGGAAAGGGGAAAAGTTATAATGCTTTAGTTTCACAATCAACTAAATTACCTTTCAAAATAAAATTAATTGGAGAAAATTTCTTTGAGGAAGGTGATATTGCAGAAGTTTCGACTTTAATTGAAGTTAATGACAAATTTGTTTTGGATTGTGCTGAATTGATTGAAAACGTGTCGAAAGAAATCAGAAACGAACGCTCTGACTTTTTTTTGTAGGCCATATCATATGAATAAACACAAATTGGATAAAAGAATAACAACCTATAACCGCCATTGACCTAGCTATACTCTAGTAAAATCACCGTTTCGCATCAAGTTTTCCTTAAGCAGAAAATTGAAAAGCATACAAATTCTCCACCTCTCTTCTCAAGCAAAGTTTCAATTTAAATTTAGCAAAGAACAAAAAAAAGGCTGTCATAAAGTTTCAACACTTTAGACAGCCTTTTTATATGAAATAAAACGAGAAATTATCTTGAATAATTTGGCGCTTCTTTTGTAATTGTAACGTTATGTGGGTGACTTTCGTTGATACCACTAGCGGTGATACGAACAAAACGACCTGTTTCTTGCAAAGTAGGAATGTCTTTAGCACCACAATATCCCATTCCGGCACGAAGACCACCAATGAATTGTAACATGCTTTCGTTTAATTCTCCTTTGTAAGGCACGCGTCCTACAATTCCTTCTGGAACTAGTTTCTTAACATCATCTTCTACATCTTGGAAATAACGGTCTTTAGAACCACCTTCCATTGCTTCCACAGAACCCATTCCGCGGTATGATTTGAATTTTCTTCCTTCAAAAATAATAGTTTCTCCAGGAGACTCTTTAGTACCAGCAAGAAGTGAACCTAACATCACACAGTCAGCACCTGCAGCAATTGCTTTAGGAATATCTCCTGTGTAACGTATTCCACCATCAGCAATTACGGGAACTCCAGTTCCTTTTAATGCTGCTGCAACTTCTAACACTGCAGAGAATTGAGGAAAACCTACACCTGCAACAATACGTGTTGTACAAATTGAACCAGGTCCAATTCCTACTTTCACCCCATCAGCACCGTTTTCTACTAGGAATTTTGCCGCTTCAGGAGTAGCAATATTACCTACAATAACATCTATTTGAGGGAATTTAGCTTTTACTTCTTTCAATGTGTTCACCACACCTTGAGTATGCCCGTGCGCCGTATCAATAATAATAGCGTCAACACCTGCATTTACAAGAGCTGTTGCTCTTTCTACTGCATCACCAGTAACACCAATAGCAGCTGCTACACGCAAACGTCCGAAAACATCTTTGTTAGCAATTGGCTTTTGAGTTAATTTAGTAATATCTCTAAAGGTAATTAAACCTACTAATTTACCATCTTTACTTATAACTGGAAGTTTCTCGATTTTATGACCTTGTAAAACTACTTCGGCTTGTTCTAATGAAGTTCCTTCGGCTACAGTAACTAAGTTTTCACTTGTCATTACCTCAATAATAGGTCTTGCATTGTTTTTTTCAAAACGCAAATCTCTATTAGTTACGATACCTTTCAATCGGCTTTCTTCATCAATAATTGGAATACCACCAATTCCGTATTCTTTCATAGCATTTTTAGCATCCGCTACTGTAGAAGTAAGCGGTAAAGTAACAGGATCGATAATCATACCTGACTCTGCACGTTTTACTTTACGTACTTTGGCAGCTTGCTGCTCGATAGTCATGTTTTTGTGCAAAACACCTATTCCACCTTCTTGAGCCATAGCAATTGCCATAGAACTTTGGGTAACGGTATCCATAGCTGCGGATACAATAGGAACATTAAGCGTTATATTTCTTGAAAATTTTGTTTGGATACTTACCTCGCGAGGAAGCACATTAGAGTAGTTAGGAACTAATAATACATCATCGTACGTTAAACCTTCGCCGATAATCTTGGAGTTATGTGCTATCATGTTGCAATTTGTAGTTGAATTGCGTGCAAATATAACAAATTATTTTAATTTAAAAAAGTGATAGCCCAAGCATGTGAAAAACAGACTTCAATATTCCTAATTTATACTACTCCTCTTACGAAGTAATTTGACAATTAGCCATGAAAAATTAAAAACAGATTGCATTTTTCCTTTCGAAATGAAAAACGATATTAAAATGGTTTATTACTGTCTTCGAAAATAACGTTAAAGCCTAATTGAAACGATACGCTCTTGGCTTTCGACAAATCCCGATATTCTAATAGATTATCAGCCATCATGTACAAATTGAACTTCCCTATCGTACTTGAAATTCCTAAACCTATATTTTTATATGAAAAAGAATCTACCGTATAAGTCGCTTTCATTTGTAATTTATCGAGGACATTCCTTCTATAATATCCCGTTAATGCCATTAAAGGCGCTCTAGGAGTTGTCATGACAAACAGCTGTGCTCCTACTGCATTTCTATAAACTGATTCTGTTGTAACACAATCACAATCTTCTCCTCCTCTTGAGTCATTAAAAGAATATTGATATGAACTATTGATTTTTATAGGTCTCCAAGTGTTGTAGCCGTTATAAATAGTGTCGAGCTGGATAGCATTCCTAAACTGTGTGTAAGCACCATCAGGATCATCCGTGCCATTAAAATTAGGATTTATTCCTTCATATCTATAAAAGCCTTTATAGGTAAATGTCTCTACATCTCTGCTGTGTTTTACAAAACCCACATCAAGAATACTCGCTGTAAACTGAATATTCTTTTTGGGATAATAGGTCAGTCCCAAATCAAATCCTAGGCCTAGGTCACCGCCAAACAACGCTTTTTTTCTAAAATCAGCGGCCGCGTCACCATCATAACCTTCGGCGATATATTCTGAAATTCCAGAGATCTTTAATTGCAAGTTGGAAGAAATGACTTGTTCGAATGCGTTAGTTGTCCCGGGAACGGTATAGATATATCCCGAATTTTTAGTTGAAGTAGCATTAAACGAACTCAAATAAATTTTACCTCGAGCCCCAAGAATAAGCTTGTCAGTTACATTTTTATGATAACCCAAATGCAGCACCGAAAGCAGCTCTGTTCTTAAATTTAAATCTCCTAAATTAAATGATTTTCCAATGTATTCGCTGTTTCCCTCTAAGGCAAGTATAGTGATATCCTTTGGCATATACATTAGAAAATCAAATTCCTGATACATTCCAAACGAAACATATCCTTTGTTTTCTAACCAATCTCCCAGTTTAAAACCGCCATTGAATAATTCTATTTGTTCATTGAGAATTAGTTTGTCATTTCGGGAAGATTGATGCACTACGTCGCGTAATTTAATGTTATAATCTACTCCATTATCAGCAAATAAATCATAGGCCGAAAAACCACTAGAGCCAACATTCGCAGAAATTCCAGATAGTAATGGAACTCCAAAATAAAATTTATAACTAACATCAGCACCGGGATTAGTCATTAAAGACTGCGGGACTGCGGTAAAATTGTACAAGATTTGTTTGTTTTGAGACAAACAAGCAACAGAGAAAAATACCATCAAAAATAGAAGTGTTTTTCTCATTCGACTAACAAATAAGCAGTTGCACTCGATCGCAATTTTAAACTCCCTGGACTACTGGCATTCAACGCAGGACCGGCTTTCATAGTTAATACAAAGTCCATTCTTCTGGTACTTTTGAGCAATTCAAGATTGACATCTTCGAAGATTACTTTTCGAGTTACTTGATTTTTAGTTCCAGTATAGGCAGGAACATCAAAAGGAATATTGAAAAGCGGTTGGTCATTGACATCTAATAGAATGATATCAATAGTGTACGACCTATTAATAGTATTGTTGATTTCAAAAAAGAAGTCGGCTCGTCTTAAATTTTCTCGAAAAAAAGAATCCCGGAAAACATCAAATTCCTGGGCTTCCATAGCAATATTTTGCTCCATTCCCTTCTCTATAAATTGATTGGCAGGAATTTCAAAAGAGGCTAAATTTGCAATAAAAATCGGTTCTAATTTAAAATCGTTAGCTTGATTAAAATCTAAATCACTGCTGCACGAGAAAAAGAGCAACGTGAGTAGCAGAAATCCTAAAATTTTATTGGGGCGGTATGGATTCATATCGAATATGTCAGGGCAATAAATAAATGTTACTATAATTACAACGTTGCTGTTCTTAACTTAGTATTACCTATAGCTGAAGCTCAACGAATTTATGCCTGCTATACTCTAATGAAACTCTCCAAAAAGCTTAGAAGCTTCATTATAAGCACTCTCAAAACTTAATGGATTTAGATTTGCATTTTCTTTATTGGCAGTAAAATAAGACAACAACTTCTCAGTAGGCATATTTCCCGTTAAATCGTCTTTGGCCATAGGGCAACCGCCAAAACCTTGAATCGCACCATCATATCTGCGACAACCCGCTTTATAAGCAGCGTCTATTTTTTCAAACCATTTATCTGGAGTGGTATGCAGATGGGCACCAAACTCTATTTCGGGGTATTTTGGAATCAAATTAGAAAACAAATAACTAATTACCTCTGGAGTGGAACTTCCTACCGTATCTGAAAGCGACAAAATTTTCACTCCCATGTTTGATAACTTTTCAGTCCAATCGCCAACAATTTCTACATTCCAAGGATCACCGTAAGGATTCCCAAAACCCATTGATAAATAAGCAACTACTTCCTTATTTGTTTTATCGGCAATTTCTAGAATTTCTTCCAGAGTCACTAAGGACTCGGCAATAGTTTTGTGGGTATTACGCATCTGAAAATTCTCAGATATAGAGAAAGGATAGCCTAAATATTGGATTGCAGCATGCTCAGAAGCAATTTCGGCTCCTCGAGTATTGGCAATAATTGCCAGTAATTTACTTGTTGTTTGTGATAAATCCAATTGCGCCAAAACAGCAGCAGTATCTTGCATTTGGGGAATCGCTTTTGGCGATACAAAACTCCCAAAATCAATTGAATCAAAACCTACCCTCAATAAAGATTGAATGTACGCCACTTTTCTTTCGGTGGGAATGAACGGCTTAATACCTTGCATGGCATCACGTGGACATTCTATAATTTTTATTGGCTCCATAGGTTTTCAAAGATAAGAAAACTTGCAAAGTGGCAATGATTATGATTATAAAATTTTATAGCAAATAAAAATGCGTAATCCTCAGTCGAGAATTACGCATTATGATAATACTGTAAGTTATCGCTTTTACATGCGACTTAGTACCTTTTGATTTATGGCTTTCACCAAAGCTGGTCCTTCATAAATAAAACCAGTGTACAATTGTACTAAACTGGCACCTGCTTCGAGCTTTTCGATTGCATCATCTGCAGAATGAATTCCTCCCACTCCTATTATTGGAAATGCCTTATTGCTTTTCTGGTACAAAAAACGAATCACTTCAGTAGAACGGCTTGTTAATGGCTTTCCTGACAATCCGCCCATTTCTGCTTTGTTTTCAGACTGAAGCCCTTCACGAGAAATAGTCGTATTTGTAGCAATAACTCCGGCAATTTTAGTTTGTGCCACGATGTCTATAATATCTAGCAATTGCTCGTCTGTTAAATCGGGAGCGATTTTTAGTAATATTGGTTTCTGTTTTGGCTTCGCCAAATTCTTATTTTGCAAAGTCTGCAGTAATTGTGTTAATGGCTCTTTGTCTTGCAACGCACGAAGATTAGGCGTGTTTGGCGAACTCACATTCACCACAAAATAATCTACATGATCAAACAAGGCGTCGAAGCAAATTTCATAATCCAAAGTTGCATCTTCATTTGGCGTCAATTTATTTTTCCCGATATTTCCTCCAATTAAAACTCCGGTATTTTCCTTAAGCCTTTCTACTGCTTCTAAAACTCCTCCATTATTAAAGCCCATTCGGTTGATTATAGCGGAATCAGCCTTTAAGCGAAACAATCGTTTTTTAGGGTTTCCTTCTTGTCCTTTTGGTGTAAGCGTACCTATTTCTATAAACCCAAAACCAAAATTTGACAATTCTTTGTACAGTTTAGCGTCTTTATCAAAACCAGCGGCAAGTCCTACTGGATTTTTAAATTTTAATCCAAAAACTTCAGTTTCTAATCGCTTGTCATTTACTTCATAAAGTGATTTAAAGATAGCACTGAATCCTGGAATTTTAGATAAAGTTCGAATCAAAGAAAAGGTAAAATAGTGCACTTTTTCTGGGTCAAACCAAAAAAGAATGGGACGAATAAGTAGTTTATACATGTGTGTTTTGTTGTGTGCTGCAAAAATAGAATTATCTAGCCGATAAATAAATATTTAGCCTTAAAATTTGATCTTCAAATCTATCAAACGACTTTGGGCTATAACAAACCGGGCTGAGAAAGAAAGAATCATTATTTATTTATAAATTAGCCACAGCATTTAATAAACAAAAACATGAAAAATTATTGCAGCTTTCTACTGTTATTTCTAACCATTAGCCTTTTTGCGCAAGTAGAAGATCCAACCCGAATTTACTTAGTACGTCATGCCGAAAAGATGACGAATGATCCAAAAGAAAAAGATCCGTTATTGACTGAATATGGAAACAAAAGAGCCATTGCACTTGCAAAAAAACTAAAATACAAAACAATAAACAACATTTACAGCACAAATTACAAGCGTACACAAAGCACAGTAATACCTAGCGCCAAGCAGCAAAAAAAAGATATTCAATTGTATGACGCTAAAATTTTAACAGTCGAAGCGGCCAAAATTCTAAAGGAAAATAAAGGAAAAACAGCATTAATTGTAGGTCATTCTAATACCGTTTTAGAAACGATTGAAGCTTTTGGAAGCAAGAGACCAATACCTTCTATTGATGATCAAGAGTTCAATTATCTATTTCTGCTTACAATACAGCCTAACGGAAAAACTAAAGTAAAAGTAATGCATTACGGACAAGCTAATTCCTATAAAGAAGGCGCTCAAATGATGCACTAAAACATTACCATTTTATTCTCGCAATTGCTTCTCAAAGTTAGAGTTTTGAACACTCCTTTCTAAATAAACCTTATATTTGCTCTTCATTAAAAAATACAATTATGCAACATATTATAGACCGTTTTATCAGTTATGTTACTGTTGACACAGAGTCAGATCCCAATTCACAAACTACACCAAGTACAGAAAAACAATGGGTTCTTGCCAATCAATTGGTTGAAGAACTAAAAAGCATAGGAATGCAGGATGTGACTATAGATGATAAATCGTATATCATGGCCACACTGCCAAGTAATGTTGATCACGAGGTTCCTACAATTGGGTTTATATCTCATTTTGACACCACTCCTGATTTTACAGGAGCTAATGTAAAACCTCAAATTATTCCAAATTATGATGGTAAAGACATCATTCTAAATGCGGAACAAAATATTGTTTTATCTCCAAATTATTTCAAAGATTTATTACAATACAAGGGACAAACTATAATCACAACTGATGGAACTACTCTTTTAGGTGCTGATGATAAAGCTGGAATTACGGAAATTATGACAGCAATGGAATACTTAATTAACAATCCAGAAATCAAACACGGGAAAATTAGAGTTGGTTTTACACCTGACGAAGAAATAGGTCGTGGAGCACACCATTTTGATGTGGAGAAATTTGGAGCTGACTGGGCTTACACGATGGACGGAAGTCAAGTGGGAGAATTAGAATATGAAAATTTTAATGCGGCTTCAGCCAAAATTATTTTTAAAGGAAAAAGTGTGCATCCTGGTTATGCCAAAGGAAAGATGATCAACTCCATGTTAATTGCCAATGATTTCATTACTGCACTACCTTCTGATGAAACACCGGAGACCACAAAAGGATACCAAGGTTTTTTCCATGTACATCACTTAACAGGAAGTATCGAGGAAACCGTTTTAGAATTAATAATCAGAGACCACAGTAAGATTAAATTCGAAAAAAGAAAAGAAAAAGTAGAGAAAATTGCGCGCAAAATTAATAAGAAATATGCGAAACAATTTGGTGAAGACATTGCAATAGTTGAGATCAATGATCAATACTACAACATGAAAGAAAAGGTCGTTCCTGTAAAACATATTGTTGATATTGCCGAAAAAGCGATGAAGGAAGTAGGTATTAAACCATTAATCAAACCCATTCGCGGTGGAACTGATGGCTGTCAATTATCATACAAAGGATTGCCTTGTCCAAATATTTTTGCTGGTGGACATAATTTTCACGGTAAATACGAATATGTTCCTGTTGAAAGCATGCAAAAGGCAGTTGACGTTATTGTAAAAATTGCTGAGTTGGCCACAATGCCCAACTTTGGCCTAGAAGCAAAGGAAAGCAAAAAGAAAAAGCAAAAATAATTGGAATCATCCGAATCTAAAAAACATACTTGGGACAAAACTAATAATTGGACAGAAGAATTAAATCTCCTGAAAGAAATACTGGCCCAAACTGAACTTGTAGCCACTACAAAATGGGGCGGGCTGGTTTATGTTTTAGACGGCAAGAATGTACTAGGAATCGGAGGGTTTAAAAGTTATTTTGGAATATGGTTTTACAACGGCGTTTTTCTAAAAGATGAAAAAAAAGTATTGGTAAACGCACAAGAAGGTGTAACCAAATCTTTGCGTCAATGGCGTTTTAATTCTATTGAAGAAGTTAATGAGAAAGAAGTGCTTACTTATATTCTAGAAGCAATCGAAATTAAAAAAGCGGGTAAAGTCATTAAACCAACGACCAAGAAAACGATTATCTCTTTCGAATTACAAGCCGAATTAGACAGCAATGTTTATTTGGCGGAAGCCTTTTCAAAATTCTCACAAGCCAAGCAACGCGAATTTCACGAGTATATTGAGGAAGCTAAAAGAGACGCCACTAAACTTAGTAGAATAGAAAAAATAAAATCAATGATCCTACAAAACATTGGCTTGAATGATAAGTACAAATGAAAAAATCGACGTAAAAACGGATTTTTTTTAAGTTTTAAGGCCTATCAATATTTTCTACTTTTTACACCAATCAAATCCATAGGCAAAAACTTAACATTATCGTGTCGCATTATTCACTATATTTACTAATGACTTGTTTATCAAATCATTTAGATTACGGTAAAAAGAGTCGTGCTATTAAAACTAAACGAATAGACGATCATGGATGAAAAAAAAGTAGAAGTAAAAACTCCAGCAGCTTCGGCCGCCAATAAAAAGGTGGCCCCTGTTAAATCTAGAAAACCAACAGTTGATAAACCAACTGCTGACGTCGCCCCTAAAGCCACTATAGATAAAAAGCCAATTGAAGTTCAGAAAAAACCAGTTCCGGAAGACAACAAGGATGAAAAGAAAAAGGAAAAAAGTAAGCTGAAAAAGTTGGCGAAAAAAGAGAAGGAAAAACTAAAAAAACTCATTGGCAAAGAAATAGCCAAACAAAAAGTAAAAGACAAAAAAGCTAAAGCCAAAAAAACTAAAAAAGACAAAGCCAAGAAAGCGAAATTAAAATCGAAGCTTAAAAACAAAAAAGCCAAGGCAAAAGCAAAAAAGAGCAAGAAAAAGCAAAAAAGCAAAAAGTGATTTCCTTTTACAATTGCTAAAAAAAAGTCCCATTCAGAATTACATTCCGAATGGGACTTTATATAACCTTAAAAAAATATTATTTTTTAGCAAGTGTTGCGCTCATTTCCATAGAAATTGCAGAACGCTCCATTTTTAATTTTCCAGACATTGTTTCAATTACAACTGTAGTATCTGCAAGCTCCGAAACTTTACCGTGAAGTCCACTTTTAGTGATGATTTTATCACCTACTTTTAAAGCTGTTTCGAATTCTTTTTCTTGTTTAGCTTTTTTCTGTTGTGGTCTGATCATAAAGAAATAGATCACTACAAACATTAATAAGAAAGGTGCAAATTGAGTTAATTGTTCCATAATTTTAAATTCTTTTTTTTTATTAGTGTTACATTAAACCGCGACCGGTTTTATTTAATTTTTTACTGACTTCTAGCTCTTTAACTAGATTATCCAGAATTCCGTTGATAAAAATACTACTTTTTGGTGTAGAATACTCTTTCGCAAGTTCTAAATATTCGTTAAGAGTTACTTTTACTGGAATTGAAGGGAATTTTAAAAATTCACAAATTGCCATTTTAAGAATAATAGTATCTACCTCAGCAATTCTATCGCTATCCCAGTTAGGTGTTTTGTTTACAAACTCCTTAGCAAGTTCTGCTTCATTCAAAACCGTTTTTCTAAACAAATCTTTAACGAATGCTTTGTCTTCACTATCCTTATACACTTTAGGTACGGTGAAATTATCATCCATGATAGGTTTCATCGCTTTTAACTGCTTAATGATTTGAGTGTTTACCAATGGTATATCATCAATCCAAGTCAGTTTATCGTCTTCCAGGAATTCGTACAATTTTTCATTTGGCACAATAACTTCCATAAACAAATCTACAATAAGCTGTTTGTCTTCTTCAAAAGAAGTTGCCGGATTACTCATATAATCTGTATAGAACTTACTTGCTTTTATAGCATTAAGCAACAACAAAATATAATCATCATTCAAAGTCCAAGCGTCAACTTTACGCGTTTCCATAGCAATGCTAAGAGAATTGTTTTCGGCTAGTATTTGAAAAATACTGTTTTTAATAAATTTTTCGTTGGGTTTAAGTTCCGCAGCTGTAGCGAGATGTTTCAAACTTGATTTATGTAAAAAAACGGACTCTCTTTTACATATTTCCATTAAGGAAGAAATCATTGTAAGGTATAAATCTTGAATATTGTCGATACTGTAAAAAAGGAATTTCTCTTCTTTTTCTAGATTATCAGAACCGTTTTGATGCATTGCATAAATGGATTGCATGACTTTAACGCGTATGTGTCTTCTATTTACCACCTTGTAAGAACTTTTATTAAATTAGCTGGCAAAAATAAGCATTTCCTTTTTTAAAATAAAATTAAAATGTCAAATAAAGGTTTTGCTGATAAATTTGTTTCTTTTATCCTAAAAAAGTCACAGTTTTCAAGGCTATCTAGAAAACTGTGACTTTTTGATAAATAAAAGAAAAATTACTTCTTACTATTCTCTATTTTTCTTTGATCAATACGATTTTGAGCAATGGTAAGCGCCGCATGATGCGTCGTAATTCCATTAGCTACAGCATAATCAAGAATCTCTAAAGTTGTATTGTAGATATTCTCTGTTTTGCGCATAATTTCCTCTTTACCATAATGCGCTAATTCAGCATAAACATTAATGATTCCACCCGCGTTAATCAAGAAATCTGGTGCATATAAAATACCACGTTCCTGCAAAATTGCACCATGAATATCTTCATTTGCTAATTGATTGTTAGCGGCACCGGCAATTACTTTTGCTTTTATTTTGTGAACTGTAGCATCGTTGATCGTTGCTCCCATCGCACAAGGCGCATAAATATCTACATCGGCTGTATATAAATCAGCACCGGTGTAAATAGTAGCATTATACTTCGTTCCTACTTCAAGCAATTTTTCCTCATTGATATCAGCGATGGTAACAATTGCTCCTTCCTTAGTTAAATAATCTACTAAAGTTTCCCCAACGTGACCAATACCTTGAACCAATACTTTCTTTCCTGTAAGCACATCTGACCCAAATTTATGTTTGGCAGCTGCTTTCATTCCCATGTACACTCCATAAGCAGTTACAGGTGATGGATTACCAGCCCCACCTCTTTCCTCAGAAATTCCAGTAACATAAGGCGTAACATCGCGTACGATATCCATATCTCTAGTTTCCATTCCTACATCTTCGGCAGTAATGTATCTTCCGCTTAAACCATGTACAAATTCACCAAACTTGCGCATTAATTCAGGTGTTTTCTGCGTTTTGGCATCGCCCATAATAACGGCTTTTCCTCCTCCAATATTCAGTCCTGTAATCGCTGCTTTAAAAGTCATTCCACGAGAAAGACGCAAAACATCATTCAGCGCTTCCCACTCATTAGCATAATTAAACATCCTAGTTCCTCCTAAAGCAGGTCCCATAACCGAATTATGAATACCAATAATTGCTTTTAAACCTGTATCTTTGTCGTTGCAAAAAACAATCTGTTCGTGATCATCAAATGATAATTGTCCAAAAACGGGATCCATTTTTTGAAGTTCCTTTCCTGTTGTGAAAGTTGCATCCATAGTATAATTTTTTATAGTGGTGAAATTATGAATTTGTCAAAAAAGACAAGTCAAAATTACATAAAAAATAAATATCTATCGATATTTTTAATAAAATTTAATTATTTGGCAATATTATTATAAAAACAAATTTAGCTAATTATTAAATATTTAAAGAAAATCATAAAAATAAAACAAAACCAATACAGAATATCTTAAAAGAATGAAAGAGTTACTCTATTTAAACAAATATTTCGTCAAATATAAATACCGTTTTTTACTAGGTATTGCCTTCACAATTATCGCACAAATATTCATGCTGTTCACTCCCAAGTTGATTAGCAGTTCATTTAAAGCTATTGAAGAATTTGCTAAAGACTCTAGCATTCCTTCATCAGTTATTAGAGAAGAATTACTTTCGAATATTCTATTAATCATTGCCACAACCATAATTGCGGGTTTTCTAACGTTCTTGATGAGACAAACGCTAATTGTGATGTCTCGCCATATCGAATTTGATTTAAAAAACGAGGTTTTTAGACAGTATGAAAACTTATCTCAGAATTTCTATAAAAAGAATCGTACCGGTGATTTGATGAATCGCATCAGCGAGGATGTATCAAAGGTGAGAATGTATGTGGGCCCCGCTGTCATGTATTCTATAAATACGCTTATCCGTTTTACAATTGTTACTATATACATGTACAATGTTTCTCCTCTTCTAACATTATACACCATTCTTCCATTGCCTATTTTGTCCTATGGTATTTTTAAATTAAGCACAGAAATAAACAAGAGAAGTACTGTTTTTCAACAATATTTATCGAAAGTATCTAGTTTCTCCCAAGAAATCTTTTCAGGTATTCGAGTGATAAAAGCCTATTCATTAGAAGAGCAACACCAGAGTAATATGGTATTGCTGGCTAAGGAAAGTAAAAGTAAAAGTTTGAATTTAGCCAAAGTCCAGTCCTTATTTGGGCCACTTATGCTAGCTCTTATCGGAATCAGTAACTTGGTTGTAATCTACTTTGGAGGTTTAATGTATATTGACGGAACGATTAAAAGCATTGGTACGATCGCTGAGTTTATTTTGTATGTCAACATGCTTACTTGGCCCGTAGCGTCGTTAGGGTGGATTTCGTCAATGGTTCAAGAAGCAGAAGCTTCGCAAAAACGTTTGAATGAATTCCTAAAAATAGAACCAGAGATAAAAAATAGCAACCCAAAGCATTCGATTATAAACGGTTCGATTTCATTCGAAAATGTAAGCTATACTTATGAAGACACTAATATTACAGCACTTAAAGACATCTCTTTTACGGTTAAAAAAGGAGAAACTTTAGCAATTCTTGGAAAAACAGGATCTGGAAAATCAACTATTTTATCATTGATTTCACGTCTCTACGATGCGACTGACGGGAAAGTTAAAATTGACAATCAAGAGATAAGCATTTTAAACCTTAATGATTTGCGCAACAGCATCGGGATAGTTCCACAAGATGCTTTTCTGTTTTCAGATTCTATTAAGAACAATATCAAGTTTGGTAAAGAAGATGCTACTGATGAAGAAGTACAAACAGCTGCCAAAAGTGCTGTGGTACATGATAATATCATGGGTTTTAACAAAAAATATGATACCGTTCTGGGTGAACGTGGGATTACACTGTCGGGAGGACAAAAACAAAGGGTTTCCATTGCTAGAGCGATCATTAAAAACCCGCCAATTTTGCTTTTTGACGACTGTTTATCAGCTGTTGACACTGAAACTGAAGAAACAATCCTGAATAATCTAAACACAATATGCAAGGATAAAACAACCATTATTGTAAGTCATAGGGTTTCATCGGCCAAAAATGCACATAAGATTATAATTATAGAGGATGGTAAAATCATTCAACAAGGATCTCATAACCAGTTAGTAAATCAAGAAGGCTATTATGCCTCATTATATTTAAAACAACTTTCCGAAAAAGAATTGCAGTAATTGTTGTTTAATAAATATATTTTTATGATTTTTGGTTACGATTTAACAACCATAAATTGAGAAAAAGGATTATGAGAGAAAATGATATGTTAGAAAAAGAAGAGATCTTTTCTAAAGTTTTACGTGCTGGGAGAAGAACCTATTTCTTTGATGTGAGAGCTACAAAAGCTGATGATTATTATATTACAATTACCGAGAGTAAAAAATTTACTGAAGAAGACGGATCGTTTCACTTCAAAAAGCATAAAATATATTTGTATAAAGAAGATTTTGCCTCTTTCGCAGAAATTCTTGGAGATATGACTTCTTACGTTTTGAACCACAAAGGCGAAGAAGTAATTTCAGAGAGACATCAGAAAGATTTCAAAAAAGAATATGTTACTGAAAAAGCAACCGCTGATGAAGCTTTGCCAAACATATCAACTTTTACAGATATAGATTTTGATGACATTTAATTTTTTATTCTAAATTAAATATATTTACTGAAGCAAGAAGTCCAAAAATCAAATGGTTTTTGGACTTTTTACATTTTTACAAAAACCCAATTTCAACTAAAAACACAACCGATGCAGGAGATTTTCATGAAATACACAGATAAATACGCTGAATTTATTATCCCATGGCTTTTAACAAGCGGACTAAAAATCGTTTTTATCATTATAGGTTCTTTAATTCTAAACAAGGTTATTATAACCTTTATCGAAAAAGCGGTAAGACTTGCTGTTAGACCTGATGGAATTTCGTCCAAAGATGCCGAAGAAAAAAGAGAAAATACACTAATTCAAATATTTACTACTACTTCTACAATTGTTCTGATAACTATCGTTGGTTTGATGATACTTCAAGAATTTGGAGTAGAAATCGCTCCCATTTTGGCAGCAGCCGGAATTGTCGGACTCGCCTTTGGTTTTGGTGGACAATATCTTATTAGGGATATTATTTCTGGGCTTTTTATTATCCTCGAAAATCAATACCGCGTTGGTGATGTAGTTAATTTTGACAATGCTGGTGGTACGGTTCAAGAGATCAGCTTACGAAAAACAACACTAAGAGACTTAGATGGAACCGTTCACCACATTCCTCACGGAGAAATTAAGAAAGTCTCCAATCTTTCCAAGGATTTCTCTCGTATTAACTTAGATATTGGCATAGGGTATTCATCTAATTTGGAGCATGTAATTGGAGTGATAAACAAAGTGGGGACAGAATTAGCCGCTGATCCGTTATGGAAAAGTAACATTATCCTTGCTCCTCAATTTTTACGTGTGAATGACTTTGCCGATTCTTCCATTATGCTTAAAATATTAGGAGAGACATTACCCAGTAAACAATGGGAAGTCACTGGTGAATTGCGCAAAAGACTAAAAGTTGCCTTTGATAATGAAGGAATAGAAATTCCGTTTCCGCAAGTGGTAATGCACCGACCGAAAGATGCTGAAGAAGCCAAGGTTAAAAATGACACCAACGAAATTCAAAAATCTTAATCTCATTCATGTAGAGAATTAATTTGTTCCAATACAAACATTATCATAAAAGTCTGAAAGCCATGTGCTTTTCAGACTTTTTATTTACATTTATAGGGCATAACTTTCAATCGTTCCTATTTTGAAAAACATCAGTCGTACCGTCTGGATTTTGTCTTTGATAAGCTTGTTTACGGATACGGCCAGTGAAATGTTATATCCCATCATGCCCATTTACTTAAAGTCGATTGGTTTCTCCATTGTACTTATTGGAATCCTTGAAGGTGTTGCCGAAGCTACTGCGGGATTGAGCAAAGGATATTTCGGAAAGCGTTCTGATGTGACTGGCAAAAGAGTTCCATTTGTACAATTGGGTTATGCGTTTAGCGCCATTTCAAAACCTATGATGGCAGTATTCGTTTATCCGCTTTGGATTTTCTTTGCAAGAACCATCGACCGTTTGGGAAAAGGAATCCGTACGGGAGCGAGAGACGCCATCCTTTCGGACGAAGCCACTGCACAAACCAAAGGGAAAATATTCGGTTTTCATCGTTCTATGGATACATTGGGCGCGGTCTTAGGCCCGTCATTAGCCTTGCTCTTCCTCTATTTCTATCCCGAGAATTATATTGCTTTATTTTACCTCGCTTTTATTCCAGGACTTTTAGCTATAGCCGCTACCTTTTTGTTAAAGGAAAAACAAAGAACAGTTACTACAGATAAAAAAGCAACTCCTTTCTTCTCTTTTCTGAACTATTGGAAAATAAGCCCACCGATGTATCGCAAAGTCGTAATCGGACTTTTAGCTTTTACTTTATTTAATAGCTCTGATGTTTTTCTACTGCTTAAAGCGAAAGAATCTGGATTAAGTGACACAATGGTTATAGGGATTTATATTTTTTACAATCTCGTTTATGCTTTATTTGCTTTCCCAATAGGAATATTGGCCGATAAAATTGGGCTAAAGAAAATGCTGATTTTCGGAATTAGTATCTTCTCGATTGTATATTTTGGGATGGGATTCAATCAAAATTTTTATGTTTTCGCTGGACTTTTTGCACTTTATGGAATCTACGCTGCAGCTACCGAAGGCATTTCTAAAGCGTGGATTAGCAATATTTCAAATGAAAAAGATACCGCAACCGCTATTGGAACTTACTCTGCTTTTCAAAGTTTTTTCACTATGCTCGCCAGTTCCTTGGCAGGACTTATTTGGTATCAGTTTGGAGCGAATGTCACATTTATAGTGACTGCAGTTGCTAGTATTTTAATTAGTCTTTATTTTATTTTCATGACTACCGAAAAAGTATAATTTGAATATTTATACTCTGATTCCACTCTTCGCATCATAAACCACCGCCTATAAAGGGTATACTACAACTAAAAATCTTATATTTGAGTAGCAGTATTTATTCGCAAAACTATGTCTATAAAAATCAATATTCCCGAAAACATCATCGGCTTGACTGATGAGCAAGTTCAAGCTTCAAGGAAAAAATTTGGTCACAACAAACAAATTCACAAACAAAAACACCAGTGGTGGCTAGGCCTTTTTGACTTGTTCAAAGAGCCCATGTTGCTATTATTGATAGCCGTAGCAATCATTTATTTTATCATGGAGCAAAATAGCGAAGCTTATTTTATGCTGGCTGCAATAGTGGCTGTCTCTGGAATTTCTTTCTATCAGGATAATCGCAGTCGGATTGCGATGGAAGCTTTAGAAAAATTGAATGAGCCCCTGAGTACGGTCTTGCGAAATGGAGAACCTGCAAGAATACCCACTGCAGCAATAGTAATTGATGATCTAGTAGTAGCTGAGGAAGGAAACACGATTAATGCAGATGGTGAAATTATACACAGCAATGATTTTTCAGTTAATGAATCCCTATTGACCGGCGAACCGTATGCTGTTTTCAAATCAGAAAAAACAGAGCTAAAATCTGTTTTCAGTGGTACCTTGGTCGCCTCTGGTTTAGCTGTTTACCGAGTAACCAAAATTGGCTCTAATACAGAAGTTGGAAAATTAGGCAGTTCGTTACAAAACATCAAAGAAACGCCTACGCCATTACAAGTTCAGATTCAAAAGTTTGTAAAAGTGATGGCCATTATGGGTATTGCTGTTTTCTTATTGGTTTGGGGCGTTTATTTTTGGAAAACACATAACATATTAACTAGTTTATTAAAAGGACTTACGCTAGCAATGTCCATTCTTCCCGAAGAAATACCTGTGGCATTTACTACTTTCATGGCTTTGGGATCTTGGCGACTAATGAAAGAAGGTGTTATAGTCAAAAAAATCAGAACGGTAGAAACCTTGGGAAGTGCTACTATCATCTGTACAGACAAAACAGGAACGCTGACACAAAACAAAATGAGCTTGCAATCCGTTTACGCTTTTAGCAGCGACAAATTATACGACAAAGAGCAATGGAATACAGAAGAAGCTAAAAAAGTCATTGAAATTGCAATGTGGGCGAGCGAACCTGTGCCTTTTGATCCGATGGAAAAAACCTTGCATGAGGCGTATGAAAAAACGACAACCATCGATACACGCAGACAATTTTCCATGGCACATGAATACCCGCTTGACGGGAAACCGCCGATGATGACGCATGTGTTTGAAAATAAGGAAGGAAAACGCATTATTGCTGCCAAAGGTGGACCTGAAACGATTATAAAGGTATCCAACCTCAACACCGAGCAACAAAAACAAATTCATGATACAATTAGTGCACTGGCATCCAAAGGGTATCGCATCCTTGGTGTTGGTTCTTCTGATTATACCGAAACCAGTTACCCAAAAGACCAACAGGAAATACCTTTTCATTTCATAGGTTTGGTGGTGTTTTACGATCCTCCTAAAGCGAACATACCAAGCGTAATCCAACAATTTTATCAAGCAGGTATACAGGTAAAAGTCATAACAGGAGATAACACGCTCACCACAAAAGCCATTGCTGAAAAAGCAGGAATTAAAAATACCGAAAGTGTTATGGAAGGCGAACAGTTTATGAAACTGAACGAAGGCGAAATGCTAAAAGCCATTCACGGCACAACGCTTTTGACCCGCATGTTTCCAGAAGCTAAACTGGCCGTTGTAAATGCCTTAAAAAAAGACAAGCAAGTGGTAGCCATGGTGGGCGATGGTGTAAATGATGGCCCAGCCTTAAAAGCTTCAAATATTGGCATCGCCATGGGAAAAAAGGGAACTGAAATCGCAAAAGAAGCCGCAGATCTTATTTTGGTAAATGATGATCTATCAAAAATGATTATCGCGGTAGCTGCAGGACGTCGTATATATGCCAATCTTAAAAAAGCGGTGCGCTACATCGTTTCTATTCATATTCCTATCATATTAACCGTGTCCTTACCCTTATTTCTGGGTTGGATCTATCCCGATATTTTCACACCCGTTCATGTCATTTTCTTAGAATTAGTAATGGGACCTATGTGTTCCATTGTGTATGAAAATGAACCTGCCGAAAAAAACAGTATGCAAGAAGCCCCAAGACCTACCGGCAGTACGTTCTTATCGTTAAAAGAACTCGGAATAAGTATTATTCAAGGAATTGGGATTACCATAGGAATTTTATTTGTGTACCAATGGACCGTACATAATGGAGGTAACGAACAACTGACAAGAACAATGGTATTTACCACTTTAGTTTTTTCTAATGTGATTCTGTCCTTAGTAAATCGTTCGTTTTATTATTCTATTTTTACCTCGTTGAAAAATAAAAACAACATGATGGTGATAACCAATTCACTGACATTGATTTTCCTAGCCCTTATCGTATATATAAATCCAATCGCTCGCTTCTTTGACGTTCTTCCATTAGAACTTTATCAAATTGCAGTTTGCATTGGCGTAAGTGGCGTTTCAGTGCTTTGGATTGAAATTTGGAAATGGAATAAAAGAAGAAATAACAAACAACCAAACTAAACATAAAAATCATGAAAAATCCAATAGTATCTGTAGCCTGGCTTCAAGAACACCTTCAAGACCCTGAATTAATTATTCTGGATACATTTATCGATATGCCTTCAGAGAATATCCAAATAAAAGGAGCCCGAACTTTCGATATAAAAAATAAGTTTAGCGATACTAATAATCCACTACCCAATACAATCCCAGATCCAGAAGCTTTTGCTACAGCTTGCCGTGCACTCGGAATTAACAACAATAGTAAAATTGTTGTTTATGATAGTAAAGGAATATATTCTAGCCCTAGAGCGTGGTGGCTTTTTAAAGTCATGGGACACGAAAAAGTTTGGGTGCTCGATGGCGGATTGCCTGAGTGGCTAAATGAAGGTCATCCTACTGAAAAAAGACAACTGCAATCCTATCCAATAGGAAATTTTACTGCAAATTTCCAACCTCAGCTGTTTAAAACCAAGGAACAAATTTTAGAAAACATACAGGCTAAAGAAGCCTTGCTAGTCGATGCCCGCTCGACAGATCGATTTCATGGCGAAACGGAAGAACCTAGACTAGGATTGAGAAGCGGACACATTCCCGGCTCGATCAATATCCCTTTTACCCAGCTGCTTAAAGACGGAAAATATTTGCCCAAAGAAGAATTAAAAAAAATACTCCAACCGCAAGACCTACCACTATTGTTTACTTGTGGATCTGGTGTGACGGCTTGTATTGATTTGATTGCCTACGAACTAATTTCAGATAATCCTAAAGCAATCTACGATGGTTCTTGGACAGAATGGGGACAAGACCTAAATTTGCCTATTGAAAAATAAAAAATTTAAATTATGAGTCACGAAGACTTAAGTAAACTAGACAATCCCGTTTGGTATTCCTTATTAGAGAGCCAAAAAAAACATGCAATTTCCTATGATGAAACTCAGTTTTATGATCCTGAATACTCTCCATTTGGAGCTGCTTTAGATACTAAAAATAGTTCGAATGCAATTGCTCAATATTCTAAATTATCCGCTAACTTTTTTATTGTTGGCGAAAAGCCAGAAATCCCAGCTACTTTAAAAATAGGAAATGAATTGGTTTGCCTCCAAATGACTATTCTTAAACCAATCGACATTCCCATTACTGATACAATTATAAAACTGGATGAAAGTCACAGAGAAGATCTTTTGGAATTAGTCAAAATAGTATATCCAGAATATTTTAAAGCTAAAACAGCCACATTAGGAAACTATTATGGCATTTACATAGACAACCAACTAGCAGCCGTTACAGGCGAGCGAATGCAAATGAATGATTTTGTTGAAGTCAGTGCGGTAATTACACATCCTGATCACATTGGCAAAGGTTATGCAAAACAGCTTGTAGCGCACGCTACAAATGTGATTTTTAATCAAAATAAAACAGCATTTTTACATGTTTATGAAAAAAACTTTGGTGCGATTAAATTGTATGAAAAATTAGGATTCGAGGCCAGAAGAAAAATCAGTTTTTGGAATATTACAAAAAACGTCTAATTTATACTCCAAATGGGAATGTTTCTGGCATTTGATTTCCATCCGGTTTGATGTGAAGTGGATGCAATGCCGAAGTTTTATCTAAATAAACGAAGGCATTGTAACGATAAGGAATCTTACTAGGAACATAATTGCTTAAATGGTCGTTTTTTGGCCGATAGACAACCCCAATAGCACGATGTTCAAACTCCTTTTTCCCGAGATTATCTTTCATAGCCTCGGTCATAAATACAATTCGATCTTTAGCCTCGAGTTGGTGTAATTGATATTCCCAACTGTCTTTTAAAGCTTTGGGAATTTTCATGAGCTGCATAACATCACCCCATTCTCGTCCCGCGACAACAGTGCCTTGATACGAACCAAATCCTATAGAAAACACCTCTTCTGGCCTATGATCTTCGTTTAAGATTTGTCCTAGATTTATGGTTTCATCGTCCGCCATATCCGTAGCTCGCGCATCACCAATATGGGAATTGTGCGCCCAGATAATACCTTTCGTAACTGACCCATGAAATTCCATAAGATTTTCAACAGTCTGAACCATATGACGATCCCGAATATTCCAAGATTTTGGTCCTACAGTTACCATCGCCCGATAGTATCTTTCTGCGTTAAGAATCAAGAGTGCATTTTGTTTGAGATTCAAAATTTCTTCAGAATCGCCCTTCTGGATGGAAATATAATCTGTTATTTTTGTCAGTAGATTAGCTACTTCGTCTTCGCCGGACTTTGAAACCATGCGAGCAGCCCGTCCATATTCTTGACCTTCTCCTCTCTTATAGAGTTCAAAACATTGGAAGGCAACTTTAGCCGTCGCTTTAATTATTGGATCTTTATCTTCAAAATATTTAATTACCGCATCGAAAGACTCCCATAGACTGTAAATATCCAATCCATAAAATCCTACTTTCGCCTTATCTCTGCGGTCGTTGTATGTACGGAGCCACTCTGTCAAAGCAGCAGTTTCCCAGTTAGCCCACATCCAAGTTGGCCATCTGTTGAAAGAGTGAAGAACTTCTAAAGCTGAATTTCCTGAATCTGGATCATTTTTCACATACTGATTCAGTTTATAACAATCAGGCCAGTCGCCTTCTATAGCGATAAAAGAGAAACCTTTTTTCTCTATTAACCTTTTGCTAATCTTCATCCGTAACGCATAGTATTCGTGGGTTCCATGCGAGGCTTCGCCCAACAATACGTATTTAGCAGCACCAATTTTTTCAATTAATGTATCGAAAGTATTCTCCTCGTTTAATTCGATTGAATTTTCAAGAATTAACTTCCTCAAATCGAGAATTTCAGGTGATGTCCTTTTAGAATCAGGCGTATCCATACTATTTTAAGTAATTAAGTTCATTAATAGAATAATTGTAAATTAATTGAGAAGTGAAATCATCTTTAAAGAAGAAGCACTAGATTTAGTATATACTGAACTTACAATTAAATACCCTATACATTGACTAACAAAAAGTTAAGATACAAAAGAAACACGGACTTAGATCTTTATAATAGGGCATAGTTTCGAGCGATTATCAACCGATTCTAAGTCCGTTTTTAATTTTAAAGTCGGGAGCCAATAGAATTACGTCTCCGTCTTCCCCCATCGCACCTAATACGAGACATTCGCTCATGAATTTACCAATCTGTTTTTTAGGAAAGTTTATTACCGCAACAATCTGTCGTTGGAGTAAATCAGCTTTAGAGTAACGCTTAGTAATTTGCGCTGAAGATTTTCTGAGGCCAATAGCCTCTCCAAAATTAATCGTGAGTTGGAAAGCTGGTTTTCGAGCTTCCGGAAAATCATTAACTTCCACAATGGTACCCACATACATTTCCACTCTATCAAATTCCTGCCAAGTTAAATCCATAAATTATTTTTCTGTTTAAAGGTAAAAATAGTTACAACTATGTCAAAATCTAAATACCAACAAGACCTATTTATAAAAAAAGAAAGATTAGGCTTATAAAGAGTCTTAAAAACAACATAAATATAACATAATTCTAAAAAAAACTATTAAAAATAGAAAAATGGATGTATTTTTGCAGAGTGAAATTTAATTCTTATGAAGAACTTTCTTAATATAACATCGACCCCTACCTCTTTCTTTAAGGAGGATTTTGTGCTTTGTGCTAAATTCTCACATTCCAAAGCCTTTGTTGCTTAGACCTTCGTCTATAAAAAACAAACTACTTCATGACGAAGGTTTTTCTGTAAATCATTTATTTAACCCGCGATTTTAAAAGTTATCTTTTTGAAATCAAATCTAATTTAAAACATGTTTTTAAAAAAATTAGCTGTACACCAAATTATCTGGCTGACAATCCTTACATTTTTAATAATCAGCTGCGCACTGACTTATTTTCACTATCTCAGTTACTTCTTCTTGATTGTTCCTTTTTATTTGCTGTACCTATTGGTTATGGATACTTTTCAATCCAGCCACACAGTTAAAAAAAATTATCCAATTGTAGGTAGATTCAGGTATTTCTTAGAATCTTTCCGTCCAGAAATACGTCAGTATTTTTTCGAAGGTGAATTAGATGGAAAACCTTTTAACCGCAGACAACGCTCTATTGTATATCAGAGAGCTAAAAATGTAAAGCAAACTATTTCTTTTGGAATGCAAGATGATCCCAACAGAATCGGGTATGAATGGGCGGCGCATTCTATTTATCCAAAAAGAGCAGACAAACAATATTTTAGAACCAATGTTGGGAACACCCAGTGTCTTCAACCGTACAGCGCTAGCATCTATAATATTAGCGCCATGAGTTATGGTGCATTAAGTAAAACCGCTATTTCCTCTTTGAATAAAGGAGCTCAAATAGGTGGGTTTGCACACAATACAGGTGAGGGAGGAATCAGTGATTTCCATTTAGAAGGCGGTGATTTAATTTGGCAAATCGGAACAGGATATTTCGGATGTAGAAACGACGACGGTACGTTCTCAGATGAATTATTCGCTGTAAAATCAAACTATCCACAGGTAAAAATGATCGAATTAAAACTCTCTCAAGGAGCTAAACCTGGTCATGGTGGATTATTGCCAGGAGAAAAAAACACACCTGAAATTGCCAAAATAAGAAACATTCAGCCACATGTTGCAGTACACTCGCCAGCGGGACACACTGCTTTTACAAATAGTGTTGAGTTATTACAATTTTTAAATAAAATGAGAGCCTTATCAAATGGAAAACCCATTGGTTTTAAAATTTGTATTGGCCGTCAGGATGAATTTATATCGATAATTCGAGCCATGAAAGATACAGGTATTGTTCCTGATTTTATTACCATAGATGGCGCTGAAGGGGGAACTGGTGCCGCTCCATTAGAATTTATCGATTATATGGGTATGGCACTTGCTGATGCTTTAATTTTTGCTAGCAAAGTTTTAAAAGAATACGAACTAAGGGATCAGATTAAATTGATGGCTTCTGGAAAAATCATTACAGGGTTTGATATTGCCAAAGCGATTTCATTAGGTGCTGATGCGTGTTATAGCGCAAGAGGAATGATGTTTGCATTAGGGTGCATCCAAGCATTACAATGTGACAGTGGAAAATGTCCTGTAGGTATTGCAACTCAGGATGAAAAATTATATCGAGGTCTAAATATTACAGACAAAAGTGTACGTGTTGCTCATTTCCATAACAATACAATGAAAGCATTTGCAGAATTCATAGGAGCTTGTGGCTTTGATAATCCAAAGGCGATTACTCCAGATGTATTTTACAGAAGAATTGACCACAAAACTAATGAAAGTTTTTCATCGTTATTTTTCAACGATTATGAAAATATAACAAATACTGAAAAAATTAACTTAAACTAAATTACTATGAAACCGATACCTACTTTAACAATTTCCGATTATAATATTTTGAGGGAATTAACAAAAAACGCAAAAGACAGTACAAATATTAGAGAAATAGCGTTATTAACGCAAGAATTAGATCGCGCTACCATCAACAAAGACAACATTGTTGATGATAGCACCGTGCGAATGAATTCACAGGTAACAATCGAAGACGTGAACACTAAACAGCAAATGAAAGTTCAAATTGTGATGCCCTCTAAATCTAACATTAAAGAGGGAAAAGTTTCTGTTTTAGCACCATTATGCGTTGCTATAATTGGCTTTAAAGAAAACGATGAAGTGGAATGGCAACTACCTTCTGGAATTAAGACCTTAAAAATAATCACTGTATCTAATGCTCCTAGCAACTAAATACAGAATCTTTTAAACACCTCATTATATGAAGGTGTTTTTTTTTATCTCATTTTCTTCTGGCAACAGCTTAGCCTTAATTGCTGCTCTCTTATAGGACAGTTTCTACTATTCATCCTTTTCTTCGAAAGCAAAAAGCAGCCAACTAAATGTTTGCTTACAATAATTAGGCTTTCCATTTAAATCCTTGTGCTTTTTTCTTAACTTTAAAGCTAAATCTTTAAATCAGAAAAACTGCAATGTCGAAAACTGCTTCAAAAATGGTCCCTCTGGGAACCACTGCCCCCGAGTTTTATTTGAAAGATACCAATTCTAACGAATATTTTTCTTTTGCAGATTTACAAGGCGAAAAAGGAACGCTAGTATTATTCATTTGCAATCATTGCCCTTTTGTACATCATCTCATTACCGAGCTAGTTATGATTGCCAATGATTACCGTGTGCAAGGTCTTGGCGTAATTGCTATTTCAAGTAATGATGTAATTAATTACCCTCAGGACGCACCTGAACTAATGACTGAATTTGCTTTCGAAAATAATTTTGAATTCCCCTATCTTTATGATGACAAACAAGAGGTTGCTAAAGCCTATAACGCAGCTTGCACACCTGATTTTTACTTGTTTGACAACCAAAATAAACTAGTCTATCGCGGACAAATGGATGACAGTCGACCTGGAAACGGAATCCCATTAAGCGCTAACGATCTACGCGGTGCGATAGACGGTGTTCTTTACAATCGAGTAATTAACCCAGATCAAAAACCGAGCGTAGGATGTAATATTAAGTGGAAGAAATAAGGACAGAGTGAAGAGTAAAGAGTGAAGGGTGAATTTAAAAATTCTGGAGTTGTTTAAACTATTTTCGTCGAGGTTTTTTAGAAAATAAATATTTTTCAAAAAAAAAAAAAGCTGATCCACTTAGCACGAACTTACTCCCTGAATCCACTAAAAATCTGAATTGAATTAACGGATAGATTTTTTTTACTGTATATAAAAAATCCCAATTATCTAAAATGATAATTGGGATTTTGTAATTTGTATAATGACCATTGAAAAACTGATCACTGAATACATACTATTTAACGTCCATCAATTCTACGTCAAAAATCAAAGTAGCGTTTGGTGGAATTGCTCCTCCAGCACCACGAGATCCGTATCCTAAATGAGATGGAATAACGAAACGTGCTTTATCTCCTACTTTCAATAAAGCGATACCTTCGTCCCATCCTTCGATAACTTGACCTTGACCTAATTTGAATTCAATTGGTTTTTTTCTTGGGTAAGAAGAATCAAAAACTTTTCCGTTTTCTAATGACCCTTCATAATGTACTGAAACCATTTTCCCAGCAGCTGCTTGTTTACCTTCACCTTTTTGGATGAATTGGTAACGCAAACCACTTTCTGTTTTTTCAAATCCAGCAGCTAACTTTTCCATTGCTGCTTCTGCTTCTGCTTTCAAAGCGATATCACGTTTGTTACGCGCTCCTTTGAATTCAATAAAAGCTTCGATAGCATTCCATTTTTCAGCTTCTTCTCCTACTCTTACGATTTCTACACTTTCTAGAACATCGCCTTGAGCAATTGCATCAACAACATCTTGTCCTTCTACTACATGTCCAAAAACAGTGTGTTTACCATCTAACCAAGAAGTAGGAACGTGCGTAATATAAAATTGAGAACCATTAGATCCTGGCCCTGAATTAGCCATTGCTAAAATTCCTGGTTTATCATGTTTTAAACTTGGGTGAAATTCGTCATCAAATTTATAACCTGGATCTCCAGTTCCAGTTCCTAGTGGACATCCACCTTGAACCATAAAATCAGGAATTACTCTATGGAAGTTTAACCCATTGTAAAATTTTGTTCCTTGAGGTTTTACTTTATTTTCTAAGTTTCCTTCCGCTAATCCTACGAAGTTACCAACAGTTCCCGGTGTTAATTCGTGCTCTAATTTTACTAATACCGACCCTTTTGCAGAGTTGAATTTAGCATATATTCCATTTTCCATTGTTGTATAATTTTTATTGAAGTACAAATTTACGAATTAATTTTTTATTCATTGATGCTTTCTAATGCTTTGCGTTTGGATTTAAAAGTATATCCATAAACTCCAAATGCCAAGGCTGACAAAAGCAAACAACCTAAAGCAACCGCATGCCATCCTCCTAGTTCCCATAAGAACAAACCATAAGCAGATCCTACGGCAGTTCCTAAAAAGCTAAAAGACATAAATACAGTATTCATTCGGTTTCTAGCTTCGGGAAGTAAGGAATAAACCCTAGTTTGATTCGAAATATGAACTCCTTGCAAACCAAGGTCGATGAATATTATTCCAATAACAAGACCGATAACACTGCTTGCTGAAAAGTAAAATATTAAAAAACTGATGGCTATTAACAAACAACCGTAACCTACTGCAATTCTAGAGTTTCCTTTGTCACCAAGTCTTCCCACAAGAGGCGCAGCAAATGCCCCTGAAGCACCTACGATTCCGAATAAACCAATGGTTGCGCTGTTAAAAGAAAAAGGTTCTGCTGAAAGCAATAAAACCATTGTAGTCCAAAAAGCACCAAACTGAGCAAAACAAAACATATTAATTAAAGTCGTTTCTCTTAATAAGGGTTGCTCTTTTATCAATGTAAAAAGCGATTTTATCAATTGTCCATAGGATCCTTTAAACGTAGGCATGTTTTGCGGAATTTTTTTTCGAATCATAAAAAAGATAAGCAAACACAAAGCCGAAGCAATCCAAAACATAGCGCGCCATCCAAATACTTCACCTACGAATCCACTCAAGGTTCGAGATAATAAGATTCCAATTAACAAACCACTCATAATTGTCCCCACCACTTTTCCCCTTTGTTCAGGTTCGCTTAAAGAAGCGGCTAAGGGAAGGATTAATTGAGGTACAATAGAAGTAATTCCGATAAGAAGTGAGGCAACTGCAAGAAGAAAGAAACTATTGGCAGTAGCCGCAAGAATCAACGCGATAACTGATGCAAAAGTTGTAATTAAAATTTGACGCTTTCTTTCCATTTTATCACCAAGCGGCACCATAAAGAACAAACCAATAGCATAACCTGCTTGTGTAAGATAAGTTATTGTTCCAGCATCGGCTTCAGGGATATTAAATTCGTTGGCAATTAAGATAATCAGTGGCTGGCAATAATATAAATTGGCCACTATAAGTCCGGTACATACTGCCATAAACAGTACGTTTGATTTTGATAAATTCATTTTGCAAAAATAACATTATAACGAATTATATAGACCAAATAAAGTGTTATTTATTTTCTAAAAATTCAAGCAATGGAGTAATGAACTTATTAAAATCTTCTATATGAGGCATGTGTCCAATATTAGATATTTCGACTAGTTTAGAATTTGGTATTTTCTTTTGTGCTTCTTTTCCTAGAACCTCATATAAGCCCATTGTTTTCCGAACAGCATCACTCACTAAAGGTTTGCCTACAGCAGTTCTATCTCTGGTTCCAATGATTAATAAAGTAGGACATTTTAAATTTTGAAACTCATACAATACCGGTTGCGTAAATATCATATCGTACATCAAAGCCGAATTCCACGCTACTTTTTTGTAATCAGAATTTAAAGTCCATCCCGCCAAAAGATTGACCCATTCATTATATTCTGGTTTCCATTTCCCGTCATAATAACTCTCTAGCTGGTATTTTCTTATTCCTTCATAACTTTGTTTCAATTCATTGTTATACCACCAATCCACCGTTTGATAGGGCACTTTAAGCTTCCAATCTTCTAAGCCTATTGGATTTTCTAAGATTAACTTCTCTGTAAGTTCAGGATACATTAATGCAAAACGAGTCGCTAGCATTCCTCCCATCGAATGCCCTAAGACTGCAGTTCTTTGAATCCCGAGTGTATCTAAAATTTGCTTTGTATTTTGTGCTAATTGCTGGAAAGTATACTGAAAATGATCCGGCTTAGTTGATTTTCCAAAACCGATCTGATCTGGAACTATCACTCGGAAACCTTTTTTTGTCAAAGCAGCAATAGTCGTTTGCCAATAAGCTCCATTGAAATTTTTACCATGTAGCAACAAAATGTTTTTACCGTTATAATTACTCGGTTTCACATCCATATATCCCATTTTTAGTTCCTGCTGTTGAACTTTTAAAGTGATAAAATGTACTGGATGCGGATAATCATAATTACTCAAATTAAGATCCAACCATTTTAACTGGTCTTGTTGAGCAAAAGAAAGCAAGCTGATAAAAAATAGAGGTAGAATAAATTTGATTTTCATTTTTAAACATTTAAAATTTTTAGGGCGAAGCGTAAATTTAGACATAAAGAGTTTTGTATGAAAAACATTAAGGAAACTTTATAATTTTGGAAACTAAAACACAATCCGAAGTACAAGCGCTAGCCCAGATGGAAACGGCATCCTATTGTTCCGGGGTTCGGAACAATAGATATAGTGGACAGCTGGAAATTGCTTCAAAAAAAAGTACAAAAAAAATGGCATCCATTACGAATGCCATTTTTATTATTGTTGAACTTAGATTACTTATCAGAAAGTCCTGCGTTCTCTAAATAAGGTTCGATTTCCATATCGTGTCCTATAAATTCTTTAAAAGCTTTATTTAAATCGACACTATTCCCTACCGATAAAATGTATTTTCTAAAACGCTCACTATTTTCTCTCGTTAAACCGCCGTTTGCTTTCATCCAGTCGTAGACATTATAATCTAACGTTTTAGACCAGGTATAAGCGTAATAACTCGCTGAATAACCGCCACTCCAAATATGAGCAAAATAAGGCGAATGGTATCTTGTAGGGACTTCGTTTACTAACAAGCCGTACTTTTTAAGCACTTCATTTTCAAAAACTAAAGTCGGTTTAAAATCAGCTTCGTTTTCAACAGTATGCCAACTCATATCTAATGTGGCTGCGGCCAAAAGTTCGGTTACATCATATCCTTTATTAAAAGTCTCTGCTTTTTTAATTTTTTCAATCAACGCCTGAGGAATCACCTCTTTAGTCTTATAATGAATCGCATAATTTTTTAGAACTTCAGGATCTAAAGCAGCGTGCTCATTAATTTGGGAAGGGAATTCCACAAAATCACGTGGGACTGCAGTTCCAGAAAGACTGGTGTAATTTTGGTTTGCAAACAAACCGTGTAATGTATGTCCGAATTCATGAAACATAGTGGTTACGTCATCAAAACTTATTAATGAAGGGTTATCGTTAGCTGGTTTTGCAAAATTATAAACGTTTACAATTACTGGTTTTTGTTTTAAATAATGAGATTGATCTACGAAATTACTCATCCAAGCGCCTCCATTTTTATTGTCTCTAGTATAGAAATCTAAATAATAGATCGCCATTGATTTTCCATCGTTATCAAAAACTTCATAAGCCACAACATCTGGATGGTACACTGGTAAGTCTGTGCGTTGCTTGAAGGTAATACCATACATTTTTTGGGCTGCAAAAAACACTCCTTTTTCTAGCACTGTTGTCAACTCAAAATACGGTTTAACTTCGTTTTGGTCTAAATCATATTTAGCTTTACGCACTTGCTCTGAGTAGAAATTCCAATCCCAAGGTTCTAATTTAAATCCACCTTTTTGAGCGTCGATTAAATCTTGTATTTCTTTTGCTTCTCCTTTTGCTTTAGCAACTGCTGGACCAGCAATTTTCGCTAATAAATTCATTGCTCGTTCTGGAGTTTGAGCCATTTGGTCTTGCAATTTCCATTCTGCAAAATTCTTCTTGCCCATTAAGTTGGCTTTTTGCAAACGCAATTTGGCCATTTTTTCTAGTACATCGCGAGTGTCTCCTTCGTCATTCTTTTCGGAACGAGTCCAAGACGATTTAAAGATTTTTTCTCTTGTTGCTCTATTGGTAAGACTTGGCAAAACTGGTTGTTGGGTTGTATTCAATAATCCTATTAAATACTTTCCTTCATAACCTGCTTCAGCGGCATTGGCTTTTGCAGCAGCAATTTCATTAGCGCTCAAACCATCTAAATCTTTAACATTATCGAATAAAACAACTCCGTTTTTACGGGCAATCAATAATTTGGTGCCAAAAAGCGTCCCTAAACTGGCAAGCTCTTCATTGATTTTTTTCATTTTTTCTTTATCGGAATCAGATAAATTAGCACCCGCCAATTCAAATTCTTGCAAATAGTATTCTGTTAATCTTTTGTCCTCTCCTTTTAAAGTATTTAAATCTATGGATTTAAAACGCTTGTACAATTTACTATTTAAGTACATTTTATCACTATGCGCCGAAAAGATAGGTGCGTACTCAGCCTGTAAAGCTTGCAACGTAGGGTTTGTATTAGATCCTGTTAAATTATAAAAAACGCCTGTAGCTCTTTTTAAATCTACTCCAGAAGTTTCTAATGCAAGCACCGTATTTTGAAAAGTGGCTTTAGCAGAATTGTTTGCAATCGCCATTATTTCTTTGTCATGAGCACTTAATCCATATCGAAAAGCAGGTTTAAAGTGTTCGTCTTTTATGAGATTAAAATGCGGTGCCTGATACTGCAGCGTACTTTTTTGTAAAAGAGGATTTTTCATTTTAACCGAATTACTTTGTGAATGAAGCGTGTTAGTTTGCAGTGCAGCCACAAACAAAAACAAGGCACTTGCCAGATTAATTTTAGAAATGATTTGCATATTTTAAGTAGTTTAATTCTCGAGGCATAAAAGTAGTCAAAAAACAGAGTGACTCAAACGTTTTCGTAACTATTATCGCTTATTAAATCAAGTAGGTAAGCTTCTCAAAATTAGGACGACGCTCATAAAGAAATATCATTATATTTGCTTACTAAAAAACAAAATTAAAAGTTTTTTTTACATCAATACCTTTCGATTATTGGATAAAAACAGCATCGAAACACTTTAAAGTAACCCATAAAACAGCATAGCTTTTTTTTATAATTATAAAATCCCCAAACAGTACTATACGAACCATTTATTAAAAACCATTTCACTAAACAAACCAAATCCCCTATGAAGTCCCTCTATTGTCTTATACTTTTTTCTAGCTTTTTAGGAATTGCGCAGCCAAAGCAGCCTACATTAGATTATTATTTGCCGCAAAACATCACTTACAGTAAAAACATCCCTACTCCTAAAAGTATATTTCATTTTGAACTGGGAGAAATGCACACGGATCACACCCAAGTTGCACAGTACATGAATGAAGTTGCAAAAGCGTCAGATAGGATTTCGATTGAAACCACAGGTTACACTTTTGAAAATAGACCCTTGCAATTACTAACTATTTCGAGTCCAAAAAACCTCGCTAATATTGATAAAATCCTAAAAAGACATCAAGCTATTACAGATCCTGGAGCCAATAATAGCGACCTTTCTGATTTACCTATTGTTATTTATTTGGGGTATTCCATTCACGGGAACGAATCTAGCGGAACTGGAGCAGCAATTGCGCTAGCTTATTATCTCGCCGCAGCAGAAAGCCCAGAGCTTGAAAAAACATTAGACAAAACAATTATCTTATTAGACCCATGTTTTAATCCTGATGGCTTACAACGTTTTTCCAGCTGGGTAAACAGTGCTAAAAGCACAACTTTAGTTACTGATCCCAATGACCGGGAATTTAATGAGATGTGGCCAAGAGGTCGTTTTAATCATTATTGGTTTGACATGAACAGAGACTGGCTACCAGTTCAGCTTCCGGAGAGCCAAGCTAGAATAAGAACCTATCGCAAATGGATGCCAAATATTTTGTGTGATTTTCACGAAATGGGAACTAACGCTACTTACTTTTTCCAACCTGGAGAACCTAGTAGAACCAATCCTTTAACTCCGGAACTTAACCAAATCCTAACTCGAAAAATTGCCGGTTATCACGCTAAAGCATTAGATAAGATAGGAAGTTCGTATTTTATCGAAAAGAATTACGATGATTTTTATTATGGAAAAGGTTCGTCTTATCCCGATATCAACGGATCAATAGGAATTTTGTTTGAGCAAGCAAGTTCAAGAGGACTTGCGCAAGAAAGTGCTAATGGAATTCTAACTTTTCCTTTTACAATTAGAAATCAATTCACTACTAGTTTGTCTTCGCTACAAGCTGCTTATGAAATGCGAAAAGAACTTTTAGAATATCAAAGAGACTTTTACGTCAATGCTAAAGATGATAGTAAAAAAAGTAAAGCAAAAGCTTATATTTTTGGTGATGAAAAAGATGCTACCAGAGTAAATGAATTGGCAAAAATATTAAATCAGCATAAAATTGAAATGCTGAAATTGAAAGAGGATATTACGATAAACAAAAAGAAATTCCACAAAAACCTCAGTTATATTATTCCTGTAGAGCAACAAAATACAAGGCTAATCAATGCTATTTTCGATAGACAAACCACCTTCAAAGACAGTTTATTTTATGACATTTCTACTTGGAGTTTTGATTTGGCTTTCAATCTAAATTTTGAAGGAATGAGCTCTCTTGCTCAAGCAGGCACAAAATATGAGCCAGTAGCAAAAAACGGTTTTGTTTCGAAAAAAAGTGAAATTGGTTATTTAATCGAATGGACCGACTATGAGTCTCCAAAGCTTCTAAACCAAATTCTTTCTAAAAACTTACGTGTTAGAGCGACCAAGCAGTCATTTATAGCAAATGGAAAAACCTTTTCTTATGGTAGTATTTTCCTTCCTATTCAAAACCAAGAAATGGGTTCTGAGGAAATATTCAATTATTTAAATAAAATCATTCCTGAGTATGCTATCGAAATCAGCGGAGTCGAAACTGGATTTACCGAAGGTATCAACCTAGGAAATCCAAATTTTGTTACCCTAACACAACCCAAAGTTGCCATGGTGGTAGGACAAGGTGTAGACCCTTCTGATGCAGGGGAAATTTGGCATTTACTGGATCAAAAAGCAGCAATGCCTTTGACCAAAATAAACATTGATCAACTTCAAAACCTAGATCTGAGTAGATACACCACCTTAATTTTGGCCAATGGAAATTATTCTGGTTTTTCCAATAAAGCTATTTATAAAATAGAACAATGGACACAAAATGGCGGAACTCTTATCGCTTATCAAGATGCTATAAAATGGTTAAATGACAATAAATTGATAGATTTAACTTTTAAAACCGTTACAAGTGAAGCAAAAGAAGTCTCCTTCGCACAAGCGGACGATTACAAAGGTGCCCAACTAATTTCGGGAGCTATATTTGAAACTAAATTAGATTTATCACATCCTATCAATTTTGGTATGCCTAGAAATACCATGCCTATTTTTAGAAACACATCTATCATAATAGAGCCTAACAAAAATAGTTTCAGCAACCCTATTCAATACACAAAAAACCCATTGATAAGTGGCTATATTTCGAAACAAAATTTGGAGTTATTAAAAGAAAGTGTTCCTTTTCAATCCATAAAAAAAGGTGAAGGAAAAATCATTGTATTTACCGATAATACAAATTTCAGAGCATTCTGGCTGGGTACAGAAAAGCTACTTTGGAACGCAATTTTCTTTAGTAAATTGATGTAACCTCTTTAGTAATCTTTCAAAATACATATTCGAACAGAATTACTTTATAAATAAAATCCAGTCCCGCTTGGCAAAACCTTGCGGGACTGTTTTATTAAAAAACACCTCAGAATGATAAAATACTTGTAAAAAACGGAGCTCAATAACAAGATGAAGTCCTGATAAAAAACTTTGTACCTTTGCACTTTCAAAACTTACAAATAAAATTATGCGGATTGATATTGTTACCGTTTTACCTGAATTGTTAAGAAGCCCATTTGAGGCTTCGATTATGAAACGTGCAATCGACAAAGGATTAGTAGAAGTTCACTTTCACAATTTGCGGGACTACACCACTAACAGACAAAAAAGTGTAGACGATTATCCCTATGGTGGTGGCGCTGGAATGGTAATGACGGTTCAGCCTATCGATGCCTGTATCACACATTTGAAAAGCGAAAGAACCTACGACGAAATCATCTATATGTCACCTGATGGCGAAACTTTGAACCAAAAAATGGCCAACACCATGTCGATGTATGAGAATATTATCATTTTGTGTGGACATTATAAAGGAGTAGATCAACGAGTGCGTGATCATTTTATCACAAAAGAAATCTCCATTGGTGATTATGTTTTATCTGGCGGAGAATTAGGCGCTTTGGTTTTATCAGACGCTTTAATCCGATTAATCCCAGGTGTTTTAAGTGACGAAACCTCAGCATTGACGGATAGTTTTCAAGATGGTTTATTATCCGGACCTATTTATACAAGACCTGCGGATTATAAAGGATGGAAAGTCCCCGAAGTTTTAACCAGCGGAAATTTTGCCAAAATCGATAAATGGAGAGAAGACATGGCTTATGAACATACTAAAGATCGTAGACCGGATTTACTGGAAGATTAAACATTATTTTATATTCTAAACACCTCATTATAAGAATTTAAATAATTCAAAATTTATAATTTATAATTCAAAATAATTTGCTACTTTTGCAGCCACTTTAGACTAACCTCTGGCGAGATCCGCGTATGTTGCTCTAATTCAAAACCATAATTAAATATATCATGGCAGATTTGATGAAATTCGTTCAAGACGAATTCGTAACAAGAAAAGATTTCCCTGTATTTGCAGCTGGAGATACTATCACCGTTTACTACGAAATTAGAGAGGGTGAAAAAACGAGAACACAGTTTTTTAAAGGAGTTGTTATCCAAAGAAGAGGTTCTGGTAACACAGAAACTTTTACTATTCGTAAAATGTCAGGTGCTGTAGGTGTTGAGCGTATCTTCCCTGTAAACTTACCAGCTTTACAAAAAGTTGAAATCAACAAAAAAGGTGCAGTTCGTAGAGCTAGAATTTTCTACTTCAGAGAACTTACTGGTAAAAAAGCAAAAATTAAAGACAAAAGAAGATAGTCAAATATCTCTTTATCATAAAAGTCTCGACATTGTCGGGACTTTTTTTTGCGTTTTATTAAAAAAAAATAATAAAAATCTTATTTTATCTAAAAAAAGCAAGGAATCGACAATTTAGGACTACCAACATAACAATCTCACAATTCCTTTATTTCTATGTAAAATCCACTCTGATTTCAGTCTGATTTTCATATATTTGCTTCGCCAAATTTTAGGCAAAACATACATTTCACATCCTAGTTAATAGGGATACGACTATAAAAATAAAAAAATGATACAAAAATCAAAGATTGTTTACACCTTGACTGATGAGGCGCCTTTGCTGGCTACTTATTCTTTTTTACCAATTGTACAAGCATTTACTGCAACAGCAGGGATTGAAATCGAAACAAAAGACATTTCTCTAGCCGCTAGAGTCTTATCTAACTTCCCAGAAGTTTTGAACCAAGACCAAAAAGTGGAAGACTCTCTATCTGAACTTGGAAAACTAGCGACTTCTCCTGATGCAAACATTATCAAATTACCAAATATTTCTGCATCTGTACCTCAGTTAAAAGAAGCTATTGCTGAATTACAAAAGCATGGTTATAAAATACCTAATTTCCCTGAAGACCCGAAAAACGACGCAGAAAAGGAAGTTAAGGCTAAATATTCTAAAGTTTTAGGATCAGCAGTAAACCCGGTTTTACGTGAAGGAAATTCTGACCGTAGAGCTCCTAAAGCGGTTAAAAACTTTGCAAAAGCACACCCGCACTCGATGGGAGCTTGGTCAGCAGATTCGAAAACGAAAGTAGAGACAATGAAAAAGGGTGATTTTTACGGAAGTGAAAAATCAGTAACTGTTTCAGAAGCTACTGACGTAAAAATTGAATTCGTTGAAAAAGATGGCGCTACTACAATTTTAAAAGCGAGTACTCCGCTAAAAGCCGAAGAAATAATAGATAGTTCAGTAATGAACTTAAAGGCTTTGAAAAGCTTTGTTGCTAATGTAATTACCGAAGCTAAGAAAGAAAATGTATTGCTTTCTGTACACTTGAAAGCAACAATGATGAAAATTTCAGATCCAATTATTTTTGGGGCAATTGTCGAAGTTTTCTTTGCAGGAGTATTTGAAAAATACAGAGTCCTATTTAATGAATTAAGTATTGACACCAGAAATGGATTAGGCGATGTTTATGCAAAAATTGCTGGACACCCGAAACAAACAGAAGTAGAAGCTGCCATTACTCAAGCAATTGAAAATGGTCCAGGTTTAGCGATGGTAAATTCAGACAAAGGAATTACTAACCTTCACGTTCCTTCAGATGTTATTGTAGATGCTTCTATGCCTGCAATGATTCGTACTTCCGGACAAATGTGGAATGCGGCGGGTAAATCTCAAGATACTTTTGCTTTAATTCCGGATCGTTGCTACTCTGGAGTATATGAGGCTACAATTGATTTCTGTAAAAAGAATGGCGCTTTTGACCCTACAACTATGGGAAGTGTTCCAAACGTAGGTTTGATGGCACAAAAAGCAGAAGAATACGGATCTCATGATAAAACATTCCAAATGACTGGAGACGGAGTTGTTCGTGTTACAGATAGTAAAGGAAACGTTTTGATGGAACAAGCTGTTGAAGAAAAAGATATCTTCAGAATGTGCCAGACTAAAGATGCTCCTATTCAAGACTGGGTAAAACTAGCTGTAAACAGAGCTCGTGCAACTAATTTACCTACTATATTCTGGCTAGACGAAAACAGAGCACATGATAGAAAAGTTATTGAAAAAGTAAAGAAATATTTAAAAGATCACGACACAGCTGGTTTAGATATTCAAGTTTTAAACCCGATAGAAGCTACTATTTTTACTTTAGAAAGAACTAAAGCAGGATTAGACACTATCTCTGTAACAGGAAATGTATTGCGTGATTACCTAACTGATTTATTCCCAATCTTAGAATTAGGAACCTCAGCTAAGATGTTATCTATTGTTCCATTAATGAATGGCGGTGGATTATTTGAAACTGGTGCTGGTGGATCAGCTCCAAAGCATGTGGAACAATTCACTTACGAAGGTTACTTACGTTGGGACTCTCTTGGAGAATTCTTAGCTCTAGCTGTTTCATTAGAACATTTAGCTGGTATTTATTCAAATCCAAAAGCATTGGTCTTATCAGAAACTTTAGATCAAGCGACAGAGAAATTCTTGCAAAATGATAAGTCTCCAGCTCGTAAAATTGGACAAATAGACAACCGTGGTTCTCATTTCTACTTAGCGATGTACTGGGCAGAGGCTTTAGCAGCGCAAACCAAAGACACAGAATTACAAGCTATATTTGCTCCTATTGCAAAAGAGTTAGAGGAAAATGAGACGAAAATTAATACTGAATTAATTGGAGCCCAAGGGAAACCTCAGGAAATTGGTGGTTATTATCAACCGAGTCCTGAATTAACAAGCAAAGCACTGCGTCCTAGCGCAACATTTAATACTATTTTAGCTAAAATTGCTTAATAAATTTATCTTATTATTACACTCTAAAAGACAACTAGCAACGGTTGTCTTTTTTTTATTACTATTTTTTATTACTATTTTTTTAACCTTTGTTTAATAGAATTTTACGTACCATTGTATCAACTTTGTAATTCTAAATAAATAGTATGTTTTTCAATAAAATTATCGTTTTAACTGTCGGTTTCTTATTTACACTTTCCTGCTATTCACAAGAAAAGTTTACACTTAGCGGCACAATTACCGATATAAAAAATAATGAAACACTGATAGGCGTGAATGTGTACATTCCTGAAATTAAATCTAGTACAACAACAAATGAATACGGTTTTTATTCGATAACACTCCCTAAAAATAGTTATACAGTTTTAATTAGCTACATCGGGTTTCAGACTGTATCTGAAAATATAGAATTATCGGGAAACAAAAAAATGAACTTCAGCCTATCTGAAAGTGGTGAAATACTCCAAGAAGTTATCATTACAGATAATAGTCCCCGCAGTGCTATTCGCTCGCCTGAAATGAGCCTCAACAAGCTTTCCATTTCGGCCATTAAGAAAATGCCTGTTGTACTAGGTGAAGTCGATGTAATAAAATCACTTTTACTACTTCCTGGAGTAACAAATGCAGGCGAAGGAGCTTCTGGATTTAACGTTCGTGGTGGTGGCGCAGATCAAAATCTAATTTTACTGGATGAAGCTACCATTTTTAATTCCTCTCATGTATTTGGTTTTTTCTCTGTTTTTAATCCTGATGCTATTAAAGATTTAAAGTTATATAAAGGCGGTATTCCAGCTAATTTTGGAGGTCGGGTTTCTTCTGTATTGGACATTTACCAAAAAGACGGAAGCAGCAAAGGATTCCACATGAATGGTGGTATAGGATTAATTTCATCCAGGCTTTTACTGGAAGGACCATTAGTAAAAGACAAAGGTTCTTTCTTGATAGGCGGTCGTAGCTCTTATGCCCATTTATTTTTAAAACTATCTGAAGAGCAAAAAAACAACTCTGCTTATTTTTATGATTTGAATACGAAACTGAGCTATAAATTAGATCCAAATAACAACTTATTTCTATCGGGATATTTTGGTAGAGATGTGTTTTCAATAAACAAAAGCTTTTCTAATATTTATGGAAATTCGACTTTGAACCTAAGATGGAACCATCTTTTCTCAGACAAGTTATTTTCGAACCTTTCCATAATTTACAGCGACTATTATTACGGATTGGATTTAGATTTCGTTGGCTTCAAATGGGATTCTGGTATTAAGAATTACAATATAAAATATGATTTCAAAAATTATATTTCAGATAAATTTAAATTGAATTATGGAATAAACGCCATTTATTATGACTTTAATCCTGGAACCATAAAGCCATCCAATGAAGACTCTGGAATCAATTTCGATCAATTAGATAAAAAATATGCATTCGAACCGTCTCTTTATATTAGTGCCGTCCAAGAAGTTTCAGATAGGCTCTCTCTTTCTTATGGACTGCGATACAGCCTTTTTTATAGATTAGGATCATCGACGGTGAATATATATGAAAATAACAGTCCGCTGACTTTCAATACAGATTTACAGATTTATGAAAAGGCGACACCTATAGGAACCAAATTCTATGACAAGAATAAAGTCATTCAAAGTTACAATAATCTAGAACCTCGATTTTCAGTTTCGTATCAACTCAACGAGAACCAATCGATAAAAGGGAGCTACAATAGAATGACCCAATATTTACAATTAATATCTAATACTTCCTCACCTACTCCGCTAGATGTATGGATGCCAAGTGATAATTTCATAAAACCTCAAATCGCAGATCAAGTAGCAGTTGGATATTTTAAGAATTTCAAAAATGATAGCTACTCGCTGGAGGTAGAAACCTATTATAAAGAGGTGAAAAACAGATTGGATTATACTGATGGCGCAAATTTAATTGCAAATAAAGCAATCGAACAAATAATTTTAAATGGCCAGTTGCGATCCTATGGGATTGAATTACTACTTCGAAAAAATGAAGGTAAATTAAACGGTTGGATTTCCTATACGTTATCAAAGTCAGAACAGCAAACTCCTGGAAGAACTGCAGAAGAGTCCGGAATAAACAGCGGCAGTTGGTACAATTCTAGTTATGACAAGCCGCACAACCTTGCTGTAACTGCATCATACACTTTAAATGAGAAATGGTCTTTTGGCACCAATTTTGCTTTGCAAACTGGACAACCAACGAGTTATCCTAACGGACAATATGAATACTTAGGAATTACCGTTCCGAGTTATGGATTACGAAATGAAAACCGTCTTCCCACCTATCATCATCTCGATGTTTCTGCCACCTTGACCCCGCGCAAAAATAAGAACCGAGAATGGCAAGGAGAATGGGTTTTTAGTGTTTACAATTTATACAACAGAAGAAATGCGGCGTCTATTAATTTTAGGAAAAATGAAGACACAAGAAATAACGAGGCTGTAAAAACATCAATTTTTGGGATCGTTCCCGCAGTTAGTTACAATTTTAAATTTTAAGAATGTAATTCGAAATAAAAAAATACTATGAAAAAATCAATTCACTATATCGTAATCTTACTATCAGTCCTCTTTGTCAGCTGTGAAGAAGTTGTTGACGTAGATCTAAATAATACTCCACCAAAACTAGTTATTGAAGCCTCTATAAACTGGTATAAAGAAACGACTGGAAGAGTACAAAAAGTAAAATTAACGACAACAACAGACTACTTCAGCAATACAATTCCGACGGTATCTGGAGCCACCGTTTACATTACAAACAGTTCCAATATACGATTTGATTTTATTGAAACCCCAAATACGGGAGAATACATCTGCAACAACTTTGTCCCAGTCATCAACGAAGACTACGTTTTAACTGTAATAGAGGACGGTGAAACTTATACGGCTACAGAAAAATTAAAATCAGTAGCCCCAATATCAGAAATAATACAAAATAATGAGGGTGGTTTTACAGGAAAAAACATTGAAATTAAAACGTACTTTACTGATCCGGCTAACGAATCCAATTATTACTTGTACAAATACAGTTATCCAAAGGAGAAAAAGATCAATTACAATGCTGATGAAGATACCTTTTTTCAGGGAAATAAGTTTTTCAGTATTTCGCAAAATGACGACTTAGAGCAGGGAGACGAGGTCGCTATTAGCCATTTCGGTATTTCGAAGTCTTATTATAATTACATTAAAATACTAGTGAGTATTGCAGGCGGTAACGGTGGCGCGCCTTTTCAATCTCCACCTGCAACAGTGAGAGGAAATATTATCAACACCACAAATGCTGCAAATTATCCACTGGGTTATTTTGCCCTGAGTGAAGCCGATACACGAACCTATATAATACAGTAGTAAGCTTATTAGATTTTGATTAACTTTGCAAACTGAAATTCGTTTGTATAACAATCAAATTTTAAAATTAAGAACAACAAAAATCTAATTTCAAGAATGTCCTCACACCATATTGTACGCGACGACCAAGAACCCGCATTAATAATCGCTAATGGTGCTTCTTGCGACCCTGAGCTACTGGGACAATTATTAGAATGGTCTCCTTTAGTAATCGTATTAGATTCGGCTATGGAAAGAGTCATGAAGCTCGATATAAAAGTAGATGTGCTATTAGGTGATTTTGACCGTAATTTTGATGTGGCTCGATATAAAGAATCCCAGTATCCCATTGAAATAATACATGCGCCAGATCAAAACAAAACGGATCTCGAAAAAGCTTTTGATTACTTGTACGAAAGAAAAATCCCTGCGGTAAATGTGGTTTGGGCTACAGGAAAACGCACCGATCATACGATAACGAACCTTACCAATATTGTACGCTACCGCGAAAAATTAAAAATTGTTATCCTGGACGATCATTCCAAAGTTTTTTTATTATCTAAAAGATTCGAAAAATGGTATACTGCAAATACTCCTATTTCACTAATTCCAATAGGCCATGTTAGTGGAATTCATTCTGAAAATTTATTTTATCCTTTGCAAAATGACAGCCTCACCATTGGATACCGAACCGGCAGCAGCAACCATGTAGCAAAAGATGGGATTGTAGTCATAGAACATGATGCCGGTGATTTATTAATGATGGAATGCTTTGATTAATTTTGAAATCGAAAAACAAATCTTAAGTAAATCACTAAAGCGATTCTTTTTTACATAACTTGCTACAAAACTAGATTTTACAAAAATCTCCATATTTGCCTTGAAACAAAAAAAATGACAACTAAAACGAATACAGAGAAAACAAATTTACATCCCAGGAATCAACATAGATTCCGATACGATTTTAAGCTTTTAATTGAAAATAGTCCAGCCTTAAAAAAGTATGTTTCAATCAACGAACACAAAATCGAAACTATAGATTTTAGTGATCCTGAAGCTGTAAAGGCATTAAACAAGGCATTATTAATCACGAATTACGATATTAAAAACTGGGATATACCAGCCAATTATCTTTGTCCTCCCATTCCTGGAAGAGCCGATTATATTCATTATATAGCCGATTTATTGGCCAGTAGCAACAACGGAATAATCCCAAAAGGCAATGTAATTCAAGGTTTAGATATAGGTATTGGCGCTAACTGTATTTATCCACTAATAGGAAATGTAGAATATGGTTGGAGCTTTGTAGGAACAGATATCGATGAAAAAGCACTTCAAAACTGTAGTGATATAATTGAAAACAACCCTAAATTCATTGAATCAATTAGCCTGCAGCAACAAACAGAGTCGCGATTTATTTTTAAAAATATAATTACGCCTGAAGATAGATTTACTTTCACCATTTGCAATCCGCCATTTCACAAATCAGAGGAAGAAGCAACAAAGGGTTCGTTGCGCAAAGTAAATAATCTAGAATCTCGTGATGTCACAAACAAAGCAACAAAACCTGTTTTAAATTTCGGTGGACACAATGCAGAATTGTGGTGTGAAGGTGGAGAACTTGGATTCATTACCCAAATGATATATGAGAGTGCCAAATATCCGATGCAATGTTTTTGGTTCACTACATTAGTATCAAAACAATCTCATCTTTCGAGCATTTATAAAACTTTGAATAAAGTGAATGCTGCTATGATTAAAACTATTGATATGGCTCAAGGCCAAAAAAATAGTAGAATTATAGCTTGGACTTTTCTAAGCGAAAGACAACAAAAGCAATGGAAATTTGAATAGAAGTTACATTTAATCTGATACTGATTTTATTAAAGTATGGAAATTTATTTTGCAATATGTAAAATAAATTTCCATACTTTTTTTTTAAGATATATTCAAAATCATACTAATGATTCAAATTTTGATAAAAACTAAGTGTTTTTTTACTAGAATCACATTCTTAACTAGTCGTTTACAGTTCATAAATTCACCATAACAAAAAATAAAAGTTAAGAAAATCCCTAAAAAAAATACTAATACGAGTGCAATATTTCAATTATAGATACTAAAAACCTCCACATATTACTGTTTATATATTTTTTAACATTTAAATAACATTTAGATTTTAAATATGTAAGTTTACAAGACTAACCATAAACCAACCACATAATGAAAAAATTATTATTTATTCTAACTTTTATTTTTTCGGCAGGATTAACTGCACAAGAGATTAAAGTTTCAGGAATTGTTACCGACGACTCAAATGCACCTTTACCAGGCACATCAGTCCTAGTGCAAGGAACAACTAAAGGAACAACAACAGATGCTGATGGAAAATATTCAATTAGTGCAAAAATTGGAGAATTTTTACAGTTCACATTTGTAGGGATGGAAACTAAAACACTAAAAGTTACAGGAACTACTTTAAACGCTAAGTTAGCCGAAAGCGGACTAGCACTTCAAGATGTAGTTGTATTGGGGTCAAGAAGTGCTCCTAGGACAGTAACTGAATCTGCGGTGCCAATTGATGTGATTAGTATAAAAGAGATTTCGTCACAAGGTGCACAAGTAAATTTAAATCAAATTTTGAACATGGTAGCACCATCGTTCACTTCAAACACTGCCACTGTAGCTGATGGAACAGACCATATTGACCCTGCACAGTTAAGAGGTTTGGGTCCTGACCAAGTATTGGTATTGGTAAATGGAAAAAGAAGACACACTTCTTCTTTAGTAAACATTAATGGCTCACCAGGTAGAGGTTCTGTAGGAACGGATTTGAATGCGATTCCAGCTTTTGCTATCGAAAAAATTGAAGTCTTAAGAGACGGAGCTTCAGCTCAGTACGGATCTGATGCGATTGCCGGTGTGATCAATATCAATGTAAAAAAAGATACTAATAAATTTGACATTGCCCTTTTTGGAGGAAGTCATTTTTCAAAAGCATCAAATGACCACAGAGGTGGTAATGATGGAAATAATGTACAAATAGATATGAACTACGGTACTAGTCTTGGTAAAGAGAAAAGTTTTATCAACGCAACTGCAAGTTTTCAATTAAGAGGGCAAACAGGAAGAGCAAAAGATGCTACTGGTACTTTGTTTAGTGCCTTTAATGCTGTAGAACAAAGAGCGGTGGAAGCTGGTACTAATATTAACGCTTTATTTGGAAATATTGATAACACGACAAACACTACTCAAATTCTTGGTCTAATTAAAACATATGCTCCACAAGTTGATTATTTCACAGCTGGTCAACAAACTGCAATACTAGGAGCCACTTCTATTACGCAAATGCAATCTGCATTAAATTTTGACGCAACAGCAGGAGAATTGGCCTATAGAAAATTAGAAAGAAGTGCCTTCAATATGGCGGTAGGTCAATCTTCATTACAAAGTGGACAATTCTTTTTGAATGCAGCCTATCCAATTAATGAAAATCTTGAAGTATACGCTTTTGGAGGTACTAGTTATAGAGAGGGTGAAGCAGCAGGTTTTTACAGAAGACCAAATCAATCAAGAGCCTACACTGCATTGTATCCAAATGGTTTCTTACCTGAAATACACTCTACTATTAATGACGTATCGGCAGCTGCAGGACTTAGAGGAAACATATTCGAAACTTGGAATTTTGATTTAAGTAACACCTATGGTCAAAACACCTTCGACTACACCATCGAAAACACAGTAAATACCACTTTAAGAGAACAATCCCCTACAGAATTTGATGCTGGAGGATTAGGTTTTTCTCAAAACACAACCAATTTTGATTTTAGTAGAAAATTTGATAAACTGAATGTAGCATTCGGAGCTGAATACAGATATGAAAATTTTAAAATAAATGAGGGACAACCAGAATCTTATAACACCTACGATATTAACGGAGGTATAGTTACTGCAACTACTCCTAATAATATTAAAGTAACTGATTTTTACGGATCTTTTAGACCTGGATCATCTCAGGTGTTCCCAGGTTTCAAACCTGTAAATGCAGTTGACAAAGGTAGAAATAGTGCTGCAATATATGCAGATCTAGAATATGATGTAACTGAAAAATGGTTATTGAACGGTGCCCTTCGTTACGAGAATTATTCTGATTTTGGAGGAACTACAAATTATAAATTAGCCTCTCGTTACAAATTAACAGATAATATTAATTTACGTGGAGCAATTTCAACTGGATTTAGAGCGCCTTCATTACACCAAATCTACTTTAATTCTACAGCTACGCAATTCGTAGGAGGTGTACCATTTGAAGTAGGAACATTCAGTAATGATTCACCAGCGGCTAAACTATTAGGAATTCCTCAATTAAAACAAGAAGAGTCTCAAAGTGCAAGTATTGGTTTTACAGCTAAAATTCCAGAAGCTAATCTTACCTTAACTGCAGATGCTTACATTGTAAATATTGATGACAGAGTAGTACTTACAGACCAGTTCTCTAGACCGGGGGGAAATCCTACTCCTGGAACTCCTGCGGCTCAATTAAACACTTTGTTTGATTCAGCAAATGCTACAGCAGCAACATTCTTTGCTAATGCAATTGACACAAAATCAAAAGGAATCGATGTTGTAATTAGCCATAAAAGAAATATCGGAAATGGTTTGACTTTAAAAACTGATTTATCGGGAACTATTTCTAAAACAACAAGGGTAGGTGATATTCATGCTTCCCCGATATTAGAAGCTAACGGCCAAATTAACAGATACTATTCTGAGACTAGTAGAATCTATCTAGAAGAGGCTGTACCAAGAGTAAAAGCAAATTTAACCAATTCCCTTTCTGTAAATAAATTTGATTTCTTCTTGAGAAATGTATATTTCGGTGAAGTTACTGACCCAAATACAGTTGATGTAAATGGAGACGGAAGAATTGAAGGCGCTATTATTAATGGTCAAATAGTTGAAACGGAACACCCAGTTTGGGGAGGAAAAGTGATAACAGACTTGTCAATTGCCTATAATTTTACTAAATCAGCAAAAATTGTTATCGGGGCTAATAATATCTTTGATATTTACCCAGACGCAAATTATGGTCCATCAACTGCGATTAAACCTAGAATAGTAAATGGTGCTGTTGATTATACAGCAGCTCCAACAACATCAGATTTGTCGAATTCAAATCAATTTACGTATTCAAGAAACGTATCTCAATTTGGACAAAACGGAAGATTCGTTTTTGCTAGATTAAGTTTCAGCTTCTAATAAAACACAAGTTATAAAATCCAAACCATCATGCTCAGCATGGTGGTTTTTTTTTGGTTTCTAACTTTCGATTAGAATGATTATAAACTTTGTAACTTTGCAATTCTAAAACTTTGTCCCTTATACAAATGAATTTCCAAGTAGTATCCGATTACCTGCCAAAAGGCGACCAGCCACGAGCCATTGAAAAATTAACTCAAGGAATAATTGATGGTGATAAATACCAGACATTATTAGGAGTCACTGGATCTGGTAAAACGTTTACTGTGGCTAATGTTATTCAAGAAGTACAAAGGCCTACACTAGTTTTAGCACATAATAAAACCTTGGCAGCTCAATTGTATTCAGAGTTCAAACAGTTTTTCCCTAACAATGCGGTTGAGTATTTTGTTTCTTATTACGATTACTATCAACCCGAAGCTTTTATGCCGGTCACAGGAGTATTTATTGAAAAAGACTTGTCTATCAATGAAGAGCTCGAAAAGATGCGATTAAGCACAACCTCTTCCCTACTCTCTGGTCGTCGAGATATTTTAGTGGTCGCTTCCGTTTCTTGTCTATACGGTATTGGGAATCCTGTGGAATTTCAGAAAAATGTTATTGAGATCGAAAGAGATCAAGTTATTTCAAGAACCAAATTACTTCACCAATTAGTTCAGAGTTTATATTCGCGTACAGAAGCAGATTTTACCCCGGGAAATTTCAGAATAAAAGGCGATACCGTCGAGGTCTATCCTAGTTATGCCGATGATGCTTTTCGAATTCATTTTTTTGGAGATGAAATCGAAGAGATTGAATCTTTCGATATAAAAAATGCAGCAGTTATTGAGAAATTCGAAAAACTGACCATTTACCCAGCCAATATGTTTGTGACTTCTCCGGATGTATTGCAAGGAGCAATTTGGGAAATCCAACAAGATTTAGTCAAACAAGTTGATTATTTCAAAGAAATTGGCAAACACCTGGAAGCAAAACGTTTAGAAGAACGTACAAATTTCGATTTAGAAATGATTCGAGAATTAGGTTATTGCTCTGGTATCGAAAATTATTCTCGCTACCTTGACGGAAGATTAGCAGGCACAAGACCATTTTGCTTATTGGATTATTTTCCAAAAGATTTCCTGATGGTTGTTGATGAAAGCCACGTCACACTTTCGCAAGTGCATGCCATGTACGGTGGTGACCGTAGCCGTAAAGAAAACTTAGTAGAATATGGTTTTAGACTTCCAGCTGCGATGGACAATCGTCCTTTGAAATTTGACGAATTTGAAGCTATGCAAAACCAAGTCATTTACGTATCAGCAACTCCAGCGGATTATGAATTACAAAAAACGGAAGGTGTAGTTGTAGAACAAGTCATCCGCCCTACAGGATTATTAGATCCCGTAATTGAAATTCGACCAAGTTTAAACCAAATCGATGATTTAATTGAGGAAATCCATGCACGAAGTGAAGTTGACGAGCGAGTTTTAGTAACCACTTTAACCAAAAGAATGGCCGAAGAATTAGCTAAATATTTAACAAAAGTCAATATTCGCTGCCGCTACATCCACTCAGATATTGATACTCTAGAGCGCATTGAAATCATGCAAGACTTAAGAAAAGGATTGTTTGATGTATTAATTGGAGTGAACTTACTTCGGGAAGGACTGGATCTACCGGAAGTTTCTCTTGTCGCCATTTTAGATGCCGATAAAGAAGGGTTCCTGCGTAGCCATCGTTCACTGACACAAACTATTGGCCGAGCTGCAAGAAATTTAAATGGAAAAGCAATTATGTATGCTGATAAAATTACAGCAAGTATGCAAAAGACTATTGATGAAACAACGTACCGTAGAACCAAACAAATCAATTACAATACAGAGAACAACCAAGTTCCACAAGCACTGAACAAAAAAATAGAAAGTGCTTTCACTAAAAATCCATTAGTTGATTACGAACTAGGATTAACTTTAGATACCGCCGCTGAAACTGAAACCGAATATTTATCGAAAGCAGAACTAGAAAAACGAATTCGTGAAAAACGAAAAGCAATGGAGAAAGCTGCAAAAGATTTAGACTTTATGCAAGCTGCAAAACTGCGTGATGACATCAAAAAATTACAAACACAACTTAGCTAATTTTGTTCCTCTTTATAAATTCGTACTAATACATCTTCAGTAATAGTAATAGTTGGCGCTTTTTCCATTTTCCTCAAAACTCGTTTGGTAGCATCTGGATTCAGCCCCATACTCATTCCAATTTGTTTAATTGCTGCTGCTTCTCGTACATACAAATTACCTTCACTATTCAATAATACTGCTAATCTATAAAATTGCTGAATCCTTTCTGACTCCTTCTTTTGCGAAAGTTTCGGTAATTTTTGATGGCATAAATCGTTAAAACCTCCTTTTTCGATATTCAACTCATTGGCAACTAGAAATAATAATTCGTATTCTTTCTTTTGCAAATGGCCATCAACGGTCGAAAACGCAATCATCTCTTTGAGCAGGCTCCTTTTTTCTTCGTTCATAATAATTAATTTTAGCTAAAATATGGATTTTAAAATTAAAACCCTAGAATAAGCAGTGATTCAACAAATCACATCAATTATATTATTTTTTTTTCATAATAACAGTAAAACCTTAATTAAAACACTAAACACTTACTAAAGGTCGTATTAAACACTTCGCAATCTAATGGGAGTTCACTACTTTTAGAGCTCCATTAAAAAAGTAGGAAACAAAAAAGAGAACCAAAATTGGTTCTCTTTACGTACTCTTATCTTGATCTGCTATTAATCATCCCAATCATCATCGTCGTGTTTTTTATGACCTTTTCCTTTATATTTTTTGTCATAATGCTTCCCGTTGTGGTATTTTTTATTCTTATAATTTTTCTCGTAATATCTTCGATCGTCATGCCATCTATCATCACAGTCTTCACGTTCTACATATATTACACGTTCCTCACGATATTCAACATTTCTCCTTTGTGGCTCATAGCCGCGTTCATACTGACCTGATATAACTACTGATGGAAGTCCGATGTTGACACCCACTGAAACTTGCGCATTTATCGTGCTTGAGGCAAAAAAGGCGATTCCTAGTATTGCAAGTACTTTTATATTTTTCATATGTTCTAAAATTTAAATTACAACTATCTTAACCCAAGCCAATAACTATGCCACTTAATTGTTCAACAAACAATGATAATTATTAAAGCCAACTGAAATCATTAACTACAAAAACTATACATACACATAATCAGGTATTTACAATCTTTAAATAAAATATAAAAAAAATATTAGTGCTAACAAGAACTACACATTCAGTTGTAAAATAAAATAATTACTATTTTTAGCTATAAAAACCCTTTTCAATGATTAAAAAACTACTTCCCACTCTTGCACTATTATTTTTCCTATCAAATACAATTGCTCAAGAAAGCACCGCCTCAAAACAAGTTTCTACTTTTACTATTGAAGCCCCAGAATTAAAAACCACAAAAAAAATATGGGTTTATCTTCCAAAGAATTACGAAACCTCCAAGAAAAATTATTCTGTTATTTACATGCACGACGCGCAGAATTTATTTGATGCTAAAACTTCCTATGCCGGCGAATGGAATGTTGACGAAAAGCTAGACAGTATAAATGCCCAGCTCATCGTAATAGGAATCGAACATGGGAATGAGAAACGAATGGACGAGCTGACTCCCTTTAAAAACGAAAAATATGGTGGCGGAAATGCCGATGCTTACCTTGAATTTATTGTCAACACCTTAAAGCCAGAAATTGACCAAACATACAGAACGAAGACTAAAAAGAAAAATACCCTAATAATGGGAAGCTCTCTTGGCGGATTAGTTTCGTATTACGCTATTTTGAAACATCCAAATGTATTCGGGAAAGCGGGAGTCTTTAGCCCTTCATTTTGGTTCTCCGATAAGATATTCGACTTAGCAGAAAGTACTAAAAAAATAAAAACTAAAATATATTTCATGTGCGGCGATAAAGAAAGCGAAGATATGGTTGCCGACATGAATAAAATGGAACATGTAGTAAACACGAAGCGATGTAGTTGTTTGCACTTAAATAAAAAGGAAATTATTAGTGGAGGCAAGCACAGCGAAAAATTATGGCGTGATGGATTTACAGAAGCCATTCTTTGGTTGGGATATTAACTAATTCACTATATTTATAAACTGTTTTCGCAACCGATTTACATAAAATTTTACATCCTCAATAAATTATGGAATTAATACTAAGAGCATACGACCTCAAACTTAAACATACGTTTACCATTTCAAGAGAATCGATCGATATGCAACCCTCGTTGATAGTGGAATTACAAAGCGAAGGGTTTTCGGGTTTTGGAGAAGCAACATCAAACCCTTATTACAAAACAACCGTTCCTGTTATGATCGACGATTTGAACATATTCCGATCTGTAATTGAATCTACCACTAATGAAACTCCCGAAGAATTTTGGGCAAAAATGCATCCTTATTTAAAAGAAGACATGTTTGCCTTATGCGCTTTGGACATGGCTTATACAGATTTGTATGCTCGAAAAAAAGGAAAGAAACTGTACGAGTATTGGAACTACAAGACAGAAAACAATCCGCTAACTGATTACACTATTGGAATTGCATCTATCGATAAAATGGTGTCAAAAATGAAGGAGTTGCCTTGGCCTATTTATAAAATCAAACTAGGAACCAAGGAAGATATTGCCATCGTTAAAGAACTTCGAAAACATACTGATGCTATTTTTAGAATTGATGCAAACTGTGGTTGGGGAGTTGAAGAAACCATCAACAATGCTGTAGAATTGAAAAAACTAGGCGTGGAATTCCTAGAACAACCTATGAAAGCAGATAATTGGGAAGGACACAAAGAAGTTTTTAAACATTCAGTTCTTCCAATAATAGCCGACGAAAGTTGTATTATCGAAGAAGATGTCGCTAAATGCCACAATCATTTTCATGGCGTAAATATAAAGTTAGTAAAATGTGGTGGTTTAACTCCGGCGCGACGCATGATTAAAGAAGCTAAAAAACTAGGTTTAAAAACAATGGTAGGATGCATGACGGAATCCTCTGTCGGAATCTCAGCTATTGCTCATTTATTACCGCAATTGGATTATGTCGATATGGACGGTGCGCTTCTTCTTGCAGAAGATATCGCAAATGGAGTGACCATCAAAAACGGAAAAATCAGCTATTCTGAGCTAAATGGAACTGGCGTTATTTTAAAATAATCTACAATGAAAATCAATCAGTTTCCAGATAGAATAATTGAGGTTAAAGACAAGAGTTATTTGTATTTTGGCGGAACAGCTTATTTAGGAATGCCAGCCAATACTGAATTCCAGCAGTTAATTGTAAAAAATATTCTTCGCTGGGGTTCTGCTTACGGAAGTTCCAGAAATTCAAACATACAACTTACAGCATACGAAAAAGGAGAACAATTTCTAACCGATTATATTAAAGCAGAAACCGTAGTCACTGTTTCTTCAGGAATGTTGGCTGCAAAATTAGTAATCGAAGAGCTTAGCGACACTACCGATGTTTTTTTTCACTTTCCCAATACTCACGCAGCGCTAAGAGTTCCTAATAGCTTGCCTTTTTTAATCGAAAACAAATTAAATCCTCGATTGTTAGATAGCGCAACTGAACGGATTACAATTTTGACAGATGCCGTGCCTAGCTTTCAAATAAAAGCTGTAGAACTTGCTGCCGTAGAATCCATTGTATCGAATAAAGAAATCACTCTGGTTATTGATGAATCGCATTCATTGGGTGTTTTAGGAAATAACGGCTGCGGAATTTATTCGTCTATTAACTGCAAAAATATCAAACGGAAGATTATGCTCGCTTCTTTAGGAAAAGCGATGGGCGTTACTGGAGGTGTAATTGCATCTGATCAATCCTTTATTAACCAAATAATGAACAATCCCTCCTTTGTATCAAGCGCAGGAATGAGTCCCGCTTTAATTGAAGCCTTGGGTGAAGCTGAGGAAATTTATAAAAGCCAACATTTAAAATTAAAAAACAATCTTAAATATATTGACAGCATATTATTAGAAAATAAAGGATTTCCCTTTAATCCTGAATATCCGGTAATCTACCCAGACATGCCCGGAATAAATGAAATATTCACTGCGAATAACATCGTTGTGACTAATTTTAAATATACTACCGATGGTAAAGATTTGAATAGAATCATATTTACAGCCAATCATACTAAAGAAGATTTGGATAAAATAATTCAAGTATTAAACGATAGCCAACAGAAAACTCAAAATTGATGTACAAATGCTTTAAAAACGTACCTTTGTAAAAAATTTAGAATATGATGACAAATAACGATATCTTCAAAAAATTACGCGTAGCCTTGATGTTACGTGACGACCAAATAGTTGAAATATTAGAATTGGTAGATTTTAGAATTACCAAGTCTGAATTAGGCGCTTTTTTCCGTGACGAAAAACATGAAAACTATATGGAATGTGGTGATCAGGTTTTACGTAACTTTTTAAATGCTTTGGTTATCCATTTGCGTGGAACAAAAGAAAATCCGAAAAACCCAAATGATGTTTTAGCAAAACACAAAGCTCAAATTCCAGCAAAAGATAGCACAAAAGAAAGACCCGAATTTAAAGCAAAACCAAGAGACGAAGAAAAGTCAAGAGGTGATCAAAGTCCTTCAAAATCAAGTTCAGCTACTAAAAAGCCTTCCAAAAAACAATACCCAAAAGGAAACGCAAAAGTGCAGGTAGTAGAAAAAGTGAAATACAATTTCGGTAAGGATAAAAAATAATCATTACATGAAAACAGCCTTAATTATAGGAAGTACTGGTTTAATAGGTTCCCATTTATTAGAACTTCTCTTAGCGAGTAATGACTATGAAAAAGTAATCACTTTTGTAAGAAGTGCATCCGAAATAAAGCATCCGAAATTAACGCAACATATTGTAGATTTTGATAAAATAGAAACCTATAAAGATTTAGTTCAGGGTGATGATTTCTTTTGCACCATTGGAACGACAATAAAAACAGCGGGAAGTAAAGAAGCCTTTCGAAAAGTCGATTTTGAATATCCAAGTCAGTTTGCGGCTTTGGCAGCTCAAAATAAGGTCAAACAATTCCTAATTATATCATCACTTGGAGCTGATGTAAATTCTGGTAATTTCTATCTGAAAACAAAAGGCGAGATGGAGGAGTTTCTTAAAAATTCTAGTTTCGAAAGCGTTTCTGTAGTACAACCTTCATTACTTTTGGGTGACAGAACTGAATTTAGAATGGCAGAAAAAGTGGGTGGTTTTTTCATGAAGGTTTTTTCCTTTCTATTTCTTGGAAAATTAAAAAAATACAAACCCATTGAAAGCACCGTTGTCGCAAAAGCACTTTTAAAAATCGCCCAAAGAAATAATAAAGGTTATAAAATATATGAATCAGATGTGATTCAAGAAATTGGAAAATAATACCAATTCAAAATCCTGAATGAAAGTTCAGGATTTTTTTATAAATTTCATTTATTGTAAAACATTTTAGCTCCACAAATATGAAACTATTCCTAACCCTTGCATTACTATTCATTACAGCACTATTTTTTGGACAAAACAATAAAATTAAAGAAGCAGCTATATTTCTTGATTCAGCTTTTATTTCTGGGGAAACAATGAAATACTTTAATCCTGACGAATTAGAGTCAGTAAATGTTATTAAAAATGATACTGTAATTAATAACATCTCCTATGTTGGACAAATTTATATTACTTCAAAAAATCCAAAAAAATATGCTTTTATAAGTTTAGAGCAAGTAAAATCTCAATTTACCAAAATAAAAAATAACGATGCGATTTATATGATAAATGGAGCATTTATTAAAGACAATTACAACACGTTCAAAATAGATAAAAACTATATCTTAAAGGTCGAAATCACCAATTCAACCGAGTTTTACAATTTAAGAAATAATGCATTCAAATTTAATATCATTAATATCTTGGTGAAAACCAACGAAAATTTAGACAATGAAAACAAGATTATATTAAGAGGCTATGAAGCGATTGGCACAAAATAACTTTTTTAAAAACAAAAAATCCTGTTTACCGAGGCAAACAGGATTTTTTTATATCTAATGATTTCTAATTAAGAAAGAGCTGCTTTTACTTGGTCAGCTGCTTCTTGGAATTCAACAGCCGATAAAATTGGCATTCCTGAATTATCAATTAATTCTTTTGCAATAGCTGCATTTGTACCTTGTAAACGAACAATGATTGGCACTTTAATAGCATCACCCATGTTTTTGTAAGCGTCAACAACTCCTTGTGCCACACGGTCACAACGAACAATTCCACCAAAAATATTAATCAAAATTGCTTTTACGTTTGGATCTTTTAAGATAATACGGAAAGCAGTTTCAACACGTTTTGCATCAGCCGTTCCACCTACGTCAAGAAAGTTTGCAGGCTCAAAACCAGCATACTTAATTAAATCCATAGTTGCCATTGCTAATCCAGCTCCGTTAACCATACATCCAACAGTTCCGTCAAGATCTACATAGTTTAATCCTACTTCTTTTGCCTCTACTTCGATTGGATTTTCTTCAAGAATATCACGCATCTCAGCATACGCTTTTTGTCTGTATAAAGCATTATCATCAATATTAACTTTAGCATCAACAGCTAAAATTTTATTGTCAGATGTTTTTAAAACTGGGTTAATTTCAAACATGGAAGCATCAGAACCGATATATGCATTGTATAAAGAGTCGATGAATTTCACCATTTCTTTAAAAGCATTTCCAGAAAGACCTAAATTAAAAGCAATTCTTCTTGCTTGAAAACCTTGAAGTCCAACAGAAGGATTAACTTCTTCATTAAAGATTAAGTGCGGAGTATGCTCTGCTACCTCCTCGATATCCATTCCACCTTCAGTAGAATACATGATCATATTACGACCTGTCGCTCTATTTAATAGAACAGATACATAAAACTCTGAAGTTTCACTTTCACCAGGATAATAAACATCTTCAGCAACTAAAACCTTGCGTACTTTTTTTCCTTCTGCAGAAGTCTGAGGCGTAACCAATTGCATTCCAATAATTTGTTCTGCAATTTCTTCTACTTGTTGTAAGTTTTTGGCAAGTTTTACTCCTCCACCTTTTCCACGTCCACCTGCATGAACCTGTGCTTTAATTACATACCAACTTGTTCCTGTTTCAGTAGTTAAATGTTTTGCAGCAGATACAGCTTCAACTGCATTATTAGCAACGATACCGCGTTGAATGCGAACTCCGTAACTAGCTAAAATCTCTTTTCCTTGATATTCGTGTATGTTCATAATATAGAATTTGTCTGGCTCCTGAATTTATTTCAGAATATAAGTGGCACAAAAATAGCAAAATTCATCTGAACAGAAAAATCTTTTACCTATTTAAATTTCTTATATTATAAGTTCCATAATAATTGTAAAATAACAGCGGAAATTAAGCTTTTCGAAAAATAAAAATAAATTAAAACAGTGATCCAAAAGTCACTATATCGTTTGAAATTAATTCCGTAAATTTGAACATACCCCTCCCATTTATCATTATATCGTCTCAATAGAAAAATCAGTTTACCAATATTGTAATTCAGCTATGCCTAAAAATGATTATTGACATTTATTTACCGTTATTCTAATTTTATAGCAAAAATTACCCGTTTTACCCCATTTCAATACATTAAACGCAATGAAATCTCTATTTTTGTATAAAAAAAATTATAAAGACATGAAAGTTAAAGAACAAGGCCTTTATTTGCCCGAATTTGAACATGATAACTGTGGCGCAGGATTTATTTGTAATTTAAATGGAATTAAATCTAATGACATTATACATAAAGCACTCGACATCTTAATTAAATTAGAGCATCGTGGTGCAGTAAGCGCTGATGGAAGAACAGGAGATGGAGCAGGAATTCTTTTTGATATTCCCCATGATTTTTTTAAAAAAGTATGTGACTTTACTTTTCCAGAAACGAGAGAATATGCAGTAGGAATGGTTTTTTTACCAAAAAAGGAAAACCAATCTGATTTTTGCAAAACTACTTTTGAAACTGCGATTCGCAATCAAAATTTGAATATCATCGGATGGAGAGATGTTCCTGTGGACGTTTCCAACCTTGGACAAATAGCAGCCGAAAAAGAACCAACAGTAAAACAAGTATTTATTGGTAAGAACGGTTTAGAACTAACCGAACAACAATTCAATGCCAAATTATTTGCAGCAAGAAAAATAGCCGAACATACAATTCTGAGTTCAAAAACTTCAGAAAGTCATATGTTTTATTTCTCTAGTTTATCAACCACTACTATAATATATAAAGGTTTATTAATGCCAGAAGACATTAGTAGATACTACACTGATTTAACCGATACCGATTTAGTTACTCGACTAGCTTTGGTTCACCAGCGTTTTTCCACTAATACTTTTCCTTCTTGGGAGTTAGCACAGCCTTTTAGGTACATGTGTCATAATGGTGAAATAAATACCCTTCGTGGAAATGTAAGTAGAATGCGTGCTCGTGAAGAGTTAATGCAAAGTGACGTATTTGGCGAGGATATTAAAAAATTGTTTCCTATAATATTAGACGGTAAATCTGACTCCGCTTCTATGGATATGGTTGTCGAATTGTTATTAATGACAGGACGTTCCTTACCTGAAGCTATGATGATGGTCGTTCCTGAAGCATGGGAAAAACACCAAACCATGTCCGACGATAAAAAAGCGTTCTACGAGTATAATGCTTGCATTATGGAACCATGGGATGGTCCTGCTTCTATTCCGTTTACGGATGGAAACGTGATAGGTGCACTTCTTGACAGAAATGGATTGCGTCCTTCACGCTACACACTTACAAAAGAAGGATTTGTGATTATGGCATCAGAAATAGGTGTTCTTGATATAAAGCCAGAAGATGTAGTCCAGCACGGCCGACTAGAACCAGGGAAAATGTTCCTTGTTGATATGAATGAAGGTCGAATTATAGAAGATGATGAAATCAAGAATGCTATTGTAACCAAACGTCCTTACAGAAAATGGCTAGACGAAAATTTACTACAACTATCACAAATACCATATACTAATAATAGCACTCCTACTGAAAAGGTAGATTTCGAAACGAGATTGCGATTATTTGGTTACACGATTGAAGATGTTAAGACCGTAATTACCCCGATGGGAGCAAAAGGCGCAGAGGTTATTAGTTCCATGGGGAATGATACTCCATTAGCTGTGCTATCAGACCAACCCCAACTTTTATATAATTATTTCAAACAATTATTCGCGCAAGTTACGAACCCACCTTTGGACGGAATTCGTGAAGAAATTATTACTGATGTTAGCTTAGCGATTGGAGGAGATTTCAACATTTTTGACATTGCTCCAAAGCATTGTAAAAAGTTAAAAATTCAGAATCCGGTAATTTCAAAAGAAGATTTAGATAAAATTAGAAATATTGACCATCCCGATTTCAAATCGGCGACGATCTCTACCTTATATGAAATAGAAAAAGGAGCAAATGGACTAGAGCGTGCGCTAGAAAAATGTGTTCAAGCAACTTTCAAAGCAGTACAAGAAGGATACAATATCATTATACTTTCAGATAGAGGGGTTAGCGACAAAAAGGCTCCAATACCAATGCTATTAGCTTGCTCTTACATTCATCATTCGCTGAATCTTCTAAAAGTTCGCTCTAAATTCGGAATTATAATTGAATCTGCAGAACCACGTGAACCACATCATTTTGCCCTTTTATTTGGATATGGTGCAAGTGCCATTAATCCTTATTTAGTAAATGAAATTATCCATGATCAAGTAGAGAAAGGATCCATTACAGGTATTACACCTGAATATGCAATTGCAAATTATAATAAAGGGATTGCAAAAGGGATTCTGAAAATCATGAATAAAATTGGTATCTCTACTTTACATTCGTATAGAGCTGCTCAAATTTTTGAAATTTTAGGTTTAAACAAAACTTTTTCTACTAAATATTTTCCCTATACTCCTTCCAGAATTGAAGGAATCGGTTTAATGGAAATCGAAAAAGAAATTAAAAAAAGATACCAGAAAGCATTCCCGAATTCAAAAGTTGCCAATCTATTGTCCCTAGAAATTGGAGGAATCTACAGATGGAGAAGAACCGGAGAAAAGCATATGTTTAACCCAACTACTATTGCTAAATTGCAACAAGCAGTTCGTTTAAACAGTCCTGAGAGTTACAAAGAATATTCAACTATGGTTAATGACCAAAGTAAAAACCTAATGACAATTAGAGGTTTATTCGAATTCAATAACTTGGATCCTATTTCAATTGATGAAGTAGAACCTTGGACAGAAATTGTAAAAAAATTCAAAACTGGCGCGATGTCTTATGGATCGATTAGCCAGGAAGCACATGAGAACTTGGCGATTGCCATGAACAGAATAGGTGGAAAAAGTAATTCTGGAGAAGGAGGGGAAGATCCTACCCGTTTTCAACAAGACATGAATGGCGATTCAAGAAATAGTGCTATTAAGCAAGTTGCTTCAGGAAGATTTGGAGTTTCTATTAACTATTTGACCAGTGCCAAAGAGATTCAGATAAAAATGGCGCAAGGGGCTAAACCAGGTGAAGGTGGTCAACTACCAGGCGAAAAAGTAGTGCCATGGATTGCAAAAGTTAGAAATTCAACTCCTTATGTTGGATTAATTTCGCCGCCTCCGCATCACGATATTTACTCTATTGAGGATTTATCCCAATTGATATTTGATTTAAAAAATGCTAATCGTGAAGCTCGCGTAAACGTTAAGTTAGTTTCTGAAGTAGGTGTTGGAACCATCGCTGCTGGTGTTGCAAAAGCAAAAGCGGATGTAATTTTGATTTCAGGTTACGACGGAGGAACTGGTGCTGCACCATTGACTTCCTTACAACATACTGGTATTCCTTGGGAACTTGGACTTGCCGAAGCACAACAAACACTAATATTAAATGATTTAAGAAGTCGTGTTGTATTAGAATGCGACGGACAATTAAAAACAGGACGTGATGTTGCCATTGCAGCCTTATTAGGAGCGGAAGAGTTTGGTTTTGCCACTGCTCCTCTAGTCGCATCAGGTTGTATTATGATGAGAGCTTGTCATTTAAACACATGTCCAGTTGGTATTGCTACTCAAGATCCTGAATTAAGAAAAAATTTCAAAGGAACACCAGAGCACATTATTAATTTTATGTATTTTATTGCCGAAGAGTTGAGAGAAATCATGGCGCAGTTAGGCTTTAGAACATTGAAAGAAATGGTAGGACAATCGCAAAAACTGAATGTCAACAAAGCCATCAAACATTATAAAGCAAGTGGTTTAGATTTATCTACTATTTTGTACAAACCAGAAAAAGCGAAAACGGTACCAAATCACAATACAACGACTCAAGATCATGCCTTAGAAAATGTACTTGATTTTGCAATCATAAAAGAAGCAATTCCTTCAATTTATAGAAAAGAAAAAACGAGAGTAACTTTTAAAATTAAAAATACAGACCGTTCTGTTGGTGCAATTTTAAGTAACGAAATCTCAAAAATATACGGTGCCCAAGGTTTGCCAGACGACACTATTCTTGTAGATTTTGAAGGTTCTGCTGGACAAAGTTTTGGTGCCTTTGCTACGAATGGATTGTCTTTTAAAATCCATGGTAACTGTAACGATTATTTAGGAAAAGGACTTTCTGGAGCTAAATTAATCATCAAAGTTCCTCCTACTGCAACGTTTAAACCCGAAGAAAATATTATTATTGGTAACGTAGCATTGTATGGCGCTATAACTGGTGAAGCCTATATTAATGGTATGGCCGGAGAACGATTCGCTGTAAGAAATTCTGGGGCAACAGCAGTTGTAGAAGGAATTGGGGATCATGGATGTGAATACATGACCGGAGGTACAGTAGTTGTTTTAGGTAAAACAGGAAGGAATTTTGCTGCTGGTATGAGTGGTGGTGTTGCTTACGTTTTTGATGAGAAAAAACAATTCGAAAATGGTTTATGCAATATGGAAATGGTAGCCTTAGAAACATTGGAAGAAGAAGATTTGACAAAGCTAAGACGATTAATCAAAAATCACTCGATGTATACTAACAGTCCGTTAGCCTCAAGAATCTTGAAAGATTGGGAAAACCAACAAAAACATTTCATCAAAGTAATGCCTACTGATTATAAAATAGCATTGCAACGATTAGCAGAAGAAAAGAAAATTGAAGAATTAATAGCATAAGTCATGGGAAAGATAGGTGGATTTAAAGAATACAATAGAACTGACGAAAGTAATATAGAAGTAAAGGATCGTGTCACAAATTATAATGAGTTTACAATTCCTTTATCGAAAGATAAAATTAAAGAACAAGGATCGAGATGTATGGATTGTGGAATTCCATTTTGCCATAGCGCATGTCCATTAGGCAATTTGATTCCTGACTTTAACGATATGGTTCATCAGGAAGAATGGCAAAGTGCTTTAGAGATTTTACAATCGACAAATAATTTTCCTGAATTTACAGGTCGCTTATGCCCTGCCCCATGTGAAAAATCATGTGTATTAGGTATTATCGAAGAACCTGTAGCAATTGAAAATATTGAAAAAAACATCATCGAAAGAGGTTTTGCAGAAGGATGGATCAAACCACAAACTCCATTAAAACGAACTGGTAAAACAGTAGCTGTGATTGGCTCTGGACCTGCTGGATTAGCTGCTGCTCAGCAATTAAACAGAGCAGGACACACTGTAACTGTTTTTGAAAGAGATAATGCTATTGGGGGATTATTGCGCTACGGAATTCCGAATTTTAAATTAGAAAAAGGAATAATTGACCGACGTGTTCTAATATTAGAAGCCGAAGGAATCGTTTTTAAAACGAACGTAAATGTTGGAGTAAACTATAGTGTAGAACAATTGAATGAATTTGACTCAATCGTATTGTGCGGTGGAGCTACCGAAAGAAGAAGCTTACCTACTAAAGGAATTGAAACAAAAGGTGTTGTTCAGGCAATGGACTTTTTAACTCAGCAAACTAAAGTAGTTTACGGAGAAGTTATTCCTGACCAAATCAAAGCGACTGCGAAAGACGTTATCGTAATTGGTGGTGGAGATACAGGTTCTGACTGTGTAGGAACTTCAAACAGACACGGAGCAAAATCGGTTACTAATTTCGAAATTATGCCTAAACCACCAGTTGGAAGAAGCGAAACTACACCTTGGCCTTTCTGGCCTTTGCAATTAAAAACATCCTCTTCGCATGAAGAAGGTTGTGATAGAAACTGGTTAATCAATACCAAAGAATTTATTGCAAATGAAGAAGGAGAATTGGTAGGATTAAAAACTGTAGAAGTAGCTTGGAAAATGACTCCAGGACAACGACCAGAATTAGTCGAAAAGGAAGGCTCTGAGAAAACATGGCCTTGTGATTTGGCTTTACTTGCTCTTGGATTTACAGGTCCTGAAAAAACCTTAAGTGACCAACTGGGATTAGAAATAGATATGCGTAGCAATTATAAAGCAAAAAATTATCAAACAAATGTCCCGCACATCTTCACCGCTGGTGATATGCGAAGAGGACAATCTTTAATTGTTTGGGCAATCTCCGAAGGCCGTGAAGCAGCAAGAGAAGTTGATAATTATTTGATGGGCTACACTAATTTACCTACAAAAGGGAATGGTGATTTACCAGGTCTATAAATGATACTACTATTGAAAAGTGGCTGTCAGATTTTTTTTTCTGACAGCCATTTTTATTTGAAGGTATCAATAATTCACACTAGGTCAGATTTATGCCAACTATTTCAATTTTAGATCGCCTTATTTAAGAATGTTGAATCTAATTAAGTAAAACGTACTTAATGTTGTATTTGTAACTTTTTGTTACAAATTGTTAGAATTTAAATATTCCCTTGTTATATCAATAAAGAATAATAAATTTGCTAAAAAATAATAACGATGCAATCAAAAGATCTACTACAATTAGCCGAACAATTTGGAAGTCCAATTTATGTTTACGATGCCGAAAAAATAAAATCTCAATACAATAGATTAACTAAGGCATTTTCTAAGGTAGAAAAGTTGCGTATCAATTATGCCATGAAAGCATTGTCTAATATTGCGATACTTCAACTATTAAAAGAAATGGGATCTGGACTTGATACGGTGTCTATACAAGAAGTTCAATTAGGTCTTCATGCTGGATATGATCCAGAGAAAATATTTTACACTCCAAACGGTGTTTCTCTTGAAGAAATTGAAGAGGTACACGCTATGGGAGTTCAAATCAATATTGACAATCTGTCTATACTAGAGCAATTTGGTGCAAAACATCCTAATGTGCCGGTTTGTATTCGTATCAATCCTCATGTAATGGCGGGTGGTAACACTAACATATCGGTAGGACATATCGATAGTAAATTCGGAATTTCTATCCATCAATTGCCTCATTTAGTTCGAATTGTAGAAAATACAAAAATGAACATCGTAGGTATACACATGCATACAGGTTCAGATATTCTTGACATCGAAGTATTTTTATATGCTGCCGAAATTTTATTCGACGCAGCCAAAAACTTTAAAAACCTTGAATTTCTAGATTTCGGTAGTGGATTTAAAGTGCCATACAAAAAAGATGATATCGAAACTGATATTGAAGAGTTAGGTAAAAAATTATCTAAAAGATTCAACGCTTTTTGTACTGAATACGGGAAAGAGTTAACTTTAATATTCGAGCCAGGGAAATTTTTGGTAAGTGAAGCAGGCTCCTTTTTAGTGAAAGTGAATGTAATCAAACAAACAACTTCGACTGTTTTCGCTGGAGTTGATAGTGGTTTCAATCATTTAATTCGTCCAATGCTATATGGCTCACAGCACCATATCGAAAACATTTCTAATCCTAAGGGAAAAGAACGATTCTATTCGGTTGTAGGTTATATATGTGAAACAGATACATTTGCTAATAATAGAAGAATTTCAGAAATTAAAGAAGGCGACATATTAAGTTTTAAAAATGCAGGTGCATACTGTTATTCTATGGCATCTAACTACAACTCAAGATACAGACCAGCTGAAGTATTATGGATGAACGGCGAAGGGCATTTAATACGAGCTCATGAAACCTTTGAAGATTTACTTAAAAATCAAATTCCACTTCCCGTAACAACGGCAATAATCTAAAACAACAATCCCATTCGTTAGTCCGAATGGGATTTTTTTTTATCAAAAAAAGCAATCGAAAAACATATTTACCCAAAAATAATCAGTTCTTAACATACTAAATGAAGTAGTTTATTTACATTTGAATTTCTTACAAAAAAAATCAAAAACAATGGATAGACGGAAATTTTTCAAAAACGGTTCTTTATTTGCTATTGGAGCGACCATATTAAATCCTTTCGAAGGAAATGCAAAAGAACTTGATTTTGACACTTTAAAAAAGAATACAAAAGCAAAAAATATCATTGTGATTGTTAGCGATGGAATGAGCATTGGTACACTAAACATGGCTGATATCTACCTCAATAGAAAAACTGGAAAAGGGAGTAACTGGATTCAATTATATAAAGACAATAAAGTAACTCGAGGTTTGATGGATATGGCTTCGGCATCATCAATCGTTACTGATTCTGCAGCAGCAAGTTCTTCGTGGGGAAGTGGTTTCCGTGTAAAAAATGGTTCTTTAAATGTTGGTGTAAACGGAGAAGACTACCTTCCAATTTGGCAGAAATTTAAAAAAGCTGGAAAAATGGCGGGTTGTGTGACTACCGTTCCTATTACTCATGCCACACCTGCTGGATTTTGTGTTGCTTCAAAAAGCAGAAATAGTCAGGATAGTATTGCCGAAATGTATCTTGACCTGAAATTTGATATTATGATGGGTGGTGGAAATAACTATTTTTCTTCTGAAAGCCGCAAAGATAAACGGGATCTGTATCAAGAGTTTTCTAACAATGGATTTTCTGTAGTAAAAAACAAAAGTGAAATGTTTGCTTGCGGTAATAGCAAACCTATTCTTGGCGTATTTTATAACGATGGATTACCCTATTCTAAAGATAGAGAAAGTAGTAAAGAATTAACTGGAACTATTCCTACATTAGCAGAAATGGCACAACGTGCTATTGATAAAATGAAAAATCATCCCAATGGTTTTGTACTTCAAGTAGAAGCTGGAAAAGTGGATTGGGCGGCACATGGAAACGATATTACAGGTCTACTTTACGATCAAGTAGCACACGATGAAGTTGTAAAACTTGCTATTGATTTTGCTGAAAAAGACAAAAACACCCTTGTAATTATTACCACTGACCATGGAAATGCCAATCCGGGAATTATCTACGGTAGAGATGCAGATGCTAATTTTGATAGTATCCAAAATTACAAACAAACTAATGAATGGATTTTAAATGGAATTGGCCAAGAAACTACAGTTTCTCAGTTAATTGACAGAATCGAATACGCAAATAAAACAATTCTAAAACAGGACGAAGCTAAGGAAATTTTAAATTTTTATTCGAATATAAAATTAGAAGAAGGTCTTTATAATCCTAGACATTTGCCTTTCAAACTACTAGCTGATATTCAAAAGAAATACAATTCAGTTGGCTGGATTAGTATGGATCATTCTGCTGATTATAGTGAACTAGCGATGTATGGTCCTGGAAGTGATCTATTGAAGCCTTTCATTAAAAATACGGACTTACATTATTTAATGTTAGAAGCTGCTGAAGTAGAAAATAAATTTTAGCATCTATTTAAGTTACAAGCTAAAAAAACTCCTATCTCATTCAAAGACAGGAGTTTTTTTTTAATTACACAGCAAAAAAAATATAATAATTTAATTTTTTTCTAAAAGCGTTTCCAATACTTCTGCTTCTGTTCCATTGGTAAAAGGAATCTTCAACATCTGCGAAAGTGTAGGTGCAATTTGCGTAATATATTTTTTAGAGTGTAATTCTCCCTTTGGCACTTGCCATCCATAAAAAAGTAATGGCACATGTGTATCATAACTATTAGGCGAACCATGTGTAGTCCCAGTTGCTTGATATTGCATATACCCCGTCTTATCCAGAATGACAATCTCGCCATTCTGTTTAGGATCATACCCCTTAGAAATAAAGCTTAAAAAATAATCATCACCAGAAGAAGCTAAAATTTCCTCTTCAGTATATACTCTTTTTACTTGTTCTTGCGTCATCAAAAATTCTTTGAAGCTTTGTTTCACCTTCGTTAAATCTAAAACTTTCTGTTTTATAATTTCTTTATTGAAAAACAGATTAAAATTCGAATAATCCAATATTAAATCAGCACCAAAAGTTTCATTAGAATATTTTTTTAATCCCGTAACGATATCTTTTGAAGGAATATTTTTTACATTGTATTTATTATCCTTCAAATAATTTGGATTCTCAGCTCCAGCGTGATCTGCAGTCAGAAAAAGCAGATAATTATCCTTTCCCACTGTCTTGTCTAAATAGTTTAAAAATTGAGCTAATGTTTGATCTAAACGCAAATAAGTATCCTGTAATTCCATAGAACGTGGACCAAAAGTATGACCTACATAATCTGTGGACGAAAAACTAACAGTTAGAAAATCCGTGATATCATCTTTGCCCAACTCTTCTTTTTCTATAGCTTTCATCGCTAACTCAGCCAAAATATCATTTCCAAAAGGTGTACTTCTTAAAACATCAGCTCCCCTTTCTTTATATATCTTACTCAAATCGTATGGAAAAACAGGCGCATTAGTTTTATCTAATTTCCCTTCATACGGATTATCGTCAGCAAGGCTTTCATTATAAGTAGCAATGGGTTTCAATAAATCCCAACCTTTATTAATATAATTCATGTATCTTTTTTCTTGGTTGAATTCGGTTACCCAATCCGGTAATGCATCACCATAAAAAGTACTAGAGATAAAAGCACCTGTTTTACTATACCAAAATGCCCAGTTGGCAAAATGCCCTGCAGGCAAAATTGCACCACGATCTTTTACACTTAATCCAATTACTTTTCCTTTAAAATTAGTTGCCATTCGCAACTCATCAGTAATGGTAGTACTTAATAAATTTTTAGGAGACATTGCCCCTTCTTCTTCTGTACCGTTGCCTATTGTTTTAACAGATTTATCTTCGGTACAATACATGTCTTTTCCGATAGCTTTATTAAACCAATCATTTCCAACAATACCATGTGTGGAAGGTGTGGCACCAGTATAAATACTTGCGTGACCGGGAGCAGTATACGTTGGCACATAATTATAATGCATATTATGAAAGGCATATCCATTATTCATCAATCTTTTAAAACCATTTGTGGAAAAATCTTCCGAAAAGCGATATAGATATTCCATTTTCATTTGGTCAACCACTATTCCTACCACTAATTTAGGGCGTTGTTGCGCTTGAATTGTAAGAACAAAGCTTAAAAGTAAATACAAAAATATTTTTTTCATAATCAAATTTTTTGATAACAAAAATACCCATAAACTTTAATAAAGATTAAGAAAAAACCCAATCATTTTTTATTAAAATCAGATTTTTATCGAAAAAAACTTAAAAACAAAAAACCTATTCAAATCAATGAATAGAACATATATACCAGATTCCAAGTTAGAATCCGATTTAAAACAAAAAAGCCTAT